>NZ_SMUS01000042.1 GCF_004353185.1 Clostridium cuniculi | reverse complement strand
AAATTATTGTTATCAACAATTTAGTATAACAGACTTATATAGAATTAATTAATATATTATTACTTTAAAATAAATCTCTAGGTTTTTAACTTTATTGCATAATAAAACTTTAAATCAATATAAATTTATACATTATAAATAGACCATTATTAATAAAAAAAATGGTCAAGCAATAAACTCTCTATAAAAATACTTTCATAACTTAATTTCTATATTTTTTTATAAACTACTATACTGACAATATTTTTGATTTTATATTTTTCCAAGAAATATATGTATTTATTTCTGGTTTTAAACAAAGCTCAAGTTTTATTTTTTCACTTAAAAATAAATTATTTTTAATTTCAAATTCATTTTTATACTCAAATAATCTTAAACTTAAATAATGGTCTAAATATTTAGTTGCTACTCCTCGAAATTTACTAAGCCACTTTTTAGCTTTAATTGAATATTGTATATCAATAGTTTTTTCTTTAACTTTTTTAAGTTGTACCTTATTTATTTCATTAAATGTTTTAGCAAAGATTTTAAGTCTTCCATCAGTAATCCCCTCAACATAAGCCCTTCTATCTAATCTAGGTATGATATTATCCCTAATTTCATAAAACCCCAAATGTTTTCTTGCTGCAATAATTGGTATTATATCTATAGAATCATTTAAAGCATTAACAACTGTAATTTTATCTCTTTTTTTATTTTTAATATCTCTAGAACCCTTAAAGTTTTCAGTTACTACCATTTTTGTTAACTCTACATAAGAGCTTATTTTTTCAATATAATTTTTACTTTTTATATCATATAAAAAGCGATGTCTCCAAAAAAAAGCTGTAACAATAGTTATGTTCAATTCTGCAGCACATTCTCTTATAGTTAAACCTTTATTTAATAGTTCAAAATATTCCTTCCATTTATCCTTAAACTTTTTAGAATATCTAAATTTATTATAAATATTATTAGTAAAGGTTCTTCCGCAGCTTTCCTCTTTACATTTATATCTTTGAATACTTCTATAGTTTCCATATTTAATAATTTCCTTGCTTTCACAATATGGACATTTGCTTATTATATTACTTTTAGAATTATTATTTTTCCACATTCTAAAATCGAAGTCATCTACTATTTTTTTGCTGGAATTTTTAATTAATATCTTATAAATATTATTCATGTTATCACCATTTGTAATTATTAACAGACAAAAAAATTCTAAACCTTCAATTTAATTTTATTCCTTTTTAACTTTAGAGTAAAAAAAAGAGTTAATGCTTATTTTTAAAACACTAACTCTCTAATAATATATATTTTATTAATACCTTTATTATAATAAATATAATGCTAATAATTTTATCGTATTTTCAAGTGCCTTCACATGTGTTCTTTCCATACCATGAGAAGCATGAACACCTGGTCCTATAAGTGCTCCTCTTATATCATTTCCTGCTCTTAAAGCAGCACTTACATCAGAACCATACATTGGATATATATCTACAGCATAACTTAGATTATTTTCTTTAGCTAAGTTAATTAACTCAGTAGTCATATTGTAGTCATAAGGTCCACTGGAATCTTTTGCACATATTGATACATCATACTCTGTGCAAGATAAATCATCTCCTATACATCCCATATCAACTGCAATCATTTCACTAATATCACTTGGAATAGAAGCTGAACCATGTCCAACCTCTTCGTATGTTGAAATTACAATTTTTACAGTATATTTAGGTTTTAAATTTTCTCTATGCATCATTTCTAATAGTGCAATTATTGCTGCTACACTACCTTTATCATCAATAAATCTTGATTTTATAAATCCACTTTCAGTAATAGTAGTCTTTGGATCAATAAATATAAAATCTCCCGGAGCAATTCCTAATGCTAAAACATCCTCCTTATTTTTTACTATTTCATCAATTCTAACTTCCATGTTTTTTTCATCTCTAGTTTTACTTTTGCTATCTTCAAAAACATGTGCCGCTGGACTAGTACTTAAAAAAGTACCTGTATAAACTTTCCCGTCTCTTGTTCTTATTTTACAATACTCACTATCTAATGTTGGTACTATAGGTCCTCCTAATATTGTGAACTTTAAAGTTCCATTTGCTGTTATAGATCTCACCATAGCTCCTAATGTATCTACATGCGCGCAAAGCCCAACTGTCTTTTCATTATTTTGTCCTTCCACTGTAATTATTCCACAGCCCTTATTATTTCTTTCAAACTTATATCCAAAAGACTTAACAATTTCCTCTATCTTATCCATAATTTCAAAACAAAAACCTGTAGGACTATTAAACTCTAGTATATCTTTTGCTGTTTTTAATAAAAATTCCTTATTAATACTAAGATTATTACTCATTTTTTCCTCCTAAATTTAGCAAATTAATTCTATATCATTTATATTACCATAATTTCTCTACATGTTCTAATCTGCTTTATAACTTTTACTTATGTCCAACAATATTATGTGGTACATAAGCTTCCTCTAAGTAATTAATATCCTCATCAGTTAATTTAATATCTAATGCTCCTACAAAATCATCTAAATATTTTTCCTTTGTTATTCCAACAATAGGTGCAGTAACCCCTTTGCTCCATAACCATGAAACTGCAATTTGTGATTTTGTTGCATTATATTTTTTAGCAATTTCTGAAACTCTTTGAACAATAATTTTATCTTGCCCTTCAGTTTTATCGTATTTTCCTTTTGCAATATTATCTTCTTTAAATCTTTTTGAATCTGATTCCCAATCACGTGTCAAACGACCAGCTGCTAAAGGACTATATGGAACTAACGCCACTCCCATATCATTGCATAAGGAATTCATTTCTCTTTCCTCTTCCCTATATAATAAATTATAATGTCCTTGCATAACTGAAAATTTTGTCCAGCCATTCTTTTCTGCTATATATTGAGCTTTTGCAAACTGCCATGCATACATAGATGAAGCTCCTAAGTAAAGAACTTTTCCAGCCCTCACTAAATCATTAAGAGCACACATTGTTTCTTCAATAGGTGTTTCATAATCCCATCTATGAATATATAAAATATCAATATAATCAACCCCTAAGCGATTTAAAGATTTTTCAACCTCATTTATAATAGCCTTCCTAGATAACCCTGAACTATTCGGACCTTCCCCCATAGCTCCACTGACTTTTGTTGCTATTACGATTTCATCACGATTTGCATAATCTTTTAGAGCTCTTCCTAGTATCTCTTCACTTGCTCCTAATCCGTATACATTTGCAGTATCAAAAAAATTAATTCCTAAATCTAATGATTTTTTGATAATTTTTCTTGAATCTTCTTCATTTAGCACCCAACTATGAATCCATTTTGTAGGGTCTCCAAAACTCATACACCCTAAACAAATTTTTGATACTTCTAATCCTGTATTTCCTAACTTTACATATTCCATAACGATCCTCCTATAAATTATAAAAATAGCTGAATCTTTTTTTTAATTTCTGATTCAGCTAAATTGCTATCAAATTATATATTCTTTTCTATTTCAATTTTCCATATACTTCATCAGTTACTGCTTCAAGCCATTCATTACTTGCACCTTCTGCAGGAACTTCAATAGCAAGATGACAAAACCAACTATCCTTTGCTGCTCCATGCCAATGCTTAACTTCTGCTGGTATATTAACAACATCTCCTGCCTTTAACTCTCTTGCTTCCTCACCCCAAGCTTGATAATATCCTCTTCCTCCAGTAACAAGCAAAATTTGACCTCCCTTATGATGGATATGCCAATTATTACGACATCCTGGTTCAAAAGTAACATTTCCAATACTAACTCCTTCAGTTGTTAGCATATTTAAATGCGCATTCCCTATAAAATACTTAGCAAACATTTCAGGCAATGGCTCTCCAATTTTAAAAACACTTAAATTATTATCATTATTATTTATGGTCATATATATCCTCTCCTTTAATAAATTCATGATATAGCTTATACTTTTAATAAGTAGTACCAAGTAATTCTTTATCAAATTCTTACAACATTATAATCATACTCCTTAGAGTTAACTCAAAGTCAATAAAACTTTTAAATTTATTTTTATTCAATTAAATAAATAAAATAGGGCTTAGATTTAAAATAACTGCCAGTCATTTTAAATCTAAGCCTATTAATTTCTTATATATAAAAATTTTTTTGTTATAACATTATCCTTAAAAATATTTTACAAACATATAAATATTTTTAAATGTATAGACACTTAAAGTTTGTAAATTCAGCATGATTATTTTTTTCTTTATCCCATGCATATAACCCAATCATAACCCCAGTAAAACCGCCAGCAACCTCTGATGATAAATATCTTGTTTTAGCAGTTCCTAAATTAATCTTTTTGTCTTTAGTTTTAAATCCAAAGCTGTAATAACTATTCTTAGCTTCTATAATAAGAGTAACTTTATTATTTTTTTCTATATATACAGACTTTTCCACCGATTTAATATCTCCAACATTTAATCTTTCAATTACCTCATATCCATTATCGCATTCTCTTATTGCCAAATCATAATGGTGATTTTCATCCATATATATAGTTATGCCTGCCTCCCCATTAGAAACAGCTACATCACATGTTATATTTGCATTAAAATCCTTTTGTCTAAGACCTATAAATGTTGGTGAGTCTATATCATCAAGTGTAATTTTAGTACCTTTTAATATTAATTTATTTTTATCAAAGATATAATTTTCTAAATTAGGTATACGTATATAACACCATTCCTTATTCCACTCAGTATTTTCAAATGTATAAGACTTTTTCTCATTTTGTACAATATTACTATTAATACACTTTAAATCAAAAGACTTTAAAGTTGTACCATTATTACCAGCTGTAAACCAACCATCTTCGCCAAATGTAATTGGAGTTAGAAAAACTTCACGTCCTAAATGGTGATAAGCTTCCCATTGTCCACTTTGACGGAATCCTAAATGTAACATCCACCAGTTACCATCATTATCCTGAATTAAATCACCATGTCCTACTCCCTGTATTTCATAGCCACCTAAATTACGATTTGTCAAAACTGGATTATTATAATATCCTTCAAAATAACCATCTATAGAATCTCCACATGCATATGTAACCATATGTCCAAACTCAGTTCCACCTTCGGCCGCTACAAGATAATATTTCCCATTTATTTTATACATATGAGGTCCTTCAATATAACGACCACCAGAACCTGTCCAAATTGTTCTACTTGGTGTAAGCTTTTTACCTGATTCAATATCAATTTCACATTGAACAATACCACTTACTCCATAATCATCACATCCATTACTCATAAAATAGGTTCTATTATCCTCAAAATATAAAGATGGATCAATTCCTCCTTGATCTACATATATAGGTTCTGACCATTCACCATAAATATCATCTGTCCATACATAAAAATTCTCATGTGTGGTATCATTTGTTGTTGTCATATAAAATCGTCCATTATTATATCTTATAGTAGGTGCAAAAATACCACCTGAACTATTTATTTTATCAAGTTGTACTTGGCTTTTTCTAGTTAAACAATGACCTATTTGATTCCAGTTAATAAGATCCTTACTTTCAAATAAGGGAACCCCAGGAAAATATTGAAACGAGCTACATACAAGATAATATGTATCTTTAACTTTACAAACACTTGGATCAGGATAAAATCCCTTAATTACAGGATTATTATATTTCATTTTATTTACCTCCAGATATTATAATAAAATCTTTTAAACATCGTTTACATTTTAATATTTTATTCATTCCTTTTATAAGAATATCATCATAATATCATTAATCTAAAATACTCAATACATATATTTTTTGTGATAAAATACCTACATTTTTTGCAATTATTATTTTATTTAAAATAAAATAAGGCCTCATAAGTTTTTATAATAACTAACGAAGCCTTACTTTTATATTAAACTTAAAAAGTTATCTCAAATATTAATTTTTTCTCAACATATCTTTTTTATTAAAAGTAAATTATATTGCTCTATCTAAATAACTCCAAAATTTCTTCATTTGTTAATTTAGCAATATTATTTATATTTAAACTGTCATCACTCATAACACTATTTATTATTTCTCGTTTATCTTCTTGTAGCTGAATAATTTTTTCTTCAATGGTATCTTTAGCAATAAGCTTAATTACTTCAACTATATTTTTTTGTCCTATTCTATGAGCTCTATCTGTTGCTTGGTCCTCTATTGCAGGATTCCACCATGGATCCATATGCATAACAAACTTTGCTGATGTTAAGTTAAGTCCTGTTCCTCCTGCTTTTAAGGAAATTAAGAAAATCTCTGGTTCCTTACATTCATTGAACTCTGATACAAGTTTTATTCTTTCCTTAGCACTAGTAGATCCATCTAAGTATTTATTTTTTATTTTTCTTATATTTAATTCCTCTTCTATCTTTTTTAATACTGAAGTAAATTGAGAAAATACTAACATTTTATTATTATCTTCTATAACTTCCTCTATTATCTCAAGAGCAATATTTAACTTTCCGCTATCACCAGTATAATCTTTATTAACTAAAATAGGATCTTGGCATATCTGTCTTAATCGTGTTAAATAAGAGAAAATCGTTATATTATCATCTTCTCCAGTTTTTAACTTTAACTTAACCTCTTTCATATAATTTTTATAAGCTAACTTTTGTTCACTAGTCATTGGAACATAATACTTTTTCTCAATCTTTTCAGGCAATTCAGTTATAACATCTCTTTTTAATCTTCTTAATATAAATGGTTTTATTAAAGACCTTAACTCCTCAATTTCCTTTTCACTTCTATTAACAAACTTCTTCTTAAATTTCTTTTCATCAAATAAATATCCTGGCATTATAAAATCAAAAATTGACCATAATTCAATTAATGAGTTTTCTATAGGAGTACCTGTTAATGCAAATTTTACTTTTGCATTTATCTCTTTAATTATCTTAGTATTTTGTGCTTTTGGATTTTTAATATTTTGTGCCTCATCTATAATACAATAATCAAAAATTTCATTTTTATAAAATTCTATATCGTTTTTAATTGTTCC
The DNA here is from genome assembly GCF_004353185.1 of Clostridium cuniculi. Taxonomy (GTDB): domain Bacteria; phylum Bacillota; class Clostridia; order Clostridiales; family Clostridiaceae; genus Clostridium; species Clostridium cuniculi. The sequence goes on along the minus strand of NZ_SMUS01000042.1, from coordinate 24,603 downwards.
ATAAGTAGTTAAAAGAACATCATAATCTTCTTTATTATCTAATATTTTATTTCTAGCACTTTTGCTTCCATGAATAATTCCAACATTTAAACTTGGTGCAAACTTTTCAAACTCTTCTTTCCAATTATATATAAGGGAAGTTGGTGTAACTACTAATGACCTCTTATTTTTCTTATGTAACAAAAATGCAATTACTTGAATAGTCTTTCCAAGGCCCATTTCATCGGCTAAAATCCCACCAAAATTCATTTCACTTAAAGATAATAAATAATTTACACCAGTAAGTTGATAATTTCTTAATGTCCCATTTAATTCCTTTATTCCATTAACTTCTTCTATAACCCTACTTTCCAATCTTTTAGAAACTACTTTTAAAACTTCTGCTCCTCTTATAAAGTTTAGATTATAATTTTCTATGTTATCTTCTATAAATATAGCTTTACTCTTATCTACCTCTATTTCACCATCATATATTTCTTGATTATATATTAAATTATCAATAATATTAAAGAAATTAGCTATTCCTAAGTCTCTTAGATTTAATAATCGTCCAGTTTTAGTTTTATAAAAATCTCTATTATCTTCTAAAGCTTGCAATACATTTATATACTCACTATATTCTAATCCATCTATATCATACTTAAATCTTAGCCCCTGATCTTGCCCCTCAAATATAGCATGTATATCATTACTACCCACAAGATTAACTTCATTAAAACTTTTAGCAAATTCTAAAATAGAAAATTCTTCAAAAAACTTTAATCCACTAGTAAAAAAATCATAACGCTCTTCATCATTTCCAATAAATAAAAATTCATTTGCCTTTTTTATAAATCTATATCTTTCTAACTTCATTGATATTTCTTCCTCAAAATTATTATCTCTTAGGAAATAATCTATATTTTTATCTAATATATTTATTGTTTTTCCAAAATAATTAACAGTAGCTTTACATTTAATATTGTTATTTTCATTTTTAAAGAAAAATTTAACTTTATAATAATTTCTACAAAAATTTTTAACTCCCTCACCTAACATTATATCTTTACTAATATTACTTAATAAATTAAATAACTTATTAATATAAGCTTCCTGTTTAGGATACTCTATTTTCCCATTACTTTTTAACTTATGATACAATACTTTATAGTTATTTATTTGATTATCACTTGGCAAGTAAATTTTCCTATCATTTAAAAACACGGTAAAATTATCATTTAGAGGAATAGGTAATTTCTTCTTTGTAGTCAAAATTATTTTATCAAAATCTATTTTTACAGTGAAAGATAAAGGCATATCCTCTTTTATAATATAGCTTTCATAATTAATATAATCATAATTTAACTTAACTTTTCTGTTATCACTTACTAACTTTAGAATTTCTTCTATATACTCTTCATTAACTCTTAAAATCTTACCTTCTATAACCTTAAAGAAATCTTCCTTATTTAAATTTAAAACTATATAATTTAAAAGTCTTTCATCCTCTTCCTTAAATTTCATAGAAGAACTATTATATAAGAATTCACCGTTAATCCTAAGCTGTCCTTTTACTTCTTTACACTTTAGAAACTCATTAATTTTAGGAATTAAATAAGTAGTATTTTCACCTATTCTAATTTGTATATCAAATGTCTTATTATCATTTCTTTTAATATCTAAATCTAAATTTAGTATCTTCTTTTCGACCCTTCCTTTAGCGACTTTACATTCTTTACTTTTACTTAAAGCTGGATTTTCTTTATTTATTTTCTTTATTCTATTTTTTGCTACAATATAGAAATAAAATATAGTTGCAATTATATGCTTACAGATATAATTAGTCTTATGCTTTGAAAATTCTTCATATGTACTACATGTACATGTTGCACCTATTACTCTTTCACCTTTTAAATTGTACTTAATATGACAACTATACTCCTTACTATTATCTTCTTCTGCTACTTTTGAATATATATGATAAATATCATTAATCTTTTTACTACTTAAATTTGATACTAATCTATTTTTATAAATCTCTTTACCATCTTTTATGCTAATATTAGATCCTAAGGCTAATACATTATCTAATAAATTTTTTAAATCCACCTTTTTCACCTCATTATCATATAATTAAATTATTATATCATAAGTTGTTATCTACGTTAATATCTATAAATTTATCTTATTACTTAAATATTTTTTTATAAAAAAATATAAAGTAGTTCATAAACATTTATTTATGAAACTACTTTATACCTGAATTTAAGGTGGAAATTTATAAAATTACATCTCTTATTTGAGTTGTAAAATTAACATTATTATTTTATAGCTCTACTATAAATTGATTTTCTTTAACTTCAATTTCTTTATTATTGAAGAATACTTTCTTAGTATGCTCTAAATTATTAAGAATTATTTTTATTTTATTATAATTTTTAGAATATCCTATATTTTCTTTTAATTCTATTCTTAATTCCTCTTCCAATTTAAAGTTAATAATATATTTATTTAACTTTCCATTTTTATAATCAAAACTTTCACCATCATCTAATATATGAGTATAAGTTGATTCTCCATTTTCTTTACCTAAATATATATTTAAAGTTAATATATCATAATTATTTTCTCCAACATAGTTTTGTTCTTTTCCTAATGGAATTATAGATAATGATTTTATAAATACAGGACAAATATCTAATGGAGCTTCTTTAATTATATATTGACCACCCTTATACTCTTCTCCAGTCCAATAATCAATCCAATTATCCCCTTCTGGTAAGTAAACTAATTTGTGTCTAGCTCCTTGTTCTACAACTGGAGATACTAAAATGTTATCACCAAAATTAAATTCATCATTTATTTCATATGTTTTTCTATCATTTTGATAGTTAAACAATAATGGTCTAATTATTGGTTCTCCAGTCTCCTCACATTTATACATCATATCATATAAATATGGGATTAACTTATATCTTAATTTAATATATTTTCTATTTATATCTTCTGTAGTTTTATCAAAAGCCCACGGCTCTTGTTCTCTACTTCCAATAGTTGAATGATTTCTGAATAATGGTGTAAATGCACCAACTTGAACCCATCTACTTAAAAGCTCAGGAGTGCAATCATGTCCAAATCCTCCAACATCAGTGCCACAAAAAGCCATACCACTAAGTCCAAGATTCATTAACATAGGTAGTGACATTCTTAAATGCTCCCATGTACTTTGATTATCTCCAGTCCAAACTGTAGCATATTTTTGAGTTCCTGCATAACATGCTCTAGTTACTATAAATGGTCTTTTATTTGTAGCTCTTTTAATACCTTCATAGGTAGCCTTGTCCATCATATGACCATAAACATTATGAATTTCTTTATGAGTAACTAAAGTTCCATCATTATTAAAAACTACATCATCTGGAAGTGGTCCATTGAAACTAGCTGGTTCATTCATATCATTCCATATTCCTGAAACACCTAAATCCATCATTATTTTTTGATTTCCAGCCCACCATTCTCTTGTTTTAGAATTCATAAAATCCGGAAAAACAGAATCTCCTGGCCACACCCAATTCTTATAGACTATTCCATCTTTATCTGTTGCAAAATGTCCTTCCTTTAAGCCTTCATCATATATTTTATATCCTTTATCTACCTTAACTCCTGGGTCTATAATTGTAACTACTTTGAATCCCATTTCTTTAAGCTGCTCTAAAAATTCTTTAGGATTTTCAAACTTTTTATTATCCCATGTAAAAACTCTAAAACCATCCATATAATCTATATCTAAATAAATAGTGTCACATGGAATATCTTTTTCTCTAAAAGCCTTGGCAATCTCCATAGTTCTTTCCTGTGGAGCATAAGACCATCTACATTGTTGATATCCAAGTGTCCATAATTGTGGCAATGGTGTTTTTCCAGTTAAATTAGTATATTCATTAACTACTTCCTTTATTGTAGGTCCGTACATAAAGTAGTAATCTAAATTACCATCTACAGCTCCAAAATAGTAATAATTAGAATTTTCTTTTCCCATATCAAAATGACTTTCAAAATGATTGTCAAAGAAAATACCACAGGCCTCTTCATCTTTTAATGTTATCAAAAATGGTATTGATTTATATAATTGGGCATATGTTTCTCCATGTGGTGTTGGATCATCAGTATTCCAATTTCTATAATGATATCCTTTTTTATTTAGGGAACCTGTTCTTTCTCCAAGACCATAGAAATACATATCATTTTCCATAACTTTAGATACATAAATCTTATATTCTTCATGTCCTTCTAATTTATGGCCTTCTTCTGCTGCTAAGGTAGAATTAGCCCCTAGTCTTCTAAAAGGATCTCTTTCTCCTCTATAATCCCTACATAAAATTTCACCCTTTGAATTATATATATCAACTTTAAAATCATCATAAATATTAATACTTAAAACATTTGTTTTTATATTTAAAACTTCATTATCATATTTAACCTCAAATTTAACTTTGCTATTTAATACGTTTTCAACTGCCTTAGAATTTCTTTCTTCTCTATGAAATGGCGCAAAGAAATTAACAACACTTTCATTTATCAAAGTTATAGTACTTTGAATTTTTTCATAATTCACTAAAACTTTGTTTTCACTAACTTCATAATTTAATATTTTTCCAAACATAATCTCTTCCCCTTACTACTTACAAAACATTTTATTTAAAAAATGTAATTATAATGTTATTATAATATTTAAAGAAGTATAATACTTGCAGTATACTAACAATTTATAAGACAATACTGCTATACTAGGAGATTTCATGAATAATTTAGATTTTACAAACTTAAAAGAAAACATTACACATGGTGACTTTATATTGCCATTTTCAATTTATAAAGGAACAATGAGTACAAGCTTTCCTTCTATTGCAACTCATTGGCATGAAGAAATCGAAGTTATTATAGTTTTAGATGGAAAATGTGATTACAGAATAAATTTAGATTCATTTGTTATAAATAAAGGAGATATTTTAATCATTGGCTCTCAAAGTTTACACTCACTAACATCTATTCCAAATGAAAACATGACTTGGGCTTCTTTTGTTTTCAATATAAACATGCTAAAAAGCTCTAATACTGATGGTACATTATTAAAATATATTGCACCTCTGTTAAATCATGAACATCAATTGCCTATTATCATTAAAGATAATATAGATTGTTACTCTAAAATTTTTGATGTTATAGAAAATATAATATATTGCTATTATGAAAAGGATATCGCTTATGAACTTGAATTAAAATCTTTACTATTTAAGTTTTTTTCATTACTTTATAAAAATAATCTAATTGAAAAACATCAAAGTAAAAATAACCTTACAATTAATACTACCGATAAAATTAAATTAGTTTTAAATTATATAAATGATCATTATTCTGAAGATATTTCAATAAATACTTTAGCTGATCTTTGCCAATATAGTGAATATCATTTTATGCGTTTCTTTAAAAAGCATATTGGTTTAACCTGCATTCAATATATTAACAACTTAAGGCTAGAAAAATCATCTATTTTATTGACCTCTACTAATAATGCTATAATGGATATTTCCTTAGAAGTAGGATTTGATAATCTATCATATTTTAATAAATTATTTAAAAGAAAATATAATTTAACTCCAAAGGAATTTAGAACAATAAATTCAACTATTTTTAAATAACAATATAAAAAAAGTAACAGTAAAATTAAACTGTTACTTTTTTAATAATAATTTTTTTAATCTACTGATTTTAAAGATTCAACCATTTCAACTTTCTTTAACTTATAATACATAGCCCAGTTTACTAACAATGAGAAAATAATTGTTAAAATAGCTGCCATAATAAAACTCTTAACATCTATAGTTCTACCGAACATAACATAATCCATTTCAACTGTTACCATTATAAACTTATGGAAAACTGTACCTAATAGCAATCCTCCTATTGCTCCAATAACAGTTAATAATATATTTTCTCTGAATATATAGGCTGAAACTTCTTTATCATAAAAGCCTAAAACCTTAATTGTTGCTATTTCTCTTATACGTTCAGAAATATTAACATTGGTTAGATTATATAATACTATAAATGATAATGCCCCTGCACAAAATATCATAACTAAGACTACTAAATCTAAAGATTTAATTGTATCATCAAAATTATTTTTTATGCTACTATTACTTACTACTCCAGCAACTCCATTTATATTTATTAAACTGTTAGATATCTCATTTATAGAATCTTCATTATTTACTTTAACAAATATACTATTTTCTTCTGGAGATTTATTAAATATCTCTTTGTAATAATCAGCATCAATATAAATATAGTGATTAATATAATGTTCTACTATTGCTCCAACTTTGGCTTGTGCCTTATTATCATTATTATTTATAATCTCTATTTCATCTCCAACTTTAACACCTAATAATTTAGCTAGTTTTTCACTTATTGCTATTCCATCCTTAGGTAAAATAATTGTTTCTTTAGTCTTCCTATCTTGTAAATGTTCAAACTCATCAAACTTTTCATCTTCATGTGTAACTATAATATTAACATCTTTACTTATTTCATTTGATAAGGCTTCTCCACTTTCACTTCTTACAAAAATAAAATCACTTACCTTTGAATCCTGCTTTAAATAATCTTCTAAATTATTCTTTTCATCAGTATTTATAGTTCCATTTAAATTTACTGAAATATCATATTGTGTTAAATCTCCATATTGTTTATTTACAACAGTTTTTATAGAGTCTTTAATACCAAAACCAGCAACTAATAATGCTGTACTTCCAGCAATTCCAATTACAGTCATAAAAAATCTCTTCTTATATCTAAAAATATTTCTTACTGTTACTTTACCAATAAAATTAAACCTATTCCAAATGAAAGGAATTCTTTCTAATAAAATTCTTTTACCTTCTTTTGGTGCCTTAGGTCTCATTAGCATTGATGGAACTTCAATAAGTTCAATTCTACATGCTGCATATGTTGCTAATGTAGTTACTCCTATAGCTACAGCAAAAACCATTATAGCTAAAGGTATATGTACTACATAACTCATTTTGGGAAGTATATATAATATTTTATATGCATCAAAAATAACTAATGGTAACACAGTAAAACCTAAAGTAATTCCTACTATACATCCAATTAAACTTGCAAATAATGCATAAACAATAAACTTTTTAGCAATACTTCCTTTATCGTATCCTAAAGCTTTTAATGTTCCTATATTTACTCTTTGTTCATCTACCATTCTAGTCATTGTTGTTAAACATACTAATGCTGCTACTACAAAGAAAAATACTGGAAATACATTTGATAATTTATCAATACTATTTGCACTATTTTCATAGTCTACATAAGAATAATGTGACTTTCTATCTAAAACATAAAGATCTGGCTTTTCTATTTCTGATATTTTCTCTTCTGCTTCTTCTAATTTTTCTTTTGCTTTTGAAAGCTCCTCTTCTGCTTTTTTCTTATTTTCCTCTAGCTCTTTTTCCCCCTCAGCTAATTTTACTTTTCCATTTTCTATTTCGGCTTTTGCATTTTCTATTTGAGCATATCCTTGATTTTTAGCTTCTTCTAAATCAGCCCTTGATTTATTAATTTTCTCTCTACCTTCTTCTATTTGTGCCTTAGCTAAGTTTAAATCATTCTCTTTTGCTAATAATTCATCTTTTTTACTTTGAAGCTCTGATTTTGCTACATTAATTTTATCACTAGCTTCTTTTATTATTATATCTAATGAATTTATCTGCACTTCAATAGAAGATTTTTCTTCATCACTTAAACTTTCATCTTTTAACTTATCCTCTAGTGAAGATTTTTGACTTAGTAAATCTTCTAAATAAACTTCTGAATCATTGATAGAGTTTTCAGCTTTAATAAACTCCTGCTCTATACTTTCTTTTGCTTCATAAAATTTATCTATTCCCTCATTAAGCTGTGTTTCCTTTTCATTTAATTCCTGCTCTGCCTTTAAAATCTCTTCTTGTGCAATCTTCAATGAATTTTCTAACTCATTTTTCTTACTATTAAGCTCATCTTCCCCTTCAGCCAATGTCTTTCTTGAATTCTCTATTTCATTTTGAGCTTTTTCTAATTGCTCTTCAACTTCACTCTTTTTACTTTCATATTCATCTTTACCTTTATTTAATTCTTCATTAGCTTCATTTATTACTTCATCATATCTTCTATCAATCATTACATTGGAAATGTTTTCTATAGATTCTTTAACCTTATCTGTTACATCAAAATATTTCTCATCATATGAATCTAAAGCTTTAGCATCCTTAACGGTAACATAAATATCTGTATATACTTCACTTTTAAAATCAGATTCATTTATAAACATATATGTTTTTGCACTACCATTTCCAATATTACTACTTCCAATTTGATCACTTAAATAATAAGGAGTTTCTACTATACCTACAATTTCATATTCATTAGTTGCAAGACTATCTTTAATATCACTATCATCACCAGAATTTAAGTTAAGTTTATCTCCAATTTTCAAATTTAGACTACCAAAATTTTCTTTAGCAATAACACATTCACCTTCTTTAGTAGGTAAATGCCCTTCAATTAAATTTAATCTATTTATATAATCCTCATTATCATCACTTAAATTATTATTAGGTAAACTATGCACCCTAATTACAAACTCATCTGAATCTACCTTAGATATAACATCAAAAGTTTTTGATGGTTCAACACCTAAAACACCCTCTATATTTTTTATATCCTTTACATCTTCATCAGTTAATCCTAAAGTTGATAATACCCTAAGATCCATTAAATTATAATCATCATAATACTTATCTGCTGTAGCTTTCATATCTAAAGGTGCAATTTTTACTCCTGCAAACAACATTACCCCCAAAGCAATAATTGATGCAATTGAAATAAATCTTCCTTTAGACTTACTTATATCCCTAAATATATCTTTCCATAATGCATTTTTCATAATTACCATTCAATCCTTTCTACAGGAACTGGATTTTCATTTATAGTAATTTTTTGAATTCTACCATTCTTAACCTCAATAACCTTATCTCCCATAGGAGTTAAAGCTAAGTTATGTGTAATTATTATTACTGTAACTCCTTCTTTTCTACAAGTATCTTGAAGTAACTTTAATATAGCTTTACCAGTATTATAATCTAGTGCCCCAGTAGGTTCATCACAAAGTAATAGTTTAGGATTCTTTGCTATTGCCCTTGCTATTGCCACTCTTTGCTGCTCTCCTCCTGATAGTTGTGATGGAAAATTATTTTTTCTATCTCTTAATCCAACTGAATCTAAAACTTTATCAATATTTAATGGATTTTTTGAAATTTGAGTAGCTAATTCCACATTTTCTCTTGCAGTAAGATTTTGAACTAAATTATAAAATTGAAATACAAATCCAATATCGTATCTTCTATATGTTATTAAATCTTTTTGAGAATATTTACTAATCTCATTATTATCAACTATAACCTTACCTGAAGACACTGTATCCATACCACCTAAAATATTTAAAATAGTACTTTTCCCAGCCCCACTAGCTCCTGCAATTATAACAAATTCTCCTTTATTTACTGAAAAATCAACCCCACCTAAAGCGTCAATTTCTACTTCTCCCATCTTATATTTCTTCTTTACATCCCTAAACTCTATATATTTTCCCAAACCTATTTTTCCTCCATTGTTATCGTTTATATGTCATCAGTATACACCAGTTAATTTGCAGCTACAACAAATATAATATTTTTTAAAATTTTGTTCATATATTCATTAAATCTATATATCGTTTTTTGTCTAAGGAACGAACTTTTTAGGTTTGAATATAATAATTAGTATAATAATATATAAGGAGTGGCATATGCATATCATTGCGTCTATTTTATTAGCATTTTCAGCAAGTTTAGACAGCTTAATAATAGGAATTGCTTATGGAATTAAGAAAATAAGAATTAAATTTTCTATTAATATAATAATTGCATTTATTGTTACTTTAGGCACCTTACTCTCAATGGCTTTAGGTGCTATTTTAAATAAATTTATTCCTGTATATATTTGCAACTATATTGGTGCAATTCTTTTAATTATTGTTGGTTTATTTATGACATTTGATTTCTTTAAAGAACAAAGAAATTTAAATAAAAATGAAATAAATACCCAAAAGGAAAATAAAGATATTATTGAGTCATTACATTACGATGATATATTAATTAACAATAAAACTGCCGATACAGATGGTTCTGGTAATATTGAAGTTAAAGAGGCTATTTCACTAGCACTTGCACTTAGCGTAAACAACTTTGCTCTAGGTCTTGGTGCAAGTATGTCAGGAATAAGCATTCCCCTAACTACAATTTTTACATTTATATTTAGTATACTAATATTGATTTTAGGTTTAAAAATAGGTAATAGCTTTTTATCTGAAATTTTTGGTAAGTATTCTGGCTTAATATCATCTATAATAATTATAGCAATGGGAATATTCCAATTACTATAAAATAAAAATATGCCCCTCATTATATTTTAATTGAGGAGCATATTTTTTAATCTATGCTATTACTTTATTAATAAGTCTTATAACATAACTTATAGTATAAAAGTCTCTATCTATTTGTGATTTTATTTCATTAAAGCCCTTAATTAATTCTTCTTCATTGAAATTTTCTTTAAGTATCATTAATGTTAAAGTATTAATATTACCTTCTTTTGTATCGAAAATTCTAGAAGCCTTAACATACTTATTTTCCATTAAACTATTTAATGATTCTTCTAATTCTAAACTTATATTTATTTCAGGCATTCCTTCAAATACTCTTACACCTTGAAGGTCTGTACTAAAATTCTTTGTTTTTTCTAATTTACATCCTAAAAATATAGTATTTTCAAATTTTGCATCTTTAAAATCAGTACCATCTAAATTTGCACCTTCAAAAATAGCATTTTTAAATTTTGCATTTTTAAACTTACTATTTTTTAAATTAGTTCCTATAAATTCTGTTCCCTCAAAAGTTCCATTCATAAAACTACAAGTCTTAAAATGTGCCCCTCTAAAAGTCGCAAAGTTAAAATTTGAATTTGAAAAGTTGCAATTATAGCAATTACTTCTTTTAAAATTCTTATACATAAAGTTCTTATCTTTTTTTTCTATATTATTATAATGAAAATTTTCACTTCCGCTATTATCTTTTGCCATTTCCTTCTCCTCTTACTTCCTAGTATATCCTACAATCTTATATATTTTTAATCTAAAAGTCAACTAAAATTTCTATATTTTACAAATGCATATTAAATTTTAAGAGAGAAATAATAATAGAGATGTTTATTTGGAATGTAATATAAAGGAGGTTTTTTTAATTGAAGAAATTTATTTGTACAGTTTGTGGATATGTCCATGAAGGAGATACTCCTCCAGAGGTCTGTCCAATATGTAAAGCACCTGCTGGCAAATTTGAAGAAATGAGTGGAGAGCTACAATGGGCTGATGAGCATAGAGTTGGTATCTGTGAAGGTATAGACCCAGAAATTATTGAAGGTTTAAGAGCTAACTTTAATGGTGAATGTACTGAAGTTGGTATGTACTTAGCTATGTCTCGTGTAGCTGATCGTGAAGGATATCCAGAAATAGCAGAAGCATATAAAAGAATTGCATATGAAGAAGCTGATCATGCTAGTAAATTTGCTGAAATTTTAGGCGAAGTAGTTACTGCAAGTAGTAAAGCTAACTTAACTGCAAGAGTTGAAGCTGAATTTGGTGCATGCGATGGAAAGAAAAAACTTGCAGCATTAGCTAAACAACATAATTTAGATGCTATTCATGATACAGTTCATGAAATGTGCAAAGATGAAGCAAGACATGGAAGAGCATTTAAAGGATTATTAGACAGATATTTTAGTTAATTACTAAATTTATTATCGAAGGGAGATTTATAAATGCAAAAAATTAATTGTGCCGTAAATAATTGTTCTCATAATAAATCTGGTGTATGTTATTCTAATCGTGTTGATATAGCTAGTTCATCATCTACTGATAATGATACTTGCTGTGGGTCATTTTTAGATAAGAAACACTATAGCGATTTAACAAATAACACTAATAGCGCTGGTTGTTGTGATTGTTTAATATGTAAAGCAACAGAATGCATACATAATGAAAACTGTAATTGTAATCTTTCATCCATAAATGTATCAGGATCTGGTGCCAACCTATACACTGAAACTTGTTGCGAAAGTTTTGAAAAATAAAATTTTATGGCAAATAGATTAAATTTCTAATCTATTTGCCATTTATATGTACATTAAAATTCATTACTTTTTTCTAATTCTAAAATTAGATTCTTAATTTCTATATTACTAGGATTTTCTCTTAAAACCTCTTTAAAATACTCAATTGCATCTTTGTTTCTTCCTTGCCTCAGCAGTTCAAAAGCATATTCTTCTATTATTCTATTATCTTCTGGTTCTAATGAATTTGCTTTAACTAAATATTCTTCTACTACATCAAAATTATTAAGTTCCTTATTACAAATTGCTATTCCAAAATAATTTTCTCCATCATTTTCATTTATCTCTATTGCCTTATTGAAATATTCAATTGCTTCATTAAACCTTTTGTGATTAGCTTCATATACTCCTAACCCAGTATAAGATCTTGAACATTCCTTATTTGCTTCTATAGATTCCATAAATGCTTCCCTAGCTATTTCTAGATTATTTAAATCTACTAAATATGTCCATCCAATAATACATTTCAAATCAGATAATATCTTATTATCACATTCATAGTTTTCCATGTAATCAACACATCTATTTATAGCATCTTCATATAACCCCTCTCTTATATCTAGTTCAATTAGAAAAGTATTTGCTAAATATTGCTCCTCTTCTTCTTTTAGTACTCTCTCAAAACATCTTCTACTTTCTACATAAAGACCTAGACTAAGTAAAGCTTCTCCCTTTACGTTATATCCATATACAATATAGTCACAACCTAACTCAAAAGCTAAGTCTACAGCTGCAATTGCATCTTCAAAAAAACCTTGAACTAAATAGCAATGAGCTGTATATAATAAATATTCTGGATTTCCACTTTTTTTAAATCCATCACTGCTATATTTCAATGCTTCTTGAACATCATACATTAATATTTCATTAAATACTTCTTCTATGTTCTCCATTTTTTATCTTCCTTATCTAAAATACTTTATTATTATTCTTGCCATAAATTCATATTATTAACTTCTATGTATTAATTATAAAATTAAAATTTGGAGCTTCAAAAGATAGCTCCAAATTTAAATGTATAATTTAAATTTTAAACTCTGTATTTTTATCGTATGTTTGAGATTTTAATAAATAACGTTTTAATATTTTAGAAGAAAATATTTTAAAGTTTAGTGCAGAATTTATTTCTATTGTATAATCTCCTTTTATTATACAATCCTTCAATTCTTTTATAGTTGAACACTCCTTATTTAATCTAGTATATATTCCTCCAAGTTGAATAGGGGTATGACTATCACTACCTGTAATAATATTAAGTCCTAATTCTTGAGATAAATTTATTAATTCATCTCTAGCAATACTTTCACCCTTTTTAAATATATCCTTTCCATTTAAGTCTAAAGCATCTAGTCTCTTTAATAAGTCATGTGGCTGATTACATAATTTATGGCCTCTTCTACATGGGTGTGCCCCAATCTTTAATAGATTAAATATATCTGCTTGATCTAATAAATCTTCTAATTCTATTAAATTATCCTTTTCTCTAAATTCTTTTAATAGCTCATAAATATCAATAATACTATGTCTGTCACCAGCTAAAATTACATGACCTTTATTTTTAATACTAACTTCCATTGCAGGAAATACTGATATACCTTCTACAATATATCTATCTCCTTCATAAATAAAATTATTTTCTAAAAAATCATAAATAACAAGAAAATCCTTTGCATTGAAGTGTTCACATAAAATAATTCCATTTAGACCATTACTTTTTGCAAAATGTATTTCATTCATAAAAAACTCTTTATTAAAATCTTTTCTTTTACTTAATAAGCCATGGACATGAAAATCCATATTCATCTATTTTCCACACCCTTAATTTATTACAAATATTGCTGAAGGTAATCTAACTACCCTATATTTATTAGTATATTAAGATTATATCTTTTATGTTAATTGGTAAAAAAATTTTTAATATTTTACTTCTTTCATACAAAGTCCTTTGGCTGGTGCCTTTTCAGCTAGTTCACTTCTACTTTTTTCTTTTAATAATTCCTTTACTTTTATAGGTTCAATTTCTCCTTTTGCTACCTTTATTAAAGTTCCACTTAAAATTCTAACCATATTTAATAAGAATCCATTTCCGTTATATTCAATTTTTATAATATTATCTTCTTCCGTAATATTTATGTAATTTATTGTTCTTACTGTTGATTTCTTAGATTTATCTTTTACTCCACTAAAGCTTTTAAAATCATGAGTTCCTATTAAGTATTTACTTGCTTCTCTCATCTTTTCTATGTTTAACTGCCCCTCAACATGATAAGCATATTTTTTCAAAAATACATTAGCAAATCTATTATTATCAATAGTATATACATAAGTTTTTGATATTACATTTAATCTTGAATGAAATCTTTCACTAACTTCTTTTAATGATGTTACAGATATATCTTCTGGTAAAAACTCATGTAAATATTTAGATATCTCTGGTAGCTTTTTTTCACTAGTAGTCTTAAAATTTGCTATATATTTATCTGCATGAACTCCAGTATCAGTTCTACCACAACCAATTACTTGAATCTCTTCACCAGTCATTTTAGATAATACTTTTTCGATTTTATCTTGTATAGTTGATACGCTAGTTCCCTTTATATTTTGCTTTTGCCATCCCTTATATCTTGAACCATCATATTGAATGGTCATTCTTATATTTCTCATACACTATCTCTCTTTTCTTTAATTTTACACATTAGTTTATCTTTTCTTAAGTTTAAAACCTTCTTTGTAATTAACAACTTTTACATTAAGTACATTTAATAATTTCTCCAAGCTTTTAACTTGATTTATATATTCAATCTTTCCACTCATAAGCAAATTATTTATATTTTTAATAATATCCTCTTTTTCTTCTTCACCTAATCTTCTTTTAGTTTTAATAACAATTCTATTTATAAAGGTTAATGTTTCCCAAATTTGTTCGTATGTTATTTTACTGAAATCATTTATTACTCTTGTATATCCAACTCTTCTATTATTAGGTGGATAAGCTTCTTTAAAAAATTCTAAGAAATAATTTATTTCTTTAGGATCTTTATTTTCAACATATTTTCCAAGACCAGATTTTAGCTGATTTTTTAAATACATAATAGTATTAGCTTTTACTACTTTATTCATTTCTTCTATACTCTTATAAATTATAGTATATATTTCTTGAGTTTTATCACTTTCCAATCCCTCTTTAGCTAATGGTTTTATTATTTCTATAGCTTCTAATATGTTCTTTTTAGAATTTAAATCATTTCCCAATAATTTATCCAAAATTTCTTTTCCTGTAAGTTCTTTTAAGTTTAAATTATTTTCTTCCATCCTTTGTATCCTGCCTTAAATTTTATTTTCTTTTATTAATAAATATTGATATGATACTTTATTAGATTATCATATCAATATTTAAATTCATATTAAAGTTTAAATTAATAAATGTCTACTTCTATTTAATAAATCTTCATTATATTCTTCATGCTTTTTTATTAATTTTTCTATTGATTTTCCTTTTATCATATCTATAACCATAGGTGCAAGTACTGCTAATGCATCTCTATATCCTAACTCAATATGTTGATTTAATACACTTGGTCTTATATTTACTGTTCCAATTCCACCTATTAATTCTAATTGAGTTGAAGGATATATCTCTATTATATGTTTCCCCTCAAAACCTTCTCTATTTATTGGTTGTTTATAAGATAAATGTACAACTATTATAATATCACAGTCATGCTCTTTTAATGGTGAAATAGGTACATTATCAGCATTTTGACTTCTATACTGTGGATTATTTATCCCTCCATCTGCATACTTATAATCATTTATTATAATTGGTTTAAATAAAAACGGTACTGCACAAGATGCTATACAAATATCTAAAGCTTTTTTATCATCATAATCATTAAGCTTAAAATATTCAGGTTTTTCTAAATCAACATTATAAGCACAAGCATAAAGTGTTTTTTTGCTTTCCCTAATTACACTAAAATCAACATAATCTTCAATAAAACTTTTAATTCCACTTTGTGATAACAATCCAATATCATTTCTTTTAAATATATCTGCCAACTTTTTTTCTTTATCTACATTCGCATCTCTTTTAATTAGATTTTTAATATTGATATCTCTTATTTTATTTTCATTATTAATAAATCTAGAATAAGAAATATTAGACCAACTTTCATCCATAACTTTTCCATCATTCATAGAAAGCATAAGGCCATTTATTGTACCTATTGATGTACCTGAAACAACAGTAACTCTTCTTATAATATCTAATTCCCAAAGTGCCTTAAAGACTCCAGCTTCATATGCTCCTTTAGCTCCACCACCAGCTAAAACTAATCCAATATTTAAATTAAATAATTTTTCAATATCTATCACTTAATCTCATCATCCCTTATCCTATTAAAAATTATTTATTATAATAATTCCTTATATAGCCTCATTATATTCTTATAGAATATTTTTTCTACTTCATCATAAGTGAATCCATTTTTTAATAGCCCTTGCTCTAATAATTTAATTTTTGAAGCATCTTCAATTTCTAATGTACTTTTTATTCCATCAAAATCTGTTCCTAAAGCAAGTACATCTATTCCACCAACATTTTTAATATGCTTAATATGTTTCACTAGATCCTCTACATAAGTAAATGTTGAACCTATATGTGGTGTAGGTTTAACAAAGTCTGAACAAAAATTAATTCCAGTCACTCCACCTTTATCCGCTAACTTCTTTATCATATCATCAGTTAAATTTCTAACAACATTTGTTACAGTTCTTGCATTGCTATGACTTGCTACAAATGGTTTTTTACTATACTTTAAAACATCATAAAATCCAGCATCAGATAAATGTGAAACATCTACTATAATTCCTAACCTCTCCATTTCTCTTACTAATTCAATTCCAAATGGAGTAAGTCCAAATTCTGTATTTGGTATTGTAAAATTTGGTTTTTCAGTAGTATTACCACTTGTATCTACACTTAATTTAAAGTTAGGAAATCCAACACCATTTATATAATTCCATGTCAATGTTATAAGCCTAACCCCTTGCTCATATACTGTTTTTAAATTTTCTAATGATCCTTCAAGTGCTCCTGCATCTTCTATAGTTAATAATGCAGCTATTTTATTTTCTTTTTCACACCTAATTATATCCTCATATGAATACACAGGATTAATAATTTCTCTATTAGCTTCTAATTCCTCATAGTAAACTGCTATCATTTCTTGTAATGTTTTATAGGGATTTTTATGCTTTTTTATATCTATAAACATTGCAAAATTTTGTAGTATATATTCTCCTGTAATTAGTTTACTTATATCAACATGAAAATTATTTTCTTTTAAATTGTAGTAATTACCTAAAAGTCTATTTTCATAAATTTCTCCAATAGTATCACAATGCATATCTGCAACTTTCATTCCTATTTCCCTCCGAAATTCTTTCTTACTTAATTATATCATATATAACTTCATATGAAAAAAGTGGCAAACCTATGCTTGCCACTGGAATCTTCCTATCTCTAAGATACTATATTAATTTTTCTACCACTTCGCTAGGTGCTGGAACTGTAAAAATTAAATCTTCATCAACTTTTACCTTACATTCCTCTTTGCTTTCTTGAATTTTATCTATTGATAATCCACCAATATTAATTTCTTTAAACTTAGTAGGTGCAACTTCTACTTTAAATAAAGTATCTTTAATTCCTGTAATTTTTAAATCCATTTGTCCACTATCATTCTTAACTTTTAAGCCAATGATATTATTACCTTTTAAAGTTTTTTTATCAGTTGGAATATAATCTACATCTACTTTTCCTGTAACTGTAATAAATCCTCCACTTAACTTTCTTTTTACTAATAAACTTACGTTATACTCACTAGAAAGTTCACTTAATAATTTTCCTAATTTATATACTGTTAATTCATGTACCATAATAATTATTCCTTTTCTAAAATTTTATATATCTATTATACTACACAATTACTATATTTTTGCAACCCATTTCTTCTTAATTCTCCTTTTAAAAAAGTATAATATATTCTATAATTATTTAGTGGTAATATTTATAGAAAAAGGTAGGTATTTGATATGAATTTTAAAATTAGGTTTGCAAATATCAATGATTTAGAGTCTTGCGTTGAATTAGACTTACATAAAAATATTGATAAAATTAAAAATAAAATTTCTATGAATGAAGTTATTGTTGCAGAAGTTAATAATGAGGTTATTGGTTGCTTAAAGATTGAATATATTTGGACTCATCTTCCATTTATAAGCTATATAGTCATAAGAAAAGAATTTAGATCTTCTGGTGTTGGAAAATCAATGTTAACATTCTTAGAGCAATACTTAAAAGAAAATGGACAATCCACTCTTCTAAGTTCTACAATGACAGATGCAGTTAATCCTCAAAAATGGCATTTAAAAATGGGATTTATTGAATGTGGTATGTTATGTGGAATTAATGATGATGGTGTTGGAGAAATATTCTTTAAAAAAGCTTTATAAATATTTTACTTCAAATTAAACCCTCAACAACTTTGCTGAGGGTTTATAATATTAATTATTTTAAACTACCTACTATTTTACTTCCATGTACTTCTTTGCATCCTATAAAATCTGAAAGCTCCTTATAATTTTCATAAGTCACTTTTCCACCAACTAAAATAGTTATTTTTCCTTCACTTTTTTCAACAAGCTCTTTTAATACCAACTTTCCTTCTTCAGCACAGCTCTTACACCCTTTAGTTAGTACTCTATGGATACCCATTGAAATAAGCTGATCTAATGCTTCAATTTTATTATCAATTTCATCAAAAGCCATATGAAATGTAACCTTTAAGCCTTTTGCTAAATTAACTAACTCTCTTGTTCTATCAATGTCAATAGTATTATCTCTATTTAATATACCAAGTACTACAGTTTCAACTCCTAACTCTTTACAAAGCATTATATCTCTTTTCATTATTTCAAATTCATCATTTGAATAAACGAAATCTCCACCTCTTGGTCTTATTATTACTGCTATTGGTATATTAAGATTTTTCTTTGCTAAATATATTGTTCCATAAGAAGGTGTTGTCCCACCTTCACTTAAATTATCACAAAGCTCTATTCTGTCTGCTCCTTTTTCTTCTGCTTTTTTAGCCTCTTCATAGGCTCCAACACATGCTTCTAGTAACATCCCCATAAATCTCCTCCATCGTTCTTTTAACTTAATTATATCATTAAAATAAATAACAATACAAAAAAATCATGTTAAAATAATTAACACGATTTTTATAATAATTTATTAACTTTTAAAAGTAAATAAATATTGTGGCTCAAATTTAACCTTTATTTTTTCCTTAATATCAAATACCATTTCTTCCTTTGAAATAGTAAAATTTATTAAATCTGATTTATTTGAATCAATACTCCTAATATATAAAGTATAATCAAATGGATTTTCCACAATATTTTCTATTAATACTTCAAAAACATTTTCTTCCTCTTCATTTTTGCATAACTTAATATTATGAGATCTTATGGCTATGTAGTTTATATTATCTTTAACCTCTTCTAAACATTTAAGCTTTAAATTCCATCCTTCTGCAAAAATAAAATTATTATCTAACTTTTTAGCCTTTGATATATTTTTGCAACCTGTAAGTTTTGCTTCTGCCAATGATTGTGGAGCTTCAAATAATTTATTTTTATCTCTTATATCCTTCGCTTTTCCACCATCAAATACTATTATTTTATCGCATACTCTATAAGCCTCTGCTATATCATGAGTTACAAAAACTACTGTCCCTTCATAATCCTTTAAAATCTCTACAAGCTCTCTTTCCATACTTGCTCTTAAGTGGTTATCTAATGCAGAGAAGGGTTCATCAAGAAGTAGTATATCTGGTGAAGTAATAAGTGCTCTTGCTAATGCAACTCTTTGTTGTTGTCCTCCTGATAACTGCCAAGGATATCTACTTTCAAGACCTTCTAATCCAAATTTTTTAATATAATTAGCTGATAATTTGCTTTTTTCCTCTTTACTAATTTTATCTAATCCTATTTCTATATTATCCTTTATAGTCATATGCGGAAATAATGCATAGTTTTGAAATAAGAATCCAACTTTTCTATCCCTAGTTTTAACATTAACCTTTTCTTCTGAATCAAAAAGTACTTTATCATTAATAACTATTTTTCCTTTTGATGGCTTTTCAAGACCTGCTATACATTTAAGTGTCATACTTTTTCCTGAGCCTGATGCACCTAAAAAGCCTATAATACCACCTTTACTTTCCATAGAAACATCTAAATTAAAGGAAGATAAATTCTTAGTAATATCAATATGTAAACTCATAACTATCTCCCCCTATTTCCTATTAACTTTTGCTGTGTATCACACCAATAGTTTAATAAAAATATCATTATAAATGATATTGCAACTATGATTAAAACCCAAAGCATAGCCTTATTCATATCTCCACTTTCAACTGCAAAGAATATTGCAACTGGCATAGTTTGTGTTCTACCTGGTATATTTCCAGCTATCATTAATGTTGCTCCAAATTCCCCTAATGCTCTTGCAAAACTTAATACTAGTCCACCAATTATTCCTGGCCATGCAAGTGGAATTGCAATTTTAAAAAATATCTTAGTTTCACTTAATCCTAAAGTTCTGGCTGCTGAAATCATGTTTTTATCTATTTGTTCAAATGCAGAACGACAAGTTCTATACATCATTGGAAATGCAACTACTGTAGCTGCTATAACTGTTGCACTCCAACTAAAAATAATATTTTTATTAAAACTCATAAAAATTTTTCCTACAAATCCATTCTTTCCACAAATAAGTAATAAGAAAAATCCTATAACAGTAGGTGGTAATATTAGAGGAAGAGTGAAGATTCCATCTATAAACCCTCTACCTCTTCCTTTATAATTAGCCATTTTATAAGATATAAATATTCCTATTATAGAAGTTATAATGGTTGCAAGAAATGCTGTTTTAAGAGATATCCATAAAGGTGAAAAATCCATAACTTATAACCTTGCCTTCTTTATTACTCTACTGATTTATATCCATACTTTTCAAATATTTTTTGTGCTGCATCTGTAAATAAGAAATCTTCAAATTTCTTTGCTTCGTCAACATTAGTTGAATCTTTTATAACTGATACTGGATAAGTAATTGCTGAATGATTATTTACTTCATCAACATTTTCTACAATAGATACACTATCACTACTTAATGCATCACTTAAGTATACAAAACCTACATCTGCATTTCCAGATGCAACCCATGCTAAAACTTCTTTAACATCTTTAGCAAAAACTAATTTATCACTAATACTATCTTTTATTCCTGTGTTTGTTAAAACTTCGTCTGCATATTTACCTGCTGGTACACTTTCTGGTTCACCTACAGCTATATGAGTAACTTTATCACTCTTTAAATCATCAAAACTATTAATTTCAACTCCATTAGCTGCCACAAGCACTAAAGAGTTTTCAACTAAATCTTTAGTAGTATCATCAATTAATAATCCTTCTTCTTTTAAAGTATTCATTTGCTTTTGCCCAGCTGATATAAATAAATCACAAGGTGCTCCTTGCTCTATTTGTTGTTGAAGAGATCCTGATGAGCCATAATTTACAACTAAAGTTACATTTTCATTACTCTTCTTATATTCTGTTTCTAAATCAGCCATTACTTCCTTTAAACTTGCTGCAGCTGAAATATTTAACTCTACTGGAGCTTTTTCTTCATTATCCCCCGTAGTAGTACCATTTCCATTGCTCCCTTTACCACAGCCTACTAATAATAAGCTACAACATAATAACATTGATATTATCTTTGTCTTTTTTAACATTTTACTCTCTCCCATCACCTATTTAAATTACGTTTTGTTATGTTTTATCATGTTTTGTTACGTTTTGAATAATTTAATATTATCATATTATCTTAATTATATCAATCTATTTAATTCAAATGTAGAATTACTTTTCTTTTAATGTTAAAATTATCTTAACAATTAAGGAGGGATAAGATGGATTTAAAATCTTCTTTAACACCATTAGAAGTTTCAGAATTACTTAAAATAACTAAAAACACAGTTTATGAACTGATTAAACGTGGTGAATTACCAAGTTATAAAATTGGAAAAAAAATAAGAATAGATATGCATGATGTAGAAGACTACATTAATAACCAAAAATCTAATTTGAAATCATCTATTAACCGTAATACAAATACTACACCACCAAATAACAAAGTCGAAAATACTATCTATACCCTTAGTAATAATATTTCACTAAATAATCAATCTAATTCAGAAATAATTATTTCAGGGCAGGATATTTTATTAGATATTTTAGCAAGATATATAGAAGAAATATTACCTGATTATACTGTTCTTCGCTCTTACAAGGGAAGTTATACTGGTTTATATGATTTATATAACAACAAGGTTTCTATAGCTTCTTGTCATCTTTGGGATGGTGATAGGGATGAATATAATACTGATTATGTTAAAAGATTAGTTCCTGGTACACCTTGTGTACTTATAAATTTAGCTTATAGATTACAAGGCTTTTATGTTGAAAAAGGGAATCCTTTAAATATAAAATCATTTGAAGATTTAACTAATAAGAATATTAAATTTATTAATAGAGAAAAAGGAAGCGGTGTAAGAGTTTTATTAGATGAAAAACTTAGATTACTTAATATTGATCCAAATTCTATAAATGGTTATTATGATGAAGAAAATTCTCATTTAGCCGTTGCAAGTACTGTTGGGCGTGGGGATGCAAATGTTGGTCTTGGTAATAAAAAGGCTTCTATGCAAGTTGAAACTATAGATTTCATACCACTTCAAACAGAACGATATGATTTAATTATAAAGAAAAGTGATTTAAATAATCCAATTTACCAAAATATAATTTCTATTTTATCTTCTGAAAAATTTAAGAATGAATTACAAGGAATAGGTGGATATGATCTTAAGGATCTTGGAAAAATAATATCTACAACTTAACTCAATTACAAATATAAAAAGAAGTACTATATTTAGTTAATCTCAAACTTAAATATAGTATTTTTTTATTTACCTTAATCATATATATGTTAATTTTAAATAAAACTATATAATACTTTTTAAGTTTAGAATTATTTCATATTGTTAATAATTATAACTGGTGATAATATGATTAATTTTTATAAAACCTTAATTAATAATAATTCTAATAAAAAATATCTAATGATTTAATAGAATATCATAATTGTAAGTCTACTATTATAAATAAATGCCCCTACTGTGAAAGTAAAACTATTATTAAATACGGAATGTACAAAAATATTCAAAGATATAAATGTAAGGATTCTATGTGTGGAAGAACCTTTACTAATGAAATTTATAATCAATTTCGATACTCTAAAAAATTCAAAGAAAATTATCAAGAGTACTTAGCTCTTTTAAATAAAGGACTTACAATTAGAGAATGTGCAAGAAAATTAAATATTACAGTCGTAACAGCCTTCTTTTGGAGACATAGATTTTTATTTGATTTAAAAAACAAATATTATGTTGAAAATATATCTTCATATGTAGAATTAACTAAAATGGTTGTGAATGAAAATTTTAAGGGTTCTAGAAATATTACTGATAATAAGCGAGATAAAATTACAATTATAAATGCAATTAATGACTCTATTGACATATTGCCAATTATTGCAGCAAGAAACTTTTTTGGTTTTTATGAAATCAGAGATAATCTTGTTCCACGCTTAAATAAAAGCGCCTATGTGGTTGGTTTAATTGACGGAAGACTCAAAACTTTCGCTAAAGCATTTAACGAAATAAATAAAGTATCACTTGAAGAAAAATATAAAAATAATATTGATATACAATATTCTATTAATACTCAAAAATGGCTTTCTAAATTTCGAGGCGTTGCCAGTAAATATTTAGATCATTATTTATATTGGAGGTTGTTTGAATATAAAAATAATTTTGAACTAAAGAAAACTATGCTATCAAGTAAAACAATGAAAACAAAAATTTATTTAAACCCTAAGATAACTACATATATATCTTGGGAAAATATAAAATCAAAAACACTACCTATTTAGCAATTCTATATAAATTTAATTACCTTAAAATATATTAATGGCAATAGTATAATAATAAAATATCTATTGCTAACTTGGCTATTATTCAAATATGAATTATAGTTTATTTATTATATTTAAATTTATTATATATAAAATTTTAATTAATTAAAATCACTAATTATTATATTACTTAAATATAA
>NZ_SMUS01000041.1 GCF_004353185.1 Clostridium cuniculi | reverse complement strand
CTTTCGAAGCTTTAGCACTTTTTCCGGAGAAAACAATATAAATTCTTAACGAAAATTACACTAATTCCTGGAGGTAATATCATTAATTTTCGTCATCACGGCACTTAAGCTTTAACGAACAATTTAGATAATTTGTCACGTGAGAGGGATTATGGTATACTAAGGGTAGCGGGGGTGGCGAATGAAGATTAAAACTAATATAAAAGATAATTGCTTTATAATTATTGTTGTTATATTAATGATAAGCTTTACAGTTAATATTTATCAGTCTATTTTGAATAAAAAATATTGCTATGAACTCGGAAAACAAAATTATAGTAAAATAGAAGAAATAAGATTTAGGAATGAATCTATACTTTCAATATTAGATAGTTGCGTTACAGCAAAAAGCGTTAATAACGTTGACCTTTTAACACTTTATAAAAATTATAGTAAAATTTCAGAAGCTGAATTAAGCCTTTGGAACAGTTATCTTACAGAAGATAATAAAACATTAAGAAAGTTTAAAAATAAGAGTAAAAACATAGTTGTAAATACGAAAACTAAAAATGAATTATACTCAGAAGTAGAAGAGTTGATTTATTCATATATTCAAAATGATATGACAGAAAAAATTGATGTTATAGAATTAGAGGGAAAAGTAGCTAATGACTTTAATACATTAAGAAGTATAGCATTAGATTTAAATAATTATTTTAATAGTTTTTATGATGAAAACTGTAATGTTCCTGAAGATAAAAAAGAAAAGATAATGATTAGTGAAGGTTATTGGGTAGATATTTTACAAGGAATTCAGGAAGTTAACAATAAATATGTGGAATATAGTTTTACATATGAAAATGTAAATAATAATTAAAAGTATTATAATTAAATTAGAGATAAGATATTCAGTATCTAAAAATTTAGTTTGAAATTAATTTTATCTATAATAAAAAAAGCTAAGCAAAATTGCTTAGCTTTTTTTATATCTTAGTGGTGACATCCACCGCCACAAGATCCGCATCCACCTTCAACTTCGATAACTGGTTTTAAAGATAATCCTCTACCACCATTTTCTTCAGATGAAAGTAATCTAAATCCACCGAATTCATCAACTAATTTTTCTTCTGCAATTAAAGTTATGTCGTTAATTTTTTCAGAAACGTCTCCTTCTTTTGCTTCATCAACAGTTATGTTAAAAGCTGGTCCGCTGCAACCAAATCCAGCTAAGTTAATTCTTATGCTAAGACTTTCTACTTCATTTTCTACAAGAAAAGCTTTGAATTCGTTATATGCTTCTTCACTTACTAAAAATTTATTCATAATATTCACCTCTTAAATTTATTCAAATCATGTTTATAGTATACCATATTACTCGGAAATAGCAATATGTTTTTTTATAAGTAAAATGTAAAAATATGACTTGATAATTAGTAAAGTTACTATCAATTATAATAACTTATGAATAGTATATCTTGTATAACTGATTTGGAGGATACTTATGGATAATCATATATTAAAGAAAGATTTATTAAATGGATATCCAAATAGGGATTATCATAATAAAACTCATTCAATTATAGAGGATATTACAGAGGTAATATTTTTAAGTGAAGATAATGGATGGATAAATAATTATGGAGATAAGGTAGAGATTGGAACCTGGGATAGAAATTCTAGAGTTGCTACTTTAGACAATAAAGTAGAACAAAGAGGAAAGTTATTCGTTATAAATGTCAACAATGCTACAATAGATGGAAAGGGTTCAGTTATTGGGAATGAAGCTATAGCAATAAATATTGTAGGACAACATGATGTTAAATTAAAAAATTTTATAATAGAAGACTGTGAATTAGCTATTCAGTTAGAGTTTTCACAAGAAATTTCTATTGAATATATGTCTTTTAAGGAAAATGAGCAAGCAATTTCAACAAATAGATGTAGTGAAATTAAAATAAAAAATAACTTAATAGAATCATCAAAAAATTCTTGTGAAGGAATATTTATATTAGATTCAGGAAAAGTAATAATACAAGATAATGCTATATATCTTAAGATAAGCTCAACTATTAATAATATGAAAGAGAATTATTCAGGAGTAATTACTGAAAATTCAACTACTATTTATATAGTAAACAATGAGATTGAAATTATTGATGGAAATAGTGAGATAAAAGATATAGAATCGTATTCTATAAATGGATATTGTATTAATAGTTATTCAACCCATGATACACTTATAAAATCTAATAATTTATATATTAGGAATAATACTTTTAATTTAAGCAATTGTGACTTAGTAGAGTTAAATTTTTCTTCCATTTGCTTAGATTCAAATAATTCACGAATAGATATTGAAGAAAATAATGTGGTAGTAGAATTTAATAATATTAATGCTGCCTATAATGAAGGTGGAATAGGTTTTTATGGCATTATTTATTGCAATGAAAATAGTGCAAATAGCATAAAGAATAATTTTATTTCAATAAATAGTAACATTTATAATTTAAATTCAACTGTAGATACTGTTAAGTATAATGATTTCACAGGAATTTTATTAGATTCTTACAATAGTTATAATGAGATAAATGGAAATCAAATAGATTTACAAAAAAATGTTGCATCATTTGAACCTGAGACAAATAAATCTGTAAACTTAGTTTGTGGAGTTTATTTTAATAGTGATAATACAACTAATAATATAATTGATAATGACTTTATAATGAAAGAAAATAATATAGCTAAAGGAGATTCTATAATAACTGATTTCTCTTTAGTTTATTTATACTATAATAATATTTGTAATACTATTAAGGGAAATAATTTAAATAGAAGTCAGGGAGATGGAATTATATTAGTTAGCAAAAATGATGTTACAGAAATATTAGAAAATAATATTATTAATAATATAGCTAATGGAATATTATTATCAAAATTAAGAAATATAGATTCAAGTAATACGGTTACGATAAAGGGTAATAGTATAATTAATAATGGAGAATATGGCCTTTATATTACTAGGGGAAATTATTTAAATATTGTAAGAGATAATAATTTTATTAGTAATATTAATAAGAATATTTATGATAATAACTCTTCAGATTTTATAAATTACTATGAAAAGAATTATTATAATGATTGGAAAGGGGAAGTTCCTTATATAATAGAAAGAGCTAAATTTATGGATTATCATTCAAGTAAAGAGCCATATAAAAAGAATAATGAGTAATTTAATAATAAAGTCGGTTAAGGCCGACTTTATTATTGAATTTTGAATAAATTGGCAATATAATATAAAAGGTATTGAAGATACTATTTATTAAGAGATACTTTGATGAGGTTTTAACTAGTTTAAATTATAATTTTTGTATAAATAAAAAAGAGTTAGTTAACATAAGGTTTAAACTATATAATAAATTAATATTATGTTGTAAAGAGAGGATTGTTAAATTTGAAGCCTTTTGATAAAAGCTATGTTTTGGACAAAATAAAAGAATATAATGGCAAAATAAATAAAAGCAAAATAGGTGATTATGAAATAAAATCAATAGATGGATTAAAAGGAATAGTTCAAGGATATCTATATGAAAAAGAAGATGAATATGATATAGAAATACTTGAGTTACATGGTCCTAGTCATATTTGGATGAGATTGACACCGTTAGAAATACAAGCTTCATACTTTGCTATAAGAATGGCAAAAGGAAAAGTTGGAGTTGTTGGATTAGGACTTGGATATGTAATAGAAGAAATGGCTAAAAAGCCAGAAGTAGAAGAAATAGTTGTTTATGAAATCAGCCAAGAGGTAATAGATTTATATTACAATAATTTTCCTAAAAATCCAAAGATAAAAGTGGTCTGTTGTAATGCTTTTGAAGCAGAAAGTAGAAAATTTGATTTTTTCTATGCTGATATTTATGAGTATAAGATAACATCACAAATAGTTGAGGATTATAAGAGATTTAATGAACTTCATGAGATAGAAGAGTATAGCTTTTTTGGAATGGAACACTTTTTATTAAGCTGTAGTTATACAGAAATAGTATGGGTGTATATACCAGAGAATTGGATGGAATCAAGTAGAAAAGCTTTTGAGTCAATACAGGAATCTAATCTTTTAGATTATTATGAAAAACTAGATGAGAACCTAGTATCTCAAGTACTGGAAGAATTTAAAATTGTACTAAATGACATTTAATGTAAGGGCCTCCGGGGTCAATCCAAATATTGGATTGACCCCGGAGGCAGCTCCATTTATTTACAAAAAATATTTGATTTTATGTTTAAGTTTTGAAAAAAGTGGCAATATTATTAATATCCCCTAATAATTTAAATATATATTTTACTGAAAAAAGTGCAGGATTCTCCCCCTATGCACTTTTTTTATATTGTAATAATTAATATGTGATGTTAATAAACTTATACAAAGGGAGTGATTATTAGTGAAATTAAAAAAGTATAAGTATTTAATTTTAATTGTAGCTATATTTTTGCTAGTAAGTTCAATTACTATATTATCAAGCAACAATAAGGTGCAAAAGCAGGATAAAGTAGTTATTAGAGAAGAGAATAGTGATTTAGTTAAAGATAATTATAAAAGTAATTTAGTTATTGAAAGTGATGATAATAATATAGTTACTACAGGAGAGGAAGAGGAGGGAAATATAAGAGTGTCACCAGAAAATGAAGGTGAAGCTATAAAAGTGATCCCAAATCCTAATTCAGATGAAGAAGTTATTTTAAAAAGGTTATGAGATTGAAGTAAGCTAGTATTAATGCTAGCTTTTTTATATAGAAGTATAATCAGTATAGCTACATTTTATTTTAAATATAAAAGTATAATGATATAATTAGCATATAAATGTAAATAATTTAACTAAAGATAAAATTTTCGGAGGAAGTAGTATAATGAATATAAATAGCAATAATTTTATACTTAAACCTAAAAATGATTATGTATTTAAAAAGATTTTTGGTGATGAAAGAAATAAGGATATATTAATAGCATTCTTAAAAGCAGTTTTAAAAATAGATATAGAAGATGTACAAATATTAAATAGTGAATTACCAAAAGAAAATATAGCAGATAAAAAAAGTATATTAGATATAAGAGCAACTATAAACAATAATGTAGAAATTGATATAGAAATACAAGTATCAAGAACAATTTATATGCCACAAAGAAGCTTGTATTATTGGTCAAAAATATATTGTGAACAATTAGAAAGTGGAGAAAAATATAGTAAATTAAAAAAGACGATATGTATAAATATATTAGATTTCAATACTTTAGATACTAATAAGTATCATAGTATGTTTAAGATAAAGGAAAATGAAGAAAATTATGTTTTAACAGATTTATTAGAGATACACTTTTTAGAAATGAAAAAGTTAGATGAATACAAAGAAAATGATGATTTATCACAATGGGTAAGTTTTATAAAGGCAGATTCAAGGGAGGTATTAGAGAAAATGGCTAAAGTAAATCCTAACATAGATAAAGCTATAAATGTATTAACTACAATGAGTCAAGATAAAAAAGCAAGAGCAGAATATCTTTCACGTGAAATGGCATTGCATGATGAAGCTACTAAAATTGAAGAAGCTATGGAAGAGGGATATGAACAAGGAAAAGAAGAGGGAAGGGAAGAAGGTATAAAAGAAGGAATAAAAGAAGGAATAAAAGAAGGAATAAAAGAAGGCATAAAAGAAGGGAGAGAAGAAGCTAATATAGAAGCTGCCAAAAAGCTTTTACAGTTAGGAGTAGATATAGATATAATAGTTAAATCAACTAGTTTAACTAAAGAGAGAGTTATGGAACTTCAAAAAGAAATTTAAATAAAAGTTATTAATATGTTCTATTTTATAGCATACATTATATGTAAAAATATGTAACTATAGAATAGAACATTTTTATTATTTCAAATTAAGTTCTGAAAATAAAATTATATCCTTAGGTGGAATACTATGTTCTCCAATGAACTTTTCCATCCAAATCATGTCATTCCATTGTTCAAACTTATATCCACATTTAGTAAAATGTCCAACGGTCGTATATCCAAATTTTTTATGAAAGTTTTCACTTTTTTCATTAGGGTAAGTAATACATGCATTTATATTAATTATATTTTGAAGCTTAAGATATCTTTCAAGCTCATTATAAAGTAAAGTACCAATTCCTTGTTTTGATGAATCTACCTCTACATAAATAGAAGTTTCAACAGCCCAATCATAAGCACGTCTACCTTTAAAAGCACTTGCATAAGCGTAGCCATAAATTTTATTATTTTCTTCAGCAACAATATAAGGATATTTTACTAATATGTTTTTAATTCTATTTTCAAATTCCTCTAATGTTGGAGTATCATATTCGAAGGTTATAGTTGTATTTTCAACATAGTATTTATATATGCTAAGAAGCTCTTTTGCATCTTCAGGTTTTGCTATTCGTACATTCATTTTTATCACTCCTAATTTTATTAATATTTACTATTATATTACCATGTTTTAATTTTAAATTGTAATGAAACAATAAGAAGTAAAAGGTATCAAATATATATAAATAATCTGATATAATAATAGTGTAAAGAGTTAATAATTTAAATATAAAGGAGGGCTCTGGATGGAATTAAAAGATATATGTATAGAGATAGCAAAAAAATACAATATAGATACAATTGGTTTATTTGGAAGTAGGGCTAGAGGGGATTTTCAAGAGCAATCTGACTATGACATATTTATAATAGGAAATATTGATTTAAATACAGAGCTAAGACTTGAATATGATCTTGAAAAAAAATTAGATAGTGAAGTGGATGTTATAAAGATAAATAATGATATAGATAAAATGTTTTTAAAGAATATACTTAATGAAGCTATTGTATTTTTAGATAGAAATGAAGCATTTAATAAAACTTATAGAGAAATAGAAAATTTCTTCATAGAAAATAGTGATTTTATTAAGTTAAGGGAGAGAGATTTAATTGGTTAATTATAGTAGAGTAGTTAAGTTATTAGAAGATTATAAAGAGTGGAAAATTGAATGTTTTGAATGTATTGAAGAGATAAACAATAATAAAAATGAAAAGATTAAGAAAATATTATTTCATAGTATGAGAGCCTATTTTTTAGATTTTCATATACTTTGTGAGGATTTTATATCTATAAGTTTAAAGGAATTAAATAAATTTAAGATAGGAATTTCAGCTATAGAGGGGATGGAGATATTAAAAGATTCATCTTGTATAAGTGATGATTTCTTTCATTTTTATTTTATTTCAAGAAAGCTAAGAAATAGATTGGCACATAGATACAAATTGCCTAAAGATGAAGAATTATTACTTAATTTGAATGATAATTTAAAAAGCATAGAAGAGTTAGAGTCAGTTATAGCAACTTTATTAAAATAATATTTAAAATACAGAAATAGTAGATAGATTTATTGATTAAATAATATATCTGCTATTTTTTATTATATATCTTAATTGCAGTTATTAGTGTGTTTTTAAGTTAATAGAATTAGAAGAGACTATATCAAAAATTACGGGTGTGTAAATTAATTTGATATAGCCTCTATTTATTTTATATTTTATCTAGGAAAGCAGATTTTTAACTGCGTTCTATTAAGTTATACTACTTTACAACTATATTTACAAGTCTTCCTTTAATAACAATAACTTTTACTATAGTTTTTCCTTCAGTAGCAGCAACAATAGCTTCATCAGCTAAAGCAGCAGCTTTAATTCCTTCTTCATTTAAGTCTGAAGCAACATTAATTCTGTTCTTAATCTTACCATTAACTTGGATAGCTATTTCAACTTCATCTTTAACTAAAGCTTTAGCATCATATGTTGGCCAAGCTTCATTAAATACTGAATACTTACCAGTTAATAATGACCATTGTTCTTCAGCAAAGTGAGGAGCAAATGGAGCTAAGATCTTAATAAAGCTTTCACATACTATCTTTAAGAAAGCTAAGTTCTTAGTTTTTTCTTGAACGTACTTAGATAAAGCATTGATGAATTCCATCATTCTTGCAATAGCAGTGTTGAATTGCATCTTTTCACCATCTTCAGTAACACCTTTAATAGCGTTATTTAACCAGAAGTTTAATTCTTTTTCTGCTTTATCCATAGTATCTTTGTTGTTTGTACCAGCTTCAATAGCTTCTCTACAGATAGTTAAGTATCTTTCAATTCTATCTACGAATCTAGCAACAGACTTAATACCGTCATCACTCCAAGCTCCACCTTCAGTGTAAGCAAATCCGAACATTAAGTACATTCTAAATACGTCTGCACCATATTCTTTGATGTAATCATCTGGAGAGATAGTATTTCCTTTAGACTTAGACATCTTTAATCCGTCTGGTCCTAAGATAAGTCCTTGGTGAGTTAAGCTCTTGAATGGTTCATCAAAGCTTAAGTAACCCATATCTCTTAAAGCTTTAGTTATAAATCTTGCATATAATAAGTGCATACAAGCATGCTCTGGTCCACCAACATATTTGTCAACAGGAAGCATCTTATCTACTTTTTCCTTATCAAAGGCAATTTCAGTATTTTTGTTATCTACATATCTCATTTGGTACCAAGAAGAGCAAACGAATGTATCTAAAGTATCACATTCTCTCTTAGCTGGCTTACCACAACAAGGACAAGTAGTATTAACGAATTCTTCGCACTTAGCAAGTGGTGACTTACCATCTGGAGCAAACTCAACATTGTATGGTAATTCAACAGGAAGATCCTTTTCTGGAACTGGAACAGCACCACAATCTTCACAGTAGATTACTGGAATTGGAGCTCCCCAATATCTTTGTCTTGAAACTAACCAGTCTCTTAATCTGTAATTAACTTTAGCAGAACCTAAACTATCTTTAGCTAATTTTTCAACAATAGCTTCTTTAGCTTGCTCTGTAGTTAATCCATCGAATTCACCAGAGTTAACTAAAACACCATATTCACAGTATGGTAATTCAACTTCTTCGTCTTTTTTGCTAGTTATAACTTGATCTATTGGTAAGTTAAACTTAGTTGCAAAAGCATAGTCTCTTTCATCATGAGCTGGAACAGCCATAACAGCACCAGTACCATAAGTTGCAAGAACATAGTCACCAACCCAAACTGGAACTTCCTTACCGTTTATAGGGTTTATAGCATATGAACCAGTGAATACACCAGTTTTTTCTCTTGTAAGAGATTGTCTTTCTATATCAGATTGCTTTTTAGCAGCTTCTTTATATTCTTCAACAGCAGCCTTATTTTCAGCAGTAGTTATTTCATCAACTAATGGATTTTCAGGAGCTAAAACAACATAAGTAACACCGTTTAAAGTATCAACTCTTGTTGTGAATACATTAAAGTTAATATCTGAATTTTTAACTTTAAAGTTAACTTCAGCACCAGTAGATTTACCAATCCAGTGTTTTTGCATAGCAACTGTCTTTTCTGGCCAATCTAAAGTATCTAATTTTTCTAATAGTTCATCAGCATATTCAGTAATTTTGAAGAACCATTGAGTTAAGTCTTTTTTAGTAACTTCAGTTGAACATCTTTCACAAGCACCATCAACAACTTGCTCATTAGCTAAAACTGTGTTACAAGATGGACACCAGTTTACAGGAGCTTTTTTTCTGTAAGCTAATCCATTCTTTAATAATTGTAAGAAAACCCATTGAGTCCATTTATAATATTCAGGAGTACAAGTTATAACTTCATTTTCCCAGTTAAACATTGCTCCCATAGCTTTTAATTGTTCTTCCATAGTTTTAATATTCTTTTCAGTAGAATCCCATGGATGAATTCCTGTTTTTATTGCAAAGTTTTCTGCAGGTAAACCAAAGGCATCAAATCCCATTGGTTGGAATACATTGTATCCTTGCATTTTCTTTAATCTTGCCCATGAATCAACAGGTCCGTAGTTAAACCAGTGACCAGCATGTAATTGGCTTCCTGATGGGTAAGAGAACATTTCTAAAACATAAAGTTTTTCGCCCTCTGCATCTGGATTAAATTTGTAAAGTTCAGTTTCTTCCCACTTCTTTTGCCACTTTTTATCGATAGCAGTTCCGTAGTTACTCATAATTTAAATCCTCCTTTAGGTAGTGGCAAGTGACAAGTTACAAGTGAAAAGTTAAGGAGGAAACTCCTAAGGGAGTTTCTAAAATTCAGCCTAAGCTGAATTTATTCATTAACTTGAAACTTATCACTTGTCACTTGAAACTTGCTAAAAATATATAAAAAAAGCCCTTCATCTCAATTAAGAGACGAAAAGCTATATTTCGCGGTACCACTCTTATTAGAATTTAGTAGTTTAGTTTAAGTGTAGTAAATATAATAACTTGCCACTTATCACTTTAAACTTGTCACTGACTAATTTCTCACTTAAATCCATAACGGGGATTCCGTACTTGCTTCTAAACAAGTAAGCTCCAAGGCAAGTTCCTATAAATGTATCACTGTTTCGCAGCAACCAACAGCTCTCTTAAGATTACAATATTATAGTACTACTCCTTTTCAAAGCAGTAAAAATATTTTATTAATATTTTAAACAATAATTAATTATATAGTAATTCATTAGAAGAAGTCAAGATATGTGTATGCAATGAATTTATAGAGTAATCAGTATTGATCTATATTTTAAATAATAAAAGTGAGATACAACAAATTTTTAAATCAATACTATAGATTATTATTGATATTTGCATGTATATCGATATATAATCTATAAGTCTGTTTTGTGCTACAAAATCCAATAAAATAAAAGATTTATTAGCGAAGTAAATATATGGGTATATTAGGGGTGGAAATTTATAAGATAAAAAATAAAATTTTATTAATAATGAATAGGATAAGTTTGGAGGTGATTAGATGTCTTGTTTAGGAAATATAATTTGGTTTATATTTGGAGGTTTTTTTGGAGCTTTAGGATGGTTATTTGTAGGAATACTTTGGTGTATTAGTATTATAGGAATACCAGTAGGGCTACAATGCTTTAAGATGGCAAAGCTTCAACTTGCACCATTTGGAAAAGATGTTGTTACAGTTAGTGATAGTGGAGGAAACCTAATATTAAATATTCTATGGTTAATATTTGGTGGATTAGAGTTATGTATTGCAAATTTAATTAGTGCGTTATTTTTATGTATTACTATTATAGGTGTACCTTTTGCAATGCAATCTCTAAAGATGGCCAAGTTATCATTAATGCCATTTGGAAAAGAAGTTAACTGAGAGTTAAAATTTTATATTTATATATAGAATATAACATTATATTTTTGATAAAACTAAAGAAGAAAAAATATCTAAACGAAGGATGGAGTGATTTTGTGGCAATATTAAATTGTGTTATAGGAATAGCTTTCATATTTCTTGTGGCATTTTTGCTTTCAAATAACAAGAAAAAAATTAACTGGAGAACTGTAATAATAGGTTTTCTAATTCAATTTGGATTTGCTCTGGCTGCATTAAAGTGGAGTGTAGGTAAATATGTGTTAAGTAAAGTAGCGCTTGGTGTTCAATCAGTAATTGATTATGCCAAGGAAGGTATAAGTTTTTTATTTGGATCATTAGCTAATGATGGAAGTATATTTGCGGTTAATGTATTAGGAGTAATTATATTTATATCAGCTATTGTATCAGTCTTATATTATTTAGGAATTATGCAATTTGTTATAAAAATTATAGGTGGAGCTTTATCAAAGCTTTTAGGAACATCTAAATTAGAAACTATATCAGCTTCAGCTAATATATTCTTAGGTCAAACAGAAGCACCGCTTTTAATTAAGCCATATGTAGAGAAACTTACTGAATCAGAATTATTTACAGTTATGGTTGGAGGGCTTGCATCAGTTTCAGGTTCAATATTAGTTGGGTATTCATTATTAGGTATTCCAATAGAATATCTAGTATCTGCAAGTTTTATGTCAGCACCTGCAGGGCTTATAATGGCTAAGATTATAATACCAGAAATAAAACAAGCAAAAGTAAATGAACAAATTGAAATGGTTAAAGACGATTCAGCTAATGTTGTTGATGCAGCAGCTAAAGGTGCTATAGATGGATTAGGATTAGTTCTTAATATAGCAGCTATATTATTAGCATTTGTTGCTTTAATAGCTTTAGTAAATGGTCTTATAGGATTTGTAGGAGGATGGTTTGGAATTGCAAACTTAAGCTTACAGTCTATTTTAGGGTATATATTTGCACCAGTTGCAGCTATTATTGGTGTGCCATGGGGAGAAGCAGTAACAGCAGGTTCATTAATTGGGCAAAAGATTGTGTTAAATGAATTCGTAGCATTTTCAAGCCTTTCTGAAATTATGTCTACATTATCACCAAAGACAATAGCAATAGTTACTTTCTCATTATGTGGATTTGCCAATATTTCTTCTATAGCTATATTAATAGGTGGTATAGGTGGTATGGCTCCAAGTAGAAAGCATGACATAGCACGTTTAGGATGGAAGGCTATTATAGCAGGAACTCTTGCTAACCTTCTAAGTGCAACAATAGCAGGATTTTTATTAACAATATAATATACAAAAAATGTAAGCACCTCCGGGGAAGTTCCATATATTGGATGACTCTCGGAGGTGCTTATATTTTATAACTTAATAAATTCTTAATAAATATGATAAATTTTTTGTAAGACTTATTTGTTACTATATAAATATAAATTAATTGTCATGGTATAATAATACAATGTGAAGGGAGTGTGTTCTGAGAAATGATAAAAAATACTGTTTTAGTAGTGGATGATGATAAGGAGATTGTTGATGCAATTGATATATATTTAAGAAATGAAGGAATTAATGTAATTAAAGCTTATGATGGAATAGAGGCATTGGAAGCTTTAATGGAAAAGGATATTCATCTTATTTTAATGGATATAATGATGCCTAAAATGGATGGATTAAGAACAACTATGAAAATAAGACAGGAAAAAAATATACCTATTATTTTAATTTCAGCAAAATCTGAAGATTCAGATAAAATATTAGGCCTTAATATGGGAGCTGATGATTATATAACTAAACCATTTAACCCATTGGAACTTATAGCAAGGGTTAAATCACAATTAAGAAGATATACTATCTTTGGAAATTATAGTGATCAAAATAAAGCAGAAACTACATCAATAGTAAGTAGTGGAGGCCTTTCTTTAAATCAAGATACTAAGGAAGTTTTGGTTGATGGAGAAACAATAAAGCTTACAGCAACTGAATTTGGAATATTAGAATTATTACTTACAAATCAAGGTAGAGTATTCTCTATAGATGAAATTTATGAAAAAGTGTGGAAAGAGCCAAGTTATAATGCAGAAAATACTGTAGCAGTTCATATAAGAAGGATTAGAGAAAAGATTGAAATTAATCCTAAAGAACCTAAATATTTAAAGGTGGTGTGGGGAATTGGATACAAAATCGAAAAATATTAACGATGGGGAAGAAAAGAAATTAGATATTAAAAAGGAAAAAGGTAATAGTAGAAAGTCATTTAAGAATAAGGAAAATACACAGTATATAATTTATATTTTAACAGTTATAACATTAGTAACTACAATTTTATCAGGATTAGAAGTTAAGGACAATTTAGGATATGTTATACCAGATAGAGTATATACTCAAACTCAAGTAGCTGGAAATATACAAAATTACACCAATTTAGTGGAAGACTATTCATTATATTATAAGTCACCTAGCTATACTAAAGATAAAGAGAATATTACTAAAAATGATATAGAAATATGTAAGTCAGAATTACAAAGTAAAGCAGATGCTGAATATGAAGATTATAGAAGTTCTAAATATAATGATGATAGTTTTAATAATTTAAATTATGAACAACAAGAAAAGATTTTAAATGAAGAAAGAGAAAAAATTAATGAAAAATATACTTTAAGTGATGAAGAAATGACAGAGTATATTTTAAATAGAAAAAGTAATAGTGCAAGTGATTTAAATAATAAAATAAAATCATATGTTAATTTAAATTTTATAGCTTATGATAAATTAAATGATCTTTGGATTGGTGGAGATGATATAGATATTGATGCCATTAAAAAAGATAGTAGTAGATATTTTAAAGAAATAAATATTGATTATAATGGAAATATAATAGAAAAGATATATGTTAATGGTAAAGAAATAGATAGAAATAATGCATTAAGTAGATTTGTTGATAAGTATAGTTATGGATCTAGATATTTTAGATATACTTCAACAGAAACTAATTATAATAGTGAAGTTAACTATAATAATCAAGAGAAACATAATGTAGCTATATATATATGGATGCCTAAAGAACTTCAATCAGGTGATGTAGTTTATGAAAGTTTTATTAATGTGCAGAAAAATGTGAGCAGTTTTTATTTAAGTTGTATTGTATTTGTAGTATTTTTTGTTTTATTAATTCTTTGTATATTATATTTAGCTAAATATAATAAAAGATTATCATTAATAGAAAATATAGTAAATAGATTTAAAGTTTATCCTATTGAATATAAAACAGGTGTAGCAATATTAGCTTGGATAATATGGCATATGGGGATAGGTATATATTATAATTCCAATAATTATATAAGAAGGCTAAATTTGAGTTCAATAATTTGGGCAACTGTAGTAGTAGTTATTTATTACTTCTTAATTAGAATAATAATAGCTAATTATAATGAAGGGACACTATTTAAGAATAATATTACAATTAAAGCTTGGAATTATTTAAGTGATGTAATGAATAGAGGATCTATAATAAGAACTTTCTTAATAATGACAGTTTTATATATATTAAGTGGCTTAGTATTATTATTCTTATCAGCATGGTTATGGATATGGCCAATTGGAATAGTAGTAGGAATAATATTAACAATTATATATATTATAATGTTAATTAAGGATTTAGTTTATTTAGATAAAATAATGGTTGGGGCTAAGGCTGCAGTAGAAGGAAAGCTAAATTATAAGATTGATGAAAAGGGAAGAGGACACCTTAGAGAGTTAGCCCATGATATAAATAATATAAAAGAAGGTTTAAGGAAGTCTGTTGAAAATGAGATGAAGAGTGAAAATATGAAAACGGAGCTTATAACTAATGTGTCTCATGATTTGAAGACTCCATTAACTTCAATTATTAATTACATTGATTTATTAAAGAGAGAAAATATTGAGCCAGAAAATGCTAGAGATTATGTAAGTATACTAGATAAAAAATCTCAAAGACTTAAGATATTAATAGAGGATTTATTTGAAGCATCTAAAGCTGCTAGTGGGGCAATGGAGCTTAATATTGCTAGAATAGATATTGGACAATTATTAAAACAAGCCTTAGGGGAAAATGATGAGAGATTCAAAGATAGTAAGTTAGAAGTAAAATTAAATGTTCCTGATGACAAAGTATTTATTAATGGAGATGGAAAGAGATTATATAGAGTATTTGAAAATCTTCTTTCTAATATAGTTAAGTATTCTTTAAGTAATACAAGAGTATATATTGATATGTTTAAAGAAAATGATGAAGTAATCATAGTTATGAAGAATATATCAGCTTATGAGCTAAGTTTTGACACAAATGAAATAACTAATAGATTTAAACGTGGAGATGCATCAAGAAGTACAGAAGGGTCAGGCTTAGGTCTTGCTATTGCTAAAAGTATAGTAGAGCTTCATAATGGAAGCTTTAAAATTGAGGCTGATGGAGACTTATTTAAGTCTATTATAAAACTAAAGTAAATTTCTTTATAGGAAGATAAATGTCTAAAGTGAGTTGTATCAAAGGATACAACTCTTTTATTACATAATTGTTTTCAATTGATAATCAATATCTATTTTTAAATAGATGAGCCAAGTAATAGTGCTAACTGATATACATTATCAATTAGAAAATTTTTTTAAAAAAATTTCAAAAAAGACTTGTAATTAATAATTATTATTATATAATAATAGATGTAAGGTGATTCAAAACGAGTCACAAAAAACAAAAAACAAAAGAACAAATAAATAAGAAGTTAATAAAATGAAATATATTATAGAAAGATTTTAGGAGGAATAAAATTATGAAGAAATTTGTATGTACAGTATGTGGATATGTTCACGAAGGAGAAACTGCACCAGCAGAATGCCCATTATGCCATGTTGGAGCTGATAAGTTTGTAGAACAAGCAG
Organism: Clostridium cuniculi; assembly: GCF_004353185.1. Lineage (GTDB taxonomy): Bacteria > Bacillota > Clostridia > Clostridiales > Clostridiaceae > Clostridium > Clostridium cuniculi. The sequence continues at coordinate 16,539 of NZ_SMUS01000041.1, read as the reverse complement.
GAGAATTAGTATTTGCTGATGAGCACAGAATCGGAGTTGCTCAAGGTGTAGACGAAAGAGTAATCGAAGGATTAAGAGCTAACTTTGTTGGAGAATGTACAGAAGTAGGAATGTACTTAGCAATGTCAAGACAAGCAGACAGAGAAGGATTCCCAGAAGTTGCTGAAGCTTACAAGAGAATAGCAATCGAAGAAGCAGAACACGCTGCAAAATTTGCTGAATTATTAGGAGAAGTAGTTGTTGCTGATACAAAAGCTAACTTAGAAGCTAGAGTAGCTGCAGAACACGGAGCAACTCAAGGTAAATTAGATTTAGCTAAATTAGCTAAAGAATTAAACTTAGATGCAATCCATGACACAGTTCATGAAATGTGTAAAGACGAAGCTAGACACGGTAAGGCTTTCGAAGGATTATTAAATAGATACTTCGCTTAAGATTTATAAAATTTAAAGATAAAATTACTACAAAAGTATAGAAGCTTGTACTTTTGTAGTATATAATAAAAAAGTATTATAGAAAATACAAGAATAATATGAAAATTTAGGAGGAATTAACTATGAAGAAATTTGTATGTACAGTATGTGGATATGTTCACGAAGGAGAAACTGCACCAGCAGAATGCCCATTATGCCATGTTGGAGCTGATAAGTTTGTAGAACAAGCAGGAGAATTAGTATTTGCTGATGAGCACAGAATCGGAGTTGCTCAAGGTGTAGACGAAAGAGTAATCGAAGGATTAAGAGCTAACTTTGTTGGAGAATGTACAGAAGTAGGAATGTACTTAGCAATGTCAAGACAAGCAGATAGAGAAGGATTCCCAGAAGTTGCTGAAGCTTACAAGAGAATAGCAATCGAAGAAGCAGAACACGCTGCAAAATTCGCTGAATTATTAGGAGAAGTAGTTGTTGCTGATACAAAAGCTAACTTAGAAGCTAGAGTAGCTGCAGAACACGGAGCAACTCAAGGTAAATTAGATTTAGCTAAATTAGCTAAAGAATTAAACTTAGATGCAATCCATGACACAGTTCATGAAATGTGCAAAGACGAAGCTAGACACGGAAAAGCTTTCGAAGGATTATTAAACAGATACTTTGCTTAATATCTAAAAATTCCATACATAAGAACCATGCCATAAAGCATGGTTCTTTTTAATATGCAATTTAGTTAGAGTATTAATTGCTACTTTATTGATGTATAATAATAATAAAGAGCTAAAAGTTGAAAGGAATTAATGATTTATGGCATATATAGTATTATTAGCAATGTTTTTTTTATTAAATTTAATATCTGCATTATCATTAATATTTATTGAAAGAAAAGAGCCTACAACAACATGGGCTTGGCTGCTAATACTAATTGCATTACCAGGTATAGGGTTTATTCTATACTTATTATTGGGGCAAAATTTGAGTAGGCAAAAAATATTTAGAGAGAAAAAGCTTGCAGATAAAATTAAAAGATATAAGTTAAGAAGTAATAGTGAACTACCTAATTTTGATAGTGAAATTAATGAGAATTATGAAGATTTAATTTTAATGAATTATAATCATTCTGGAGCTGTTTATACTACAGGAAATGAAGTAAAAACATATATTAATGGAGAAGATAAGTTTAGAGATTTATTTAATGATATTAGAGCTGCTAAAAGCTTCATACATATAGAATATTATATTTTTAGATATGATGATTTAGGAAGAGCGCTGATAAAAGAACTACATGAAAAGACTAAAGATGGCGTTGAAGTAAGACTAGTCATAGATGGCATGGGATCAAAGCGAATTACTAAAAAAATAATTAAGGAAATAGAATCTTATGGAATAAAAATGGCTGTATTCTTTCCAGGAGTTTTGCCACATATTAATACACGTATTAATTATAGAAATCATAGAAAAATAGTTGTAATTGACGGTAAAATTGGATATGTTGGTGGATTTAATGTTGGAAATGAGTATGTTAACAAAGGAAAACAATTTAAATTTTGGAGAGATACTCATATTAGAGTTAAAGGTGAGGCTGTTAATGAGTTAAATAAAAGATTTATATTGGATTGGGACTATGCTGCAGATGAAAACATGGGGAATATGTCAATGTACTTTCCAGTTCCAGAAGTAGTGGGTAATGTAGGAATGCAAATAGTATCTTCTGGTCCGGATCATATGGAAGAATATATTAAAAATTCTTATATGAAAATTATAAATAATGCAAAAAATTATGTTTATATTCAAACACCATACTTAGTACCAGATAGTCCAATGATGGAAGCTTTAAAAATATCAGCTCTTTCAGGAGTTGATGTTAGAATTATAGTTCCAGGGGCTCCAGATCATTTCTTTATGGAATGGATGTTAAGTGCTAATATAGGATTGCTAATAGAATATGGAATAAAAATATATCGTTATGGTAATGGATTTATTCATTCTAAAACAATTGTAGCAGATGGTGAAGTATGTAGTATTGGAACTGCAAATTTAGATATAAGAAGTTTTAAATTAAATTTTGAGGTAAATGCATTTATTTATAATGAAACAGTAGCTAAAGAGCAAGAAAAAATATTTTTAGATGATCAATTAAAGTCTAAATTAGTTACAAAAGAAGAATATTATAAAAGGTCTAGAAATTTAAAGATTAAAGAGTCATTAATAAGATTGTTGTCACCTATTTTGTAGAGTCTTACAAAATAGATGTAAAAAGATTGACAAAGTGGTTAAATATGGTTAAAATAAAGAAAAAGTAAATTGATGAAAGCTAAAAGAGGTATATATTATGAAAGGATTAGAAAAGAATTTAATTGCAAAATTTAATAGATTTTTTTACTTTATATTCTGGGGCTATTATTTTAGCGCTGGCTATTTCTTTTGCAAAAATAAATATAATTTTTTTCTAATGAGCAATTAGTGAATCTTTTTATATATCTTAATATCTAAAAGTGTATTTAAAGTATAGTTTATAGGAGAGAACTCATTAGAGTTCTCTTTTTTAGTTAGTAGTTAGAAGTTATTAAGTTAAAGTTATATATTTTTCGTAAGGAAAATATGTTGCATATAAAAAAATAGTGTTAAGGAGAATAGTATATGAGATGGTAAGATTACTAACTCTAAAATACTAATTCCTAACTAATTTAAGGGGGCATTTAACATGGTAGTAATATTAAAACCAAAAACAAGTAATGAAGCAATTAAAAAGATAACAGGAGAATTAGAAGCTTTAGGTGTAACAGTAAATCCAGTTATAGGTACAGAAATGAGTATATTAGGATTAGTTGGGGATACAACAAGAATAGATCCTTCATACATTGAAGCGAATCCTAATGTTGAAAGGGTAATGCATGTTCAAGAACCTTTTAAGAAAGCAAATAGATTATTCCATCCAGAAAATACAGTAATTGATGTTAATGGACATACTATTGGAGGAAATAAAATTGCAGTAATAGCTGGACCTTGTTCAGTTGAAAATAAAGAGCAAATAGCATTAGTTGCAGATGAAGTTAAAAAATGCGGAGCTAGTTTCTTAAGAGGTGGGGCATTTAAACCAAGAACTTCTCCATATAGTTTCCAAGGTTTAAAATATGAAGGGTTAGAATTATTAAATGAAGCAAAAGCTAAAACAGGATTACCAATAGTGACAGAGCTTATGTCACCATATGATATAGAAACATTTGTTGAAAAAGCTGATATAATTCAAGTAGGGGCAAGAAATATGCAAAACTTTGATTTATTAAAAGAGTTAGGTAAAATTAATAAACCTATACTTTTAAAGAGAGGTTTATCTGCCACAATAGAAGAGTTATTAATGAGTGCAGAATATATTATGGCTGGTGGTAATGAACAGGTTATTCTTTGTGAAAGAGGAATAAGAACTTTTGAAACATATACTAGAAATACTTTAGATTTAAGTGCTGTACCAGCAATTAAAAAATTAAGCCACTTACCAGTAGTAATTGATCCAAGTCACTCTGCAGGAAAGTGGTGGATGGTAGAGCCATTATCAAAGGCAGCAATAGCTGTAGGTGCTGATGGTCTTATAATTGAAGTTCATAATGACCCACAAAAAGCATTGTGTGATGGACAGCAATCAATAAAACCAGATGTATTTGCAAAATTAATGGAAGACTTAAAAGTGATAGCAGGAGCTGTAGGAAGAGAAATTTAATTTTTAGAGAAAAGGTAAAAGAGAAAAGGTAAATAATAAATTCAGCTTAGATGAATTAAATAATAACCTTTTAACTCTACTTTTTCATTATTACTTTAGTAAGAAAGGACGGTAGTATGGAATTAAAGGTTGATTTAAAAGATAGAAGTTATCCAATTATAATTGAAAAAGGAATTATTAATAGAGTTTCAGAAGAAATTAGGAAGGTATACAAGGGAAAGAAAATATTTATTATTACAGATGATAATGTAAATAAGTATTATGGTGGAAAAATTAGTGAAGAATTAAAAAAGAATGATTTTGAAGTTAAGTTATTAGCATTAAAACCAGGGGAAGAAACTAAAAACTTTAACACGTTACCTATTGTATATAATGAACTTCTAGATTTTAATTTAACTAGAAGTGATTTGATAATTGCATTAGGGGGAGGAGTTATAGGAGACCTAGGGGGCTTCGTAGCTTCTACATATTTAAGAGGAGTTGACTTTGTGCAAATACCAACATCACTTTTAGCACAAGTTGATAGTAGTGTTGGAGGGAAAGTAGCAGTAGATTTAGAAAGAGGAAAAAACTTAGTAGGAAGTTTTTATCACCCAAAATGTGTATTAATAGATCCAGAAGTATTAAATACATTAGATAATAGATTTTTTATAGATGGAATGGCGGAAGTCATTAAATATGGATGTATTAAGGATAAACAATTCTTTGATTATCTTGAAAAAATGGAAAATAATCAACAATTAATCAACAATATGGAAGTGGTTATCCACAAATGTTGTGATATTAAGAGGCAAGTTGTGGAGAATGATGAAAAAGATAAAGGTGAAAGAATGCTTTTAAACTTTGGTCATACTTTAGGTCATGCCATAGAACAATATTATAATTATACTAAATATAGTCATGGTGAAGGTGTTGCCATTGGAATGTATGTAATAAGTAAAATTAGTGAAGAAAAAGGATTAACTAAAAAGGGAACTTCTCAAAGAATTAAGGATATTTTAGTTAAATACAATCTTCCATATGAACTTGATGTTAATATTGAAGAAACTTTAGAAGCTATCAATTTAGATAAGAAGAAATTAGGAAATGATTTAAATGTAATTATTTTAAAAGAAATAGGAAGTTCAGAAATATATAAAACTACAGCAGAATTTTTTAAGAAATAAAAGAGGAGTAGATATGGCAGATTTAAAGATATATCCATCAAAGCTTAAGGGAGAGGTAAAAATACCTCCTTCAAAAAGTATGTCACATAGAGCAATTATTTGTGCAGCTTTAAGTGATGGATTATGCATTATAGAAAATATAGATTATTCAGATGACATTATAGCAACTATTGATGCAATGAATTCTTTAGGGGCTAAAATAGTTAAGCACAAAGATTATATTGAAGTAATAGGGGCATATGGAATTGATGAAAAACCACAAGAAACTAGAATAATTGATTGTAATGAATCAGGTTCAACTTTAAGGTTTTTAGTTCCTATTTCACTATTATTTAAAGGTAGCAGTAAGTTTATAGGTAGAGGTAATTTAGGAAAAAGACCATTAACTACTTATTATAATATATTTGAAAGACAGGGAGTTGAATATTCTTACGAAGAAGGTAATCTTAACTTAGTTATAAATGGCGAATTAAAACCTGGAACTTTTGAAGTAGAGGGTAATGTAAGTTCTCAATTTATAACTGGATTATTATTTACGTTACCATTATTAAAGGAAGATTCTAAAATTATAATTACTACTGAAATGGAATCAAAGGGATATATTGATTTAACATTAAGGGCAATGAATGATTTTGGAGTAGAAATAATTAATAACAATTATAGAGAGTTCATTATTAAAGGAAATCAAAAATATAATGCAAGAAATTACAGAGTTGAAGGGGATTATTCTCAAGCTGCATTTTTCCTTTGTGCAGATAGCTTAGGTAATGATGTATTATGTAAGGATTTAGATTTAAATTCTCTTCAAGGTGATAAAGAAGTAATAGATATACTAGAAAGAATGAATGTTATATTTAATGCAAATGATATAGGGGTAAAGGGTACTACTAATGGTGAATTAGCTAGTACAGTAATCGATGGAAGTCAATGTCCAGATATTATACCAGTTCTTACATCAGTGGCTGCATTAACAAAAGGTACAACAGAAATAATAAATGCAGGAAGGCTTAGAATTAAGGAATGTGATAGGCTTGCAGCAGTAACGTCTGAGCTAAATAAATTAGGAGCTAAGATAATAGAAAAAGAAGATGGATTAGTAGTTACAGGAGTAGAAAAGCTACAAGGTGGAGTGGAAGTATGGAGTCATAAGGATCATAGAATAGCTATGACTTTAGCAATAGCTTCTACAAGATGTGAAGAACCAATAGTGATAAAGGATTATGAATGTATAGCTAAATCTTATCCAAACTTCTTTGAAGACTTTAAAGCTTTAGGAGGAAACGTTCATGGGTGGAATGTGGGGAAATAATATAAGAGTATCTATTTTTGGAGAGTCTCATGGAAATGCTATAGGAATAAATATCGATGGTTTACCTTCGGGTTTTCATATTGATATGGATAAGGTAATGGTAGAAATGGCAAGAAGAGCACCAGGAAAAAGTCCGTTATCAACTCCAAGAAAAGAAGGAGATATACCAGAAATATTAAGTGGATATTTTGAAGGTAAAACTACAGGAACTCCACTTTGTGCAATAATAAGAAATTCTAATACTAAATCTAAGGATTATTCAAAGCTTAAAGACGTAATGAGACCAGGTCATGCAGATTATACTGGTGCTATGAGATATGATGGCTTTAATGACTATAGAGGTGGAGGACATTTCTCAGGAAGAATAACTGCACCACTTGTATTTGCAGGAGCCATTTGTAAGCAAATATTAGAAAGCAAAGGAATATCAATTGCAGCTCATGTTAATTCCATAGCAAGTATTAAAGATAAAAGCTTTTTAGATGTAGATATAAATGAAGAATTAATATCATCATTTAAAGGAAAAGAATTACCTTTAATTAATTCAGAATTAGAAGAAGAAATGAGACAAGAAGTTATGAATGCAAGAAAGGATATGGATTCTATAGGTGGAACTATAGAGTGTGCTGTTTTAGGTATAAAGCCTGGAATAGGTAATCCATTTTTTGATTCAGTAGAATCAACATTAGCTCATTTAATGTTTTCAGTGCCAGCAGTTAAGGGAATTGAATTTGGAAAAGGGTTTGATATCTCTAAAATGAGAGGATCAGAAGCTAATGATGAATATTACTTAGATGGTAAAACTATAAAGACAAAAACTAATAATAATGGTGGAATTTTAGGTGGAATAACTAATGGAATGCCAATAGTATTCAAGGTTGCAATAAAGCCAACAGCATCAATATTTAAAGAACAAAGTACTGTTAATATAGCTACAATGGAGGAAACTAAGTTAAGCATAGAAGGAAGACATGATCCATGCATTGTACAAAGAGCACTTCCAGTTATAGAAGCAGTAACTGCTATTGGAATTTTGGAATTGATGTAGCATGATGAATCTCCTAAATATTGGAACGGCCTCAGGGGAACAGACAAATATTGGATAAAGCTAGGGGATATGGAGGGAAAACATGAATCTTTCAGAATGTAGAAATGAAATTGATAAAATAGATAAAGAGTTAGTTGAATTATTTGAAAAGAGAATGAATGTTGCAATAAATGTAGCGGAATATAAGATAGAAAATAATATTCCAATTTTTAATGGAGTTAGAGAAGCTGAAGTTATTGAAAAGAATATTAATAGACTTAATAATAAAGAGTATTCGAAGCTTACAGAAAAATTTTTCACTCATTTAATGGAATTAAGTAGAAGCCTTCAAGCAGATATTATTGATAAGAATAATAAAAAAAATAATAATATAATAGGTTCAATAGAAGAAAATATATCAACTAACGAAAATAAAAGAGATTTAAAGAATATTAAAATTGGATATCAAGGTGTAAAAGGTTCTTTTAGTGAAGAGGCTATGATTAAATACTTTGGTGAAAATCATACAACTACAGATTATGAAGAATTTGAAGATGTATTTGTAGCCTTAAAAAATAATGAAATAGATTATGGAATATTACCTATAGAGAATTCAAGTACAGGAGCAATAACTACTGTTTATGACTTATTAGTTCAGTATGGCCTTTATATAGTTGGAGAAGAGTGTATAAAGATAGATCAAAACTTAATAGGAGTAAAAGGAAGTAAGCTTGAAGATATAAAAGAAATATATTCACATCCTCAGGGCTTTGAGCAAAGCAGTGAATTTTTAAGCAAACAAAATAACTTAAAGCTTATACCATTCCATAATACAGCTATAAGTGCTAAATATATTTCAGAGATTAATGATAAATCAAAAGCTGCAATTGCAAGTTTAAGGGCAGCAAAAATTTATGGATTAGATGTAATTCAAAAAGAAATAAATGATAAAGATAATAATCATACAAAGTTTGTTATAGTAGGAAGAAAACTTGAGTCATCTAAGGAATGTAATAAGATTACTGTTGTATTTTCATTAGATGATAAGGCTGGTACTTTATATAACCTTTTAAGGCACTTTGCAGAAAATAATATTAATATGATAAAGATAGAGTCTAGACCAAGTAAAAATGAACCTTGGCAATATCTTTTATATGTAGACTTTGAGGGTAATATAGAAAATGAAGATGTTAAAAAAGCAATTAAGTTAATTGAAGAAAAAAGTGAATACTTCAAATTGATTGGATGCTATGAAGGAGTTAATTACTAAAAGGTTAGGTGATTAAATGGAGTTCTATGGATTATTAGGTGAAAAGTTAAGTCATAGCTTATCCCCAAAAATCAATAAGATAATATTAGAGAAAAATAATACAGAAGGTGCTTATAAATTATTTGAGATTCCTAAAGATAAATTAGATAATTTTGTTGAAGCAGTGAAATTGCTTAAGATAAAAGGATTTAATGTCACAATTCCATATAAGGAAAGTATAATGAAATATTTAGATTGTATTTCAGATGAAGCAACTAGAATTGGTGCTGTTAATACAGTAATGTTAAAAGGTAATAAGCTTTATGGATATAATACTGACTATTTTGGAATTGAAGTTATGATTCAAAGCAAAAAAATAAATGTAAAAAATAAAACTGCAGTTATCTTAGGTTCAGGAGGCGCTTGTAAGGCTGTAATTACTTATCTATTAGATAATGAAGTAGAGAAAATATATATAGTAAGTAGAAGGCCCAAAAGTGTTAATTTAAATAACATGAATAAAAGGATATCAATAATTAATTATGATGAATTATCTAATATAAGTGGATATCTAATAATTAATACAACTCCTGTTGGAATGTACCCTAATATTGATAAATCTGCAGTTGGTAATGATATAATTAAAAATTTTGATGTGGCTGTAGATTTAGTATACAATCCTACGAAAACTAAGTTTCTTCAAATAGCAACAGAAGAAGGAAAAGTTGCTATAGGTGGATTGCATATGCTAGTAGGTCAAGCAGTTAAAAGTCAAGCTATCTTTAATGATAGGCAAATAAGTGAAGAACTAATAAATTATATATACACTGAGGTGGCAAAAGATTTTAAGTAGGAGAGAGAGTATGAAGGATATGGAGAAGAGTATTACACTAATAGGGTTACCTGGATGTGGAAAGACTACAGTAGGAAATTTACTTTCAGATAAATTAAATTATAAGTTTATAGATATGGATTACTATATCGAAGAAAATCAAGGAAAGACTATTATTGAATTATTTAAAAATGGTGAAGATTATTTCAGAAACATAGAAACTGAAACTTGTAGAGAACTTGGTGAAAAAGAAAAAACAATTATTTCTTCTGGTGGAGGAGTTGTTAAAAAGGCAATAAATATAGAATATTTAAAGAAAAATTCTATAGTAGTTTTTATTGATAGACCAGTAGAAAATATTTTAGGAGATATAGAAGTTGAAAAGAGACCTTTACTAGCAAATGGTAAAGAAGTATTATATAAGTTATACGATGAAAGATATGAGCTTTATAAAAACTATTGCGATTATAGAGTTGAAAATACAGGAAGCTTAGAGGATGTTGTAAATAGTATTGCAAGTATTATATAAATTAAAAATTTAGAATTTAAATTAAGTAGTATGGAGGTATGGTAGAAATGATTATTGTAATGAATCCAAAATGTAGTGAAAGAGAAATTGCTGATGTAAAAAATGAATTAACTAGACAAGGTTTAGGAGTTCATCTTTCTCAAGGGGAAACTTTCTGTATAGTAGGTATTGTAGGAGATACTAGAAGAATAGACTCAGACAATTTATTAACTTTTGATGGTGTTGATAAAGTATTAAAAGTTGAAGAACCTTTTAAAAAAGCAAATAGATTATTTAAGCCAGAAGATACAGTTGTTAATGTAAATGGAACATTAGTTGGTGGAAATAATCTTGGAATTATGGCTGGACCATGCTCTGTTGAAAGTGAAGAACAGATAATAGAAATAGCTAAGGCTGTTAAAGAATCAGGAGCTAACTTCTTAAGAGGAGGAGCTTTTAAACCAAGAACTTCACCTTACAGTTTCCAAGGATTAGAGCTTGAAGGATTAAGATTATTAAAACGTGCTAAAGAAGAAACAGGGCTTTCAATAGTAACTGAAATAATGTCTACCGATTATATAGATGAATTCGTAAGAGATGTTGATGTAATTCAAGTTGGAGCAAGAAATATGCAAAACTTTGATTTATTAAAGCAACTTGGTAAAACTAATAAGCCAATTTTACTTAAGAGAGGATTAGCTTCAACTATAGAAGAGTGGCTTATGAGTGCTGAATATATAATGGCTGGTGGAAATGAAAATGTAATTCTTTGTGAGAGAGGAATTAGAACTTATGAAGGATACACTAGAAATACTTTAGACTTAAGTGCAATACCAGTAATTAAAAAGTTATCTCATTTACCAGTAATAGTAGATCCAAGTCATGCTTCAGGATATTGGTACTTAGTAGAACCATTAGCAAAGGCAGCAGTAGCAGCGGGAGCAGATGGACTTATGATAGAAGTTCATAATGACCCTCAGCATGCATTAAGTGATGGGCAACAATCAGTAAAGCCAGAGTTATTTGATAAAATAATGCAAAAGGTAAAAGTTTTAGCTGAAATGGAAGGAAAGGTTTTATAGTGACAAGTGACAAGTGGCAAGTTGAGGAAAAAAGTCTGCTAAGTCATACTTTTAGAAAAAATATATTTCAGAAACTCCTTTAGGAGCTTCAACCTTAACTTGTCACTTGAAACTTGCCACTAAACAATGGGGGTATTATGAGAATAGTTATTGTAGGGCTTGGTGTTATTGGTGGTGGATACGCAATGGCACTTAAGGAAGCTGGATATGATGAAGTTTATGGAATAGATAAAAATATAGATACATTAAAAAAGGCAAAGGCTTTAGGAATTATTAAAGAGGGCTATGAAAATGAGCAGGAAATAATCAAAGATGCTGATTTAATTGTATTAGCTGTTTATCCTAATTTAGTTAAGAATTTTATAATCAATAATAAAGATAACTTTAAGGATGGGGCTATAATTACAGATGTTACAGGTATTAAACAGTTATTTATTAATGAAATAATTAATATATTACCAGAAAATGTTGATTTTGTTTTTGCTCATCCTATGGCTGGAAGAGAGAAAAAGGGAATAGATTATGCTACAAATCAGGTTTTTAAAGGTGCAAATTTTTTAATTACAGTAACTGATAAAAATAAAGATGAAAATTTAGATTTAATTGAAAATTTTGCATATAAAATGGGATTTAAAAATGTGAAAAGAATATCTCCTAAATACCATGATGAAATGATAGCATTTACAAGTCAATTACCTCATGCTTTGGCTGTAGCTCTTATAAATAGCGATATTGAAGGACGAAATACAGGTGAGTTTATAGGAGATAGTTATAGGGATTTAACTAGAATTGCAAATATTAATGAATCTTTATGGAGTCAATTATTTTTAGGAAATAAGGAAAATTTACTACAAGCCATTTATAACTTTGAAAAAGAATTAGATAAAATTAAAAGTTGTGTGGAAAATGAAGATAAAGAAATTCTACAAGAGTTATTTATTAAATCTTCTTTAAGAAGAGAAAAATTATAATATGTTAATTAAAAAAGATGGTTATTATAGATAATAGTAACCATCTTTTTAGTATTTATAAGTAAAATAATAATAATTTTACAGATATAAGATAATAATATAAAAGAAATCGTTTATTAATTAAAAAGTAGGCTTAATATAAAAAAATATTGTGAAACAATAAAATTGATTGAAAAATAAAATAAGAGTAAAATTGTTTCTTGTATATTTACTAAGAAAAGGAGAGGTTATCTTGGCGGGAAAAACAAAAATAACTAAGCAATTCATTATAACACAGACAGTTTTATATGTTTTTATAATGGTATTTGTAATAACATTTAAACTTATTTTTGGAGATAAAAATGTACTTGTTGGAGTAATGGGTATAACAGCAATGTTAATGCTTACGCAAATTAATCTTACTGTTTCTCCAGGAAAAAATTTAGTAAAGCTACTTATAATAAATTTAGGAATAGGTATATTCACATATTTAGCAAATCTTAATATATGGGCAGCTATACCAATAAATTTCATAGGAATATTTATAATAGCTTATACCTTTTATTATAATTTAAAATCGCCAGTATATTTACCATTTACGTTGCAATATATGTTTTTATTAGCTACTCCTATTACTGCAGCTGAATTACCAATGAGACTTCTTTCACTTTTAGTAGCACCAATTGGAATTATGTTAATACAATTTGCAATCAATAAAAATAAAACTACTAAAGTTGGAAACAAGCTAATAGGTGGTATTTGTGATAATATCATAAAAAAGATTAATAATAATGAAAATAAACTAGAGATAAATAAAGCAATAAAAAGTAATGCTAATGAGTTTAGAAAAATTATTTATGATAATAGAAAAGATAACTTCTATGTAACAGAAGAAGGAAGAATAAAATTAAATATTGTTATAATTTTAGAAAAGCTATCAAATTTATTAGATGAGAATACTACTAATAAACAAGTATTGAATGACTTAATAATTTGTTTGCAAGAGTTAAAGAATAGCTTAGGAAAAGAAGATGATTTAAACAATATTACGGATACTATAAGTAGAATACTAAATAATTATAAAAAAGATAACATTCATGATTTAGTTACCTTAAGAATATTAAATACTATCAATATGCTAAATATATCTTTAGAAGAATTAAAATCATTAGGTAAAGAAAATTATAATACTATAAAAGCTAGCAAAGATATACCAGAAAAATACAAAATGGTTAATCTTCATAAGAAAGAGTTTTATACAAAATCAGTAAAATTTTCTTATGCTATTAGAGTATCTTTAGGAATAACTATTTCTGCTTTTATTGCAAATTATTTTAAGTTTCCAGAAGGTAGATGGATATACTTTACAGCCTTTGCAATAATAATTCCTATATATGAATTATCAAAGAAAAAGTTAAGAGATAGAATGTTTGCAACTTTAGTTGGTGGAGCAATAATAGTTATATCATTTACAATATTTAAAAATATGTTAATTAGAATGTTAATAATAATGGTTGCAGGTTATTTAAGATCATATACTTCAACATATAGATATGGAACTATTTGCACTACAATATGTGCAATTGGTGCAGCTGCTATGACTGGTGGAGCGGTAATATTAACTATAGATAGAATAGTATTTGTTATATTAGGTACTATAATTGCTATTATCATTAATAGATTTATATTACCTGTAAGAATGAAAGATGCAAATGAAGAACTTCTAGGGACTTATAGGCAAGTACTTTATGGAATGTTAAATGAAGTTTATGAAGAGGCAATTAATAAAAATGATAATACTCATGAAATGGATACATTATTACTTGTAACAACAATGATAGAAGAAAGATTAGCTGTTAATAACGGTGATTTTATTACAGAAGAATATAGTAGTTATTTTGATAAATTAAGAATTTTAATTATTGATATTTATCAATTATATACATTGGTAAGAATAAATGAAGTTAAAAATAATAATGCTCAAAATGTGGTTGAGGATTTAAAATTGTTATCAAATATAGATAATATAGATATTAATAATAAAATAAAAAATGTAGAAGAACATATAAAGACAGCAAATGGAATTGATAATAAAATAATTTTTGCAAGTATAAGGGGTGTTTTATCAGAGATAAAAGAATTAAAAGATATGAATAAAGCCTTAGATACACAAGCGATATAATAAAAAAGTTAATAATTTAATATAAAAATGAGCAAAAAACCTAGGTAATAATATCTTAGGTTTTTTGTTATTATTATATTGAAAATCACATTTTTAACAATAAGTATTAATAATATAAATATATAAGGATAAATATAGATATATTTTAAGTTAATACTGTATAATATTTACATACTTACTTAAGGGGGAATAAATATGTATTGTAAAAATTGTGGAGAAAAATTAAATGAAGGGGTTAATTTCTGTTTTAATTGTGGTTTTAAGTCAGGAGAAGGGCAAGGGTATTGTGATAAGTGTGGAGTAAAAGTAAATAGTTCTACTTGTAGTAATTGTGGAAATGTTATAGAGGGTTATAATGAGGATTTAAATAGAGAGACTTATAATAATCAAAATTACTCTACAAATAATAATCAAGGTTATTCTAATAACTATAATAATCAAAATTATAATTCAAATTATGTGGCAAGAAGACCAAAATCTAAGATTGCGGCAGGAATATTAGGAATTTTAGTAGGTGGCCTTGGAATTCATAGATTTTATTTAGGATATGTGGGAATAGGAATTTTACAAATTGTAGTTACTATTTTAACTTGTGGTGCAGGTAGCCTTTGGGGATTTATTGAAGGAATACTTATATTATGTGGTACTACAATAACTACAGATGCAGATGGTGTACCTTTATCAGATAATTAGTTAATAATAAAAAATAGTATACAGTGGAAAAAAGGGTGATTATAGATGAGTGAGAAAATTGAAAAAATAATAACAGATGAATTAGAAAAGGGGAATTTAGCTGGAGTAAGTATTTATGTAATTAAAGATGGTAAGGAGATTTTTGGTAAACAATTTGGATATTCTAATTTAGAAGAGAAAATAGAAATGAAAAGAGATACTATTTTTAGTATATATTCAATGAGTAAACCAATTACAGCTGCAGCTACAATGCTTTTAATTGAACGTGGATTATTATCATTAGATACTCCAGTATCTAAATTTTTAGATGGATTTAAAAATCAAAAAGTATTATGCAATGGAGAAATAGAAGAAGTTAAGAGAGAAGTGGTAATAAAAGACTTATTAACTATGACTTCAGGTGTTGCATATCCAAGTGATAGTGAAGTTGGTCAAAAAGTTAATGCTATAGTTGATGAAGTTATTGAAAAAGAGTTAATGGGAAGTCCACTAACTACAGTAGAGTTTGCTAACAAATTAGGACAAGTACCTTTAGAATTTCAACCAGGTGAAAAGTGGGCTTATGGATTTTCAGCAGATATTCTTGGAGCAGTAATTGAAGTTGTATCAGGGAAGTCATATAGAGATTTCTTAAGAGATGAGTTCTTTATGCCATTAGATATGGTTGATACAGATTTCTATGTTCCAGAAGAAAAGTGGAATAGATTTGCTAAAGTATATGAATATTTTGAAGAGAAGCCTAAATTAAGACCATATAAAGGGTACAATTTGGCTATAATGAGACAGAATAAATTACCAGGTTTTTACTCTGGTGGAGCAGGTTTAGTATCAACATATGAAGATTATTTACATTTTGATAGTATGATAATTAATGATGGAGTTTATAATAATAAGCAAATCTTAAAAAAAGAATCTATAGATTTTATGAGAACTAACCATTTAAATGAAGAACAATTAAAAACTTATGACTGGGAAGATTTAAAAGGCTATGGATATGGAACACTGGTTAGAGTTTTAGAAAATAAAAAAATAGCTAATACTCCATGTGCTATAGGTGAATTTGGATGGGGAGGATGGGCTGGAACAGAGTCTATAATTGATCCTAAAAATAATAGTATAATATTATATTTCATTCAAAGAATTAATAAATGCGATAACGTTGAAAAAGAAATAAGAAAGCATATTTATGAAGAGTATTTAAATAAATAGTTTTTTATTGAGTATAGAATATATAATTAAGAGGACAGGGAAAACTGTCCTTTTTATTGTATAAATGAATACTACCTGCTGTGCAGGTATGTTCAGAGTAGCTTAAGCGGTGAGTATATAAAAAAACTCCTTTTGTCAATAATTAAAAAAGGTTCGCAGCCAAATTTAATAGACAAAAGGAGG
>NZ_SMUS01000040.1 GCF_004353185.1 Clostridium cuniculi | reverse complement strand
AAAGCCCCTTTAGGGGTAGCCAGTAAAAATATGCGGTTGGCAAACCGTTCGACGTGCGAGTAGCACAGCCAGTAACAGAGCCTTATAGGCGTAGAGCAAACCACCCGTTTTACGGGTGGTCCTGATTTTAGTATTTAATTTGAAAGTTTCATGTTAATACTGTATTATGAATAATGAAATAATTTACTAAAGGAGTGTAACTTATGGATTATAAGGTAAAAATTAAAGAAAGATTAGGTAAGTTATTATTTTTAGAAATGAATAAAGATGGATTTAAAGAAAATATAGGAATACCATCATATGTAACTTTTAAAAATAAAGATTTATATTTGCCAATAAGTTCTGAATATATTAGTTCTAATATAAATGATGAAATTAAAATTAAAAATCTTCCAATATATTATTTCATAGAAGGTATGTTTATTGCTATAGGAAGTGATGAAAAATTAAGATTCAATGATGATTATGAACTTATATTAGATTATATAAAGGATACTGAAACTTGTATAAAGTCACTTATAAGCAAGAGAATAGAAGAGAAGAGATACTTAGATGCATATCTTTTATTAAAAGGATATTATACATATTCTAAAGATTTAGAAGTTATGAAAAAAATATTACTTGTAGGGGAAACTATTAAGGAGGAAGAAAGCAGCTTTAAGGATATATTACTTGAGGATATAGATTATTGTATATCAAATAACTTAAAAATAGCTGAGCCATATTTATATAAAGCTATAGTTTTAAAAGATGAAGGTGATTTTAAAGGCGCTAAGGTTGCTATAAATGAGTATTTCAATAATGGGGGAAAAGTAACACCAGAGATTGAAATAATAAATAATGATATAAATAATATATCAGATTATGAAAATGCTATAGAGCTATTAGCTGAAGATCCAGCAAAAAGTATTGAAATATTACTTAGACTAGGTGAAGAGTTTGAAGAAAATCCACTTATTTATTATTATTTAGGAATAGCTTTTAGAAAATTAGAGAATTATCATAAGGCTATTTATTATTTAAAAGAAAGTGTAAAAAGAGAAAGTGGAATACTTGAGGTTATAGTTGAGCTGGGATTAAACTATGCATGTATTGGTGAATTTGAAGAAGCAATCAAATACTTCAAAAAAGCATTTGAAGCATCAAGAGATGTAGAGATATGTACTAATATTATAATGTGTTATTTAAATATTAATGATTTAGAAAATGCTAAATTACATTTAGATATAGCAAAAAATTTAAATCCTGAAGATGAAATAGTTAAACAATTAGATACTATGATAAATAAGGGATAATGAAGGAAGAGTTTATATGGGGAAAAAAGAGAAATTCAAAAGTATAGATATATTAGGATATAATATATTTTCTGAAGATATAGAAAAGTGTGTTAAGACAGTATTTTCTTATGATAAGGTTCATATAGTATCTGGAAATCCAGAAGTTTTATATACAGGATTAAATAATAAGGAGTTATTTGATAATTTTACATCAAAATCTTCTTTAATAATACCTGATGGTGTTGGGACGCAAATTAGTGGTAAAATTTTAAAAACACCTGTACAAGAGAAAATTGCTGGAATTGAGCTTATGAAAAAGATAATTGATGAATGTGAAAAGACCGGAGAAGGTATTTACTTATTAGGAGCAAGTGAAGAAAATTTAAAGGCTTGTGTTGCTAATATAATAAGAGATTATCCTAAAATTAATATTGTTGGGTATCATAATGGATTTTTTGATTTAGAAGATTCAAAAGAAATATTAGAAGAAATAAAAAATAAAAAGCCTCTAGCATTATTTGTTGCAATGGGATGTCCAAGGCAAGAAAAATTTATTGTAAAGTATATGGATCAGCTTCCATGTAAGATATATATGGGAGTTGGAGGAAGTTTTGATGTAATTGCTGAAAAGGTAAATAGAGCTCCAAGATGGATGATTAATATAGGAATGGAATGGGCTTATAGAGTTGCCAAAGAACCTTGGAGAATTAAAAGGCTTGGAAGTATTCCTAAGTTTATATGGACTGTTGCAAAGAGTAGAGGTAATAAATAATGAAAGGTAACAAAATATTTAAAGCAGCTTTTTTAGTTATGATAATTAGCATCCTAAGCAGATTTTTAGGATTGTTTAGGGATATGCTAGTTGGATATCAGTTTGGTGCTAGTATTTATACAGATGCTTATAAAGCAGCGGTATCTGTGCCAGAAACTGTTTTTACTATTGTAGGTCTTGCTATATCAACAGTGTTTATTCCGATGCTTAGTAAAGTTAAGTATGATAAAAATAAAGATGAAATGTTTAAATTTTCTAATAATATTATTTCTATATTATTAGTTATTTCAATAGTTATTTTTGCTTTAGGTTTCATATTTACAAATGAAATAGTTGCTTTTATGTTTGACGGATTTAGTAAAGAAAAGTTTACTCTTACAGTTTTTTTAACAAGAATAACTTTATTTAATCTTTTATTTCTATCGATAAATGCATGTTATACCGCAATGCTACAAGTATGTGAAGATTTTGTTGTTCCTTCGATTTTAGGTATGTTCTTTAATGCACCAATGATAATTTACCTATTATTCTTTAATGATATTAGTATTGTTGGTTTAACAATTGCAAATGTAATTGGGAACTTTTTAAGAGTTGCAGTTCAAGTTCCAGTCTTATATAAGCATGGATATAGATTTAAATTATTTATTAATCTAAAAGATGAGAGAATAAAGAAAATATTAATATTAATTATACCAGTAATCATTGGTTCAGGTGCAAACTCATTAAATATGGTAGTTGATATGAAAGTAGCATCTTCATTAGGAGATGGAGCTGTTAGTGGTTTAGATTTTGCACAAAAGATAATAGTTTTTGCTAATACTGCAATAACAACATCTATTGTAACAGTTATGTATCCTCTTATGGCAAATAAATTGAATGAAGGGGATAATGAAGGTTTTTCAATGTATTTAACAAAGTCTATTTCTATAATTGCTTTATTGTTAGTACCTATTTCTATCGGATTTATATTATTGAATAAGGAAATTATAAGTGCTTTTTATGAGAGGGGTAAGTTTAATGATGTAGCTGTAGGAATTACAGCAAGTGCATTTTTAGGATATTCTTTAGTACTTCCATTTACAGGAGTAAGAGATATTTTAAATTCATCATTATTTTCAATGCAAAAAACTAAAGTAACAACAATCAATGGAATAATTGGTGTAGTTGTAAATGTTATTTTGAGTATTAGTTTATCAAAGATATTTGGTATATTTGGTGTAGCAATAGCCTCTACAATAGCATCAATGATAACAGCAGTATTATTATTTATTTCTACTAGAAAGTTTGTTGGGGATTTTGATGTTTTTCCTATGATAATAAAATTATTTAAAATATCATTATCGGCAATAGTAATGCTTCTTGCACTTACATTATTAAATAATAAGATTAATTTAAACAATGCAATATTAACTATTTTACTTAATGGTGTAGTAGGAGCTATTATTTATTTCATAGCGTGTAAAATATTAAAAGTTGAAGAATTTAATGAAGTAATAGATATGATAAAAAACAAAGTATCTAAAAGAGGGATTTAGGAGGAAAATATGAAAATATTATTTATAGCGTGCTATTCACCATTAATTAATAATTCAGCATCTATTGAAACTTTACAATACTTAAATAATTTAGCTAAGATTGATGGAAATGAAGTTCATCTTTTAACTGTAAATTTTCCTAAAAACTCAATTTATTATGATGAGTATATTTTAAGTATGTTAGATAAAAAAGTTAAAATGCATATAATTTCTGGTGGAAAAATATTTGAAAAAATAATGCCTAAGAAATCTCTTAATACAGAAGTAACCGATGTATCTAAAATTAATAAAAGCTTTATAAGAACGTTGCTTAAAAAAGGTAAGTCAATTATAGCCGTGCCAGATATGTATTTAAATTGGGCTAAGTCTGCAAGTAAATATGGTATTGAATTAGCAAAAAGAGAAAAATTTGATGTTATGTTTTCAATGCATGAGCCACCATCAAGTCATATTTGTGCTCTTAAGATTAAGGAAGAATTTAGAGATTTACCATGGGTTACTTATTGGAGTGATCCATGGCTTAAAGATTCAACTAGAGCTAATATAAGTAAAGCAAGAAGGAAATTTGAAGGTTCATTTGAAAAGAAAATTGTTGAGCTTAGTGATAGATTCATTTTTGTAACTAAGGCAAATAGAGATGACTATATAAAATCATATAATATTCCTGTGGAGAAAACTTTTATAGTAACAAGAGGTTATGATGAAAAGCAATATAGTGAAATTAAAAAATCCTCTAAGCCAATTCTTATAAATAAAGATAAAATTAATTTTGTTTATGCTGGAGAAATTTTCTCGAAACTTAGAGATGTTAATCCTTTTATAGGGGCATTAAATGATATTAAAGATAAGAATGTTGAGCTATATAATAAATTAAATGTTATGTTCTTTGGGAATATAGATGATGAAGATATAAAAAATAAGCTAATGCAAGTTGAAAATGTTAATGTTTCACCTAGAATTCCTTATGATGAAGCGTTAGGATATATGCTTAATAGTGAAGTATTATTATTATTTGGAAATAAAAACTCAAAACAAATTCCAGCTAAAATATATGATTATTTTGGAGCAGATGGTCTTATTTTTGTTATTCTTGGAGATGAAAATGATCCTATAAGGGATGTGGTGGAAAATAAGAAAAAATGTATTGTTGTAAATAATAATACTCATGAGATTGTAAATGGAATTAATAAAATAGTTTCTATGCTTGAAAATAATGAGAAGTATGGACCTATTGAAGAATATAAATGGCAATACATTTCTAAAAGACTTAACGATATTTTAAAGGGGTAATTATTATGCACGTAATGTTTATACCTTCTTGGTATGATAATAATAGAAATAAAGTTCATGGTAGTTTTTTTAGAGAACAAGCAACAAAACTTCAAGAAAGTGGAGTAAAGGTTACAGTTGCATATAATGAAATTTGGCCATTAACATTAATGGGAAAAGTAAAAGAGAAAAGTGGTTTATCTTTTAATGTTGAAAAAGGATTAAGAACTTACAGATATAAAAATTATAATTTTATACCTAAGCATCCATTAATGTTTAATATTTTTGATAAAAGAATGGAAAAATTATATAAGGAAGTTGTAAAAAAGGAAGGGAAAGTTGATGTTATACATGCACAATCATCACTGTGGGGTGGAATAAGTGCGGCTTATGTAGCAAAAAAATATAATATTCCTTTAGTTATTACGGAACATTCTTCTGTAAAAAGAGGCCAATATGTTAGAGAAAGTTATTATAAGAGAATAGTTAATTCTTATAAAAGTGCAGATGCTATAATAGCAGTTGGAAATGGACTTAAAAAAGAAATAGAAGAATTAACAAATAGAAAAGATATAAAAGTTATAGGTAACTTAGTTGATTTATCTCTTTTTGATATAAGGGATATTAAAAAAGAAAGTGATGAATTTATATTCTTTAGTGTTGCTTTTTTAGAGGGAGAAAAAGGATTTGATACTTTAATTAAAGCATTCTCAAAGAAATTTAAAAATGAAAAGGTAAGATTAGTTATTGGTGGAGATGGAAGCCAAAGAGAATGGCTAGAAGGTATAGCTAAAAGTGAAGGTATAGAAAATCAAGTGACATTTACAGGAGCATTATCTAGAGAAGAGGTATCAAGCTGGATGAATAAGTGCGATGTTTTTGTTTTGCCTTCAAGATACGAAACCTTTGGAGTGGTATATATAGAGGCTTTGGCTAGTGGTAAGCCTGTAATAGGAACATTTAATGGTGGTGCAGAGGATATAGTAAGTAAAGATGTTGGAATATTAGTTGAGATAGATAATATAAAAGAGCTAAGTGAAACTATGGAATATATGAGAAAAAATAATAAGAAATACGAACCGGATAAATTAAGAAAATATTGTACTGAGAAGTTTAGTGCAAATGTAATAATAAAAAAAATAATAAATGTCTATAAAGAAGTAATAAAATAAAGGGGTGCTAGAATGAATTTTAAAGAATATTCAATAGATAAGTTTTTATATGAACTAAAGACTGATTTGCCATCACCAGGAGGTGGAAGTACTGCTGCATTAGTTTCTGCTTTGGCAGGAGCATTAAATTCTATGGTATACTCGTTCACTGTAGATAAAAAATCTTTTGAAAAGCTAGATGATAATAATAAAGAAAAAATGATAAACTTAAAAGAAAAATGTGAAGAGTTTATAAGCAAAAGTATTTATTATATGGAAGCTGACAGAGATACTTTTACAGCATTAATGGATACATTTAAATTGCCAAAGGATACTGATGAAGAAAAAAGATATAGATCACAAATGATTAAAGAAAAAACAATAGCAGCAATGGAATCACCATTAAATTTGGCTAAGGATTCTTTAGAGTTTTATGATAATATAGATTTTGCAATTGAGTTTGGAAATAAAAATTTAACTTCAGATGCTATAGTTGCAGCAATACTTTTACATAGTGCTATAGAAAGTGCTATAGTAAATGCCCTTGTTAATTTTAATAGTTTAGGAAATAAAGAAGGGTATGAAAATATACCTAATAAGTGCAAGGAAATAATAGAATCATCACTTATTAGAAAGACAGAGATAGTAAAATCTTTTGGAATATAAAAGATAAAAGTCATAATAAATAAGTTTTTTACACCTTATTTATTATGACTTTTTTTATTTGAAATACTTAGGATTTATACATTAAAATAAATTATTGATAGTCTGGAAGTTCATCAAGTGATTTGAATTCATAGCCATCAGCTTTAATTTGTTGTATTACAGTTTTTAAAACAGCTGTATTAGTTTTAGAAACTGCATGTATAAGCATTATACAACCAGGATGAACACCATTTGTAATCTTTTTAATCGCTTCTTCTTCGCTAGGTTGATTATCTATAATCCAATCTTTATATGCAAAGCTCCAAAAAATTGTTTTATAACCTAAATCTTTAGTTTTCTTTAGAGAGTTTATTGAATATTTTCCCATAGGCGGTCTAAAGAATTTAGGCATGTCTGAGCCAACAATTTCTTTATATGCTTCTTCTACATCAGTGAATTCAGCTTTGAATTTTTCAGGGTCTGTAACAGTTGCCATTGATGGATGATGATTAGAATGGTTACAAACTAAATGACCTTCATCAGCCATTCTCTTAATAATTTCTGGATTATCAACAATATAAGGCTTTACTACAAAAAAAGCTGCTGGAACTTTTTCATCACGTAAAACATCTAATATTTTTGGCGTATAACCATTTTCATATCCTTCATCAAAGGTTAAATAAATGGCTTTTTCATTAGTATCACCTAAATAATAAGCATCATATTTAGATAAAAGTCCTGTAGCCTCTTTAGGGCATTCTGGTAAAGTGTCTTTACCTCTATTTACAAAGTACCAATTTAATTCTGAATCGTCTGAAGCCAAAGTTATAGAGTGGCCAAAGGCAATTGTAGAGAAGCAGCTTATTGATAAAATTAAAGCTAGCATGAAAACAAACAACTTATTTTTTCTCATTCTAAATCCTCCCTTTCATAAGTTATATTAATATGTTTTGTATATGGAGAGATATTACACGTGGAAAAAAGAGGGGATTTATATAAAAATATTGAATAAAAGTAAAAAGAAAATATTGACAAATAAAAAATACAGGAATATACTGGTAAAAGAATAAATTATTTAGGAGGTAGGAACATGTTAAATATTAAATTTAGAAATTATAAAGAAAATAGAATAAATAAGAATAACCCTATCTCTATAGTTTTATATAGTTAAAAATAGTTTGTATAAAATTAAATAAAATTTTTACTTAGTAAATAGAGGTCGTGGTTATTAGCCATGGCCTTTTTATATATTTTTATGAAAGTATATTTAATTATATTATTATGATAAAAAGCCATGGTATATCCATGGCTTTTTTTATTATAAAAGGAGGTAAAAGTATGAAAAATGGAGATCTAAAAGGTGGCTAACAATTAAATTTTAAACTAAAGGGGGAGTCAGTAATGACTAAAGTATTTAAGTACGTATTAAAGTATAAGGGAACATTGATTTTTGGAACTATATCTATGCTTATTGTTATTGGTGTTGATTTATTAATTCCGTATATGCAACAAATATTTATAGATGATGGAATTATTGCGGGAAATGAAAAAAGCATATTTTTTGTTCTAGGGGCTATATTAGTTATTTCAGTAATTAAAGCAATATTTGGGTATAATAAAGAGTTTAAATATGACCTGTTGAGTACTTGGGTCCATCAGGATATTAAAAATGATCTTTTTACTCATATTCAAAAATTGGAATTTAAATATTTTGATGAAATGAATACTGGAGAGCTGATGTCAAGAATTGGAGAAGATGCAGAAAATATATGGCAAACTATTGGTTATGGACTAAGGCTTTTTGTTGAAAATATAATTTATTTTGTTATATCAACAATAATCTTATTTTCTCTAAACTGGAAATTAGCTTTAGCATGTTTTATAGTTATGATTCCAATAGGATTTATTGCAGTACAGCTTGAAAAGAAATTTGGTAAATGTTATGGAGAAATAAGTGACAAGACAGCTGAGATAAACACTACTGCACAAGAGGATATAGCTGGTATAAGACTTGTTAAAGCTTTTTCAAGAGAAAAGTATGAAATAAGCAAATTTTTAAAATTAAATAAATCTTACTATGATTTAAATATGAATCAAGCAAAAATAATAGGAAATTATTTTCCTAAAATAGAGTTCTTAACTAACATTTCATTAGTAATAATGATAGTTTTAGGTGGATATTTAGTTATGAATGAGGATATGACTGTTGGAGTTTTAGTAGCTTTTAGTGGATATATATGGAATCTTATATGGCCAATGAGAATGCTTGGAGAACTTACAGATTTAATTTCAAGGAATTTAGCTTCTGCTAAAAAGATATTTGCAATTATAGAAAGGGAGCCTGAAATAAAAAGCGGTTCATCAAATGATATAAAAATTAAAGGTGATATTAAATTTGAAAATGTTAGTTTTAGTTATAATGATGAATTAGTATTGAAAAATATTAATTTAGATATTAAAGCAGGAAGTACTGTAGCTATAATGGGAACTACTGGTTCCGGAAAATCAACTTTATTAAACCTTATAGGAAGATATTATGATGTAAAAGAAGGTAGTATAAAAGTTGATGATATAGATGTTAAAAATTATAATTTAGAGGTTTTAAGAAGTAGTATGGCGATTGTACCACAAGATACTTTCTTATTTTCAGATTCTATTTTAAATAATATAAAGTTTAGTAATGAAAATGCAGATATAGATGAAGTGAAAAAATACTCTAAATTATCATGTTCTTTAAATTTTATAGAAGATTTAGATGAAGGTTTTAATACTGAAATAGGAGAAAGAGGAATAGGGCTTTCAGGAGGTCAAAAACAAAGAATATCTATTTCTAGAGCTTTAATAAGAAA
Source organism: Clostridium cuniculi (assembly GCF_004353185.1). Classification (GTDB taxonomy): domain Bacteria; phylum Bacillota; class Clostridia; order Clostridiales; family Clostridiaceae; genus Clostridium; species Clostridium cuniculi. The sequence continues at coordinate 28,575 of NZ_SMUS01000040.1, read as the reverse complement.
TTCTTCAATCTTGATTTTGGATGATTCAACTTCAGCTTTAGATATGGAGACAGAACAAGAGCTATTAAAGAATTTATCTGGTATGGAAAAACAAAGTACAACTTTTATAGTTGCTCATAGAATTTCAGCAGTTAAAAATTCAGATTTAATAGTTTACTTGGAGAATGGTGAAATAAAAGAAAAAGGAACTCATGAAGAGTTGTTAGGATTAAAAGGTGCTTACTATGATATTTATTGTGAGCAGTTTAAAGATTTTAATGCTTTAGAAAAGGAGGTTATATAAGATGCAGAATAATATAAATAAAGATGAAGAAGTTATGAGACGTAGTAAAAGCGAAATAACAATTAAGTTATTAACTTATCTTAAGCCATATAAATTAAAATCTTTTTTAGTAGTTCTATTAATGATATTTGTGATGGTCTGTGAAATAGTAAATCCTTTATTATTGAAGATAGCTATAGATGATTATGTAGGTAGTAGAAATGTTAATGGTTTGATAGTAATAGGAGTTTCCTTATTATCATTAAATTTAGTAGCTTGGGGATTATCAAAAATAAGATGGAATATGATAACTAGTATAACTAATAACATTTTAGTTAATATAAGACATGAGTTATATAGCCATATTCAATATTTATCCTTTGATTTTTTTGATAATAGACCTGTAGGGAAAATACTTGCAAGGGTTGTTGGAGATGTTAATGCTTTGAAAAATTTATTTTCTCAAGCAATACAATCTTTTATTCCGCAAATAATTAATTTGTTTTGTGTTGCGATAATAATGTTTGTGCTTAATATTAAATTAGCTTTAGCGTCAATAGCACTGCTTCCTTTATTAGGATTTGCAATGTTTTGGATAGAGATTTATTCGAGAAGAAGATGGGAGATTTATAGAAATAAACGTTCTAATTTAAATGGTTTTACTCATGAAGATTTTTCAGGAATAAAAGTTGTACAGGGGTTTGCTAGAGAAAAAGGAACAGAAAATAATTTTAAAGATATGGTAGGAGAATTAAGTAATTCATTTGTAAAAGCAGTAAGGCTAAATGATTGTTTCTGGCCATTAGTAGAATTATCTTGGGGTATAGGAACTCTTGTGGTTTTTGCTGTAGGATACTTTTTAATAAAAAGTGGTGAAATAGAAATAGGTACATTAATAGCATTTTCAATGTATGTTGGTATGTTCTGGAGGCCTATTATGAATCTTTCAAGTTTTTATAATACTTTAATTACAAATTTTTCAGCAGCAGATAGAATATTTGACATATTAGATGTAGAACCTGTTATAAAAAATTCTTTAAATGCCAAGCCAATTGGGAAGATTGAAGGTAATGTAGAATTTAAAAATGTTACTTTTTCTTATGATGATGAAAATGAAGTCTTGAAAAATGTAAGTTTTAAAGTTTCAAAAGGGGAGAAAATTGCTTTAGTAGGAGCTACAGGAGCTGGTAAGAGTACTATAGTTTCATTGTTAAGTAGATTTTATGATCCAACTAAAGGGAAAATTTTAGTAGATGGAAAAGATATTAAAAATGTTGACTTAGAAAGTTTGAGGAGCCAAATGGGAATTATGCTTCAGGATACATTTTTATTTTCAGATTCAATTATGGAAAATATAAGATATGGAAGGCTTGATGCTACTGATGAAGAAGTAATTAATGCAGCTAAAGCTGTAAATGCGCATAATTTTATCATGGAGTTAGAAAAAGGATATAATACTGAAGTTAATGAAAGGGGATCAAGATTATCTTTAGGGCAAAGACAACTTATATCTTTTGCAAGAGCACTTCTTGCTAATCCAAGAATATTAATTTTAGATGAAGCAACTTCTAATATTGATACGCAGACAGAAAAGCTAGTTCAAGAAGGGATAGAAAGGATCCTTCATGGAAGAACTTCCTTTGTAGTTGCTCATAGACTTTCTACTATTAGAGATTGTGATAAGATTATGGTTATAAATAATGGTGAAATTGAAGAGGTTGGAAATCATGAAGAGCTTTTAAAGAAAAAGGGAAGTTATTATGAATTGTATATGGCACAATACAACTTCTTAAGTGAAGGAGCTTAGTAATTAAGTAATTTAATGTAGTTTCAGTAATTAAATTTAAGTAAGGATTTGTTAAAAGTGAGAAGTTAAGAGTGTAACTTTAGTATTGTATTCTTAGCTTTTCACTTAAACTAAAGAGTTTAAATTAAGGAGGTATAGAATATGGATATACCAGATAATATAAAGAGGATTATAGATAATAAAAGGTTAGTAAAGAAATATGGAGGATAGAAATGATTAATTATAAGGAATTTGATTCATCAAAAATAGAAGAGGTAAAAATGATTTATAAAAAGGAATCATGGAATGCTTATTTGAAGGATGATGATAAATTAATAAGATCATTTAATAATTCATTATATATTTTAGGTGCTTTTGATGAAGAAAAATTAGTTGGATTTATAAGGTGTGTTGGGGATGGAGAACATATTTTAATGGTGCAAGATTTAATCGTAATGCAAGAGTATCAAAAGAAGGGAATAGGAACACATTTGTTTAAGAGAATTATGGACAAGTATTCAAAAGTAAGAATGTTTATGGTAATTACAGATATAGAAGATGTAGTTGATAATAAATTTTATAAATCTTTTAAGCTTGAAAAATTAGAAGATATGAATATGATTGGATATGTAAGATAGTATAATATTTTAGATGATATAAATTCATAATTTTTTGGGAGATAGTGGATTTAATAATATAGGGGATCAAAAAAATGAATATAAATTTTAGAGAAATAGATAAAACAAATTACAATGAATGTGTCAAGCTGACAGTAGGAAAACATCAGAAACACTATGTAGCTAGCAATATTTTTTCATTAGTACAAGCTGCTTATGAAGAAGAATTATATCCATTAGGGATATATAATGGTGATGAAATGGTAGGATTTTTATTATATGATTATGATAAAGAATTAGAAGGATGGTCGTTTTCGAGATTTATGATTGATATTAATCATCAAAATAAAGGCTATGGAACCATAGCACTAAAAAAATTCTTAGAATTTTTTCATGATAAGTTACCTAATAAAAATTTATATACAAGTGTAGAAATAGATAATAAAATAGCTATTAAAATGTATGAGAGCTTTGGATTTAAAAAGTTAAATTCATTTGAATATAAAATAGAAGAAAAAATATATAGAGAATTTAGAATGATTAAAGAAAAGTGGTAGCGATAGTATTTTAATTGTTTTTAAAAACTATGGAGAATAAAAGAATATTTTATCGTTGAAATTAAATTAGTTCTAGAGTATAATCTTAGAAGTATTAGTAACGGATGAAAGGAATGTTATATAGATGAGATTAGGGATTGTAGGACTACCAAACGTAGGAAAAAGTACATTATTTAATGCTATAACAAAGGCAGGGGCAGAATCAGCAAACTACCCATTCTGTACAATAGAACCAAACGTTGGTGTTGTTAGCGTACCAGATAAGAGATTAGACGTATTAGAAAAAATGTATGGTACAAAGAGAAAAGTTTATACTGCTGTAGAATTTTATGATATTGCAGGATTAGTTAAAGGAGCTTCAAAAGGTGAAGGATTAGGAAATAAATTCTTATCACATATCAGAGAAGTTGAAGCCATAGTACATGCAGTTAGATGTTTTGAAGATGAAAATGTAGTTCATGTTGAAGGTTCAGTAGACCCGATTAGAGATATAGAAACAATTAATTTAGAGCTTATATTTGCAGATTTAGAAGTTTTAGAAAGAAGAATGGAAAAGGGAGTAAAACTTGCTAGATCAGGAGATAAAAAAGCTAAAGCAGAATATGAAATAATGGAAAAGGTTAAAGCTCATTTAGAAGCTAATAGACCAATTAGAACATTAGAGTTAAATGAAGATGAAGAAGCTTTTGTTAAATCTTTATTTATGATAACTTCTAAACCAGTATTATATTCTTGTAATATATCAGAAGATGACATGATGAGTGGAAATCTTGAAAATAAATATGTTAAGATGGTTAAAGAATATGCAGCAAATGAAAATTCAGGAGTAGTTGTTGTGTGTGCTAAACTTGAAGAAGAGTTATCTGGATTAGATGAAGAAGAAAAAGCTGAGATGTTAGAAGAGTATGGAATAGAAGAATCTGGATTAGGTAAATTAATAAGAGCATCTTATAAATTATTAGGATTAATAAGTTATTTAACAGCTGGTGTTCAAGAAGTTAGAGCTTGGACTATAAAAGAGGGAACTAAAGCTCCAGCAGCAGCAGGTAAAATTCACTCTGATATAGAAAGAGGATTTATAAGAGCAGAAGTTGTATCATATGATGATTTAGTTGAATGTGGTTCAGAAGCAGCAGCTAAAGAAAAAGGATTATACAGACTTGAAGGTAAAGAATACGTAATGAAAGATGGAGATGTAGTAAACTTCAGATTTAATGTATAATAGATATTTATTAAAATAGGAACTGTTAAAACAGTTCCTATTTTTATGAAAAAAACATACAATAAATAAAGAGAAAAAAAGACTAATATCGCAAGTAATTTCCGGAAAATGTAATAAATGCAAAAATTGGCATTGCTTATACTTAAGAATAGAAGAAACTATTAATTTTCCTATATTTGTCATAAGAAAAAAATACTATTTTAAGTAAATATATCTTGAAGGAAAGCGAATAATTTTATAGAATATATATAGTGGTGTAAAGTGGTTAAAAGTGGTTTAGTATGGCTTGATGGAGGTGCAAAATGTTTATTGGCGAATATTCACATAGCTTGGATAGCAAAAATAGAATGATTGTACCCGTAAAGTTAAGAGATGAACTAGGAGAAAGGTTCGTAATTACTAAAGGACTTGATGGATGTCTTTACGCTTATCCGGAGAAGGAATGGAAAATACTTGAGGAAAAACTTAAAAAGTTACCACTCACTAATAAAGAGGCGAGAGCATTTGTAAGATTTTTCTTTTCAGGTGCATGTGAAGTGGAAATCGATAAACAAGGAAGAGGATTAATTCCATTAAACCTAAAAGAATATGCAGGGATAGAAAAGGATATAGTAAGTATAGGAGCCTTAACCAAAGTAGAAATATGGAGTAAGGAAAAATGGCAAGAGTATAATGAATTAAATATAGATTTTAATTCAATTGCTGAAAAAATGGGCGATTTAGGAATATAAGGAGTTAGAAAGAATGGAATTTAATCACGTATCAGTTTTACTGAATGAATGTTTAGAAGCACTTAGTATTAAAGAAAATGGTATTTATGTTGATTGTACATTAGGAGGAGCTGGCCATTCATCTGAAATTGTTAAAAGATTATCTGGTGAAGGAAGGCTTATAGGTATAGATCAAGATAAAGATGCATTAAGAGCAGCAGGCAAAAGGTTACAGAACTATTCAAATGTTACTTTTGTACATAACAATTTTCACAATATAGGAGCAATCTTAGAAGAGCTTGAAATCGAAAAAGTTGATGGTATTCTAATGGATTTAGGAGTTTCCTCTTATCAATTAGATGAAGGTGAAAGAGGCTTTAGTTATATGAAAGATGCACCTTTAGATATGAGAATGAATAGAGAAAATAGTTTTTCTGCCTATGAAGTTGTTAATGACTATAGTGAAGAAGAATTATATAGAATCATAAGAGATTATGGTGAAGAGAAGTTTGCTAAGAGAATAGCTAATTTTATTGTAACTAGAAGAAGTGAAAAAAATATAGAAACTACATTAGAGCTAGTAGAAATAATAAAAGATGCAATTCCAGCAAAGGCTAGAAGAGAAGGACCTCACCCAGCAAAAAGAACTTTCCAAGCTATTAGAATTGAGGTAAATAGTGAATTATCAATTCTGAATAAGGCTATAGAAGATGGTGTTAATAAACTAAGTAAAGGCGGAAGAATGGCTATAATTACTTTCCATTCTCTAGAGGATAGGATAGTTAAAAATAAGTTTAGAGATTTAGCCGTGTCTTGTAGATGTCCAAAGGAGTTTCCAATTTGTGTTTGTGGAGAGAAAGCAAAGGTAAAAGTTATAACAAGAAAAGCAATAGACCCTTCAAAGGAAGAGGTTGAAGTAAATCCAAGAAGTAGAAGTGCAAAATTAAGAGTAGTAGAAAAGATATAAATATTATGAAAATTGGCAGGGATGTGAATAAAATGGGAGTTAGGGAATATGATTATATAAGAGGAAATACAGCTTTAGCACCAGAGAGAAAAGTTAAGGAACTAGATAAAAAAAGAGATTTACAAAGAAAAGAGAGAGAGCGTAAAGCTCACCAAAAAAGAAAAAGCCTTTTAGTTAGTGGCTTAACAATTGCTACGGTTATGTTTGCATTAGGAGCTACAACTTTATATCTAGATGGGAAAATACACGCCCTTCAAAAAGAATTATTAATTTTAGAAGGTAATATGAAAGAAGAAGAAGATGTAAATGCAGCAATTAACGTAGATATGCTAAAATTTGCATCATTCGATAAAATAAAAAGCACAGCAGAAAATGAATTAGGAATGGTTTATCCAAGTTCTGAAAGTACTATAAGTATTGATATGTCAAAAGAATACTTTTCACATTTAAAAAATGAGGAAAGCAAGAAGAGTGGTTTACTACAAAAAATTATAGCAGCATTTAATTAATGGATAATTTATAGAAGTGTAGACGCAAGGTATATCTTAGTAGTAGTATTTTGAACTCTAATTATTCATTAGTTAAATGTTCCTTGGAGGAATTTAATATGAATAAGAATAAGAGAGGGTTTAAGGATAGAGCAGTCATGCGCAAAAGAATGGTAGTAGCTCTATGGTTTATTATTGCTGTGTTTGCCTTGCTAATTATTAGGCTATCCTATATTATGCTTGTTAAAAGAGATGATTATTCTAGTAGGGCAGAGGATCAATGGACAAGTGAAGTTAGAATAGATGCAAGAAGAGGAAGAATTTTAGATAGAAATGGAAATGAATTGGCTGTATCAGCTAATGTTTACAGAATAGACTTTGACTTAAATTCTATTAGGCAGTATTTAAAGAAAAATGAAAAGACTACTGATGATATTGCTCCTTTAATTGCAGAAGCAGTAGATATGGATACTAGTAAAGTTAAGGAGAAGCTTGAGACCAAGCTTGCAAATGGTAGTGACGCAGGTTCAGCTACTTTGGTAAGAAGAATTGAAAAGGACTTAGCTGATAAAGTTAAGGAATTGAATATTCAAGGTGTTATAGTATCTCCAGACACTCAAAGATATTATCCGGAGGGACAATTCTTATCACATGTACTAGGAAGTACAAATAGTGATGGACAAGGATTAACTGGAGTAGAACTTCAATATAATGAATATCTTTCAGGAGTTCCAGGAATAAGAGTTACTGAGTTAGATAGAAATAGTGAAGCTTTAGATTATACAATATCAAACTTTACTGCACCTATTGATGGTAAGGATGTAACATTAACTATAGATAAAAATTTACAAGCTATAGCTGAAAAAGTAGCAGAAAAAGGTCTTGTTGATAATAAAGCAAAAAGAGTCTCTATACTTATAATGAATCCACAAAATGGAGAAATATTGGCTATGGTTAATGAACCAGATTTTGATCCTAATAATCCATTTGAAGGGTATGAAGGTTTTACAGGTGAAACTGATGCTGAAAAACTTCAAAAGATGTGGAGAAATAGTTTAGTTAATGATACCTTTGAACCAGGATCAATATTTAAAGTAGTTACTATGTCAACAGCTATAGAAGAAGGATTAGTTTCAGAATCTGATACTTTTGAATGTGGAGGTAGCTTACAAGTTGGACCACATACTATCCATTGTTGGAAAAGATCAGGACATGGAAGTCAAATCTTACCTGAAATTCTTCAAAATTCATGTAACGTTGGGTTTATGAAGTTAGGAGAAAAAATTGGAGCTGAAAAGCTTGTTGAATATATTAAAAAGTTTGGTTTTGGACAAGTTTCTGGAGTAGATTTACCAGGAGAAGCAAGAGGAATAATAAAATCAGCAGAGAATATGAATGATGCTGACCTTGCAACAATATCTTTTGGTCAAACAAATACAGTTAATGCTGTTCAATATATGACTGCATTCAATGCAATAGTTAATGGAGGTACATTAATACAACCCCATGTAATGAAATCTATAAGTCATGTAGATAGCAATGGAAATACAGTGATTGATGAAGAGTTTGAACCAAAGACAAAAGAAAATGTAATTTCTGAAGAGACAGCTGCTACTTTAAGAGATTACTTGGAAAGAACAGTAAATCAAGGAGGATCTAATAAAGTTTATATAGAAGGATATCATATTGGAGCTAAAACAGGTACTGCACAAAAAGTTAATCCGTTAACAGGATCTTATGAGTCAGGAAAGTATATATCATCTATGGCAGGATTTGCAACAGTTGAAAATCCTCAAATAACTGTATTTTTAAGTATAGATGAGCCAAGTAATGGTGCATACTATGCTGGTACAGTAACGGCTCCTTTAGGTAAAATCTTATTAGAGGATATATTTAATTATTTAGATAGTGAGTTCACACAAGATGAGAATGTAATATTAAAAGATATAGTTATTCCAGAGTTAAGAGGATTATCAGTTTCAGAGGCGAAAAAGTTACTAAAAGAATATAATTTGGAGTGTACTGTAGAAGGGGATGGGGAAACAGTAACAAATATGCAGCCTTACCCAGGATATACTATAAAAGAAGGTTCTACAATAAATCTTTACACAGATGAAAATGCAACATATAATAAAGATGTTGTTATGCCTGATGTAAGAGGTTACTCAAAAGAATCGGCTGTAGAGCTTTTAGAAGGCTTAGGAATAAAATATACACTTCAAGGAGATGGAGTAGTAATAAATCAAAATATTCCTAGTGGGGAACTAATTTCAGAAGGTACTACTGTAAAGTTAACATTAAGTGCTGAGTATGGAGATTAAGGTTTTTTATTTTTTAGCATGTGGTAGATTCACATGCTAAATTTATGTATAGATAAAATGTTTTTATTATAGAATAAGAAGATATATAGATGTCTATAATTAAAAGAAGCATACTTAGTAAAAAGAAAAATAATATTTGAAAGATGAAGGTAGAGTGATTATTATGGAAATGACTTTTAAGGAAATGCTAAATGCAATAGACGGAGAAGTTATTGTACAAAAGGAAGAGATTAATTTTAATAAGTTATGTATTGACACAAGAAAAATAGAAAAAAATAATGTCTTCTTAGCAATTAAAGGAGCTAATTTTAATGGAAATGATTTTGCAGTAAAGGCTTTAGAAAATGGAGCATCTGTTGTAATAATAGATGAAGTTAAATTTGACTTAAAAGAAGTGCAAAATAAAGGTACTATAATAAAAGTAAAAGATACTAGAGAAGCATTATTAAATTTAGCTAAATTTTATAGAGAAAAATTAGGGCTTAAAGTTGTTGGAGTTACTGGTTCAACAGGAAAAACATCAACTAAAGATTTAATAGCAGCTCTTCTAAGTGATAAGTATAAAGTGTTTAAGACAAAAGGGAATTTCAATAATGATATAGGACTACCACTTATGATATTAGAGCTAACTTCAGAATTTGATGTGGCTGTATTAGAAATGGGGATGAGTTCTCTAGGGGAAATAGAGTTACTTGCAAGTGTTGCTAGACCTGATATGGCTGTTATAACTAATATTGGATTATCACATATAGAAAATTTAAAGACGCAAGAAAATATTTTAAAAGCAAAAATGGAAATAGCTACTTTCTTTAATAGTGAAAATACATTAATTGTTAATGGTGAAGATAAACTATTACAAAATATTTCATCAAATGTATTTAAAGTTAAAAAAATTGGTTATAATCATGAATATGATGTTTACGCATCTAATATTATATTAAGAGAAGAGGAAACAGAGTTTTTAGCTCATGCTTTTGGTGAAGAAGCTGTATTTAATCTACCAATGGCAGGTAAGCACAATGTATTAAATACAATGCTTGCAATTGAAGTTGCGGAGTGTTTAAATGTTTCTTTTAAACAAATGGTTAAAGGACTTGAAAATTTAGAAGCTACTTCCATGAGATTACAAGTTATAAAAAAAGAAGGGCTTACTATAATAAATGATTGTTATAATGCCAGTCCTGATTCAATGAGATCTTCTTTAGATGTACTTTCAGCTTATAAAAATTGTAGAAAGATTGCAATTTTAGGTGATATGTACGAATTAGGAGACGAATCAGAAAGAGCTCATTTTGAAGTAGGAAGATATGCAAAAGATAAAGTTGATATCTTAATAGTTATAGGTAGATATATTAAAAACTTTAAAGATGGATTTGATAATGATAATATAATCATGTATAACACTAAAGAGGAATGCATAAAAGAATTGAAAAATATTGTTAAACTAGATGACGTAGTATTAATTAAGGCATCTAGAGGTGTTAAACTAGAAGATGTTGTTAAAAATTTAGAAGAGATGTAATTCAACGAAGGAGGTGAACTGCTAAGTATAGCAGTAAAATATGGGGGATAGTACTATGAACATATTACCAGGAGAGATAACAAAAATATTAATATTAACTTTTGTAATAGGGGTTATTATAGCTTTAATACTTGGCCCGATTACAATACCACTTTTAAGAAGATTAAAGTTTGGTCAAAACATTAGAGAAGAAGGACCTAAAAGTCATTTAAAGAAAGCAGGAACTCCTACAATGGGAGGAGTAATGTTTATTCTTTCAACAACAATAGTAATGATTATTATGAGTGATAGTCTTACTGAAAAAGGAATGGTAGCATTATATTCACTTATTGCATTTGGGTTTATTGGATTTTTAGATGATCTTTTAAAAATATTAAAAAAGCAAAGTGAAGGATTAAAGGCATGGCAAAAAATGCTTCTATTATTAATTGTTTCAGGAGCATTTGGTTACTATAGCTATGTAAATTTACCTCATGATATTGTAATACCATTTACTAGCTTTAAGCTTCCTTTAGGTGTGTTATATGTTCCGTTTGTTATATTTGTTTACGCAGCTATGACAAATGCTGTTAATTTGACAGATGGATTAGATGGATTAGCATCGACAGTATCAGTTTTAGTTTTAACATTTTTTGGAGTTTTAACGTTTATAATTAAAGACTACTCATTAACTATATTTTCAGTAGCATTAATAGCTGGATTAATTGGATTCTTAAAATTCAATGCTTATCCTGCAAAAGTATTTATGGGAGATACAGGATCTTTAGCAATTGGTGGAGCTATTACTACAATAGCAATAATAAGTGGTTATCCTCTATTAATCGTAATAGTTGGAGGAATTTATGTTGTAGAAGCTTTATCAGTAATAATACAAGTTACTTCCTTTAAATTAACTGGAAAAAGAGTATTTAAAATGGCTCCAATCCATCATCATTTTGAACAATGTGGATGGAATGAAGTAAAAGTAGTTACAGTATTTTCAATAATAACAGTAGTTTTATGTATAATAGGGTTTTTTGCAATTTAGTAATTAAATTGGAGGAATGTCTATGAGTTTTTATAAGCCCAAAGAAAAAAAAGAAATGGGCCAAATTGATTATGGTATATTTTATACTTTATGTATACTATTATCAATAGGTGTTGTTATGGTATACTCAACAAGTTCTTTTTATGCTATGTTTCATAATAACGATAGTATGTATTTCTTTAAAAGACAATTGATTTGGGCAATAATAGGTGTAATATCAATGACTATAATGATGTCTATAGATTATCATAAGTTAAAAAAGATAACACCAAAATTACTTTTATTAACAATACCATTATTAATTGCTGTATTTTTCTTTCCAGCAATTAATGGTGCAAAAAGATGGATTTCTTTAGGTCCATTATCTTTTCAACCATCAGAATTAACAAAATATGCAGTTGTAATGTTTTTAGCACTTAGTATAGATATTAAAGGAGATAAAGTTAAAGATTTTTGGCATGGGTTAGTACCTTATTTATGTGTATCAGGTTTCTTTGCAGCTCTTATTTTAGCAGAACATAATATGAGTATAGCTTCTATTATTATGATAGTTACTTTTATAATGCTTTTTGTAGCAGGAGGTAAAATTAAACATTTGTTTGGAATTATTATGCCAGCAATGTTAACATTAGCAATATTCTTTATTTTTAGTTCTGACTATAGAAGGGAAAGAATGTTAAACTTTATAGATCCATGGAAAGATGCAGCAGATGCAGGATATCAATTAATACAATCTTTCTTGGCATTAGGATCAGGTGGTCTTACAGGTTTAGGCCTTGGGCAATCTAGACAAAAAACTTTGTATATGCCAGAACCTCATAATGATTTTATATTTTCTATAATAGGAGAAGAATTGGGGTTAATTGGATGTTTAATTATTATAAGTCTATTTTTAATATTTATATGGAGAGGTGTTAGAGTTGCTATGAATGCTAAGGATACTTATGGTAAACTTTTGGCTATGGGTATTACATCTATTATAGCAGTTCAAGCTATTATTAATATAGCTGTTGTTACTGGATCTATGCCGGTTACTGGAGTACCTATGCCGTTTATTAGTTATGGTGGAACATCCCTTGTAATAAATCTGACGGCAATGGGAATATTATTAAATATATCAAGACAGGTTGAAAAGAAAATAATTTAAAAGTTTTTAAGAGCTTCTTGTATAAGAAGCTCTTAATTTTTGTGTACAATATAAAAAGAATAATGTAAAATAATTATAAAAAATTACAGGTTTTATGGTAAAATTATAGTAAAAGATAGAAATTAAAAAGGAATAAGGTACTAATGAAAGATGTAAAAAAGTTTATAAAAGCGAAAAAAAGAAAAAAGTTAATAAAAAAGTTAATATTAATTACAATAGTTCTTGTTGTGGGAGGATTTATTTTTATTACAAAAGCTCCAATATTTAATATTAAAGCTATTACTTTTAAAGGAAATGTTACAATATCAAGTGAAGTCCTTTTAAGTGGAGTTAGTGATAGAATTGGATTAAATATCTTTACGGTAAATGAAAAAGATATAAAAGAGGAGGTTTTAAAAAATAGATATGTTAGCACTGTTGATATTAAGAGAAAAGGTATAAATACATTGGAAATTAATATTACAGAGGAAGCACCGGTATATTATATTAATAATGGTATTGAATTATTAATTATCAACAATGATTTAGAAGTTTTAGAGGAAGTAGATAATATTGAAGGAAGAAATTTAGTTGAAATTAAAGGAATTGACCTAAGTGTTAAAGATGATGAAAGTAGAGTTGATGAATTTAATTCATATAAAAATATTTTAACAAATTTTTATCCTTTCATTTCTAAGAATAGAGAATCTATATATCTTTCGAGTTTAGATGTAAGTAATATAGTTAATATTATTGGTTATATAGGTAATGTAGAAATATTCTTTGGTGATGACAGTGACTTATATAATAAAATGGAAAATGTATATAGAATTATGTTAGATGATAATATAAATATTGCAAAAGGATATATAAATGTTAGTTTTAATGGATCACCTGTAATAAAGATTGAGGAAGTAAAAGAAGAAACTAATGAAGAAGGCGAAGGTATAACAGAGGATAGTGGTGTAACAGAAGATAATAGTATAACACAAGAGGGACTAGAAGAAGATGCAGATGTAGAACCAGTAGAATAGTAGGAGGAAAAATATGAAAAAAGTATTATCTCAAGTAGTTGTAGCGGTGGTATGTGCATTTTTAGGTTTTTTATTAACATATCAATTTAAACAATTAAGTGTAGCTAATAGTGGAGATATAGATTATGATAGTGCAGATATATTGTCAGAAATAGAGATTTTAAAAAAAGAAAAAGAGGATCTTCAAAAAAATAATGAAATATTATCTGAAGAATTAAAGCAACTTGAAGATGCGGCAGCAAAAGAAGGGGAAATTGAAGGAGAAATTAAAAAGCAACTTGATAATGCAAGAATGCAAATAGGGCTTTTAGATGTTAAAGGTCCAGGAGTTGTCATAACATTAACCCTTAAGAATTCAGTCTTTGGAACAAATGGGACCCAAACTATAAATACAGTAAGTGAAGAGGAAATAGTAAATTTAATTAATTCTTTATGGTATGCGGGAGCAGAGGCTATTTCAATAAATGAGATGAGAATTACTCCACAGACTGGAATAAAAATGGCGGGAAGTTCAATTTCTATTGGATCAGCAGGAAGAGTAGATCCTAATAGTGAAATTGTTATAAAAGCAATAGGTGATAAAAGTAAGTTAAATCTTGCAGTAAATTTTCCAGGTGTATTAGATTATGGAGCTTTAAAGAGTTATAGTAGTGATGTTAAGCAAATGGATGATATAACAATAGTTAAGACAACACAATCATTAAGATATGAATATATAAAGCCAGTTCAATAAAGGAGGAAAAGTTGTGATAGCATTTATCGGTTTATTATTAGGAGTATTTTTAGGATTAATATTTGATGTAAATATACCAGAAAAATTTTCTCCTTATATGTCTGTGGCAATATTAGCATGTTTGGATTCTGTATTTGGTGCATTTAGAGCATCTCTTAACAAAAAATTCAAGCCAGATATATTTATATCAGGTTTCTTTGGAAATGCGTTACTTGCAGCAGCACTTGCTTATTTAGGAGATAAATTAGGAATTCCTATGTATATTGCAGCTGTAATTGTATTTGGTGGAAGGATATTTGATAACTTTGGATCAATTAGAAGAATTTTATTAGAAAAATATAAAAACAGACAAAGAGGTGATTAGATGAAAAACTATAGAAATAAGTTTTTTATTTTAATTGCTACAATATTGCTTGGATTTTTAATTGTAACTAATATAGGTATAAATGAAACTACTGGTTTTCTTAATCTGAATTCTGTTGAATATAAAGATGCTATAGAAGAAAGAAATAAGTTATATGATGAGATAACTGCATTAAGTGATGATAACTATGAATTATCTAAAAAGATTTCAAGTCTGGATATTAATGGTGCAGATGATGATGAAAATAACGAAAGAGTAATTGAGCATATGAAAGAACAATTATCTTCTTATTCGGACCTTGCAGGTACAACTGAAATAAAGGGCCCAGGTATAATTTTAACTATTTATGATGGTGAATATGATATAAATAAAGATGATCAATTAGAAGTAGATAGAAGAACACTGCATTCAGCAGATGCAGCAATGGTGCTTAATGATTTAAAAACTGCAGGTGCAGAAGGAATAGCTATTAATAATTACAGAATTTTAAATACTACAGGACTTGTATGTGCATGGGCATTTATAAGATTTGAAGAAAATGGGAATGAGATGGAAGGGAGTCCATTTAAATTTTATGCTATAGGAGATCCAGAGCAATTGGAAGCTTCATTATTAACAGAGGGTAGCCATATAAATAGATTAATAATTAGAAAGTTAAATATAACTATAGAAAAATTTGATGAAATTACCTTGCCAGCAGCGAGAAAATCCATAGAACCTAAATTTATGGAGAGAGCAGATAATTAAATTAAAAAAAGTATTAAAAAATTTCTAGAAAAATGTTATAATTAAAAAGAGATCTAGAAGGGAATTTTATACTTTTGAAGAATAATAATCTATGTAGGCAATTAACTCTTTCTAAGGAGGGATCAACATTAGTATTGCAGAAAAAACAATGAAAATTTTAAACGAGATACCTAATGATGTTAATTTAGTAGCTGTATCTAAGACTAAGCCAGTAGAGATGATAATTGAATCATATAATATTGGACAAAGAGACTTTGGAGAGAATAAGGTCCAAGAGCTAGTCGCTAAGAAAGAAATGTTGCCAGAAGATATAAGATGGCATTTTATAGGTAAGCTTCAAACTAATAAAGTTAAGTATTTAGTGAATAATGTTTATTTAATACATTCTTTATCTAGTATAAAACTATTAGAGAAAATAGAGAGTGAGTTTGGGAAAAATAATTTATGTGCTAATGTACTTATTCAAATAAATATAGGTAGAGAAGAAAGTAAAAGTGGAATATATGAAGAAGAATTAGAAGATATGATTTCTGCTGTTGAAAAGTGTAAGCACGTAAAGGTTAAGGGGATTATGGTTATAATACCTAAAGGGAATGAGGAAGAAAATAGATATTATTTTAGTAGAACAAAACAAATCTTTGATCAATTAAAGGAAAGAGATTTTGAAAATATATCTATGAAAATTTTATCTATGGGAATGACTAATGATTATAAAATTGCAATTCAAGAAGGGGCTAATTTAGTGAGAATTGGTTCTGGCATATTTGGATTAAGGGAAAAATAGGAGGATGTAATAAAATGAGTAATATGTTTGGAAAATTTAAAGAAATAATAGGACTTGGAGAGTATGATGAGGATTTCGAAGATTTAGAAGAAATTGAAGAAGAAGAAGAAGTTGAAGAAGTTGAACCTATAATTTCAAAGCAAAGAGGTAATAAAGTGGTTAATATTCATAATTCAGCAAGTGCTAAGGTTATGGTAGTTAAACCTGGCTCATATGATGAAGCAAGAGAGATTGCAGATGCTATAAAAAATAGAAAAATAGTTGTTGTTAATACAACTGCAATGGAAACAAAAATAGCTCAAAGATTAGTAGATTTTATTAGTGGAGCGTGTTGTGTATTAGGAGCACAACTTCAAGAGGTTGAGCAAAGAGTATATTTACTTTCACCATCAAATGTAGAAGTTAGCAATGAGTTAAGAAGTGAAATAAGTTCAAAAGCACTATTTAACTGGAATAAATAGGAGGTGATTCCAATAGGAATCATAAGTAGTTTTTTATATTTATTATTTACTGTGTTAGATATAAGTATTTTAGCAGAAGTAATACTTTCTTACGTACCTAATATTAGAGAAAGTAGTTTTTATAGAATTTTAGTATCTTTTAACAATCCAATTTTGACACCGTTTAGAATTCTACAAGAAAGACTTTTTGGGAATATGATGATAGATTTTGCACCACTATTAGCTATCATAGTATTAAATTTTATTAGTGGGATATTATTATAAAATGTTATCAAAAGAAGATGTTTTAAAGAATTTTTTAAAAGAAGATACTGAAGATGTTATAAAAGTTTATCAATGTATGAACTTAGCTTATAATAAAGGTATACCAACGTTTACTAAGTTTTTTTGCAAACCTAATATTTGGATGTATTTTACTAAGAATTTTAATGCTAATGATTTTTTAGTAGAGGCAAAAGGTGCTTTTGAAGAATGTGATAGAAAAATACTAGCATTTAATAATATTTATTCTACTCCTTTTCCATATAGAATTATTAAGATTACCAATAAGTCTAAATTTAGTAATCTTTCACATAAGGATTATTTAGGTGCTATTATGGCCTTAGGAATAGAGAGAGAAAAGCTTGGAGATTTACGAGTAATTGATAATTGCGCAATAGTTCCTATTTATGAAGAGGTAGCAGACTATATTTTATATGAGTTAAGTAGTGTAGGTAGAGCGCCTGTATCAGTAGAAGAAATACAGGAGGAGAATTTACCGAAGAGTAATTTTTTAGAAGGCACGATAATTGTTCCTTCACTCAGATTAGATAATATAGTTGCTAAGTTAGCTAATATATCTAGGGGGAAAGCAGTTGAAATTATTGATAGTGGTAAAGTACTAATAGATTATTCTAAATCTATAGATAAGAGTAAGGAAATAAAGGATGGCCAAAGAGTAACGATTTCTGGAGTAGGAAAATTTATAATAGGGGAAATTGTTGGGAATACGAAAAGTGGAAGATATAAAGTTAAAATGAACAAATTTATATAGAAGAGGTGGATGGAATGAAATTAACTCCTATAGATATAAACAATAAGGAATTTAAGAAAGGAATAAGAGGATACTCTGTTGAAGAAGTGGATGAATTCCTAGATGAAGTTGTTGAAAGCTATGAAGAGGTTTATAAGGAAAATGCTAGGTTGAAGGAAAGTTTAAGCAGAGTAAATGAAAAACTTGAACATTATGAAAAGTTAGAAGCAACTATTCAAAATACTTTATTACTAGCACAAAATGCTGCAGATCAAGCTAAAGAAAGCTCAGAAAAGCAAGCTGAATTAATTATTGGAAATGCTAATGAAACAGCTCAAAGAATATTAGATAAGGCTCATGGTGATGTTGTAGCTATAAATGATGAATATGAAAGAGTAAAGGAAGAATTTATAAAATTCAGAGCAAAGTTTAGAGGATTCATGAATACTCAGCTTCAAACCTTTGATGAGTTAGAAAAAGATTTAACAAAAAATTATAATGTAGCACAACCTGTTGAACAATATGAGTTACATGAAAAGGAAGCAGAGATTTATAGTACAGAAGAAGCCGAAGAGTTTAAGATTGAAGATCTAAATGATGATATAGATGCTGTAAAAAAATTCTATTCAAATAACTAATACATATAGGAGACCGAAACTTTGGTCTCCTTTAGTTAGTTTATTTGACTTTATGATTAATACTACTATTGAGAATGATTTATTTATATATTATAATGTCAAAAGAAACTGATTATCTCGAGTCTTTAATGAGGATATAATAATATAAATAAACGGAGTAAAAATATGGAAAAGTTAAGTTTTAATATTAATAGCGAAGAAGAAGGGCAAAGAATAGATAAATATTTATCAACAATGATAGAAGGTAAATCAAGGTCATTTGTTCAGGGATTAATAGATGAAAAAAAAGTTAAAGCTAATAGTAAGGTAATTAAGAGTAATTATAAGCTTAAAAAAGGTGACTTTATTGAAGTTGAAGTTCCAGAACCAGTTGAACTTAATGTTTCTGCAGAAGAAATGAATTTAGATATTGTTTATGAGGATGAAGATGTATTAGTTGTTAATAAGGAAAAAGGTATAGTAGTTCATCCTGCTCCAGGAAATTACACTGGAACTTTAGTCAATGGTATATTACACCATTGTAGTGATTTATCAGGTATTAACGGTGTTATAAGACCTGGAATTGTACATAGAATAGATAAAGATACTTCTGGAATACTTGTAATTGCAAAAAATGATGAAGCTCATAATGATTTAGCAGCACAATTTAAAGAGCATTCAATAAAAAGAGAATATTATGCCTTAGTAGAAGGAAAGTTTAGTAAAGTAGAGGGTACTGTCGATAAACCTATTAGTAGAGATAAAAAAGAAAGAATAAAAATGGCAATTAACTCTGATGGAAAAAGAGCAGTAACACATTATGAAGTACTAGAACAATATGATAAAGGAGTATCCCTTGTTAAATGCACTTTAGAAACGGGCAGAACACATCAAATTAGGGTGCATATGGCATCTATAGGTCATCCTTTAGTTGGTGATTTAGTTTATGGTTATAAAAGACAGAAGTTTAATATAGAAGGTCAAGCACTTCATGCTAAGACATTAGGTTTTATACATCCTAGAACTAAGGAGTATATGGAGTTTACATCTGAATTACCTAATTACTTTAAAGAGTTACTAGAAAAATTGAGAAAAATGTAAGGAGTTTTTGTTTATGAAGTTAAAAGCTAATTTATTAGATGATAATGCAATTAGAAGAAGTTTAATTAGAATTTCGCACGAAATTATTGAAAAAAATAAAGGTGTTGAAGATATAGTATTAATAGGAATAAAGAGAAGAGGATATCCATTAGCTAAAAGAATAGCAGAAAATATTGAAAAAATAGAAGGTGTTTCTGTAGAAGTGGGATATGTTGATATAAGCCTTTATAGAGATGACATTACAGAAATTAAGGAAAGTCCTAAAGTAAATTCTGTTGATTTAGGAGCTGAGGTAAAAGGTAAAAAGGTTATACTAGTAGATGATGTATTATTTACTTGTAGAACAGTTAGAGCAGCTATTGAAGCCATTATGGATGGAGGAAGACCACTATCAATTCAACTTGCAGTTCTTATTGATAGAGGACATAAAGAACTACCAATTAGAGCGGATTATGTTGGTAAAAATATACCAACATCAAAGACAGAAATTGTAGCAGTAGAAATAAATGAAATAGACGGAAATGATTCAGTTAAAATATATGAATCATAAAAGGAGACAATAAACAATGGAATATAATTTAGTAGCAACAACTACTTTTGGATTAGAAGGAATTACAGCAAAAGAACTTAAAGCGTTAGGATATGAAGATCTAAAAGTTGAAAATGGTAAAGTACATTTCGAAGGTGATGAAATGGATATTGCTATTGCTAATGTACATTTAAGAACAGCAGATAGAGTATTTATAAAGATGGCAGAATTTGAAGCACGAAGCTTTGAAGAGCTTTTCCAAGGTACTAAAAAAGTAAAATGGAGTGAAATTATACCACAGGATGGAGTAATGCATGTAGTTGGTAAATCTGTTAAATCAACTCTTTTTAGTGTGCCAGACTGTCAATCAATCGTTAAAAAAGCAATAGTAACAAGTATGAGTGAAGATTATGGAGTAAGTCATTTTAGTGAAGATGGTCCAGTTTATAAAATTGAAGTATCAATATTAAAGGATGTAGTAACTTTATCTATCGATACTAGTGGTGTAGGATTACATAAAAGAGGATATAGAGAAGAAGCTGGTATAGCTCCATTAAAAGAAACCTTAGCAGCTGCTTTAGTTTTAATTTCTAGATGGAAAGAAGATTATACTTTAGTTGATCCTTTCTGTGGATCAGGAACTATATTAATAGAAGCTGCTATGATAATGCAAAATATAGCACCAGGACTTTTTAGAAACTTTGTATCAGAAACATGGCCAACTATAGGTTCTGATATTTATGAACAAGTTAAAGAAGGTGCTGAAAGATCTATAAAGAATAAGGATATAAAGCTTATAGGTTATGATATAGATGGAAGAATGCTTAAAATTGCCAGAAGTAACTCTCAAAAAGCTGGAGTTTCTAAATATATTGAATTCCAAAAGAGAGATTTTAAACAATTTTCAAGTAGTGATAAAAATGCCTTTATTATAACTAATCCACCATATGGAGAAAGGTTAGGAGAAAAGAAAGAAGTTGAAGAACTTTACAAGTATTTAGGAATGAATAAAAGAAAACTTGATACTTGGGATTTTAATATTTTAACTTCATATGAAGGTTTTGAAACACCTTTTGGAAGAAAGGCTACTAAAAATAGAAAATTATATAATGGTAAGTTAAAATGTTATTATTATCAATATTTTGATAATGAAAAAATAAAGAACCATGGGGATATGGTTGTTAATCACATTTAATACAATTAATGAATTAAGGAACTAAAAAGATGGTGAAATTGCTTTGTAATTTCACCATCTTTTTATATTATTTTTTTTCGATATTTAAATTGTTAAATTCAGAAGGTTCTACATACATTGTATAGTTAGTATGATAAATAACCATTCCTGGGTTTGCTCCATTTGGTTTTTTTAGATTTTTAACTAAAGTATAATCAACTGGAACTTTTGAAGAGTCTTTAGCTTTACTATAATATGCTGCTAAAGTAGCACCTTCTACTAATGTATTATCTGGAACATCATTTGAACAGATAATAACATGTGAACCAGGAATGTTTTTGGTATGAAGCCACATAAAGTTTTTATTTGCAAACTTTAAAGAAAGATAATCATTTTGAATATTATTTTTACCAACAAAAATATCTATACCATCAGAAGAAATATAGTGTAATGGTTTTGACTCTTTAGATTTTTTTGAGTTTTTGCCATTAGATTTTCTTTTTCTTACATATCCTGTTGAAATTAATTCTTCCTTTATATCATCAATTTCTGTATAACTTTCACAATTTTCTATATTAGTTAATACTGAATATAAATATTGTAATTCTTGATCATTTTTTTCAAGTTGCTCTATAGCTGATTCTTCAGACTTTTTTAGTTTATTATATTTTTTATAATAACTTTGCACGTTTTCGGATGGTGTTTTATTTTCATCTAAAGGAATTGTAATTTCTTCACCATCCTCACTGAAGAAGTTAATTGTAGTGAAATTTTTATCGCCTTTTTTAATACTGTATATATAAGATGTTAATAAATCACCTTTAATTTTAAAGTCATCCTTATCTTCACATTTTTTAAGAAGATCATTTAATTTATTTTCTTTTTTTATACATCTTTCTATATTGGTTGTAACAAGTTTTTGTAAGTTTACAGAACGACCTTTAATACGTTCTTGTTTGTCTTTTTCTAAATAATATTTATCCATTAATTCATGAATATCATTTATTACTTCAAAAGAATATTTTCCTTCTAATTGATTTAAAGGCGTAACATAAAAGTCTATATAGTCTCCATCTTTATCTTTATAAATTTTAAATATTTCATTATCTAAAAGAGTATTTATAAAGTTATTGATAAAGGTACAGATGTTGTTTATAGAAAAATCTGTATAGTTTTTATTGTATTCAATGAATAAATGTTCAGATAATGATGTACTTATACCGGTAAAACAAGAAACAAAGAAATTTTTGTTAAAAGTTACTGAATTTTTATCCATAAACTCTTGTAAAGTGGTATCATTAAAAGAGAACGGATTAATCTTTGTTGATTCTGGAGGATATTTATAAGTTATTCCTGGGTATAAAACTCTATAGCTATTCATAGAAGGGGCTATATGTTTTATACATTCCATTATTTTATTATCTCTTTCTCTAACTAGGGTAATATTACTGTGTCTTCCCATTATTTCAACGATTAAAGTATAAACACTATTAAAACCTAGTTCATCAGAAGCTTCAATTAAGAATTTAACTATTCTATCTCCTTCTTGTTGAACAATATCTATAATTTTACCACCAATTAAATATTTTCTAAGAACCATAGTAAACATTGGTGCTTGAAGTGGGTTGGATTTAACAACTGTAGTTAAGTTAAATCTTGGATATTTAGGTGATGCAGATATTAAAAGTTTTAAGTTTTTTCGTTCTTTTCTTAATGTTATTATTATTTCATCCTTTTCAGGTTGATTTATTTTATCAATTTTAGAATTTAATATTGATTTTTTTAAATCTTGCACTAAACTATATAAGTAGATACCGTCTATTGCCATAAATGTCATCCTTTCTTTAGTATTAATTAAAGTAAGTATATCATTAATTTATGTATTAGTAAAACGGTTGTAAAATGGAGGAGAAAGTTATGGAATTTATAAAAATGCATGGTACAGGAAATGATTTTATTTTTTTATTAGATTTAGATGATAAATATATTGGACAAGAAAGTAATTTAGCTAAAAAGCTTTGTCATAGAAGATTTGGAATTGGTGCTGATGGGATAGTATTAGTTAGAAAATCAGCAGTAGCAGATGTGAAGATGGTAATAGTAAATAGTGATGGATCAGGTGCTAATATGTGTGGAAACGCTATTAGATGCTTTGGAAAATATGTTTTTGAAAATAATATTATAGATAAAGAAATAATTACTGTTGAAACTGGTGATGGAGTAAAAGAATTAGAATTAAAGATAGATAGTGAGGGAAAGGTTGAAACAGTAAAAGTATATATGGGAGAAATATCTTTTGATGGTTCATTAATACCATTAAAGAATAAGGATAAATTAATAGATGAAGATATAGTTGTTAATGGAAAAAATTATAGAGCTTCCTCTATATTAGTAGGTGTTCCCCATACAGTTATTTTTGTAGATGATGAAAATTATGATGTTACAGAAGGTAAATATATAGAAAAATATGAGCTTTTTGAAGAAGGTACAAATGTTAATTTTGTTAAAGTAATTGATAATGAAAATATTTTAGTTAGAACTTGGGAAAGAGGAGCTGGAGCAACTTATTCATGTGGAACAGGATGTTCAGCATCTGTTGTAATATGCAATAAATTAAATTTAACTAAAGATAAAGTTAATGTTAGAGTTCCAGGAGGCCAATTAAGAATAGAGTTAGAAGGAACTTCTATTTACATGATTGGAGATGCAGAGTTTATTTGTAGTGGTAAAGCGTATTAATAAAGAGGAAAAAAAGTAAATGGCAAAAAGAAAATGTAAAAGATTAATGATTTTGATTCAGCTTATGATTACTACTGTATTTTTTCTAGGTTGTAAAAAAGAAAGCATAGAAGAAATAAGTAAAATAAACTTAAATAAAGGTGCTTTTGTAGATGAAAGCACCAATTATGAGACTTTTAATTTTAATTCAGAAAACACATATGAAGAGGTAGATACAGAAGGTAAGGTAATAACCAACTTTAATATGGAATCTAATACATATACATTTTATAAAGATAATAGTTTTTATGTAAATTATAATTCTAAAGATATAAAGATAGAACATAATAAAATAGCAAGTTTAAAGGTTTCGCCAGAAGGGAATTATGTGTTCTATTTTATAAATGATGAATACTTAGAACCAGCAATTATGGATTTGAAAAATGAAAAGGAAATACTTTTAGGTAATAAGGCTGTAATTTCAGGACAGTTTATTGATTGGATAACTGATACTAAATTAGCTTATTATGGAGTTAATACTGAAGAAAAAACTACTGGAATTTTTACATATGATGTAAAAACAGAAAAAGAAGATAATATTTATAAAATAAATAATGGATATGTGAAATTTTTAAAACATATAGATGATGGATTAGCTTTAGTTGAAGAACATTATGGAGAGGATACAGTTCTTAATATAATTAGTGTAAATGGAGATGTAACTGAAATTTCAAGAGAAGTTATTGATATTAATGATATAGAGTCTATTAATAATAAATTATATTTATTAGGAAGGGTAAAAAATAATAGTTACTCTATTTATGAACTAGATAATGGTGTGGTAAAAAGGTTATTATTTGATTTTCCAAGTGTACTTTATGCAGAAAAAGGATTATCAGTTAATGAAGCAGGCGAGATATTATTTGTAGGAAGTGCATCAAATGGACAGCCAGAGCATGTGTATAAATATTCTGATGGAACTGTAGTTTTAGTTAGTAGTGATATAACAAATTGTAATTTTATAAATATTAATTAGAAAAGAATTTAGAAGAATTTCTAAATTCTTTTTTTATTCAAATAAAAGTTAAAATTTGTTAAAAGTTACAAAAATACTCTTATTAATATGAATGTGGTATAAAAAAGGACAGGAGTGGAGAGGTTTATTAAGGGTGATTTAGAAATGGTAAAAAGTGAATTAATTAAGAACATAGATATTTCAGTAGTAAGAAAGATAAATGAGCAAAAAGCAAAAAAGATAAGAGCATTTCCATTTAAAGAAACTATCAGTGAAATCTATATTTATGCAATGGAAAATAAAAAAACTATGGTAGATGAATTTGAGTTTATATTTAGAAAAAAGGTTGAAGTAGTAATTATAACTGAAGAGGAACTCGAGTATTTACTTAAAATTGTATATTTGGGAAATAGCAAAGATGCTGATAATGAAATTTTTAAGAAAGCTATAAATTTAAAAGCATCAGATATACATTTTGAGCCATATAAAGACTCTATATTAGTTAGATTTAGAGTTGATGGATTATTAAGAAGTATGTTTATATTCGATAATAAGGAATATATAGCTATTTTATCAAAAATTAAAATAAGTTCAAATTTAGATATAACTGAAAAAAGAAAACCACAAGATGGAAAACTAACATTTAGATATGATGAAAAGGATTATGACTTAAGAGTATCTATAATACCAATTGTACACGGAGAAAAGATTGTTATAAGAATTTTATATGGAAATGTATTTAACTACTCTATAGATAAGCTAAATTTAACTGATAAACAAAAAAAGAAATTAAAATATATTATGAAAGTTAACACTGGATTAACAATTGTAAATGGCCCGACAGGTTCAGGGAAGTCTACAACTCTTTATTGTATGTTACAAGAGTTAAATAAAGATGAAGTGAATATATCAAGTTTAGAAGACCCAATTGAGGCAGTAATACCTGGAATAAATCAAATGAACTTAAATAAAACACTTAATATTGGTTTTGCAGAAGGCCTAAGAAGTTTGCTGAGACAAGATCCAGATATAGTTATGGTAGGAGAAATTAGAGATGAAGAAACTGCAGAAATGGCGGTAAGAGCAGCTTTGACAGGGCATAAGGTTTATTCTACTATTCATACTAGAGATCCAAGAGAGGTGTATTTTAGGCTAGAAGATATGGGAGTGGAAAAATATTTAATAAGAGATTCTCTTGTTGGAATAATATCTCAAAGACTTATTAGATTATTATGTAATAAATGCAAAAGAAAAATAGGAGAGAAAATTATAGATAAAGAAAAAACAGAGGTTTTTGTAAGAGGGGGATGCGTAGAGTGTAATTATACTGGTTACTCAGGAAGAGCATTAGTAGCAGCAATACATGTAATTGATAATAAAATGAAAAATGATATTAAAAATATTTATAACGATACACATATATTATCAAATATTGAAATGATAGAAAATTTAAATAATTTATTAAAAAATAGAGAGATATCCATAGATGATTATGAAAACTTTATAGAAATGGAGGGAATTAATTATAGTTATAAAAAAGAAAGTTAGTTATAGAGATTTAGCTCTTATTGCAGGAAATATAGGAAAACTATATGATGAGGGAATTTCTTTACTAAATATATTAAATTTAATTGATGAATTACCCTTAAAGAAAGAATATAAAGGGTTACTTAAGGAGATGGAAGGATGCATTAGAGAAGGAGGAAGTTTATGTGAAGGATTTAAAAGGGGAGGTGAACTTATTCCAAGCTTTTTTAATTCTATGATAGATATAGGTGAGAGAACTGGGAAAATAGTTTATGTATTAAGAGGATTAGAAACATTTTATAGTAAGTTATATTATGTTAAAAAAGCCATTATAGGAGCATTAACATATCCTGCGGTTTTGTTAGGAGCATTAGCTCTTTTAGGAGTTTTTGTTTTATTTTTCTTTATTCCAAATATGAGTAATATTTATTCAGCTATGGGGCATGATATTCCTGAAGCGTATGTAAACATAATATTATTTAAAGAAAGATTTTTTGATAATCCTATAATAGTAATTATACAATTAACTATTATATTTGTAATACTTCCTTATTTTGTTATTAAAAACTTTTTTAGGCAGTACTTAGATTTGTTAATTGAAAAAATACCTATATATAACTTAATTAATGAATATATAGCAATAGTTTTAATGTCTGTAGTAATTAATAGTGGAATTAATATAGCTATAGGATTGCAATATTGTTGTGAGAGTGAGCTTGGAAAAACTATAAATAGAAATATTAAAAAGATAAATAATGATATTACAGCAGGAAGAATGTTATCACAATCAATGAGTGAAACAGAAATGTTTTCTAAGTATACATTAGCGCATATAAAACTTGGAGAAGAAAGTGGTTCACTAGATAAGAGATTACAGCTATTAGAAGAAGAAGTTTTTAAAAATTTAACTACAAGAATAAATAAAATAACACAACTTATACAGCCTTTTTTAATACTGTTTATAGGAGTAATAATTGTAAGTTTTATTATTAAATTTTTAATGCCACTTTTAGATATTGTATTAATATGAGGTGTTAAAGATGAAAAGAGGATATACATTGATAGAACTTATTATAGTTTTAGCTATAATTGCAATATTAATGTTACCAACATTAAATATATCGAAATATTATAGAGAAGTAGCCGGGAGAGTTAAAGGAAAAAGTATTATAAATGAGGTAAGTAATTTAATTAGTTACAGTAAATATTATTGTAGACATTATAATAGTTATGGACTAATTGAAGTTAATAGTAGTGAAGGAAAAATAATATTTAAAGATACAGCAGGAAAAAGCAAAATAATAAAAACTATAACATTAGAAGATGGATTTAAATTTACTAGCAATAATAGTTTAAGTATAAACAAAATAGGTCATATACAATCAGATACTATAAGGATTATAGATAAAGAGGGAAAAGTATATAAAGTTACTATTTCTACCGGAGTAGATACAGTTAATATTTATGAAGGAGAGTAAGATATGAAGGGTAGGAAAAAAGGAAATATTTTTATAGAAACTATAGTTGGAGTTAGTATTATTTTATCAATATTTCTAATAGTCTCATTATTAATCGGTGAAAATATAAAAAGTTCATTTAGACGTGAGGAAATAGAAGAATCAAATAGGATAATTTACTGTATAATGCAAGAGATAAAATATAATATGACATTAGAAGAAGTAATACAATTAACTAATACAGGTGATTTTAAATTAGATAATTATGATGAATTTTTATTGGATTTATCATCTTTGGATTTAGGGGCAATGCCTAAAGGAGATGAAATAGTAATTCAAACAATTCCTAAAGAAGATGAAAGTAAAATAGAGGTTGAAATAAAGCTAAATTTAGCATCTAAAGATGAGAGTTTAGAGAGAAGTTTTATTAAATATAAGTGGATGGATTATTATGAGTAAATGTAAAGGTGGATATACATTAATAGAGGTAATAGTAGTTTTAGCTATAGTACTTTTGCTTGGTGGTGTAACAATAACACTTTCTTATGAAACTATAGGTAATTATTTTATTAATGTTGATAGATGTTACAGTGAAGATAAGTTTGATAATGCACTATTAAATATAGATACTATATGTAATAGTAATGGAATTATTTCTATAGAAGAAAATAAAGTATTTACAGATAAATTAACTAGT
>NZ_SMUS01000039.1 GCF_004353185.1 Clostridium cuniculi | reverse complement strand
ATATAAATATTCTAAAATAATAACTGTTCTTATGCATTCTCTAATATTTTGTTATTTATATAATTTAATATAAATTTATATAAGTTATAATGTCATTTTTCATTCCTCTTTAAATTAATTGTAACCCAAAAACATATTATATATTGGAATTCTTTTGAAAATATTGACTATGTTTAACCGAAATGAATAAAAATTTCTTAAAATCCCTTCTTTTCATTTCCCCTTTTATAAATACCTATTAATCCTCATAGAAATCTGTTATATTAAATTGTTGGTAACAACAATTTAATATAACAGATTTCTATATATAAAAACTAAATATTTAAATACATAAAAAAGCAATGGTCCATTACTTCACCATTGCTCTTAGAAATAATACTTTATTTTTATATTTATTATAGATTTTATATTAATACTTTTACTATATATTTAAAATCTACTTTTATCTTAATATGTTTACTCTTATTTACCTAGTATATAATTCCTTTAACTTATCTGTAAATCCAAGTCTATTTTCTTCTAAAGTCTTTAATCTAAAGAAACAGTTACCTTTTACATTACTATTTGCTCTAGAATATCGTATTTGGTTTATCACTTCATTTCCATTAAGCCATGCCTCACCATAACTTGAATCATTTATCTTATAAGCTGCATGCCCAATATATAGCTCTACATTAGTATTCTCTACTTGTTTTGCCCACCAATCAACTAGTGTTGCAAATGGAGCTGAATTATAATCAAATTGCCAATATATTTGAGGAATAATATAGTCAATCCATCCTTCTTGAATCCACTTTCTAGAATCCACATAAACATCATCATAACTACTTAACCCACTTGTATCACTTCCACCTACAGATTCTCCATTTCTCCATATTCCAAATGGGCTAACTCCAAATTTCACTTCAGCATTAGTGTTCTTTATTTTACTATATAATTCACTTATAAAACAATCAATATTGTTTCTTCTCCATTCATCTTTTGAACTAAAACCTTCACCATACTTTTCATATGTATCCTCATCAGGAAACTCCACTCCTCCTGAAGGATATGGATAAAAATAATCATCTAGAACAACACCATCAATATTATAATTTTTTACAACCTCTATTATTGTATCAATAACATATTCTCTAACCTCTGGTATTCCTGCATCAAGATAATGATAATTATTATATTTTACTATCCAATCAGGATTATTTTTTAATGGTGATTCTTCTGGTAATTCATCTATATAATTATCTATATTAAATTTTTCTGAATTACTATCTATTCTAAATGGATTAAACCATGCTTGAAGTTCCAGTCCTCTTTTATGAGCTTCATCAATAGCAAACTCTAAAGGATCATATCCTGGATTTTCCCCTAAAGTTCCTGTTAAATACTTAGACCATGGAGCATAACTAGATTCATATAAAGCATCTCCCATTGGTCTAACTTGAAAAAATATTGTATTCATATTTTGTTCTTCTATAAAATCAAATTTTTCTTTTAATAATTCTTTTTGAACTTTAACATCATAATTCCCAACTTCTGGCCAATCTAAATTACTTACTGTAGATACCCAAACCCCTCTCATTTCTCCATCTTCTATAAACTTACTAGCTATATTTTCCTCACCTTCACTTCCTTTAACATCTATATTTTGATTCTTAGCTTGTGAATCATTATTAATTTTACTTATCTTCATTTTTAGCACTATACCAGTAACTATACATATTGCTATAACTATTGCTATAGACTTCATATATTTATTTTTCATTTGTCACCTCCCTTTACAATATTACTATTAATATTTTATTAATATAACAAAAATCATAAAAACTTAACAAAAAAAGGTAATCTATTTTTAGATTACCTTTTAAATCTTATAAAGCTTTTAATGCAACTGCATTTAAAATGCTCCATGGTTTATTAAAGTGTGGTTGGAAGAAGAAGTCTGTCATTGCAAGCTCTTCTAAAGTCATTTCATTTTGAATAACTACTGATAAAGTATTCATAAATTGAGTTAAATCCATATCAGAAATTATTTGTCCTCCAATTACTCTTCTTGTATCTTTATCAAAAACTAACTTAATAGTAGCAGGTAAGTAAGTAGGCATAAATTCTGGTCTATAGTTATCAGTTAATGATACTGAACCAACATTCATTTTAGTTGTAGCTTTTGCTACATCTTCAGTTAATCCTGTTGAAGCTATACATTTTTCGTAAATCTTAATTCCTGAAGTACCTTGAGTACCCATATATTTAAGAGTTGGCTCAACAATGTTTCTAGCTACTAAAGTACCCATTCTTACAGCATTTGTTGCAAGAGGAATATATCTTGTATCATGAGCTGGATTATATTTAACTACACAACAATCTCCCGCTGCAAATACATCTTCTTTGCTAGTTCTCATATATTCATCAATTATAATTGCTCCATTTGGAAGGGTATCTAATTTACCTTTAACAAGCTTAGTGCTTGGTGCAAATCCAATACATAGTATAACTAAATCACCTTCATAGCTTCCTTTTTCAGTAACAACTTTAGTTACTTTTCCATTTTCACCTTCAAATTTAGCTACTTTTTCTCCTAAAACTAGGTTTACACCTCTATCAGCAAATTCTTTTTCAGCTATGTCTGTGAATTCTTTATCAAGATATTTAGCCATAATTCTTTCTTCTGCATCTATTAATGTAACTTTTTTACCTTGCATTTCAAAAGCTTCTACAAGTTCAACACCAATGTATCCTGCACCAATTACAACTACATTTTTAGCTTCTTTAGATTTTTCAATTATTTCAATTGCGTGATCATGATTCTTACATAATAAAATGTTTTCTAAATCTCCACCTTCAAATTTAGGAACAATTGGCCATGATCCTAATGTTAGAACTAATTTGTCATAATTATCTTCAAACTCTTCATTTGTTAAAAGATTTTTAACTTTTAAAGTTTTATTCTCAAAATCTATATCTAAAACTTCATGCTTCATATTTGTTATTACGCCCATTTTAGCAAGGTTTTCTGGTGAATTATAGAAAAGATTTTTAGTTTCTTTAATTACTCCTCCAACATTTAAAGCTATTCCACATGATAAGAATGATAAGTTATCATTTTTTTCATATACTGTAATTTCACTTTCTGGATGAAGTTCCTTTAAATTAACTACTGCAGCTGTTCCTGCATGTGTACATCCAACTACTACTATTTTCATAATAAATTCCTCCTAAAAGAATATAGATATTTTATTAATAGTTATTTTCGATTAATAATTATTTTCCTTGATTAAATCATACTACTTTGCTCTGAAATAGTAAAGAGTTTTTTAAAATTTTTTGTATATTTTTTAACAAAAACTTTTTTATAAACTACTTTTATATAGATACTATCCAAGTTATTTTTTGTGTTTTCACAATTTATATTCTTTAGAATAATTATCTCATTAATATATTTACTAATATTTCATCATATTTTTATCATTTTATATCGTTTTCATTAATTTTAAACAAGTTTTTTATAAAAAATGGTTATTTTTATTTATTTCTTTCATAGTATATTATTAGAATTTTATTTATGGAGGTATTAAAATATGGGTAAAAGTGCATGGGAGTATACTCTCGAAATAATTTCACTTGCTACAGATATAGACAATTTAAATAGCAAATTAAATAATACTGATAACATTTCAGAAAGGGAACGTCTTTCATCTAGAATTGATGCTTTAGAAAGTAGATTATTTGAGGTTAAAGATATGTTGAAGAGGGTAAATATAATTTAAATGCATACACTAAATATTTTACTAATTAATATATTCATTAATTTACACATTAAAAAGGTATGATTCCTCTAAAAGAAATCATACCTTTTTATACCTTATAAATCCAAACTCTAAATCTTAACTTTTAATCTAGTTTAACTTCTGTTTATTCCATACCAAATATTATAGCCTAGTTATTTTTCTTTCTTTTAAATCCAATTACACTTCCACCAACTACTAATATAAATGCTGCTACTATAACATAAATACTATTAGTTCCACCTGTCTTAGGAATAGTAGTTATTACACTATTACTTCCATTACCTTTATTTCCATTTCCTTTATCATCATTTACAGTTCCAGTTCCTATACCTGAACCTGTTCCTTCTCCTGGATTTGGTTTTGGCGTTGGATTTTCAGTTGAACTACTTGGAAACTTAATAGAAAATTCTAATTCTAATTCAGTAATATTTCCAGCCTTATCTTTAGCAACTACCTTTAATATATAATCACCTTCAGATTTTATTTCTTCTCCGTTATAAACTTCATCATTTAATGTCATTGTTAATTCTGTATCTTCACTAACTGTTATAACTGGTTTTACTTCAGTATCATACTTCATTCCATCTATAACACCATCAACAGTTATTTCAGGTGCAGTTTTATCAATTTCAAAATTATACACTACCTCAGTCTTATTACCAGCATTATCTACAGCTTTTATAATTAACTCATATTTACCTTCATCAACAATTGCTGCTTTATCATACTCTTCACCATTTAAAGTAATTGAAACTGTTTCACCATCTTCTACTGTTATATTAGGTATTACATCAATGTTATATATCTTACCATCTTCTATTCCATTAACAGTTATAATAGGAGCAGTTTTATCAATAGTAAAGTTTATAACTAAAGTACTTTCTACACCATTAGCACCTACAGCAGTAATTACTAATTCATAAACCCCTTCTTCTGATATTTCATCAAAATTATAATCTTTACCATTTAAAGTTGCTGTTAATGTAGCTTCTTCTGGATTAACTGATACTTTTGGAGTTACACTCTCATTATAAATCTTATTATTTTCAATACCTTCAATATTTATAGTAGGAATAGTTTTATCTACATTTACTTTTATTTGTTTAACTGTTTCATGACCAACTAAATCTACCGCTTTTAATGTAATTATATCTCCATCTACAACTGGAACTTCATACTCAAACTCTCTATAATTACTTTCTTCATTACTTCCACTTAATTCAACATTCATTTTCTTTTCACCATTTAAGTATAAAGAATATCCCTCTGATTTATCACTTACAGAACCTTTTACTATTACTGTATCTTCATCTGTAATCAAAATTCCCTCTTCATTAACAATAGGTGAGAAAATATTTAAATTTGGTGCTGAAATATCACAATATACTTTATGACCATAATTTACTATTACATTACCATCAATATCTGTAGCATAAAGCTTAATAGTATTTTCACCCTCTTCTAAAGTTACTACCTTAGTAAATTCTCCATTAGCCTTTGTATCTGGTTCTTCTCCATTAATTAATATCTTATCAACTGGTCCAGAATAAACACCTTCAACAAGTAATTCATTAGTATCTAAATAAGCTGCATCTGGGAAATTAACTAACTTAACAATAGCTTCAGACTCTCCAACAGCAATTTCAAATACATCATCC
The DNA here is from genome assembly GCF_004353185.1 of Clostridium cuniculi. Classification (GTDB taxonomy): domain Bacteria; phylum Bacillota; class Clostridia; order Clostridiales; family Clostridiaceae; genus Clostridium; species Clostridium cuniculi. The sequence continues at coordinate 33,703 of NZ_SMUS01000039.1, read as the reverse complement.
CCCATATTATAGGCATTATCTAGTGTTAATACTTCTATACTATTAACACAATTATCAACCAATGTTAAATCAATACTTAAATTATCTCCATCAACAGTTGCAGTTGAAATTATTTCATCACTTAATACTTCACCATTTACTGCAATAAGTAATTGATTTAAATTACCATTTTCTAATTCCCCATCAAAATTTAATTCTAACTTATAATCACTTGTTTCTGATTTGGTATTAGATAATAAATTAGATTTTATAGCTGTTAAATCTATCTTAACTGGCATGATAAACTCTTGATAAGAAGTATTATCTCCATCTACCTTTGCTTTATAATTCAAATAATATTGTCCTTCTTCTACTACTTCATCATTGCCACTTTTCTTGTTATATATTTTACCATCCCAAGATATATTATTATATACTGATGCTGATGATCCACCTGTACTACTAAATACTTTTTTTCTAAAATCTACTCCGCCAGAAACATTTTCTGCTATTACTTCTCCATTTTCATCTAGTAAATCAACTGCAACTTCTTTTGCATTTCTCAGGAAATATAATACAGGTAAGAATTCATCCCCTAATCCATCTTCATTTGGTGATATTGCAATTTTATCTGGGTCTATAATAATATTACCAACTTCATCTCTACCAGCATAACCAGCATAATTATAATCACCTAATACTTCTGTTGCTGCAAAACTTGGTGATATTGTTATTGATTCTTCATCCCATACAGCTCCGTCTATTATAGTATCTGCACTCCAATCACCATAGTAACCCATATAAGGAACTACTAATGAAGGTGTATCTTCATTTTCTGAAATAAACTTAATAAATCCTTCTACAAAGTTATTTGATACTGTTCCTTCTTCAACATTCAATGTTACATTTAAATCTACTGTTCCATTAGCAGGTACAGTAATCTTATTATTATCAAATGATATACTAGCTCCATCTAAAACTGTGTCAAAAGCCATATATCCAGATATAACATCTCCACCTATCATAGTTGGAGTAAATGCTGTTAATACATCACCTAAAGATTCTACTGTATACCTTTCTTCTTTATCACTATAATTAGTTAAAGTTAACTTAAATGTTGTTGTATTCCCTATTTCCTTTAAAGATACAGTAGCTTGTCCATTTTCATCAGTAACTAATACCCTATTCTTTATGGCTTCTTTAGCTTGAATCATTCCTGCACCTTGTCTTCTAGGGGAATATGGAATATTCTCTTCACCCAATGCATTAGTTTCAGTCAATGTTTCTGCAGTATTTATAATTGTTTTCTTAACAAATTCAACTAATTCTCTTCCTTCAAGGTTTATTCCATTTTCTTTTAAACCTTGAATAATTAATGCTGTTGCTCCAGCAACATGTGGAGATGACATTGATGTACCACTCATAGAACCATAACTATTATTATTTAAAGTTGAATAAATATTTCCACCAGGAGCTGTAATTTGTGGTGCAAACTCTAAATTTGGAGCTGGTCCCCATGAAGTAAAGCTAGACATTGTTGCTGACTCTGGATTTGCTAAATTTACAACTTTATTATTAAATGAAATTGTAGCCTCACTTAATGGTCCATTTTTCAAAATATCAGCATCTTCTTTAGTAATGAATACTACTGGTATCTTAATACTTGAATCAGTAGCCATATTGATATAAGCTGAGTTATCTACATTATTATAAATAACTACAGCCGTTGCACCTGCTGCTTGTGCATTTATTTGCTTTTCTACAAAAGTTATATCTCCTCTACTTATTAAAGCAACTTTTCCCTTTAAGTCTTTTCCTTCAAAATCTTCTGGATTACCAAACCCACAATCTATTAATTCTAATTTAGTGTCTGAATTAAAAAATTCTGTTGGGCTAATATCACATTGAGTATATCCCATTAATTTTGTTTCATTTCCAATAGTAGCTTGTAACGCTGGTAAAGTTATTACTGAGTTTTCACTACTAGCAACTTGAAGTGCATCAGTAGCAAGTCCTGGTGAACCAACAACAGCTATATCACTTACACCATTTATAATATATGGATCTGTTGATGTAGCAGAATTACCTGCAGAAACTACACATATTACACCATCATCAGTAGCATTTTTTATAGCAACTTGCTCTGGATCTTCTGGATCTCTATATCCAGCTGTAGATCCTAAAGACATATTTATTATGTCAGCATCTAATTCAACTGATGCTTCTAACGCAGCAATTATATCATCTGAATATGCTCCTTCTATTTCAGGATTATTAGTAAAAACTTTCATTGCAAGAACTTGAGCTTCTGGAGCCACTCCTTTAACTCCTTCATTATTGTTAACCTCTTCTTCAGACGCATTTGCAGCAACTATTCCAGCAACATGCATTCCATGCATACTACCATTAACATCTACAATTTCATCATTTTCATCAGCAAAATTATATCCATAAGGAACTTTATCTGTATAAAATTTACCTGGTCCTATATTAGTATTATCTTCATTTAACTTCGCTTTTGATGTATCTGTTAGTTTCATATCTTTATGACTTGGGTCAATTCCTGTATCAATTATAGATACAACTAATCCTTCTCCATTATATCCATAATCATTCCATACATTTATAGCTTCAGTAAACTCTTTAGCTGAATTTATATCTGGATAGTAAACATTAACCTCTTTAACCTCTGCGACTCCATCAACATCTTTAATTTTTTCTATATCTTTTCTTTTTACTTCTATAGAAAATCCATTAATAAGATTTCCAAAAGTATGCCTTACTTCTTCTCCTGTTTCATTCATTACTTCTTCTTGTATTGGTTTTTGTGCTTCTTTCACCTTTTCAATTAGTTGCTCCGATGGTTGTACACCATCTTCTAATTGCATAGTTGCTGGTATATCATTAAGTTCAACTATTACTCTTACTTTTTCTTCAGGGTTACTTAACTCTTCTAATGTTGAGTTTTCATTATCCTTTTGTAACCCATCTACATTAGAAAATTTGTCCCCATTTGAAATTTCACTTCCTAAATTTTCTAACAAAGATTTTTTTAAATTCTTACCTCCACTTAAAGTGTAGGCTTTTACTTCTTTTCCTCCATTTGATGTTAATAATGTTATAGCCATAATTGCAGTCATAACAATTGACATCACTTTCAAGTTTCTTTTTTTCATTTAATATCCCCCTTTTTAATCTTACAATATACTTACATATATTACATTTATTGTATAACTATTATTCATTTTCATCAAGCTTTTATTTATTTTCTTAATATTTTTACATTTATTTATATAAAATCCTTATTCTCTAAACGTTTTCTTAAAAATTTGTCAATTCTATTTAATCTTCTCATTCTAAAATTAAATAATAAAAAAATGCCAATAAGAACTTAATCTTATTGACATTAAATTGCTAAATATAAATTAATAAATTAGCTTACTTTTTTCTTTCTGAATGTAAAATACACTCCTCCAGCAACTAATACTAATGCAATAATTATATAATAAATGGTATTAGTTCCTCCTGTTTGAGGTATAACTCCTGGTTTATTATTACTATTATCGTTATTATTAGTAGTATTATTGTTGCTACTATTATCATTATTATTTCCATCTTCAGGTTCTGTACCAGTTCCAGGTTTATTAGAATCATCATCTTCACCTGGCTCTTCTACTTCTCCATCCTTTGCTACAGTTACTTTTATTTCTTTTAATACTTCTTTTCCATTATCATCAACAACTTTATATACTACTTTATATTCTCCTTCTTTAGAAGTATCTACAGTACTTTCTACAACTTCTACTTTTTCAGTAATATCATTACCTGAAGCATCAACTGCTGTTACACCATCTAATGGATTAAATACATCGCCTAACTTAATAGTCTTATCCTCTGCATTAATTACTGGACCTGGAATTTCTTCTCCTTCTCCTAATCTAGTAATTTCTAAATTTAAATCCTTAGTTGCAAATCCAATAGCTTCTTCATTATTGTTAAAGATATCAGGATTATTTTTATTTTCTTCTGTTGGTTCAATATGAATTGCTATATCATTTTTACCAACATTTAATTTTACTTCATGTGCAAAATTACCATTTTCATCAACAACAACAGGCTCTCCATTTATTGTTAAGTTAGGATCTAACATTGAGTTACCTCTAACAGTAATTGTTTCATTTTTTGTATAGCTTCCTGTTGATGGATCTAAAACTACTACAGGCATATCCTTCCATCTTACAACTTCATTTTCAACTAACATTTTTCCATCGCCTTGATTTACAACAACAACTTTTTCATTTCCACCTTCACCAGTTGTACATCCATACTTACTTTGATTTGCAGCTTTAGGATTAGAATAGTTCATTAAAGCCTCTTGATCCCAACTACCACCTTTAACATACTTATACTCAATAGTTTCACCTTCTAAAACAGATATAGTATAAGTCCAGTCAGTTGTTACTGCTCCATTTCTACTCATTTCCCAAGCACCTACATCCCATCCATTCATTGCACCTGGCATAGTTATAGTTGCATCTAGTGGTGTATATGAAGGTGCTTTAAGCTTGAATGTTACTTCAACCATTACTAAATCTGGAGTTACTGAAACATCATTTGATTTAACAGCATTTCCTCCATTTGTATAAGCAATTACTTCATATTTGTATTCTGTTTTATTTTTTACATCTGTATCTTTATAAGAAACAATAGAACCATCTTGAATTCTTGCAATTACAACTCCATCTCTTACAATTTCATATAAAGCAATATTATTTTCTCCCAAAACAGTCCAATTTAAATTTACTTCTCCTGATTGTTCTTCTGGAGTTTCAAGTTTAATTGCTTCTGCTGGTACTCCATCGTTAACTACTGCTAACTCAAAAGTCTTTGTTTCTGTTGATTTTATTGAATCTACATAATTAAATCCATAAGTTCCTTTTGTAGTAAATTCATATTTATATTCATATTTTCCTGCTTTATTTGCTATAAATGAAGCAGCAAATAAGTCATTATTTCCAGCTTCTCCAGCATAACTTCCATTTACTACAGTAAAGTCTTTATCTCCTGGATATTTAACTAGTAATCTTCCAACTAAACCTGTTGAAACACCTTCTTCATTAGATATATTTTCAATATATACTTCAGCATTAACATTTATAGCTGTTGATATATCAACAGTTTCTGCATCTACATCACTAAGATTTCCAAGCCATGTAATTTCTGAATGAGGAGTTAATTCATCACTCCAAGTTAAAAGTGATTCATTTCCATCTTTATCTATTACACTTACTGCAAAGTATAATCTATTACCATTTGTTAATCCATCAACTGTAAGTTCAGTATTTTCTACTGTCTTAACCTCTGTTTGTAAACTTCCTTTGAAGCTTGAAGAGTAAACTTTATATTCCTTTGCTCCCTTTACAGAATCCCATTTTAAAGTTACTTCTCCATTTCCTTCTGTACCTGTAACCTTACTAACTGCATCTGGTAGCTTTATAACGTTAGTACTTGTCATCATTCTTCCAGTCATTGCAGGAATAGTAATTTCTACTTTTCCCTCCTTAACTGTTACATTATAAGAAGAATCTAATCCATCAACAAAATTCGTACCATTTCCAGTAAATTCTTTTAAATCAACAGTTACTTTTGCATCAGTATTTGTAGGATTAATTGCTACTATTGCATGATCATCTTCATAGCTTCTTCCATAAACATATACACCCTCAGAACCAGTATATAAAGTTGTTAAATCTCCATGAGAGAATAAATCCTTATTCTCTTGTCTAATTGTTCCTATAGCTTCATAAAAACTAATTAATGAAGTATCTTCATTGCCCCATGGATAACTTCTTCTACAATCTGGGTCCTTAGATCCTGTACCCCCTGCTTCATCACCATAATAAATAGTAGGTGCTCCAGCATATCCAAATTCAAATAAAGCTGCAAGCTTTAATCTTTGCTTTCCTAAATCTTCATCGTAATTTCCAAATTCAGCTCTTTCAGAAGAATCGCTTCCTCCACCTAATATATATATAGCTCTTGCAACATCATGAGAACCCATTAAATTCATCAATGCATAGAAAGCCTCTTCTGGATAATCTTCATAAACAGCCATTAAAGTATCATTTAATCTTGTTGCATTACCATTCTTTAGATAATCAATTAATGCAGCTCTTATTCTATAGTTCATTACTGAATCATATTGATCTCCAACAAAGTATTTTGAAGCATCATCCCAAATTTCACCTAAAATAAGTGTATCTTCATTATGAGCTTTCATTTCTTCTCTAAAGTCATTCCAGAATACAGTATCAACTTCATTGGCAACATCTAGTCTCCAACCATCTGCTCCCCAGTCAATCCATTGTTTAGCTACTGAGTCTTCATCTTTATAAATATAATCAACTAATTCTTTATTGTTCCATTCACTAGCTTTATCAACAAATTCATCATTTTCACTTGCTAATCCTAATGAAATAGCTTCATCTTTAGTTAATGATTTAAATTCTGGTAATGAATCATATCCCCACCAGCCTTGATAATCATATCTTTCATTAGTTGTTCCAACATCAACTTTAGTATTCTTGATATTAAACCATAAATGCCACTTTTCTTCACTGAATGTTTGTCCTGATTTAACAAAGTAATCATCAGCTTTAGTCATAGCTGCTTCTTCTGATATTCCTTCGTTATTCATTGTATCATATACATATTCCCAATATTCATAAGCACCAACAGTATCATATTTACCATATCTATCAAAGTAAATTGAATCATCACCCACATGATTAAATACACCATCAACAATTAGATGCATTCCTCTATTATTAAGCTCTGCAGTAAATTCTTTAAAATCTTCTTCTGTTCCAAACATTGGATCTAATGATTTATAATCAGTAGCATCATACTTATGATTTGAAGATGCCATAGATATAGGATTTAAATATAAAGTATTTACTCCTAAACTTTGTAAGTAATCTAGTTTTTCTTGAATACCTTTTATATCTCCACCGAAGAAATCATTTGACCATATTCCATCTCCAGAATAGGCACCATCAATATCATCCATATTATTTTCGCCTAATCTAGGATTATCAGGAAGTGAATCCCATGAATCTGGCACTTCAATTGGTTCTTCACCTCTTGCATTTGTTTTTGCATCATCATTAGAAGTATCTCCATTGTTAAATCTATCTGGGAATATTTGATATACAACAGCTTCTTTCATCCAATCAGGAGTTGTATAGTCTTTATCGTAAACTGTTAATTGGAAAAATAGTCCGTTTTTATCTCCAACAGTTCCTGTTTTTCCTTCATTAGCATCTTCACCATAGTATTTTACTGTATCTCCATCACCAGCAATAAATTTATATCCATAAACACCAATTTCATCTGGAGTAAATGTTGCTTCCCATATATCAACTTCTTCTTCATCTACAGTTATAGTTGACACCTTTTCCATATTGTAAAGGTCTGATCTATTAGTACTTGTATTTCTAACTAATACTCTAGCATATTGTAAATCACCTTTTTGAGCATGCATTCTAACAGTTACATCAGTTCCTTCTGCAACTGCGCCAAATGGATATTTATACAGGCTATCCCAAGTATTATGATAAAGCATATCACCATTTACTTGTCCATCTAAATCAGTTATTTCTTTTGATACTAAAGCTGAATGATAACCAAATGCTTCCTTGCCTTGTGATAAATATATATCTAATGTTCCATCACTAGATACATGTCTTAAATCAATAAATCTATTGCTATCTACATCTTTCTCAACCCATTCATTATCGCCTTCAGTTCTTTTAACAATAAACCCTAATTTAGTATCATTAACTAAATTTTCATAAGTTCTAGTTGCTACTTTACCATAGCTATCTTCTGAAGTAAATTCTAATTTTTCTCCCTCTACTCCATCTAACCATGTCCATAAATTCCAGTTATCATAGTCTTTTTGACTTCTTTTATAATGAATATTTACAGTGATATTTTCATATTCCTTTATAAAAGCTCTTTGTTCAACACTCTTTGGATTTTCATTTTCACCATAAGTTACAACAATTTCATTATTGTCATTAGTCAACTCTGAAATTTCATATTTTAAATCTCCAGTAGCTTTATTATCCCAACCTTGTCCTTCTTTAACTATAATACCTAGTTCACCTTCTGTTACATTAGCTGGTAATTCTAATAAAGTATATGCACCTTCTTTATCTACATAATCAAACTCAACAAACTTTCCATTTTCACCAGGGTACCATGTCCAAAATCCCCAGTTATCGTATTTAGTTTCGCCTTCTTTCATAAATCTTACTTTTACTACTTTTTTATCCTGCTCATTAGGTACATCAGCATCTGAATCCTCTCCTACTGTAAGTAATGCATTAGAAGCAAAATTACCATCCTCTGAATGTTTAGGATTTAAAGGATCCCCTTGCCAATCTCCCAACTCTTGATCTTTTGTATCTTGTGACCATGTTACTATTCCATATTCATAATTACCTGGTTCTATATCCATAGTTACAGACCAAATATTAGAGCTACTTTCATTAGTCATCTCATGTAAAACTCCCCAGTTTTCATCAAAAGAACCCTTAACAGCTACTCTAGTTTCTGTTCCATTACCTAAGTAATATAATGTAACACTCCCATTGCTAACTTGTGGATTAACCACTACGGCTGGATTACCATCTTTTTTATATGAGTTTAACGGATCACCTTGCCAATCTCCCCATTCTTGATCTTTTGTATCTGGTGACCATGTTACTATTCCATATTGACTTATTCCTGATATTCCTTCAACATCAAGTGTCCAAATATCATTCTCCCCTTTTGTCATATCAATTGTATTCCAACTACTAAATTCTCCCTTTACTTTTACAGCCTCTTCTGTACCATCTCCTTGATAATTAAATGTAACTGTTCCGTCACTATTAATTACAGGACTTTTTAATATGGTTTCTGCTAAGGCATCAGTAAAACCATTAGGAAACGGTACCAAACTTAAGCAAAAAAAGACCAAAGTCATAATTGATATTTGCCATTTGTACTTTAAAGCTCCACTTTTCTTCATAAAAATCTCCTCCCTATTTTTAAATTTAAAAATAGTTTAATATGATATACGAATTATAGAAATCGTTACCATCAAAGTTGTAATTATTCTATTTTTAAATTTACCTTACATTAATATTGTAAATCATCTCTTAATTTTTTTCTATATTTTTTATATATTTGTAATTTATTACAAATATATCCTTTACATATTTACTTTTCTTTATATTTTAGATATAATGATATATTAAAGATATATAGGGAGTCATATTAATTTAATTATAACTCCCTATAACTTTTAGTCTCTTCCTAGATTAATACCTAACATACCTGAAAGAATACCTACCAATACACAAAGTGAAAATTTCATTAAATCATATAAACCTAAAGTAGCTTCAGCTCCGAATAAAACTCCTATGGCATATAATGCTATGTAAAATAATACACCAACTGAAAGACCTACTAACCACCCCTTATGCCCATATAGTTTAGCTGCTAATATTGTTCCAAATATTAAACTTATACTTGTTATTCCTACATTAATAGCACTGTCTATACCTGGACTAATTTCCACAAAACTCATAACTAATGAAAAAATAGCAGTTAATATAGTCACTATTGCAACAGCTCCAACAACTCCCTTTAGGACATTTCCAAAATAATCTTTCCACTCCATAAAAACACCCCCTTTTAGTTCATTCTATGAACTAAAAGGGGGTAATATTCTTTATTATGCAACGTCTTTATTTAATTTTTGAGCTATAGAATTTTTTGTTACTCTAAATCTTACTCTATCTGGACCTGATTGGATAACCATTTGATCTTCATCAATTGTTATGATTTTTCCAATTATTCCACCTCTAGTTAAAACTTCATCATTTACTTTTAATTCTGATAACATTGTATTGTACTTCTTAGTTCTTTTCTTTTCTGGAAGTATTAATAAGAAATACATAATTGCGAACATTGCAACTAAAGGTAATAGCGTAGCTAATAATTGTGCCATTAGAATCCCTTCCCTTCACATTTATATTAAAACAATACATTGTAATATTTACTATGTATTAAATACTATACTTTATTTAAATTTATATGTCAATTCTATGAACACTTATACTTTAAAGTTTAATAATTTATTCATAAACATAATTTTAAAGCTTTATTTTTTTATATTCCACTCTCTAAGCTTTTGCTCTTTGAACTCACTATAGTTTCCATTATCAATAGCCTCTCTAATATCAGCCATTAATTTATTGTAGAAATAAAGGTTGTGTAAAACACAAAGTCTTAATGCAAGCATTTCTTTAGCCTTAAATAAATGTCTTATATAACTTCTTGTGTAGTTTTTACATGCAGGACATTGACATCCCTCATCTATTGGTCTTTCATCTAATTCAAACTTAGCATTCATTAAGTTTATTTTACCTTGCCCCGTAAATACATGACCATGTCTACCATTTCTAGCTGGAAGAACGCAGTCAAAGAAGTCAACACCTCTATCTACAGCTTCTAGTATATTTTCTGGAGTACCAACTCCCATTAAATATATTGGTTTATCTTCTGGTAAATGTGGAACTACTGCATCAATAATTCTATACATTTCTTCATGAGTTTCACCAACTGCTAAACCACCAATTGCATATCCATCCATATCTAGTTTTGCTAAATGCTTAGCATGTTCTATTCTTATATCTTCATAACAACCACCTTGGTTAATACCAAAAAGCATTTGTTCTTTATTTATTGTATCAGGTAATGAATTTAATCTATTCATTTCAGCTATACATCTATCTAACCATCTATTTGTTCTTGCAACAGAATTTATTACATACTCTCTACTTGATGGATTTGGTATACATTCATCAAATGCCATAGCTATTGTTGATGCTAAATTACTTTGAATTTGCATTGATTCTTCTGGTCCCATAAAAATCTTTTTACCATCTATATGTGAGTTAAAGTAAACTCCCTCTTCTTTAATCTTTCTCATTGATGATAATGAGAACACTTGGAATCCACCTGAGTCAGTTAATATAGGTCTATCCCAATTCATAAACTTATGTAATCCACCCATTTTTGCAACTACTTTATCAGATGGTCTTAAATGTAAGTGATATGTATTAGAAAGTTCAACTTGACATCCTATTTCCTTTAAGTCCATAGAAGAAACTCCACCTTTAATTGCAGCTAAAGTTCCAACATTCATAAATACTGGTGTTTCTATTGTTCCATGAGGTGTTTCAAATCTTCCTCTTCTTGCTTTACCGTCTTTTTTTAATAGCGTATATCTTTTACTCAAAACTTCACTTCCTTTTAACTTATGTTTTTTATTATTTTATTATCATTGAATCTCCAAAAGAGAAGAATCTATATCTTTCTTTTACAGCTTCATTATAAGCATTCATTACTTTTTCTTTTCCTGCTAAAGCTGAAACTAACATTATTAATGTTGATTCTGGTAAGTGGAAATTAGTTATAAGCTTATCAACAACTTTAAACTTATATCCTGGATAAATAAATATATTAGTCCATCCACTTTGTGCTTTAACAAAACCATTTTCATCTCCAATTGTTTCTAAAGTTCTTGTAGATGTTGTTCCAACTGAAATAATTTTATTTCCACGTTTTTTTGTTTCATTAATTATCTTTGCATCCTCTTCTTCTAAATGATAGAATTCTGAATGCATAACATGCTCATTTACATCATCAACTTTAACTGGTCTAAATGTTCCAAGACCTACATGTAATGTTACATAAGCAATATTTACACCTTTTTCTTTTACTTGTTCTAAAAGTTCTTTTGTAAAGTGTAATCCTGCAGTTGGAGCTGCTGCAGAACCTTGCTCTTTAGAATATACCGTTTGGTATCTTTCCCTATCATCTAATCTTTCTGTTATATATGGTGGAAGTGGCATTTCACCTAGTTCATCTAAAACTTGCTCAAATATTCCATCATAAGAAAATTCTATGATTCTATTCCCTTCTTCTACAATATCAACCACTTTACATTTTAATTTACCTTCACCAAAAGTAAATTCAGCTCCTATTTTAGCTCTTTTACCAGGTTTAGCTAAACATTCCCATTTATCGCCCTCAATTCTTTTTAAAAGTAAAAACTCTATTTTACCTCCACTTATAGCTTTTTCTCCTATAAGTCTTGCTGGCATTACTCTAGTATTATTTAAAACTAATGTATCTCCTGGATTTAAATAATCTATTACATTATAAAAATGTTTATGATCTATTTCTCCAGTAGCTTTATCTAAAACCATTAATCTAGAATAATCTCTCTTTTCTAATGGATGTTGAGCTATAAGCTCCTCTGGTAAGTAAAAATCAAAATCACTTGTCTTCATTAATATATCTCCTAACTTTCAAAAAAACTAGTTTGTCTTTTCGTAACTTTTTTACCTCTTGATCTTCCTAAATGATTATACGCCTTATCTGTAGCTGTTCTTCCTCTAGCTGTTCTAACTATAAATCCTTTTTGAAGAAGATAAGGTTCATAAACATCCTCTATAGTTCCAAGTTCTTCACCTATAAAATAAGATAATGTTTCTATTCCTACAGGTCCACCATTAAAATTATCAATAATAGCTTCTAATATTTTATTATCAACTCTATCAAAACCTTGAGCATCTACTTCTAAAAGTTCAAGAGCCGCTTTTGCTTCTTTATAACTAATTAAAGAATCTGAATATACTTCAGCATAATCCCTAACTCTCTTTAATAATCTATTTGCAATTCTTGGAGTACCTCTAGAACGTCTAGCTATTTCATAGGCACCTTCTTCAGTTATATTACACCCTAATACAAAAGCAGAACGAACAATTATTTCCTTTAATTGTTCTTCAGTATAATATACCATATCACAAAGAACTCCAAACCTATCTCTTAATGGAGAAGTTAACATTCCAATTCTAGTTGTTGCTCCAATCAAAGTGAAATGTGGTAAATCCAATCTAATAGATTTAGCCGCAGCACCCTTTCCTATGACTATATCTAAAGCATAATCTTCCATTGCTGGATAAAGTATTTCTTCAACACTTCTATTTAATCTGTGTATTTCATCGATAAATAAAACATCATTATCTTTTAATGTTGTTAATATAGCTGCCAAATCCCCAGCTCTCTCAATTGCTGGACCTGAAGTTATTTTTAAATCTCCACCCATTTCTTTTGCTATAATATTAGCTAATGTTGTTTTACCTAGTCCCGGCGGACCATACAATAACACATGATCTAATGCTTCATTTCTTCTTTTAGCTGCTGTAATAAAAATATTAAGCCTTTCCTTTACCTTATCTTGGCCTATATACTCATTAATTTTCTGAGGTCTTAAACTTAATTCATTATTTCCATCTTCCAGAATCTCATCTGGAGTGATAATTCTCTCCAAATCTATCACCTCTATCCCATTAATACTCTTAAACATTCCTTAATAATATTTTCTACAGATTCTTGTCTATTTACTTTCTTTAATGCACTTTCAGCTTCTTTTTCTGAATATCCAAGAGCTAATAATGCTCCAAGAGCTTCTCCTATTGCATTACTATTACTTGGTGCAATATCCTCAAATCCTTGTTGAATATCAACACCTTCAGAAACTTCATCTGTCTTAATCTTATCTTTCAGTTCTAATATTATTCTTCCTGCAGTTTTCTTCCCAATTCCAGGTGCTCTGCATAAATGCTTATCATCTTCCATGATTATTGCATACTTCAAATTATTTATTCTACTTATTGAAAGTAATGATAAAGCTGCTTTTGCTCCTACTCCACTTATTGAAATAAGTAGCTTAAACATTTCTAATTCTTCTCTATCTTTAAATCCATATAATCCAATGAAATCTTCTCTTACTATTTGTTCTAAATATAATTGAACTTCTTCAGATATTTTAGGCATTTCTGCCATAGTTGCTCCTGATGTAAAAATCCTATATCCAATCCCATTATTCTCTATAATAACATAATCCTTATTAATCCCAATATATTTTCCCTTAATATATTCGTACATTTCCATCCCCCTTAATCTAATTAGAAATTAGATTATTTTTGTGTTTTGTAATTAAGTTTTTGCAATTTTCAATTACATATTAACGTTATTACTTCTTTAGTCTACCTTATACTTTACCATTTTACTTTAATTTTTTCAATAATAAAGAGTTATACTATTTACATAATATATAGTATAACTCTTTTAGTTCTCACTATGTTATTGTCCTGTTATTGGATCTCCATAAGGTTCCATAATATCAATAGAATCTGTATTAGTAAATATATTGTCTATTGCATAATCAAATGTATTTATTTCCGAAGGATTAAATAATAATTTAGAAATTAGCTCTTCCTTTTCATCTTGGAAAATAACTTCATCTTGTATCTTTTCTATTATTTCTCTTGTATTATATAACCTACATTCTCCTTCTTCTACTCCAATTTTGTAGCAAATTACATTAGCGATATCATCAAAATCTTCTGTTAAATCCTCATATGCGCCAACTACGTCATTGTTTCTTGTCCTAAAATAATAGTAGTTATTAATATATGCTTTTGCTGTTTCTTCATCATGGAAACCTCTAATATTTCCACTAGGCATAACTAATAAATATTCAAAGTTTGGCATAATACTCATATCTTCGCCTCCTTAGTTGCTTACAATAATATTTTCTCCTCTTATGTACAATGTTATACAAGCATCTATTTTCCTATAATGAAAGAGATTATAAATAAGAACCAAATTCTATTTATAATCTCTTCATGTAAAAATATATAATTTAAGGGTATATTAAAAATCACTTTTTAAAAAGTGATTATATGGGATAAGCATTATGAAATATATGCAGTTAGTTTTTCTATTGCCTCGTCTTTTGTATCATAGCAATGTTTTAAATTCTTAATATCTTCTAAATCTTCACCTTGTAAAAAATTTATAGATCTACTATCTCTATATACATCCTCTTCATTTTCAATTGTTAAGTTTCCTTCACTATCAGTTTTATAAATTGCAAAGTATCCATCTTTCTCACCTATATAATATTTATTAGGTTGTAATACATTTGTAGTTCCATCTTTACTAAAAACTACTTTTTCATCTTGTAATTCTTCTAAATTATATCCATTAGCTTCAAAAAAGTTTACAATAAATTGTTGACTAATGTCACTTGATATAAAGTTTTCTTTTTTAAACTCCAAAATACTTTGTTCTTTTTCAATAACACCTTCATTCATTAAAATCAAAATCATATCATCATCTAAAGCCTTAGTATTATTGTATACTGTTTTATCTTCCTCTGTAGTATTTTTTGCATATTTAGGATTAGTCAATCTATTTGTTATAAAATAGCTTCCAAAAAAGCTTATTACAAGAGCAAATACAATCATTCCAGAAATCATTGCTAATTTCTTATTTGTATATTTATTTTCATTATTTATTTGTTTTTTATCATTATTTTTAAATATATTTTTCATGAACATCACTCCTCAGTTGTAATTCTTGACAACTTTACAAATGATATTCATAAAATTAAAAATTTTTCTAAAAAAAATAAAAGCTCAAAAATGAGCTTTTACCATTCAATCATCAATATACTAAAATCTTCTTTTTTAAGAGAAATTCTATATCCTTCTAATAATAACCAACTTACTAACTGTCTTTGAATTTCTTCACTTTCATCATCCATGGCAAGGATTGCACTAATTTTATTTACTCCCATACTTTTTCCCATATCAATATTTTCTTGTATCTTATTTTTATGACTTTCAAACTTATTTTTTAAATCTTCATTTTTAAATTCCATACAGATTCCCCCTTATTACAATTAAAAAACTTTTATCTCCAAATATTAAATTATTTTATCCCATCTATGTAAATTAATTTCTTATCATGTATAAATTTATACTATTCAAGATAAAATAATAATTCTCTTATTATACTATGATTAAAATTAATAATTCACCACTAAAAATTTTATTTTTAATAAAATGAATTTTTCTTGATTTGTGATACAATATTGAGTATAATTTATTTTTGTAATATAGACAGTTCGGGAACCTCCTGTCTCAAAACAAAACTAGGTAAAAGTTTATACTTAAAATAATAGCTAAGAATTAGTAATTAAATTTATTTTAATAATTTTAAAAAAAACTACTAACTTCTAACTATTATAAGCCTTAGGTTCCTAATAATTTTTATTAGGAGGTTTTTCAAAATGAAAAATGATTTAACTAAAAAACTGACTAGAACTGCAATTATTGCAGCAATTTATGCAGTTATAACAGTTGCTATTGCACCTTTATCTTACATGGGAGTTCAATTTAGAATTTCTGAAATTTTAGTTTTATTAGCTGTATTTGATCCATTATATATAGGTGGATTAACACTAGGATGTTTAATTGCTAATTTATTAGGTCCTAATGGTCCTATGGATGTGTTATTTGGAACACTAGCTACATTTATTAGTGTATATGCTATTTATTTAACTGGTAAAATTATAAACAATTATAAGGCTAAACTTTTTATAGCATCTATTTGGCCAACAATAATTAATGGACTTATAGTTGGTTGGATGTTAAATAAGCTATATGGTTTACCACTAATTTTATCTATGGGACAAGTTGCACTAGGAGAATTAGTTGTAATCACATGCATTGGAGTACCTTTATTCCTACTAGCTGGATCTAGGTTCAAAAATGCAATGACATTTAAATAGTTATTTAGGACAACATTTAGTTGTCCTTTTTTTATATAAATATTTAAAAATATAAAAGAACAAGCTATTTATGAATGTTCTTCTGTAAAGTATACAGTTGACACTTCACTATTCTAATCTAGCTTGTTCCCTTTTCTAATTTTCTATTCTGCTAACTCTCTACTTAAGACTATTTCGTTATTATAAATTTCTTCATCTAACATACCTTCTGACTTTGCAACTACAACACTTGTTGCCGCATCTCCAACTACGTTTAGAGAAGTTACTAACATTTCTATTGGTCTGTTTATTGCAAGTATTAATGAATAAGCAAG
Organism: Clostridium cuniculi; assembly: GCF_004353185.1. Taxonomy (GTDB): domain Bacteria; phylum Bacillota; class Clostridia; order Clostridiales; family Clostridiaceae; genus Clostridium; species Clostridium cuniculi. Next base: position 16,642 of record NZ_SMUS01000039.1, on the reverse strand, counting down.
TATTGCTGCATCATTATTATATCCCATTCCTGTTAATACAGTGAATAGTATTATAGCTCCTGCACCTGGTGCTGCTGGTGTACCAACAGATGATATTAAAGCTAATAATGCTATAACTACTATATTCCCTATAGTCACATCATATCCTGCACTTGTTGCTATGAATATAGCTGCTATGACTTGCATTATTGCTGTACCATTCATATTTACAGTCATTCCAAGTGGTAATATAAATGATGCAATATCTTCACTAACCCCTAATTCTTCAGTTGTAGTTTTTGTATTTAAAGGTAATGTTGCTGCTGAAGATGAAGTTGAAAATCCAAATAAAGCAACCTTCCCTATCTTTTTTACAAATTTAATTGGATTAAGTCTAGCTCCAATTGCTATAAATAATGCATATCCAAATACTAAGAATAATAATAGTGTAAACACTGTAGTAATTACATATACAAGTGCTGGTTTTAAATTATCTACACCATATATTGCAAATGTTCTTGTAATTAGTACAAATATTGCTACAGGTCCAAACTTTGTTATTATAAAACTTAAAAATACTGTTATAATTGAATTTATTTCTTCTAATAAAGTTTTTAATACCTTTATTTTCTCTCCTAAAGTATTTATACAAAGTCCTAATACTACTGCTACAAAAACTACTGCAAGAATACTTCCATTTGTAGAAAATGCAGCTGTTATGTTATTTGGTATTGCTTGTACTATTATTAATAATGGATTTGTAGAGCTTGCTACACCTGCTTGTGCTGTAACATTTTCCACATTTGCTGTAAATAAACCTAAATTTTTAATTATAAATCCAACTGCTCCTGCTAATGCTAATGCAAAAACTGATGTTACTAAGAATCCTAATATTGTCTTATATGAAATACGACCAAGTTTTTTAGTATCACTTATTTTACACATAGCTAAAGCTATTGATGTAAACACCATTGGTACTATTACTAATTGAAGTGCATTTACAAATAGTTGACCTAATATATAAAAAACTCCTATAGCATTTGTTGCTCCTTCTTGTGAAATATCCTGGAATAATATGTTGTTAATACTTGTCCATATATGTGCATTTCCATTAGCATTTAGATTTTCTCTAAGTATTATACATCCTACTCCTACTACTAACCCTAAAATAAGAGCTACTGCCATTTTTATGGCTAATTTGTTACTGTTGTTAATTTTACTTACTTTCATTTGTTTCATTCTCCTTACTAGTTTATTCCCTAATTCAAATAACTAAATAAGGCATAATACACTTTATTAAATTATATAAAAAAGCCTTCCTAAAAAAAGGAAGGCTAATATAATTCAAAATTATTTATCTTTATTAATAACTATATTTCTATTAAAAGATAATTTTACAAGCATACTATAACTTCCTTATTGATTTCTCGAATCAATTTAAAGGGATTTTTTTCTTTATCCTATCATTTAATGTTAGATTTGTCAATGCTTATATCCTTTAAATTTATGCAATATTTTCTTTTTTCTTAAGAACTACAATTCCAATTGTAGTTATAACTAATGCTATAAATATAACTTGTGAAGAAGAAATTGGTGACCCAGTTTGAGGTAATTTATTATTCCCCTCATTAGTGTTACTTTCTGTATTATTTCCACTTTCAATATTTTCATCATTTCCACTCTCACCTGGAGTTGTTTCTGGCGTCTCCTCTGGAGTTTCTTCTGGATTACTTTCAACTGAGTTATCTTCTTTTAATTCATTTATTGCTGATATCACTTCTGTTAATGTATTATCTACATTAAATGTAATATAAATATCTTCTAATGATTTATCCTTTAATGAAATCTTTATCTTGAATACTGTATAGTCATCAGTTTCTTCTGCTTCAATTTCTAAACTACCTAATTGCTTTAAGTTATTTAAGAAAGTTTTTACCTTGTTAATTTCAACATCATTAATCTTCATTTCTAATGGACTTTCATAGCTTCCATTACCATTTATTAATGTAACTATAGATGTATCTATAATTCCTGACATAGCTTCTGGAATAACTGCTGTATCTTCACCATCTATTAATAAATTATAATTTAACTTATCAATACCTTTTTCCCATTGGCTAATAATAACATCTCTCATTTCTCCAATAATAACAGGATCAATATGTCCATCAAAGTTGTAACTATCTCCACCAGTCATTAAGAAATCTATACTTGTTAAAGTATAATACTCATCATCTTGAACTTTAGTTCCATCTGACAATCTCATTGAAGTTATTTCATCAGTTGCTGAATCATACCATACTGTTAAACCTGAATATTGTCCCCATCCAAAACCATCTGGATTAATTCCATGTTGAATTAATTCTTTTAATTTAGCTCCTGTTACTTTCATAGTAACTACATTATTATCAAATGGTAATATTGTGTACATATCCCCAAGTGTTAGTGTTCCTTTTGTTAAAGGTGCTCTAATTCCACCACCATTTGCAATTGCTACTTGTGTTCCACCAGCCTGTCTCATTGCTTCTGCAACAGTTACTCCAAGAGGTGTAACCCCAGCATATCTATCATGATCTAAATCAAAGTTTAATTCTGCTACTTCTGTTAATAATGTTGGAGCTAACTCTTCATTATACTTAGCTATACTTTCTGCAACATTTTCATCTACAGGAAATTCATTTGTTGTACTTTCTGCATAGAATTGTCTAGTATTAGCATCTACATTTAGAATTTCCTCATTTTCATCAAAAGTAAATGTAATTACTGATAATCCTCTACCATTATATCCAGCTTGAACAACAGGTACATCTTTTCCAGTGTTGCTGTTTTGTACAAATCCATCAACAAATTTATGATTATGTGCTGCAATTACTGCATCAACATCAGCAGCATTTTCTGCTATTTCTGCAGCTTCACCAGTTATTGTTCCATCACTATTTTCTACAGCCGGTGAATGTGTTAATGCAACTACTATATCTGCACCTTCTGCTCTAACAATTTTTGAATATTTATCAATTGTTTCAACTATATCTAAGAATTTTAAACCAACAACATTTTCAGCTTTTGTACTTGTTAATGTCTCTGGTGTTGCAATACCTATAAATGCAATATTAATACCATCAACAGTAGTCATTACGTAAGGTTCCGCATATTCTGGCGCTTCTCCAGTAGCTTCGTCAATTAAATTTGCTGCTACAAACTTAAAGCCTACTTCGTCTGCCCATGGCTTTATTTTATCTGATCCCCAATCATACTCATGATTACCTATAGCAGATGCTACTATTCCAATCTCCTTAAGCATTTCACTAACAGGTGCACCTGATAATATATTAGAAATTGCTGTTCCTTGATATATATCCCCACCTGAAACTGTTGCTACCCCATATGTATCACTAGCTTCATCCTTCTTTTGATACTCTTTTATAATACCTGTTAATTTTGCAGCCCCAATATTTTTTCCACTTTCTAATACATTTCCATGGAAATCATTAAAACTTAATATTTCTATAACTTTATTTGAAGATTTATCATCACTCTTTTCCTCTTCATTTAAAGCTACATTTTCAATATTATGTACTACTTCCGCATTAATTTCTTCAGCTTTAACCGATTTTACTGGTGTTATTAATCCAGCACTAATTGTAAATGCAGTTATAAGCGCTAGTAACTTAGTTTTATTTTTTAACATTTTTATCCCCCTTAACATATCTAAGATGAATAGCCCTACATCTTTTACTACATTAAGAATAATATATTATACGAACATTTTTTGCAATAGTTTTTTTATCATTCGTATAAATTTGTTAATTTTTTTATTCATTATATAATATTTCTAATTTTATATAAGATTAAACAAACTAATTATCTTAATCAATGATTCTTAATTTTTATTATTGTTATAATATTCAATTATCTCTGGTGTTTTAGACCAATATTTGATGCCCTAATTTTCAAAATTCCATTCTTCAATATAGTCATTACACTCATAATCTATATACCAAAGTAATTCATTACTTACAATAAAATTAGTTGGAAAATAATCAATATTAATATTTAATGGATACAATATTTCACACCTATTTTTAATCTGTTTAATATAACTTGGACTAACTTTATCTTCTAATGCTAATTCATATATAGTGTATTCCTCTATAAACTCTTTTAAAATTCCTATTTTAATATGTTAATAATATTTTTGAATTACTAACTAAAAATACCGCATATTCTATTGAATAATACGGTATTCTCACAATTTAATATTTAATTTACTTTCGTAAGATTTTAAAACTGTTCCTATAAAAATTCATCTAATCTCTATCTTAATTGGAATCTACTGCAATACCTTATACCTTTTCGTTCCAATCTATCTTTATACATCTATTTTCTTCTTCCATAAGCAATTCTGATAAATATACAGATGATAATTCACTATTAAACGCATTAACTCCTAAATCAATAGTATCCATTACTTTTTTCTTGCTTTGTTTAGTATGCTCATCATCATTAAAAATATGTTCAGCTAAATCTGATATTTCATATTTAATTCCTTCTGTTTCAATTGCTTTATATACATCATATAAAGTTATTTGATTTAATGATTTTTTTAATTGGAATCCTCCATCTTTACTAGCACTAGATATAACCAAATCTGCCAAAACTAGTTTTCTTAAAATCTTTTTCAAATAAGAATCTGATACTTTTAAAATTTTGCTCATAACATTGCTTTTTACAGATTGATTATCTTTTTGTAATCCTAGCATTAAAAGGACGTATATTCCTTGTTCAAAACTTTTACTTATTTTCACTACAAATCTCCCTTTTTTATCTTGTTAGCTTACTAATTAAGTCACTAGCTACATCTTCTACATGGACTGGTTTTAGTTTTTTGGAAAATACCCCCATAATTTTAAACATAGGAATCATTTTAGATAGTATATCATTTCTATCACCACCATAAACAACTGTAGGCTCTACATATTCTACTCTTTTTTGACTTGATTGAAGCATCTTTATTATATCCGATTTAATATTTACAAAGCTTTTCGGTCCTAAAACACCACCAACAAAGCCTATCTTATCAATGTTGTAGTTTTTAGCAATATCCAACATTACTTCTGCAGGTTGTTTATTAACTTTTATAAGTTCTTCCATATCTTTTTCTGGACGTCCGATAAAGTCTATAATGCATGAAACACCTTCTGGTAGCACTCTTACTACAGAATTATAATCAGTTACATCAGCTGATAAATTATGTATTCTTTTATCTACTAATTTATTCTTTCCTGATCTTGAAATAATATAAAATTCTGCATGTGAATCTTTCTTTAACCATTGTTTTGTTACTTCTCTTCCAATATATCCATTTCCACCAAGCAATATAATTTTCATAAAGCACCTCTCTAAATATATAAATTATTATTTCCATAGATATTTTATATCTATAGATACGAAACGTCAATGGATTTATAATAAAAATATAATTTTTATTCTTACATTATCATTAAAGATTTTAATCAACGTATTTTTTCTCTTAGCCAACTAATCTTCTTAGTAATATTTTACTTATCTGTAATATGATCCTCTTTTACCGTATATTTAAAATAACCTCTAAGATATTTTATAATAGAGTTGATATATACTTCCGATCGTTGTAAATTTTGAATATACTTATATATTCCTTTAAGTGCATAGGTAATAATTCTTCAATATTTTTTTACTTCAAATTCCTTATAGCAAAAATTAATGAACTTTACCGTTAAATTATAGCTAGTTTTTATACTTCTTATGCTAAAACTCCTTATTTGCATTTCATATTTGTATTCTTTCAATAAATCTTCTAATAACAAAAACACCCCTAACATTGATATTATGTATATCAATATTAAGAGTGTAAATAAATAAGATGTATGTCACTATCGAATGATTTTGTAGGACTTTATATAGCTATTAAACCTTCTATTCATCCCATCCTTCTGGGAATTCAGCATTATGGTAAACTTCTTGAACATCATCATCATCTTCAAGTAAATCTAACATCTTTTGGAACTTCTTAGCTGCATCTTCATCAATTTCAGTATATGTATCTGGAATCATTTTAACTGCTGCTTCTAAGAATTCTAATCCTTCAGCTTCTAAAGCTTCTCTTACTGTACCAAAATCTTCTGGTGCAGTTGTGATTATGAATACTTCTTCTTCATCACTATTGAAATCTTCAGCTCCAGCATCTAATGCCATCATCATTAATTCTTCTTCATCAAGGTCTCCCTTTTCTATAACAATTTCACCTTTTTCTTGGAACATGAATCCTACACAACCTGTAGTTCCCATGTTTCCACCACCTTTAGTGAAAGCACTTCTTACATTTCCTGCTGATCTATTCTTATTATCAGTTAAAGTATCAACAATAACAGCAACTCCTGATGGTCCGTATCCTTCATATACTATTCTTTCATAGTCAACTGCTGATAACTCACCTGAAGCTTTCTTTATTGATCTTTGTACTGTATCATTTGGCATATTAGCCGCTTTTGCTTTTGCTATTGCATCTCTTAATTTAGGGTTGTTATCAGGATCTGGTCCTCCATTTTTAACAGCTATCATTAACTCTCTACCAATTTTAGTGAAAATTTTCCCTCTTTTAGCGTCAGCTTTACCTTTTTTATTTTGTATATTATGCCATTTTGAATGTCCTGACATTATTTCATCCTCCTAAATCTTTTAAGTTTATTAATAAAAATCTTCTTATATTATACCATAAGGATTATTATTTAACAATTTAAGCGAGATTCAAAATTTTAATTTTGTCAATCCAACTTACACCTACGAACAATAATGAGTAGCGTGTTTCCGAAATTAAATTCAAAATTACACCTACAAACGAAAGTAAATAGAATGTTTCCTTATCACTATATAATACTATATAATCTATTCTCTTCTTTAAAATACACCTCTGGTTTACTTTTTTCAACTATTATCTTTCCATTACTTGCTTCTATAGCTTCTTTTTCTATTTCTTCCGCTACAGAAACTTCTGCAAGTATGTGTACTATAACTTTATCTGTATATTCTGTATCTTCAATATGCCAATTATTTTGTCCACAAAAATACTGTACTTTCCCTATCATATCATAATCTAACGTAAGAGATACCTTAACACCTTGAACCTTTTCTACTACACCTCCAGCTTTTAATGCTATAGAAGCTCCTTTAGTATACGCTCTTGTTAATCCTCCAGTTCCTAACAAAATACCACCAAAATATCTTGTTACAACAACTGCACAATCTGTAATATTAGATTTTTTCATCACTTCTAAAATAGGAATTCCTGCTGTCCCCTGTGGTTCACCATCATCGCTATATCTTTGAATCCCCATATTTTCACCAATTATATATCCCCAACAATTATGTCTTGCTTGTTTATGCTTTGATTTTATTTCTGCTACAAATGCTTTTGCTTCCTCTTCATTTTCTACTCTTTTTGCATATCCAATAAATTCAGATTTTTTTTCAATAAAGCTATCTTCTCCATATTCTCTTATCGTTATATATGCCATTTTTCTAGCTCCTCCTTAATTATATCAATTCCACTTATTATTTCTTCCTGGTTAACTTGTGAAAAACTCACCTTAAAATATTGCTCTCCTAAATTTGATCCCTTATAAAATAATGTTCCTGGAGTAATATAAACTCCTTTTTCCTTAAGCCTATAAAATAATTCCTTTGATTTAATTTCTTTATCTTTAATATTTAAATAAAAGCTTAATCCACCTTTAGGATCAAAAAATCCTACATACTTTTTCAACTTTTCATTAATTAGCTTTTTCATTAACTCATATCTTTTTATATACTCACTTCTTAGATTATCTATATATTCAATCCAATAACCTTCTTTAATATACATTTCTAAAGCTCTTTGCATTAATGTTGATGTGGCAATATCTGTATTAATCTTTGAGTTTTGGATACTTTCTCTAAAGCTTTCTGGAGATATTATATATCCAAGTCTTATCCCTGGTAAAAATATTTTCGAAAAACTTTTTATATAAATTACTCTATCATTTTTATCTAAAACCTTAAATGGTTCGTGTTTTATATTATCATCAAATATTAGCTCTGACAAATAATCATCTTCTATTATATAAAAATCATACTTTTCCGCTAATTCTAAAATAGCAAGTTTCTTTTCATGACTATAACTAATTCCAGTTGGATTCTGAAAATAACTCATTGTATAAAAACACTTAATTTTATTTTTCCTTAATATATCTTCAAGTTTTTTTATATTTATACCATCTTCTTCTACAGGCATTTCAAACACATTTGCTCTTCTAAATTTAAATACAGACAATGCACCTGCATAAGTTGGTTTTTCAACAATAACATTATCATTAATATTTAATATTGCCTTTGATGCAATATCTATCCCCTGTTGTGCTCCTGATACGATTAATAAGTTCTCTATATTTAAAGAATTATTCCAAAATACTTTATTTATAGTTTCTCTAAGGTTTGCATATCCAAAAGCTTCCTCCCTAATTAATGCATCTGCACCATCTCTATCTAAAACTTCATTTATAACTCTTTTAAATTGATTTATAGGAAAATTAACCTTTCTAGAGCTTTCTCCTGTAAAATCAATTATATTTTTCTCATAATTGTTTTTTATTAATTTAATTTCTTTAGAATATTCCTTTTTAAAATAATCAGTAATTTCTCTTTTCTTGGCATATGTTCCTGAACCCATTTTTTGATAAGCATAACCTTCACTTACAAGCTTATCGTAACAACTTACAATTGTAACATTATTTACTTTTAACTCCTTAGCTAATACTCTTATAGGAGGTAACTTATCTCCATCCTTTATTACTTTGGAATTAATCAAATTCTTGATATTATCTGCAATTTGAATATATTTAGGCTCATAATCATTAAATTCAATATTATACTTTTCCATATTGCCCCCATCACTCTTATTGATAAATTGTATTAATACATTTAATTATAGAAAATATAGTAAATCTGGTCAAATTTTTATAAAAATAATAGCACAGAATTATAATCTTAAATAATCCTGTGCTATTTATTTATATATCTACCTTATCTAATACCCAAACAGATACGCTTCCGTTTCTAACCATAAATTTTCCAAAACCATCCTTATCAATAACTACTTTCTCTTGAAAATTTGAAAGCAAATCTCTAAACTTCTCACCTGAAAACTGTTTTCCTACATACATTTTCTTTTGCCCACCTAACTTATTAGTTAACAAAACAGCTAAACCTGAATTATTATATTCTTTAATTCCTTCTCTTGTCCATCCAATTATATTTTTATCATCAAAATAATCATGTTGTTCGCCATATGCTAATTGCTTTCTAGCCTTTAATAATAAATCTAAATAACTTCCTATGCCAAAATATCCACGGCTTGGTATTCCATAATAATCTCCATAAAATACACAAGGATATCCTTCTATTCTTAATAATATTAAAGAATAAGCTATTGGCTTAAACCAATTTTCTACCCAGGACTGTAGTGAACTTCCTAATTGAGTATCATGATTATCAACAAAAGTTACTGCTTTTGTTGAATATTGCTCTACTAATGTACCTTTAAAAATATTTCTCATATCAAAATCACCATTGCTATGAGAAGCTTCATATAAATTAAAATGTAATGGTACATCAAACAAAGACATAACATATTTAGTATTTTTTAAATATTCTAATAGTACATCTACATTAGAATGCCAATACTCCCCTACTGAAAATAATTCTTTTCCACTTTCTTTTCTTAGATATTCTAGCCATTCTACAAAAAAATCATAACTTATATGCTTAACAGCATCTAGTCTAAATCCATCAATATTTGTAAAATCGATGTACCACTTTCCCCACTTTTTCAGTTCTTCCACCACATCTCTATTTGAAAAATCTAAGTCAGCTCCCATAAGGTAATCATAATTTCCATTTTCTTTATCTACTCTATTACTCCATTCCTTAGTTAAAAACTTATAGATACTATTTCTTTTTGTTTTATCATCATAATCTATTCCATCAAAAGCATTCCAGTCCCATTTAAAGGAAGAGTATTTATTATTTCTTCCTGGAAAAGTAAACTTAGTCCATGCTCTTATTACTTTAGTTCCACTAATAGGAATATTCCTATTAAAAAACTCCTCTTCTCTTGCCATAACTTCTTCAGCTTCATCTGCACCCATTTTATGATTTAAAACTATATCTCCATAACTTTGAACACCATTTTTCTTTAACATTTTTATGGCCATTAAATATTCATCTTTACTACCATATTTAGTTTCTATACTTCCTTTTTGATTAAATTCTCCTAAATCATATAAATCATATGCTCCATAACCAACATCATATCCACCACCAATCCCCTTATATGCTGGTGGCATCCATACAGCTGTTATACCTAAATCACGTAAATTACTTGCTTCTCTAGATATTTCGTTCCATAATTTACACTGTGGCAATAAAAACCATTCAAAATATTGCATCATTGTTCCATTAACCATTTTATTTCCACCCACTTTACAACCATACTTATTAATATTTTAACATATTTTAACATATTTAACTATCTAAAAATGTCTTAAAATAAAAATGGCCCTGATATTGCTAAATATAAATTATTTTACTGGTACTTATGAACATTTTTTAGGTAGTACCTTAAAACATTTATATCTTTTTTATTAACAATATCAGAACCTATGTTAAAAAGAGCATCCTTAAAATAAGTATTTATTCACTTCTATAACCATAGACAGCTTATTTTAATATTCATTAAGAATCCTATATCATTTCTAAAGAATGTTAAAATTACTTAATCTTAAGTAGCTCTTATTAACTATTACATTAATATATTTATGATGTAATCTTTAGTTTTATTATAACTTTCATCATCAACTTCAACAATCATGAAAGTTCCATTTTCTCTATACTCTTCTTCTAAAACTCTACCATTTCTATGAAGGAATGAATTAATATCACTTCTGTCATATGGTATTAAATACTCACACTTTTTCATCTTATAAGGAAGATTTTCTTCTATTAGTGTTAATAACTCATCTAAATTTATACCTTCTCTTGCTGAAATTTCAATTGTTTCATATTCACTTGTAGCTTTTTTAATAGCTTCAAGTTGCTCTTCTGTTGCATTATCTATTTTATTTAAAACAAGTAAAGTTTTCTTATCTTTAGCTCCCAATTCGAATAAAACTTCTTCTACAGCTCTAATTTGTTCTAAAGCTGTATCACTTGAAGAATCAACTACATGACATAAAAGATCTGAATAAATTACTTCTTCTAAAGTTGATTTAAATGCTTCTACTAAATCATGTGGTAACTTTCTAACAAATCCAACTGTATCTGTTAAAGTTATTACTCCTTTATTTTTTAATACAATAGCTCTAGTTGTTATATCTAATGTTGCAAATAACATATCTGCTTCAAATACTTTTTCTTTACCTATAACTTCTTTTTGAGCTGCTACATCACAAAGTGCATTTCTTAAAGTAGATTTTCCTGCGTTAGTATATCCTACTAATGAAACTTTTGGAATACTTTCTTTGTTTCTTTTCTCTCTTTGAGTTTCTCTAATTTTTTTAATTTTCTTTAATTCATCATTTAAATCATAAATTTGCTCTTTTATATGTCTTCTATCTGTTTCTAGTTTCTTTTCTCCAGGCCCTTTAGTACCAATACCACCACCAGTTCTTGACATTATTGTACCTAACCCTTGAAGTCTACTCATTCTATATTTAAGTTGTGCTAATTCAACTTGAATTTTAGCCTCTCTACTCTTTGCTCTTCTAGCAAATATCTCAAGAATAAGGGTAGTTCTATCTATAACTTTAGCCCCTATAGCAGCTTCTAAATTTCTAACTTGTGATCCTGATAATTCATCATCAAATATAACTACATTTGCTCTTAACTTTTGTCTTAATTGAGCAATTTCTAAAACTTTACCTCTACCAATATAAAAAGCAGCATCTATTTTACTTCTACTTTGATAAACACTATCAAGTACTGGAATATCACAAGCTTTTGTTAACTCCTTAAGTTCTTCTAAACTTTCTCTTGTATCAGAACCTACTAATATAGCTTTTTCTTCATCATCTTCAATTATATCTTTTTCCTTAATTAAAGAATCTATATAATTAATTTTATTTAATATATGTATTTTAGATATCTCTTCTAAAGGTATATGAGCAGTTTCTTCATAATCTAAAGTATCATTAAGAACAGTTAGCATTCCTAAAGAACAATCTAATATCTTTCCTTCATATATTCCTACCGCTACAATAGCATCTAATTTTAATTTTAATAAAGCACTAATATCTAATGCAGATAAATTACTCATACCATTTGGATGTGTATGAATTATTCTAACACCAGCTAATCTTTTTTCCCTTATATCTAAAGTTTCTATTTCTACTGAAGTAGAATCTCCAATTGCTATAGTTCTAATATTTCCTCTTCTATCTATTGCAACACTTACTTCTCTTTCTATAAATGATGAAACTCTAGAAATTACTTCTATTATTTCAGTAGAACAAACCTCATCTTTTGGGCATTTAGCTTTATAAAGTCTTTCTAATTCTTCTATAGCAGACTTTTTTACACCATCTATATTTCCATATATCATATTATCACCTCAACTAAAGCTTCTTATTTAGTATATACTAATTGTATAAAAGTAATTTTATAATTTCTATTAAACCTATTCCTATATATACTAATATTACTGATATTTCACTATATTTTATCTTATTCTAAAGTAACTGTAAACTAAATATATTCCAATTTTTACGTTGCAAAATTTTAAAATTATTGTTAGAATCTATATTATTATTGTACTTCTAGTGGAATACAATTATACTTTTGCTTAATATAAATAAGCCAACTATTTATGATATTTTTTCATATAATAATTAATAATATAAATACTGTAGTGGAGGGTTTCTTACATGGACGATAAAAAGCGTAATATTCTTTTCTCTGAAGAACAAATTAAGGTTAGAGTTAAAGAATTAGGTGAAGAAATAAGTAAAGATTATGAAGGTAAAGAATTATATGTATTACCTCTTTTAAGAGGAAGCTTTGTTTTTGGAGCTGATATATTTAAAGCTTTAGACGTAAAAGCTAAGGTTGGATTCATGACTACTTCTAGTTATGGACATAGCGAAGTTAGTTCTGGTACTGTTAATGTTGTTAACGATATTCCAGATAACATAGAAGGATTAGATGTTTTAATAGTTGATGATATAATAGATACTGGATATACAATGGAATTTGTTATAGAACATGTAAAAAAATTAGGCGCAAGATCAGTAAAAACTTGTGTATTATTAGATAAACCTTCTAGAAGAAAAGTTGATTTAAAACCTGATTATTGTTGTTTCGAAATCGATGATTTATTCGTAGTAGGTTATGGACTTGACTATGAAGGTTATTACAGAAATGTTCCATATGTATTTAATTGGGAAAGTAAATAATATTTAAACATAGCTAAAGCTAGTGATTGCAATGCATTCACTAGCTTTTTTATATTTAGTCTTCTATTAATCATTTAATTATCATAAGTTTTCTTAATACAATTATGTGATTCGCAATAGCATAAATAATTCAATTTCTCTATTTTTAACTTACTATTTACTAATGCTTCAGGCCATAATTTAATATATTTAATTATAGTATCTTTGATTTCCTGACTTAAATTATTCCAGCTTGTTATTGATGGATGAACCAATTTATTAACATCAGCAAATTCTCCATATTTCCATCCCTCTTTTTTTCTATTTTTTAACCATATCTCATGCTGATATTCTGCTAAATACTCTAGTTCATTTTCTGCAAAATTTACCACTATAGGTGTTTCGTTAATTGAACATAATTCATAATTAGCCTTATATAGTATTTGAGGAATGTTTTTCACTTGTTCATAAATCCATTTTTTTAAGTGATTTTGTAAAACATCATTATAACTATCTATAATAATTGGATTATTTTCTAAATATGTTTTTTCAAATTTACTCCAAATATAATATGATAAATGTTCTATTTTTTCACTAAAGAATTCTTCAAGCATCATGTAATGATAGAATTCTTGTTCATCTACATGTAGTTTCAACTGACTTTTAGATGGTAAATGTGATTGTTCCCACTTTTTCACTCCTGATAACATACTCATTTCTAAAATAGCTTCCATAGACCTTGATTCATGCTTAAATTTAGGAATTTTTAATAATGCCCTAATAATTCCATTATCAACCTGTGCTTCTCCATTGTCATTAATAAGATATGGAGCTTTTCTAATCAATAAAGAACGAAGTAGCATTGCTCTTCTAATAATAAATAATTGATCCCATTTTTTATCTGTTTGATTTGGACCAAGAATATTAACATACCCTCTTAAACGACTAACAAAATCAGGACCCTTAGCATTTTTAAAAGTATTTGTAAATGATTCTATTTTATCTTCATCTTTTATTTCTTCTCCACAGAATCCTTCATATGTACTTGATGTTCCTCCTGCAAATACAAATATAGCTTTTCCAATTGGATGTACTGAATCTCCTTCTCTAAAAGTACCATCTTGCATAGGTGCTAAGAAATACTTTAACCACCCCAGATTTTCTCCAAAAGTAGAATCAAATTCATCAAAAAATACAAGTGGTAACTTACCATTCAATACTATATCTCTAACTTTATGAAAAGCTGCAATTAAATCATTAACACCTTGGAATTGTGATAGATTAAAATCTATTTTTTCTATTAAATTTGGAGCTATACTTGCAGCAACTTCTGTTACCCCAAAAGATTTACCTGATCCTGGAGTACCAAAAACTGCAATAGATAGTGGTCTCACAGCATTTTCAGTAGAAATATATTCTGCAATAAGATTTTTTATACTTCTATAGGCTTCTATTTCAGTTCTATCTACTGTTTTTAAATTTCTAAATTTAGCTATAGGAATATACTTCAAAGCACTATCTTCGCCTTTTTTAACTATTTCATAGGCAATTTCTTCTAAATTTGTTGAACTTTTATCTTTTATAATATACCAACATCCTCGACAATTAGGATTATTAGTATTTTTTATTTTAACATCTTGAATATGTTCATTAAAATTACATTCACCCTCAGCACATTTAAATAATGATTCATTAGGGAATTTATCATTTTCTAAATCAGCTCCAAATCCATTAATAAAATATCTTTGAGCTGAAAGCATCCCTTGTCTGATACCTTCATCTATTAGCTCTGACAAAGCTTCTCCCTCTGTCCTATTGCTTATTGATTTAGTAAGACCAGCTACAAAACAAGATGTTAATCCGTACATTTTTCCACTATTTTCTTTTATAAATCCACCTTCAAATTCATTTGTTAAAAAATATAACTTTGATGTACTACTTAAATCTTTATGATAATATATTACTCCTTCTAATCCAAAAGGAATTATAAGATTTGTACAATTAGATAGATATTTAAGCTTAGGATTATTCTTCATCTGCCAAACAAAATCTAATGCTGTTTTTTCCCAAGAAAGCCCTTTACTAATATTTACTCCTTTAGCTCTTAAGTCATCTGCATTAATAATAACTATAGTATTTTTTAAATGATTTTTTTCAATATGTAGCCATAATTTATTATTAAAATCTATTTTATTAGTTTTATATAATATTATAGGTGTTTTATTAGCTGATTTTATAGCTAATGGCCAAACATCTTCATTGGAATTAAAACCATTATTGTTATCATCTAATACAACTATTTTAGCATCTTCATTGTCATTTATTACAGAAAATGTTCTAGGAGCTTCTGAATCTTTTATATAATATCCTGAAAATTCATCTATTCTATAAACTTCATCTTTATTTTGCTTATTATTAGTTAATGGAAACTTCTTCAAATTTGCAACTGAAACTAAAACATTATCATTTAAATATAAGTTCATATCCTCAATTTCAGGTGAAGCTACTTCAAGTTCTGTTGCATCCGCTATAAGCTTGGACAACAATAAAGCTCCTCCCTTTTCATACCTTTGGCATACCTTAGGGTATAAATTGTAATTAAAAGTATTATCTATATTAGTTCTTTTTTGCCAAACTAGTAAATTTACACAAACATCACCAGTGACAATTATCTCAGACTTCTTATTTATCACAAATACTTCTCTCCTTCTTTATACTATATATCTATTATTCCTATTACATTTCTTAATGTGATATTTTTAAATTTCTTTTAAAAAATACGCAATAAACGTTAAAGAGATATTTATTAAAATTACCTTTCTTATAACCTAATTATACATACAATTACTGGTTATAATTGTATAATAAATCATATTTTACTTTAAGAAAAGTAGGTACTTTTTTAATACATAGTATCGAAAAAGATACTACTATAATTTATATTTTTAAAAATTAAATCCTATATCATACATAATTACTTCTTTTGTTTTATATATTTACTTTATAGTATAATACTGCATAATTATTGTACAAACATTTTTATAGGTACAACTTATATCATAACTAATCTTGATTTATACACAATACTTATCTTATTATTATCCATTTAGAATTACACTATAAAATTATGTACTTTTTTTCCTTTGTTAATGTTTTATTACTCA
>NZ_SMUS01000038.1 GCF_004353185.1 Clostridium cuniculi | reverse complement strand
AAAGCCCCTTTAGGGGTAGCCAGTAAAAATATGCGGTTGGCAAACCGTTCGACGTGCGAGTAGCACAGCCAGTAACAGAGCCTTATAGGCGTAGAGCAAACCACCCGTTTTACGGGTGGTCCTGATTGACGGTATTTATCACATTTAAGAGTGGTTTGGAATAATTAGTAGAGAGGGGAAAATATTAGGAAGACATGAAAACTTAAAATTAGTAAATTTTAAGAAAAAATATCATTATAAAGATAAAAATAGTGTCAAATAATATTGGGGAGAATAGTATATAGTATAAAAACAAAAAAAATCAAATTCTTAGGAGGAATGTTAATATGCCTAGTATGCAAGATATGATTGATGAACTAAACGACATTGAATGTCCAAGTTGTCCTCCAGTAGATCAATGCTGTAGTGGCTTTGGAAATTGTGGTAATTTTGGATGTGGCTTTGGAAGCTGGATCTGGATATTATTAATTTTATTCTATGCTGGACAAGGTGGCAATGCAGGATATGGTGGAAATTCAGGATGCTGCTGTAACACAAAGAGTAATTGCTGTTGTGGAAATACTGGAAACTATGGAAATGGTGGTTTATTTGGTGGATTAGGAAATTGTGGTGGAGGATATTTATTCTTACTAGTTATCCTATTCTTATGTAATGGTAACTTCGGATGTGGTAACAATGTAGCATCTTGTGGTAACCTAATATAGTTTAGTAGGAGGGAGGAATAGTTATGTCAAAGAGAAAACACAATAAATGTTGTTGTGAAAAATGTTGTTGTGAACCTTGTTGTTGTGAAACTTGCTGCTGCAATAATGCTGTAGCAAACAATGCAGGATGTTGTGGAAATATATTTGGTGGATTAAATAATTGTGTAGCACCAATTATATTTTTATTAATTGCTTGTGGTTCAGGACTTCTTAATAACAACTGCTCATATTTAATAATCTTATTATTCTTACTATGTGGTGGATCCTATGGTAGCCTATTTGGAGGAAATAATAACATGGGAAACAATTGCTGCTGCGAAAGTAACTGCTGCTGCTAGTTAAGAGGATGGAGGGTCTTACGACCCTCCAAAAAAATGTCTTAATTTATAAACATATATTATTTAATTACATATAATAGAGTAAAGAAATTAATTGGAGGAAGCTGTATGTCCAAGCGCAAGCATAAGAGCAGAAGTGATACTAGGCGTGAAGTTACAAGGGAAAATAGAAACAATGCAAATATGAATAATAATGCAAGTAATAATATGAATAATAGACAAACATATAATAATGGACCATTTGGGATAAATCCTAATCAATTATTAAGCAGTATGTTCGGAAATATAGACATGAATCAAATAAATAGTTTGTTACAATCGATGAATACACAAGGATTTGATTTTAATAATTTAAATCTAGGAAATTTAATGGGGAATATGAATCCTATGGGAACTTCTATGAATCAAAATAGTAATATGAATAAAGATCTTGATCATAGAGATGAAGATGAAAAAGTAGTTAATAGTAGTATTTTTGAAGGAAATATTGATAGAAACGATGAAAATATGAAAATGTTAAGAGCTATTAGAAGTATTGTAAGTGGAGAAAGAGGAGAGTTTATAGATAAGATAATTTTGATGTATAATGATGGAGCTTTTGACGAGTAATATTATTACTAGTAATAGATGAATAAAATTCATAGAAAGGTTAATACTATTACTGTACCGGAGAGTATTCTCCTATAGCTAATGAAGAAAAATCTTCATTGAAGCTAAACCCCCCCATCCCCCTTTTAGGCCGCTTTTATAGCGGCCTTTTATTAATTTTTTATTATAGAGGATATTTTATATTCATCTGGTTCTTCTAAGTTTGATTTTACATATATAGTAAGTTCTTGAGATTTGACATTTGAATCAATAGAATTAACTTTTTCAAATGAAAGTATCCAGTATATTGAGGTTGCCTTTCCTGAATCATCCCATGATATATCATAAAAATAACCTTTTTGAAATGAATAACGATAAGTAGATTTGTCTAAATTCCATAGAATTCCCAGCTCCTCACTTGGAATATATGAAGTGAATATATCTGGGGCATCGTCTAGTTCATAATCAGCTTCAATAAGGTTAATAAGTGTTTGAATATTACCTAAGGATGGAATTGTTTGATTACTAAATGTAATATCTTTTATTGAATTAGAATTTAATATATAGCTATTAGTACCTTTGTCGCCTGTAGTTGAATTAGTTGTAAATATTTTTGGTGTTCTTGAATTATTATAATCTAATATTCCTAGAATATTATTTTGAGAAAAGAGAATTTCCTTAAAAGTATTATCTATCCATTGAAAGATATAAAAAGTTGGTTTATTATTTTTAAAGCCGCTAATAATTAGTTCAGGAATTTTATTTCGATTTAAATCTATGTAGGAAATATTTATGCTACAAGATGAGGTTATATCTAGTAGTGAGTAATCAAATTCATTACTCTTTAATAATATTTCACCAGTAGAGTTTTTTATTTTTATTGAGTAGGTTGAATTAGTTGAAATAATTGTTAATTGATCCTTTTCTCCATCACAATCAAAGTCATATTCCTGGTTATTCTCTAAAAGATTATTAGATAGAGTTTCTGTATTTTTGGAATATGTATTAATTATAGTTATTATACTTATACCTATTAAAAAAAATATAATAATGAAAGCTATAATAGTATTCTTTTTTATCTTTTTAAAATTAAACATAGTATCACCTCAGTTAAGTATATGAAGATACTATATAATAAATACTTCTATAAAATAAAAAAAGCCAGCAGAAAATTCTACTGACAATCTTTACATAGACCATAAAAGAAAAGCTTATTCCATTTAACTTTATAATTTGTATTTTCTTCAACCATTTTATTTAGAGGAGAAAAATCCATATCACATAAATCGTCTACTTTACCACAGTTAATACATTGTATATGACCATGTTCGCTACAATTTCCGTCGTATCTAAAATTACCTTCACCAATATTGATTTCTTGTACAAGGCCAATTTCTACTAAAGTTTTTAAAGTTTTATATACAGTTGCAAGACTCATAGTAGGATAATTTGGTTGTAAAGCTTTATAAATAGTTTCGGCAGAAGGGTGTTCGTTAGTGCTTTTTAGATATTGATAAACAGCTAATCTTTGAGGTGTTAATTTTAGTTTCTTTTCTTTAAAGGTTAGAATTATATCATCCATAAGGTACACCTTCCTATATTTATTTAATAATATTATATTAAAAATTATGATTCTTTGTCAATAACTTTTATTAACTAAGAAAGAAAATTTAACAAAATCTCATTGTAAATTTATACAAAATATGATATTTTATAAGAAGAATGAGAAATAATAATTACATATTATTATGTTAATTGCATAAAATATAATTTGTAATTAGTGTAAATATAAAGGAGGAGAATTTATATGTCAAAATATAAAGTTGGTGATGAATTATTAATAATTAATGATCCAAATGCTGAAAATGAAAAATTAAAATCTTTAACTAAGCTAACACTAGATGGTGATTATGCTCAAATTTCTTGGGGATTAAAAATAGTAAAGGTTGAATATGATAAACCGTATGTTACATTAACATATACAAATGTTGAGGGAGAATTAAATAAAGTCTTTGCTGAATGTAGAGATATTGAAAACTTTGATCAACAAAAAGTTTTAGAAAAAGCTTTATTAAAAGCATTCCAAAATGAAATAATAAAAATATCAGTTGTTAAAAATTCTGCTATTAAAAAATAGAGTATATAGTTTTAAAATATCAATTTCTTCTATGAAGAAATTGATATTTTTTTATCAAAAAAATATAAAAATATTGATTTAATGATAAAATATGTTATATTATAAATAAATAGTATAAAACATTATATAAAATGGAATAAAAGTTTATTTATGTATGAAAATAATGTATAATAAACTTGTGATTTCGTTTACAGATAAAGTGGGGGTATGGGTTATGAGTAAATGTCCATTTTGGTCAAGTAAGAAGGAGAAGATAAGTTGTAGTAATGAATGTCCGATGAGTCCAGCTAAAAATCACAATGAAATTTGCCCTTTTGTTGAACATTTAGTAGGAGATAAAGTTATTTTTAAAGAGATTATTGATGATGATTTTATGTATTCACAAGATACAAGTTTGGAGTATATAATTCCAAGTTATGTAGGATATAAAGATGAGTAAGTATAATAGTCACTGAAGCAAAGCATCAGTGACTATTAAATTTTTTAGTGCTTTTTTTCCATTAAAAGTTCTTGTTTTAATTTCCAAAGTTTTGGTGAAAGATCCACATAATAAGTATGGGGATTTTCAAATCTTAAAATTTCAGGCCACAATTTAGATGTTTCTTGTTTAGAAAACTCCTTAATTTCTAATACTGAAGGTGAAGAATAAACTTGTTCACCTTTTTCGAAAATTTTAACTAATAATTCTTTTGTATAAAAATTATTTATTTTTTTTCTTTTCCATGTATGAATTGGGTGGAAGATTTCAAGCTCGGAATTTTCATCTATTTCTTCATCATTTAGACAAATAACATCAGCTATTGCTGTATCGGTGCTTTTATCAAAAAGTCTATATATTTTTTTGAAACCAGGATTAGTAATTTTTTCACTATTTTCACTAATCTTTATTTTTGGAATTATTGTAGAGTCTTTTTCAACAGCTACAAGTTTATAGACACCTCCAAATACAGGTTCAGATTTTGCAGTTATTAATCTTTCGCCAACACCAAATGCATCAATGCAAGCTCCTTGGGATAAAACATCTCTTATTATATGCTCATCTAAAGAGTTAGAGACAATTATTTTACAATCGTTATAACCGGCTTCATCAAGTATTTTTCTACATTTTTTAGTTAAATATGTTATATCTCCAGAATCAATTCTTATTCCTTGTGGTCTTTTGCCTAGTGGTTTTAAAACTTCATCAAAGACTTTAATAGCATTAGGTAAACCAGATTTAAGTACATTATAAGTATCGATTAATAAAGAACAATTGTCAGGATATGTTTGAGCCCAAGCTTCAAAAGCCTCATATTCAGTATCAAATAGCTGTACCCAACTATGTGCCATTGTACCAACAGCAGGAACATTAAAATATTTGTCTGCAATTGTACAGGCAGTAGAGTCACAACCGCCTATTATAGAAGCTCTTGCACCATATATTGCACCATCATAGCCTTGTGCACGTCTTGAACCAAATTCCATAACAGTTTTACCATTAGCAGCTCTACAAATTCTATTTGCTTTAGTAGCTATTAATGTTTGGTGATTTATAGTTAAAAGTATCATTGTTTCAACAAATTGAGCTTGTACAACAGGACCTCTAACTGTTACTAAAGGTTGATTTGGAAAAACAGGATTTCCCTCAGGAATAGCCCAAACATCACATTCGAACTTAAAGTTTCTTAAGTAATCTAAAAATTCTTTTGAAAAAATGTTTTTTTCTTCTAAGTATTTAATATCGCCTTCAGTAAATGATAAATTATTTAGATATTGAATAAGTTGATCAACTCCGGCCATAATGCAGTATCCGCCACCATCAGGTACTCTTCTGAAGTACATATCAAAGTATGCTATTCTATCTTGTACTTCCTTGTTAAAATATCCATTAGCCATCGTTAATTCATAAAAATCTACAAGCATTGTAAGATTTCTTTCGTTAGTAACGTCAAATCTCATTAAATTTTCCATTTTTATCTCCTTTATTGAAAAATACCTAAAGATATTGTACATCTATATATAAATTATTACAATATAGTTATTTATATTATAATAGAGGTAATAATTAAAGTATATTACATTTAAGGAGTACATATGAAAGTAGCATTAGATAATTACCAAATGAAAGCAATTAATAGTAAAGGTAAAAATACATTAGTAGTAGCGGCTCCAGGAAGTGGGAAAACAACAGTTATAATAAATAGAGTCAATCATCTTATTGAAGAAAGAAAAGTTAAGGTTGGAAATATTATTGTTATAACATTTACTAGAGCAGCTGCTGAGAATATGAAGTCAAGATATAAGAATATTTTTAAAAAAGATATAGCACCTTTTTTTGGAACTTTTCACGGATTATTTTACAAAATTTTACTTAGAGAAGGTTTTGATATAAAAATAATAGATGGTGGTAAAGGTCATGGAATAGTAAAAAGTGTATTAGGAAAGTATTTTGATGATGTAAATGATGATAAAGTTAGAGATGTTTTGAATAACATATCATTGTTTAAAACATCATTAGGAAAATTAGAGGAGTTCGCGCCATCAATATCTATGGAAATTTTTAAGGAATGTTATGAGCAATATGAAAAGCAGAAAGAAAAAGAAAAACTTTGGGACTTTGATGATTTATCTGTAAGGGTATTATATTTATTTAAGAATAATTCTAATATATTAAGTAAATATAGAAATTTATTTAAGTATGTTTTAGTTGATGAGTTTCAAGATTGTGATGAACTACAAATAGCATTTTTAAAAATGATAAATGATGGAAATGAGTTGTTTGCTGTAGGAGATGAAGATCAATGTATATATTCATTTAGAGGCTCTAAGCCTGAATATATGGTAGAGTTTGATAAATCCTTTATTAAAGGAGAAAAAGTATATTTGTCAACTAACTATAGGAGTAAAAAGAATATAATTGATATATCTAAAAAGCTAATTTCTAATAATTTAGGAAGAAATAATAAAGAGATATTATCATTTGAATCTGAAAAAGGAATTATAAAGTTTATGAAACCCTATAATGAATTTTTGCAAGGTGAGGAGATTGTAAATATTATTAAATCCTTTATTGGTGAAGACTATAGTAACAATGCTATATTATATAGAACTAATATGGAAGCTAGAAGTTTGATAGATACTTTTACAAGAAGAAAAATACCTTTTGTTTTATTAGATAAGGGATATAATTTTTTTGAGCATTTTATATGTAAAGATATAATAAACTATTTAATACTATCAGTAGATCCATACAATAGAGAGGCTTTTAATTTTATAATAAATAAGCCATTTAGGTATATTAGTAAAAGTAATTTAAGTTATATAGGGAATTATAAAGAGTATAAGAATGTATTTGATATTCTTATAGACAAAAGTGATACTGCACCATTTCAAGCAAAAAAGTTAGATGATTTAAAGAAGGATATTGCATACCTTAATAAAATTTCATTAGGTAGTGCTGTACAATATATAATCTCTTCTCTAGGATATATTGATTATCTAAGAGAATATGCAAGTAAATTTAATCAGAATTTTAGTGACTTAGAGGATGTGTTAGAGGAATTTAAAGGTGCAATAGAAGGATTTAGAAATATATCAGAATTTTTGACACATGTAGATAATGTTAAGGAGGAAATTGAAAAAAGTAAGGTAGTTCAGGATGGTGTAATTCTTAGTACAATACATGGTGTAAAGGGAATGGAGTTTAAAAATGTATTTATTATTAACTGTGTAGAAGAAACAATTCCTCATAAATCATCAATAGAAGAGAATTTAGAAGAGGAAAGAAGACTATTTTATGTTGCCATTACAAGAGCTATTAAAAATCTTTATGTATTTTCACCTAAAACTATTAGAGGTAAGTTTAGTGATATATCTAGATTTGTTTTAGAGAGTGGATTAGAAGAAGAAAGTAATTCTGCGGATTATGGAATTAAAAAAGGTGATGCTTTATATCACAGACAATATGGTGATGCAAAAGTAAAGGCAATAGATGGAGATAGAATAACATTAGAGTTTAAAGAGGATATAGATAGAAGTTTTTCTTTAAGAGTATTAATGGAGAATAACTTAATAATATTAATTAAGTAATATTAATTAAGTAATATTAATTAATATTCTGCAAAAGGGTAATAATAAGTATATAAAAACTTTTGCAAAAGGTGGATTCATTATGTGTAAGTATAGAAAATATATAAGGTTACTTTTAGTTGTAATTATTACTACTATAAATTTAAATAGTTTTACAGAGTTAACGTTAGCTTGTTCTCCTGAAGAAGGAAAAAAGTTAGAGGTATTTATTGAAAAGAATGATGATTTAATTAGTGCGGAGGAAAAAGAAAATTTAAATCAAATAATTTCAAAGTTAAATAAATATATAGTGTTGTCTCAAGAAGAACGAGAGTATATCCAAGAATGTGAATTGAATGTAATAAGAAAAAAACTAGGAGATGCACAATTTGAGGAGTACAAAAAGCTTATTGAAAAAAGATCATCAGGAGCAGAGTTCCAACAACCTGAAAGATTTAGGTTATATGAACTAGAAAAAATGTTAAGATAAAGTAATAAAAGTGATATACATAAGCAAACTAATTGAATAAAAAGGATGCATAATATATAATTAATCTAAATAGGCTTATATTTTTTAATATAAGCCTGTAAATTTTTTTTAGGAGAAGTTTTTATTTATGAAAGGTTTTAATATAGAAGCAAATCATATTAAAGATGAATTAATAGAAATAAGAAGGACTTTGCATCAATACCCAGAACTAGGCTTCGAAGAAACGAATACATCTAAATTTATAAAAGATTTTTTAAGAAAAGAAGGAATCCAGTTTAAAGAGTTTGCTGGAACTGGTGTATGTGGAATAATAGAAGGTACTAAAGAAGGGGTAAATAATAAGGTAATAGGCCTAAGAGCAGATATTGATGGATTACCAATGCAGGATAAAAAAATTTGTAGTTATGCATCAAAAGTTAGTGGAAAGATGCATGCATGTGGACATGATGGACATACTACAATTTTATTAGGTGCAGCAAAGCTATTAAATAAAAATAAAGATAAATTCAATGGAACTGTAAAGTTGATATTTGAACCAGCAGAGGAGACTACTGGTGGAGCAAAGGTAATGATAGAAGAAGGAGTTTTAACAAATCCTACTGTGGATGTTATGTGTGGATTACATGTTGAAGAAACATTAGATGCTGGAATGATAATGGTTAGAAGAGGGACAGTAAATGCTGCATCTAATCCATTTAATATTACAATAAAGGGTTCTGGAGGGCATGGAGCTTATCCTGATACTGCTATTGATCCCATAGTTATGGCAAGTCATGTTGTTACTTCATTGCAAAGTATAGTTAGTAGGGAGATAAAGCCTGTTAATCCAGCAGTTGTAACAATTGGTAGTATACATGGTGGAACAGCACAAAATATAATACCTAATGAAGTGAAGTTAGGTGGAATCATAAGAACTATGACAAATGAAGATAGAGAATTTGCAAAAGCAAGGTTAAAGGAAATTGTAAATGGGATTTGTACAACTTTTAGAGGAAGTGCAGAAATTGAAATAGAAGAATCATATCCTTGTTTATACAATGATGATAATATGGTAAAAATATTAGAGGATTCTGCAAGAAATATTATAGGTTCTGAAAATGTTAAAGTACAAAAAAATCCTAAGTTAGGAGTAGAAAGTTTTGCTTATTTTGCTAATAAAGTGCCATCAGTATTTTATTTCTTAGGAATTAGGAATGAGGAAAAAGGAATAGTACATCCTGCACATAATAGTTTATTTGACATAGATGAAGATGCATTACCTATTGGAGTAGCAATTCAATGTGAAGTTGCTATGAATTATTTGACAACTTAAAAAAATAATATTAATCTAATATAATGGGAAAATGTCTAAGAAAGATGAATTTACAGCTCTGATTGAATAAAGAAGAGTTGTTTCATAAATGAATCTCTAAATCTTTGATTTAGCAAGATGAATTTACAACTCTGATTGAATAAAGAAGAGTTGTTTCATATACATAATATAGGAGTTGATTTTTTGAAAATTGAAATAGGAACAAATGAGGCAGGTCAAAGACTAGATAAGTTTTTGAGAAAATATTTAAAAGATGTACCTTTAAGTGCTATATTCAAAGCATTAAGAAAAGGTGATATAAGAGTAAATGGGGTAAAGAAAAAAGAAAATTACTCTTTAGAATTAGGGGATGTTATTGAAATAAGATATATCCAAAGTAAGCAAGAGAAGAAAGAAGATTCATTTATAAAAGTAAATTATAGTGGACTTATGGTTACATATGAAGATGATAATATAGTAATTGTTGAAAAATGGCCTGGTGTTTTAGTTCATCCAGATCAAAAGGGAGCTCAAGCTTCACTTACTGACTATGTATTATCATATCTACATGGAAAAGGTGACTATTTACCAGAGAAGGAAAAGACATTTACGCCAGCACCATGTAATAGATTAGATAGAAATACTTCAGGAGTTGTTATATTCGGAAAAAATTTCGAGTCATTAAGAACAATGAATGAGATGATAAGAGAAGGTAAGGTTAAAAAGTATTATAACGCCTTAGTAAAAGGAAAAATAAAAGACGGAATATACAGGGGTTATATTTCAAAAAATGAAAATGAAAATATATCAAAAGTATATGATGAAAAGAAACCTAATACAAAAGAGATTTCTATGGAAGTAAAAACAGTTCAAACTAATGGAGCGTATTCATTACTTGAAATTGATCTTATTACAGGTAGAAGCCATCAAATTAGAGCGCATTTAAGTCACTTAGGAAATCCAATAATAGGTGATTTTAAGTATGGAGATAGAAAGTTAAATTCATTCTTTGATAATAAGTTTGGATTAAATTATCAGTTCCTTTACGCATATAAGCTTATATTTAAGGGCGCAGATGGAAAGCTAGAATATTTAAAAAATAAGACAATAGCAGAATCACTTCCACCAATGTTTAAGAAGATAAAGAAGGATGTATTTAAATTTACTATATAAGAACGTATAAAGGGGAAAGTTATGGAAGAGAAGTCAGTGGGTCGTAGTTTTCTTATCTTATCTTTAGCAGGAATACTTGTTAAAATATTATCAGCAGCATATGTACCGCTATTAAATGCTATTATAGGGCAAGATGGGATTGGAATATATAATGCAAGTTATTCATATTTTGTTTTTATACTAGCTATTACCAGTTTAGGTGCACAACCAGCAGTTGCTAAGGTTGTATCAGAATTAAGAGCTCAAGGGCATCATGAAGATGCTCTAAGAGCTATGAAAGTTGCAAGAACATACTTAGCTATTATTGGAGCTATTATTACCATAGCTTTTATAGCATTAGCTGGAGTTATTGCTGAAGGTACTGAGTGGGCAGAAGCAGCTTTATCATTAAGATTTTTAGCCCCTACAGTATTTTTTAGTTGCATATTAGCAACATATAGAGGTTATATGCAAGGTACGGAAGATATGAAAACATTAGCGATATCTCAAGTACTTGAGCAAATAGTTAATATAGTATTAAGTTTAATATTTGCATATGTATTTGTTCAAATTAGTATTGAATGGGGTAGTGCAGGTGGAACAGTAGGAACTACAATAGGAGCAATTGCTGCCTTAATATTCATATTAATAATGTATGATAAGCTTGACTATGAAGGTAAGGCTGAAATAGAAGATAAATCTGAAAAGCAAATAAGCAACAAAAAAATATTAAAGAAGCTTTTGTTTTATGGTGTACCAATCATAATGGTAGCTGGCTTGCAGAATGCTGGGAGTCTTGTTGATACTATAAACGTTAAAGCAAGATTGCTTGCAGCAGGTTTTTCCAATATAGAATCAACAAGGTTGTATGGTGTTTTAGGATATTATAATACATTATTGAATGTACCTTTTGCATTAGTTACAGCATTAAGTGCTGCAGTATTTCCTAAGATAATACAAGCATATACACAAAAGAATAGAAAAGAATTAAAATCTCAGATGGCCTATAGTTTTAAAATAACTTATTTAATAACTATACCAGCAGCAGTAGGATTATCAATGCTAAGTAAAGATATATATATAATGCTATTTAATACAACGGCTGGGTATCAATTATTAAAATATGGGTCAGTAGTATTGATATTTATGTCCATATCTGCAATTCAAAATATTATATTACAAGGGATTAATAAAGTTTACTTAGTGTTAAGCACAGCTTTGTTAGGGATAGTAATTAAATTTATTATTAATTATTTCTTAGTTTCTATTAAAGATATAAATATATTAGGAGCAATTTTTGCAAGTTTCTTCGCCTTTTTAATTCCTGTTATTATAAATCATAGAAGACTTAGAAGAATTTTTAAAATGAAAATTCCTATATTTAAATTAGCCATTATTCCTGCTATATCTTCAGCATTTATGGCTTTAGGGATTTATATATGCAGAATTCCAATTGATAGAATTATAAATATAATTGGAAGTGGAAGAATTATAATTTGTTTTGTTATATTGATTCTTATGGGAATTGGGGGAATGATATATTTATGTGCTTTAATTTTCCTTGGAGGAATAAATAAAAAAGATTTAGATATGATTTCGCCTAGATTATTTACTTTATTACCAAGATTTTTAAGAAAAAATATGTAAAATAAAATTATTAAAAAGCTCATTATCCATATTGAGATAATGAGCTTTTTTGTTAGAGATATTAGTCTTCGTCTAGTCCAAATCTGCTTAGATATGCAAAAATACCGAATGTTAAAGTTATTATAATTATATTCTTACTTAAAAATAAGCCATCTAACAATCTATTAGTAAATAAATTTAAGATTAAATAAACTAATATTCCTATAAGAGCAAAAATAACTACGTTAAAAAACGATAAATTTAGTTCAATATGTTTCTTTACTTCACGTAAATTTATTATTAATCCTAAGGTAGAAGTAATAAAAATTGTTATAACGTAAGAAAAAATATTTATACTAGGTATTGCAGTAAAGAAATAAAGACATAATATTTCGGTAACAGAAATAATTATAGAATTTCTTAAAATAATACTTTGTCTATTTAAACCATTTAAAATTCCAAACATTGTATTAGAAACAAAGAAAATAGGTGCTGATAAAGAAGAAAGTCTAATATATAAACCTAAATCATCTCTTTGGAAAAACATTTGTCCTAATGAATCAGGAATAAGTTGACAAATGATAGTAGTAGCCATACCTAATAAAAAAGCAATTTTTAAAATAGTCTTAATTCTTTGCGAAGCGCTATAATATTCTCCAGAGCTCATACTTTGTGATAAATCTGGTACAAGTAATGTATTTATTGAATTAACAACTATAAGTGGGAATGTTACTATAGTCAAAGCCATTCCATTAAATCTACCAATAAGATTTAATGCAGAGCTATAATCAATACCAGAAGCCACTAGTTGTCTTGGTACAATTAATGTTGAAATAGTTGCAAATGTATTTCCTAAAAAGCCGTTTAAACATAGAGGTAAATAAATTACTAATACATTGAAAATAAGTTGAGCTCTACTTTCTGGAATTTCGTTACTAGTAGGCATTCTTTTTTTTGTATATTTATAGTAACAGAATAGTAATATTAAACTTTGTAATTCTCCTAAGGCCAAAGATACATAAGCTAGTGTTATTAAAGATGATAATGATTGAGCTTTAAAAACATACACTAATAAAGCAATAGTTATAATTCTCATAGCTTTTTCAGATATATCAATAATTGCAGGAACAGCAATTTTTGAGGTTCCATAAAAGAAACCTTTTAATATATTAGAAAGAGCAATAAATATCATTGCAGGACAGGTAACTTTAATGGCGTTTAATGTTCTTACATCTTTTATACCATATTTACTTATGTATGGAGCTAGAAAAAAAACTAAAATTCCTATGACAATAGACCAAATTATGTTAAAAAAAGTAACTGAACGAATAGTTTTAAATAGATTATTATATTCTCCTTTTGATTGATATATTGCAGATCGTTGGGAGATAGCTGCTATAATACCTGCAGTCATTAAGCAAATAAACAAATTGTATACAGGCATTACTAAACCATAAAGAGCAACTCCTTCAGGTCCAGCTAAATTATTTAGATACATAGAAAAAATGAATCCTAGTATTCCAGTTGTTATATTAGCTGCAGTAAGAAAAAATGAATTTTTAAAAAATATATCCTTCTCCAAAGTTAATTAGCCCCCTTAAGTAAAGTTTGTAAGTCTACTTTTAAAATTAAATTTTTAGTTAAAAGTTTGTAGTGAATTACATTAATACTTATTCGGTAAAATTAGATAATATGATATTAACTAGTTATTATTTAATTATTAAGTAATATTTTGTTAGTGAGAAAATATAAATAAAAATATAAAGGGGGAAGGAGTAATGTGGAGATTTTTTAAGTTTTTAATATTTTCAATAATAATTGTAACTTTATCATTTGGAATTTATAAATTTAGTAATAGGTATGATTTAAATCTTATCTATGAGAATGTAGATTGGTCAATAAATACAAAGGGTTTAGGAGGAGCAGTTTCCTTTGATTTTGATAAAGAAAATAATTTATACATAGCATTTAAAAATACTATTAAAATTATCAATAATGATAATAAAGAGGAGATTTTAGTAAATGATAAAACTTTAAATATATATGATATAGCTTGTTATAATAATAATATTATAATTGCAAGTGATAATAGAGTGCTATTGTATGATGTAAATAAAAAGCAATATACAGAGTTAATTAATGGTTTACCTAATAATGGATTGAATTACAAAACAAATATTATTTTGAATGGAGATTATTTGTATATAAGTATAGGCTCTAATACTAATTCAGGAGTTGTTGATGAGAATAATAAGAATGAGGATAAGGCGTCTTTTGAGTGGGAATCAACTGGAATAGGATATAATAATAATTATGCATTTGTTCCATTTGGGGAAAAAGTTATAGAGGGGCAGAAGATTAAGGAAAGTGTTTTAAGTAATGCAAGTATTTTAAGATATGATTTAAATAATAATGAATTTATAACATATGCCACAGGAATTAGGAATGTTGAAGGATTAGCAATAAATAGTTTAGGAAAACTAATAGCTATAGTTGGAGGTATGGAAGATAGTGGAGTAAGAGCTGTTAAAGATGATGCTGATTATATATATGATATAAAAGAAAAGGCTTGGTATGGATGGCCAGATTTTAGTGGAGGCGATCCTATTACTTCTCCAAGATTTTCAGATGGAACTAATAAGCTTTCTTTTGTTATAGCTAACCATCCAACTGAAGTTACTTTAGGTCCTAGATATCAGCATGATAAAGTAACTGCCTTGAAGGGATTAGCTATCGATTATGAAGGGAAATGCTTTCCTAAAGATACAGTAATATTTGCAGATAATGTAGATAACTATATATATGTTTTAACTGAAAATGGTACATCTAAAGCAATAGTGGAATTAGATAAAGATAGTTATATAGAGAAAATAAAGTACAACGATGCAAATATATATATACTAGATAGTAAGGGTGGTTGTTTATATAAGATAGGTGGACAAATAAATACAGCTATATTTAATTTGCCAAATGTAATTTGGATATTTATCACAGTTTTTGTGATGGCAATAATAATAGCTCTAATGTACAAGAATAAAATGAAAAAAAAGTAAATAATGATATTAAAAAAATATTTTGAAATTTATTTTCAAAATATTTTTTTGCATTAATATAACTAAATGAGTTAATATACATTGGTAAGAGTAAATACTACAAAAGCTGAATACATAATAAAAAATATGATTTAATTTAAAATAAGTTACATAATTATATAAATATAATAGTAAAATTTATAAAGAATTAAAATTTTTTATTTTAGGGAGTGGTATTTATGGGAAAAACAATTATATTAAACTTAAGCGATATAAAATTAACTGGAGACATATTAGATGTTGGGGAAAGCTATGGAGTAATATACAATATTTCAAAAGATGCCATAGATGAAGTTTCGGTAGATTTGTTAGAAGGTTCAATTGATGAAAAAACTACTCATGGAGAATATGACACTTGTACAGTGTTTTTTTATTTAAGTAGCATATGGAGAGAGTCTAGTAAAGTTAATTTAATTAGAGAAGCTAGTAAGTTAGTTAAGGTTGGAGGGGAAATATATATATGGGACATAAATAAAGAAATTGGAGAAGTATCAAATAATAAAGTTATGGCAGTATTACCATCAGGTAAAACAAAAGAGTTTGAGTTTAAAAATTTAAACCCAATCTCTAAATCAAATATAGATGATACAAAAAGAATGTTGAGTGATATATACGATATAAAAGAAGAAAAAGTTTGGGAAGATATTTTTTTTGTAAAAGGTGAAAAAATAAAATAAATAAACGAAGGGAAGAAAAATATGAAGGTATTATTAACAGCTATAAATTCAAAATTTGTTCATAGTAATTTAGCAGTTAGGTATTTAAAGGCATTTACGGAGGATATGAATTACGAATGTCAAATAAGAGAATTTTCAATAAATGATAGAGATGAAAAAATATTAGAAGAGATAATTAAAGAAAAGGCAGATGTAGTAGCATTTTCAACATATATTTGGAATATAGAAGTAGTTAAAAGATTATCGAATTTAATAAAGTTAATAGATGAGAATATAAAAATTGTTTATGGAGGTCCTGAGGTATCCTATGATAGTTTAAATATATTAAAAGAACTTTCGGGGGATTATGTAATTCAAGGTGAGGGAGAAAAAACTTATAGAGAATTTGTGGAATATTTACTAGGTGATAGAAGTATAACAGATATAAGAGGGTTGTATTTCAAAGAAAATGATAAAGTTATTAGCAATGGTAATAGACCCCTTATGAATATGGATGAAATAGTATTTCCATATAAGGAAGATGAAAATCTAGATAACAAAATAGTTTATTATGAAGCTTCTAGAGGATGTCCTTTTAATTGTAAATATTGTCTTTCTTCTACTACACATGGTGTAAGGTTTTTAAATATAGAAAGAGTTAAAAAGGAACTACAATATTTTATAGATAAAAAAGTTAGGTTAGTTAAGTTTGTTGATAGAACATTTAATTGCAATTTTAAATTCTCTATGGCTATATGGGAATTTTTAATTAATGCAGATACTAATACACAATTCCACTTTGAGATATCTGCAGATATATTAAAACCACAAGAGCTGGAATTATTAAGAAAGGCTCCTAAAGATAGATTTCAATTTGAGGTGGGGGTACAAACAACTAATGATGAGGTGTTAAATAAGATAAACAGATTTGTTAACTTTAGCGATATAAAAGAAAAGGTAGTTGAACTACTGGAGATCAAAAATATTAAACAGCATTTAGACTTAATAGCAGGGTTACCAGGAGAAGATATAATATCATTTAAAAAATCATTTAATGATGTTTATAGTATAGGGCCAGAGGAAATTCAATTAGGATTTTTAAAATTACTTAGAGGGTCTTCTATGAGAGAAGAGGCTGAAGAATATGGAATGAAGTATTCACCATATCCTCCATATGAAATATTACAAACTAATGATATAACCTATGATGAACTTTTAATATTAAAAAAAGTAGAAAGTATGGTTGATAAGTATTATAACTCTCAAAAATTCAATAATATAATAAAATTTTTAATAAATAGTTTTGAAACACCCTATGATTTTTATCTAGAGTTAGGAAATTATTTTGATAAAAAGGGATACTTTGATAGAAATATAGGAAATAGTGAGTATTATAGAGTATTTTTAGATTTTAATATGGATATAACAAAGTTAGATAGTGAAATATTAAGAGACATAATAAAATATGATTATTTACTATTTAATAAAAGGAGGGGAATGCCTGAGTTTTTAGGAAAAGGATTAGAAAAGAATGTTGAAAATGAAATTAAAGACCTTCTTAGAGAAGAATATTCTTTTAAAGATTATTATATTGAAAGTTTTAGTATAGATATAGATGAATTTATAAAAAATAACATTATAAAGAAGGGAAAAGTATATTTCTTATGCTCATATGAAGGTGAAATGGTTGATATAACTAGAAAAGTAAAGAAAAATTAATATTATAAAAAATAATATTAAAAAACAAATGAAGTTTTTAGTAAATAGATAATTATTTTAATATTGAAATGTTGTTTAGGAAATGTTAACAAAAAAAAGTTGAAAAATTGTAAAAACAGTGTATAATTAAGAAGGAGATAAAAAGTAATTAATACTATATAAAGTATTAATATTTATATTATCCAACTTGTATATAGTAAAGGTGGTGAGACTTTGGCATTAGAAGCAATTAATGAGATAAAGGAAGCTGAGAAAAAGGCTGAAACAATAATTTTAGATGCTAAACAAAATGCAAAAGAAATTATTAGCAATGCGACTAAAGAAGCTGATATTAAATATGATCAAATAGTAAGTGAGGCTAAAATAAAAGCTGATAGCTTATTAAAAGCTGCTTTAGAAGAAGGAAATAGCAATGCAGAGCCTATCTTAAAGATGGGTGATAAAGAAATAGAGGCTATACGTAATATGTCTCAAGATTTAAAAGATAATGCTATTAATATAGTTGTTGAGAGGATAGTGAAGATTCATGGCAATAGTTAAGATGAACAAATTCACTTTGCTTACTTTTGAATCTAAAAAAGAAGAACTTCTTCGTAGGCTACAAGGTTTTGCAAATGTAGAGTTTATAAATTTACAGGATGAAAACTTGTTAGAGGCCAATGAGGAGTTACAATCTCTTAATAAGGATGAAGTAGATTCAAATATTGCAAAGTACGAAGAAGATTTATCAAAGGCTAAAACTACTCTAGACTTTTTAACTCACTATATACCTAAAAAGTCAGGATTAAAAGCATTAGAGGATGACAAGGAAAACTTAACTATTGATGAGTTAGAAAAAGCAGTTGAAAATATTAACTGGAATGAAATTTATGCTAAAGTTAAGGAAAAGGAAGATGAGCTTCATAGCATAGAAAGCAAGATTACTAAGCTAGAAGGTGAAATTGAAGTTTTAACTCCATGGCAAGCCTTAGATATTTCTTTTGAAGCTCTAAATGAGCTAAAGATGGTATCAACTTTCGTTGGAAGTATTTCAAAGCAATATGAAGAACAACTTAATGAAAGTTTAGATTATGAGTATGTTGAAATTATCTCAAGAGGTAATAACGATATAAACATAGTAGTTGTGGCTTTAAGTGAAAGACATGATGAAGTATTAAATATTTTAAGAGGATTTGGATTTAGTTCATTTAAATCAGAGTTTAATGAAATACCACAAGTGGTTATAACAAATCATGCTCATGAAATAGAAGAATTAAAGTCAAAAATATTCTTTGTAAAAGAAGAAGTAGCTTCATTTGAAGAAGACTACAAGAAAATGAAGTTAGTTTATGATTATCTTACAAACGTTGTTTTAAGATATAAGGCTTCAAATAATTTCTTAAGAACTACTAACACTGTTGCAATTCAAGGATGGTGTGAAGTAGAAAAGAATGAGATATTACAAAAGATATGTAAAGAAGTTCTAAATGATGATTACTATATATCATTTGAAGATGTAAGAGAGGATGAAGTTGAGGCAGTTCCAGTTAAATTAAGAAATGGATTACTTAATAAAACATTCGAATCTGTTACAGAAATGTATAGTTTACCAAAATATAATGAAGTCGATCCAACTCCATTACTAGTACCATTTTACTTAATATTCTTTGGAATGATGGTTGCTGACGTTGGATATGGATTAGTAATGTTAATTTCTGCGTTCTGCGCAATGAAATTCTTAAAATTAAATAAGAAAAATGAAGATTTTGCTAGATTCTTCTTATTCTTAAGTATACCAACAATCGCTATAGGATTAATTTATGGATCATTCTTTGGTGATGCAGTAAAAATACCTGGACTTATAAACCCAACTGAAGATGTTAATACTCTTTTAGTGGCTTCTATAGTATTTGGTGTTATCCAAATATTATTTGGTTTATGCGTAAAGGCATATACACTTATTAAATCAGGAAAACCAAAGGATGCATTTTATGATGTTGGTTCATGGTTAATAACATTAATATCAATTGGTGTATTAGCTGGTTGCATAATGTTAGGATGGCCATCAATAGTTAAATATATTGCAATAGCAGCAATGGTATTTGGTATGCTTGTAATAGTATTAACTGGTGGTAGAGCAGAAAAGACAAAAGGTGCTCAAATAGGTCAAGGATTATATGCTTTATATGGAATAACAGGTTATATTGGTGACTTAGTTTCATATACAAGACTTATGGCCTTAGGATTATCAGGTGGATGTATTGCAGGAGCGTTAAACTTATTAATGCAATCATTAACTGGTCCAGCAATAATATTATTACCATTTCTGTTCATAGCAGCTCATGTATTTAACCTATTATTAGGTTTATTAGGAGCATATGTTCATACAGCAAGATTACAATATGTAGAATATTTCTCAAAATTCTACGAAGGTGGAGGAAAAGCCTTTACTCCATTTAAAGCATCAGAAAAATATATGAATTTAAAGGAAAATTAGGAGGATTTTAAAAATGAATACATGGATACAATTTTTTATGGAAAATAACGGTGGTTTAATATTCGCAGCTTTAGGTGTTGCATTAGCAGTTGGTTTATCAGGGATAGGTTCAGCTAAAGGTGTTGGACTAGTTGGGGAAGCAGCTTCAGGATTAGTTACAGAAGAGCCAGAAAAGTTCGGTAAAGCGTTAGTATTAGAATTATTACCAGGTACTCAAGGTTTATACGGTTTCGTTGTTGGTTTCGTTGCTTACACTAAGATGTCTTCAGGAATGTCTTTAGAACAAGGTTTATACTTAATAGCTGCTTGTTTACCAATCGCTTTAGCAGGTTTATTCTCAGGTATTGCTCAAGGTAGAGTTGCTGCATCAGGTATTCAAATATTAGCTAAGAGACCAGAACACAACACTAAAGGAATCATTTTAGCTGCAATGGTTGAAACTTATGCATTATTAGGATTCGTTATATCATTCATGCTAGTAAGTATGGCAGTGTAATTTTACATGGCAATATAAAAATAGCGTCAATATAAGATTGGAGATATAAATTATGTCAAATGTAAAAAATATAACTTCTAAAATCCTTAAGGATGCAGAAGCTGGAAAGGAAAATATCTTAGCTACTGCTGCTGAAGAAAAAGATAAAATTATTTCTAAAAAAGTAAGCAGTGCCAATGAAATTGCTAAAGAAATTTTAGATAAGGCTGAAGTTGAAGCAAAATCTAAAAAAGAAAGAGTAATATCAAGTGCTAAATTAAAAGTTAGAAATAACAAATTAGCGGCTAAGCAAGAAATTATTGATGAAGTTTTTGAAAAAAGTATAGATAAATTAACAAGCTTATCTAAGGAAGAATTCTTAAACTTTGTAAAAAATACAATTTTATCAATGAACTTAAGCGGTAAGCAAACATTAATTTTAAATGAACAAGGATTAAAGATTGTAGATTCAGCTTTCATTGAAGAATTAAATAAGAAAGTAAATGCACAAATAACTTTAAGTGAAACTCCAGGTAAATTTAAAGGTGGTTTTATCTTAGAAAATAATGGCATAGAAATAAATAGCACTTATGAAGCTTTAGTAAGCTCATTAAGAGATGAGTTAGAGTTTGAAGTGGCAAAGGTGTTATTTAATTAAGGAGGGGTAGTATGGATGTAATGCAATTTACTCAAGCTCTTTCAAGAATTTGGGTATTGGAAACAAGACTCCTTGATAAGGCCAAAGTAGAAAGAATGTTAGAAGCTAATTCTGCTGATGAGGTTTTAAAAATACTTGGGGAAACTGAGTATGCAAATATAATGGGTAATGTTAAAAGAGCTGCTGATTATGAAGTAATTCTAAGCACTGAACTTAAAAGAGTTTATAAATTAGTTTATGAACTATGCCCAGTAAAAGAAATCGTAGATTTAATGAGCATTAAATATAAATACCATAATATTAAGGTTTTATTAAAAGGAAAGTTCTTAAATAAAGATTTTTCAAATATGCTAATAGATTTAGGAAAAGAAGATTTAAGTGATTTAAAGAGAAAAATCGATACAGATAATTTCAGAGACTTAAAAGGAAATGTTGAAAAGGCAGTTCTAGAAGTTATAGCTGATTTTGAAGTAAATAAGGATCCTCAAAAGATTGATATTATAGTAGATAGATATATGTTTAAAGAATTAGTTGAAATAAAGAAATCTTTAAATTATAAATTTACAGATAAACTTGTAAATGCAATTATCGATGCTACAAATATTAGAACTTTACTAAGAATTAAAAAGCAAGGTAAAGGAAGAGAATTTGCTTCAGAAGTATTAGTTAGCGGTGGATCTATAAGCAAAGATACATTAGTATCTATATTAAATGAAACACCAGAAAATATTATTTCAAAATTAAGCACAAGTGTATATTCTGATTTAATAAAAGATGGTGTTGAGGGATACATAGCTACAAATTCAGCAAATCTTTTAGAAAAATTAAGTGATAATTACATTATGGATCTTATGAAAACTGGTAAGCTAGTAACATTTGGACCTGAAAGAATTTTATCATACATTTATGCTAAAGAAACGGAAATTAAGATAATAAGAATTATTATGGTAGGTAAGCTTAATAATATTGCTGAGGAAGTAATAAGAGAAAGGCTGCGTGATATTTATGTATAAGAAAATTGGAGTAGTTGGTGATAAAGACTCAGTTTTAGCATTTAAAGCTATAGGAATAGATGTATTTCCGGTAGTAGAAGCTGATGAAGCTAGAATTGCTGTTGATAGAATGGCTATGAATGGATACGCAGTTATCTTTATAACAGAGCATGTTGCAGCAAAAATTGAAGAAACAATTGAGCGTTACAATAAGCAAATGCTTCCTGCTGTAATATTAATTCCAAGCAATCAAGGAACGTTAAACATAGGTTCAAAGAGAATAAGCGATAGCGTGGAAAAAGCTGTTGGTGTAAATATTTTATAGGAAGGCAGGTTAGAGAGTTGAAGACCGGAAAAATAATCAAGGTTGCAGGTCCTTTAGTTGTTGCTGAAGGAATGGACGAAGCAAATATTTATGATATGGTTAAGGTTGGAGAAAAAGGTCTTATCGGAGAAATCATTGAAATGAGAGGAGATAAGGCATCTATCCAAGTTTACGAAGAAACTACAGGAATAGGGCCAGGGGACCCAGTTGTTACAACAGGAGAACCTTTAAGTATCGAACTTGGGCCAGGACTTATAGAGTCAATGTTCGATGGAATACAAAGACCACTAGATGCATTTGAAAAAGTAGCTCAATCACCATTCTTAACAAAAGGTGTATCAGTTACTTCATTAAATAGAGAAAGAGTTTGGACTTTTAATCCTACAGTTAAAGTTGGAGATAAAGTTGAAGCTGGTGATGTAATCGGAACAGTTCAAGAAACAGCTGTTGTATTACACAAAATAATGGTTCCATATGGAATTGAAGGTACTGTTAAAGAAATTAAATCAGGAGACTTTACAGTTGTAGATACAGTTTGTGTTGTTGAAACTGCTAAAGGAGATAGAGAAGTTCAACTTATGCAAAAATGGCCTGCTAGAAAAGGTAGACCTTATGCACAAAAATTAAAGCCAGAAGCTCCTATGACTACAGGTCAAAGAGTTATCGATACATTCTTCCCAGTAGCTAAGGGTGGAGCTGCTGCTGTACCAGGTCCTTTCGGAGCAGGTAAAACAGTTGTTCAACACCAAATTGCAAAATGGGGAGATTCTGAAATAGTTGTTTACGTTGGATGCGGTGAACGTGGTAACGAAATGACAGACGTTCTTAACGAATTCCCAGAACTTAAGGACCCTAAAACTGGTGAATCATTAATGAAGAGAACAGTACTTATAGCTAATACTTCAAACATGCCAGTTGCTGCCAGAGAAGCTTGTATATACACAGGTATCACAATTGCTGAATACTTCAGAGATATGGGATACTCAGTATCAATTATGGCTGACTCTACATCAAGATGGGCTGAAGCATTAAGAGAAATGTCTGGTAGACTTGAAGAAATGCCAGGGGATGAAGGATATCCAGCATACCTAGGTTCAAGACTTTCAGATTACTATGAAAGAGCTGGTAAAGTTATTTGTTTAGGTAAAGATGGAAGACAAGGTGCTGTTACAGCAATCGGTGCGGTATCGCCTCCAGGGGGAGACCTTTCAGAGCCTGTTACTCAATCAACTTTAAGAATAGTTAAAGTTTTCTGGGGATTAGATGCACAACTTGCATATAAGAGACACTTCCCAGCTATAAACTGGATTAATTCATATTCATTATATGCTGATACTGTAGATGGATATTTAAATAAAACTGTAGCTGAGGATTGGTCTGAATTAAGACAAGAAGCGATGACATTATTACAAGAAGAATCATCACTTCAAGAAATCGTAAGCTTAGTTGGTATTGATGCATTATCAGAAAAAGATAGATTAAAATTAGAAGTTTCTAAGTCTATAAGAGAAGACTATTTACAACAAAATGGTTTCCATGAAATAGACACTTATACTTCATTAGATAAACAATATAAAATGTTAAAGCTTGTATTATTATTCAGAAAAGAAGCTGAAAGAGCTTTAGATGCAGGAGTTTACTTAGATAAAATCTTAGAATTAGAAGTAAGAGATAGAATTGCAAGAAGTAAATATATCCATGAA
This sequence comes from Clostridium cuniculi, assembly GCF_004353185.1. GTDB lineage: Bacteria > Bacillota > Clostridia > Clostridiales > Clostridiaceae > Clostridium > Clostridium cuniculi. Next base: position 16,230 of record NZ_SMUS01000038.1, on the reverse strand, counting down.
GATGATATAGCTAAGATGGATGATATAGCAGCTGAATTAAGAGCTAACATTGATACTTTAATCAACGAAGGAGGAGTTCTTAATGCTTAAGGAATATAGAACAGTTACAGAAGTTGTTGGTCCTTTAATGGTTGTTGAAGGAGTTAGCGGTGTTAAATATGATGAACTAGTTGAAGTTGAATTACAAACTGGTGAATTAAGAAGAGGTAAAGTTCTAGAAGTTAATGGAACAAAAGCAATGGTTCAATTATTTGAAGGATCATCAGGAATTAACTTAAAAGGAACTAAGGCTAAATTTTTAGGAAAGCCACTTCAACTTGGTGTATCAGAAGATATGCTAGGTAGAGTATTTGATGGTATGGGTCATCCAATTGATAATGGACCAAAGATAATACCAGAAAAGCAATTAGATATAAATGGGGAAGCAATTAACCCAGTATCAAGAAACTACCCATCAGAGTTTATACAAACAGGTATATCTGCAATTGATGGATTAAATACACTTGTTAGAGGACAAAAGTTACCTGTTTTCTCTGCTTCAGGTTTACCACATGCTCAATTAGCTGCACAAATTGCAAGACAAGCGACTGTTTTAAATTCAGATGCTAGCTTTGCTGTTGTATTTGCTGCTATAGGTATAACATTCGAAGAATCTCAATTCTTCGTTGATGAATTTAAGAAGACTGGTGCTATAGATAATGCTGTATTATTTATGAACCTTGCTTCTGACCCAGCTATCGAAAGAATAGCTACACCAAGAATGGCATTAACTGCTGCTGAATTCTTAGCATACGAAAAAGATATGCACGTTCTTGTTATTATGACTGATATTACTAACTATGCTGAAGCATTAAGAGAAGTATCAGCTGCTAGAAAGGAAGTTCCAGGTAGAAGAGGTTACCCAGGATACCTATATACCGACCTTTCTACATTATATGAAAGAGCAGGTAGAATTAATGGAAGAGGTGGTTCAATCACTCAAATTCCAATATTAACAATGCCTGAAGAAGATAAAACTCACCCAATTCCAGACTTAACTGGATATATTACAGAAGGACAAATAATACTTTCAAGAGAATTATACAAGAAAGGGATTATGCCTCCGATAGATGTATTACCATCACTTTCAAGACTTAAAGATAAGGGAATTGGTAAAGGTAAGACTAGAGAAGACCATGCTGATACAATGAACCAATTATTCTCAGCTTATGCACAAGGTAAGCAAGCTAAAGAATTATCAGCTATCTTAGGTGAATCTGCATTATCAGAAACTGATAAGAAATTTGCTAAATTTGCAGAAGCATTTGAAGAACAATATGTTTCTCAAGGTTTTGAAACTAATAGATCAATAGAAGAAACTTTAAATATAGGTTGGAAATTACTTAAGATTCTTCCTAAGACAGAACTTAAGAGAATCAGAGATGAATATCTTGAAAAGTATATGCCAAAGGGAGATGAAGAGTAGAATATGGCAAAGTTAAATGTCAATCCTACTAGAATGGAGCTATCTAAGCTGAAAAAGAGATTAACTACTGCAGCAAGAGGACATAAGCTTCTTAAAAATAAACAAGATGAATTAATGAGACAATTCATTAATCTTGTTAAATATAATAATGAATTAAGAAAGTCAGTAGAAGCTGAACTAGAAGGTTCATTTAAAGATTTCGTTATGGCAAGTGCTGTAATGAGTTCTGAATTTTTAGAAGAAGCAGTTGCTTATCCGAAAGATAGTGTATCTGTTGAAGTAGGAACAAAAAACATAATGAGTGTTAATGTTCCACAAATGAAATTCCACAGACAATTACAAGATAGTGAAGGAAGCATTTACCCATATGGATTTGCTAATACATCTTCTGAATTAGATGATGCTATAGGAAAGCTAGAATCAATACTTCCAAAGCTGCTTGAACTAGCTGAAGTTGAAAAATCAACACAGTTAATGGCTGATGAAATTGAAAAGACAAGAAGAAGAGTTAATGCCCTTGAATATATGACAATTCCTCAGTTAGAAGAAACAATTAAGTTTATTAGAATGAAGCTTGATGAAAATGAAAGAGGAGCTTTAACTAGATTAATGAAGGTTAAAGATATCATTAACGCAAGAGCAGAATAGATCTTTACATTATCACAAAAGGGAGTTGCTTTATTGCAACTCCCTTAAATTTTTTCTTTAATATATTTAAAATTATATGTTTGATAATGAAGTAAATTAATAGTATAATGCTAATAGAATACATAATATTGCATATTATGATAAATTTTAAGGAGAATCTTAATGAAATATTTACTAGCGACAATAATAGCTTTTTCTACAGTATTTATTTTGACACCAATACTTATGAAATTAGCTTTTAAATATAATTTTACTGATAAACCGACTAAGAGAAAGAAACATAAGGGTGAAACTCCACTTTGTGGTGGAATTGCTATGTTTGTTGGATTCTTTTTAGCATATTTTATTGTTTTTCATAATTATAGTTTTGATGAAAAATATGGAATATTTATAGGTGCACTATTAATATTAATAATAGGAGTAGTAGATGATTATTATAAGAGTATAGGTAAAGAATTTGCTATTACCCCTAGGTTAATAGTACAACTTTTAGCTGCAGTAATTGTATTTAAATCTGGAATTTCCTTTCAAGGGTTTAAAAATCCATTTACAGATGAGTACATAACGTTATCACCTATAGTTCAATTTGTACTTACTATAACATGGATTTTTGGGGTTACTACGGTAATAAATTGGTCAGATGGAATGGATGGTTTAGCAGGAGGCTTATCTTTTATTTCAGCAATGACTTTTGCAGCAAGTGCTATAATATTAGGGCAACCGCCATCATTGTTATTTTCACTTATAACAGCAGGTGTAGTATTAGCATTTTTGTTTTATAATAGATATCCAGCAAAAGTATTTATGGGTGATTCAGGAGCTAATTTTTTAGGATTTATTTTAAGTATAATAGCTTTAGATGGAGCATTTAAAGGTGCAACTATATTGAGTTTGATGATACCAATATTAGCTTTAGCTGTTCCAATATTCGATAATATATTTGTTATATTTAAGAGATTTTCAGAAGGAAAACCTATATATCAAGCTGATAGAAGTCAAATTCATTATAGACTTCAGGAAAAAGGGTTAAATACTACGCAAATAGTAACTTTTATAAGTATAATTAGTTTAACATGTAGTGTTATTTCTATATTGTTGTTATTAATAAAATTTTAAATTTAAAATAGCTATTTACAAAATAGGAAGATTTTTGTATAATGTAATAAAGTCTTATCAAGAGTGGTGGAGGGACTGGCCCGTTGAAACCCGGCAACCTGTTGCAAGTGACAAGTGATAAGTGACAAATGGCAAGTTAATATTAATAACTTGTCATATGTCACTTGAAACTTGTCACTGTTCGAACGTGGTGCTAATTCCACAGCTTTAAGCTGATAGATAAGGGTATTTTTATAGGCAGAGTTATTTTTTTACCTAAGGGAAATATCCTTTAGGTTTTTTTGTTTTATAAGAAAGAATAAGTGATATAAAAAAGAATAAAAATTTATTAGGGAGTTTTAGTTATTAGTATAAAGTTATTGTAATAATCTAAAAATTATTAACAAAAACTACTAATTAATTTAAGGGGGCATTTTTATGAAAATTAATGAATTATTTAATACTAAGGAGCTTGTATTTTCTTTTGAGATATTTCCACCAAAGGTTACATCACCAATTAGTACTGTTTATAATACTTTAGAAGAATTAAAGGATTTAAAACCGGATTTTATTAGTGTAACTTATGGGGCTGGTGGTAGTTTAACTGATAATAGAACAACTGAACTCTCCTCACTTGTAAAAGAGAAATATGGAGTGGAATCAGTAGCTCATTTAACATGTATATCATCTACTAAAGAAGAAATAGATATAATCTTAGATGATTTAAAAATGAAAGGTGTAGAAAATATATTAGCTTTAAGAGGAGATATTCCTGTTGGACAAGATCCTAAGGGAGAATTTAATTATGCATATGAGCTTATATCTCATATAAAAAATAGAGGAGACTTTAATATATTGGGAGCATGTTATCCAGAGGGACATGTTAAAGGGAGAGATTTTAAAGAAGATATGCTACATTTGAAGTTAAAGGAAGAAATGGGAGCTACTCAATTTATTTCTCAATTATTTTTTGACAATAGTTATTTTTATAATATGTTAGAGCAAAAAGAAAAATTGGGAATTAAATCACCAATTCAAGCTGGAATTATGCCAGTAGTAAATAAGAATCAAATAGAAAGAATAGCATCTTTATGTGGAGCTCATATTCCAGAGAAGTTTATTAAAATAATGAATAGATATGAACATGATAAAGATGCCTTGAGAGAAGCAGGTATTGCATATGCCGTTGAGCAAATAGTAGATTTGGTTTCTAGTGGAGTAGATGGAATTCATTTATATACAATGAATAATCAATATGTAGCAAGAAGAATACATGAAAATATAAATACGATAATAAATTCAATTAATAATAAAAAAGTTATATAAGCTTAGGAGGATAAAAATGAATAAAGTAGAAAGTTTTGAATTAGATCATAGAAAGGTTAAAGCACCATATATAAGAAAATGTTGTTTATTAAATGGTCCACAAGGAGATTCTGTAACAAAGTTTGATATTAGATTTTTACAACCTAATAAAGAAGCCTTTGGAACTGCTGCAATGCATGGATTAGAGCATTTATTGGCATATGAACTTAGAAATAACCTAGAAGGTATAATTGACTTATCACCAATGGGTTGCAGAACAGGTTTTTACTTAAGTATTTTTGGAGATAGAGAAGCTAGCGAAATAAAAGTTGCAATAGAAAATGCATTAAAAGAAGTTTTAAAAGCTACAGAAATACCAGCAGCTAATGATATACAATGTGGAAATTATAGAGATTTATCACTTTTTGGTGCTAAAGAATATGCTAAAGAAGCGTTAGATAGAGGCTTTTCTTTAAATATCTATGGTGAGTAGTTAGAGTGTTATTAAGTGTATAAAATTTAATATAACATTTATAGCAAGGTATGTGTTTTTATTACATAACCTTGCTTTGTTTTTGGAAATAATTTTAAATAAAATTTAATAAAATTTTAATGGAAAATATCAATATTTAAAATAAAATATGATATTATCTTAATGATATGGTAAAATGTCTAAAATTGTACTATAATATATTTATATGTATTTTTAGGGGGATAAGTATGAATATATTATTGGTTGAGGATGAAAAAATTCAACGTGAAGCATTAGCATCTATAATTAAATCAAACTTTGTTGATGTTAGGATATATGAAGCTGCGTCTAAAAAAGAAGCATTAAAAATAATTAATGAAAAAGACGTACATTTATTTTTTATTGATATTCACTTGAAGGATTCATCAGGATTAGAGCTTGCAAAAAAAATAAGACAACATGAAAATCATTCTTTAACTGGAATAGTATTTGTAACAGGTGAACTTATACATATTATCGAAGCATTTAAAAGTATTCATTGTTATGATTTTATTGTAAAACCATATAAGGAAAAGGATATCATAAATATTGTTAATGTTTTTTTTAATTCAACACCATTGAAGAGTATTAAAGAAGGAAAGTATTCATTTATAGATATTGATTCTAATATATCTATAAAATTATATCATAATGATATTATTTATATTGAGTATATTGATAAATCCTGTAATATTCACACTGTGAGTGGTGTATACAATGTAAAGAGGACATCTTTAGTCAAGCTTTTAAAAAGCTTAAATGATGATGAAATAATCCAAACACATAGGTCATTTGCTGTTAATATAAAATATATAACAGAAATTGAAAAAACTTATGAAAAGGTATGGAGTATTAAAATGAGAGGTTCTGAGAATATGGTTTTACTGAGTTACACATATAGACAAGCATTTCTAAGGAGGATTGAATAATGGATGTGCCAAGTATAGTTATATCATTAATTGAAATACTAACTCTTCTATTAATATATAATATTATAATAAGAGATGATATATTTTTTAAAATCAAACTTAAAACAATAATTGCAATTATAACTACTGTTTTTTATGTTCTTTTAGTTAAAGTATATAATGTGGATCAACTGATAATATTAGTTGGTGTATTATTTTTAAATGCAATTATAGTTAGTAAGTTAGAAAAAAAGGATACATTATTGACTTTCATAGAATTAGTAGTAAGTTTTTTAATAGTTACAGTTTTTGAGCTAATTACAATGTTTATTGTTCATTTAATAATGGGAGATACTGATATAGAGCCATTGACATATTGTATATTAATTGCAATTACAATGGGTATTTTAATTTTTTTATTAAATAAGAATGGATTAAATAGAAAAATTAGATTATCAGAGTTTTTTTCGAAATATAAAAGTATAAATATAATAGTATTGAACTTATTTGTATTTTTCTTATTTATAAAAGTTTTACTAACTAATGAATTAATGGAAACTAATATAGTTATTCCAATAGCTATATTAACATTAATATTAGTTGGAGTAAATTGTTACTTTTATGTTTTTTTATATAATATTCTAAATGAAAAGAAGAAAAATGAAATAAAAACTTCCTTTAATCCGTTAATAAATGATTTAATGGGAAAGCTTAGAGCAAATGAACATGAATATAAAAATCATTTAAATACTATTTGGAGTATTGTACAAATTTCTAAGCCAGAAGAAGTAAGAGATAAAGTTAAAGAATACATAGGCAATTTAGTGGAGAATAATGAAGGATTTTCTAAATTGCTTGATGTAGAAAATACAATAGTTAAAGCTGTGCTTTATAACAAAGCTCAAAGAGCTGAAAAGTTAGGAATTACTTATAAGTATAGAGTTACAAGTAATTTAAAAAATATTTCTTTAGATAATTCAGAATTGACAGTAATATTAAGCAATTTATTAAATAATGCAATAGAAGCTACTAGTATGATAAAAAATAAGGAAATGGAAGTAGATATTAGTGAAGATGAAAAATATTATATAATAAGTGTTATAAATTATACTGAAAATATGAAGAATGAAAATTTATATAATATATTTAAAATGGGTTATACAACTAAAGGAGAAGGAAGAGGATATGGATTATATAATATAAAAGAAATTGTAGAGAAACATAAAGGCAAAATAAAAATTTCACTAGAAAATGAAATTATCAATTTAACAATAAAATTTTTAAAGTAGAAAAGGTTTATAACATATCATAATAAAATGAGGATTCCAAGTTGAATTCTCATTTTTACATAGTTTGAAGTTTAGTTTTAATTTATATATTTAGTAAGAAAACTTGAATTTAATATTAATGATAAATTTAGAGTAGTTTATATTTATAAAATAAATTTATTAAGCTATAATTACTTATATAATATATGAAAGTTAGAAAAGTAAAAAAAAGAAGAGGAATCAACGTAAAATATAAAAAATTACGAGATACCTCAAAATAAGTGTAGATAATAAAAATTTATTCTTCAATTTTTTTTAATGGTTCTTGTGGTTCACCCAAGAAGAATAAACTTTGTGGAATTCTTGCAAGTTGAGAAGTAAACTCTGTAGCTACAACCATTAAAGCAGCTAAATTAAATAGTAATTTTTTTTTCATTTTTATAAGCCTCCTTAAAAAAATCTATAATTATATATAAAATAATTAATAAACCACATTTAACATAGTAGTTAGATAAGAATAGTGTTGAAATAACAAACCAAATAATAAGAACGATTGTAACAATATCCTTAAATTTAAAATTTTTATAATGAGTATTAACAGTTTTTCTTTTTGGATTAACTGGATTAAAAACTCTAACAATTATGATAGATAATATTATAATTATTAGATGGATAAAAACGTTAACTTTAGGAAGAATATATGCCAAGTAATATATTGCTATAAATAATATATTACTTTGAATCATACAACCTATATAAGTTTTAGCATGACTTCCGCCTATTAGAGGTCTAATTAAAATTAGTAAAGTTATTAATAGAATAAATGCTAAAAATTTATTTAATAATAATGAAACGAAGAGCATTATTATTAATTTAAAAAACTCTCCATATAGCACTTCTAATCCATATCTAATATTATCTATTTCGTATATATCAGTTTTTCCTGTAGTATTCACTATAAAGTCTAATTGTTTTTTTATAAATGGATTACTCAAAAGTATACCTCCTTAAGTATTACGTAATAATTATAATATAAATTACACTTAAATTCTATTAAAACCATAAATTTCATTAAATTTAGTATAAAAAGAAGTGAAAATGAAGATTAAAGAAAAAAAAGTATAAATTTTTCTTAATATGCACATCATTATCCTAATAATTAATAAAAAGTAAAAATAATACTTTTAGAAAATGTCAAAACATGATAAAATATGTAGGAAAATGGGGGTGGTACCAATATTGACTTTTATTGAGTTCACAAGTGCATTAATGTTATATCACATAATTCTTATTGATAATGATATTAATATAAAAAAAAGTATAATTAGATCAATATTAGGTGGATTAATAGCAACACCAATATTCATAATGGTTAATGGAAATGGAATAACTGCATTTATTTTAATTTTTATATTATTACTTATTGTTTTAAGTAAAGTTTATAATAAGAATATCATTGTTAATATAGTTGGATTAATTATATCACTTATGATAATAATTGTTATTGAACTTGCAGTTATGGTTATGTCAATTCTAATATTTGGACATAATGATTTACCATATTGGTCATATTTTATAATTCTTTTAGTATCAATGAGTTCTATTATATATTATAGTTATAGAATTATGAGATTTAGAGAAATTAATTTAGAAAATTTTATAGAAAGATATAATTCAGTTTTTCTAATTTCTATTAATTTAATTATTATATTTTTACTTTTTAAAGTGTTATATCAAAACAAATTTATAGAAGATTTAGAAATAATGGAAATTGGAGCATTGTTTTTGACTATGATAATTATAAATACATTTTACTTTGTAAGTCTTTATAGGAACGATAAAGAAAATAAAAAATCAGAGTTAAAACAGAGCATTAATCCATTAATACAAGAGCTTCTTGATGAAATGAAGGCAAGTGAGCATGAATATAAAAATCATTTAAACATATTATATTGTATGATACAAGTTTGTAAAGAGGACGAGCTAAGAGATAGAGCGAAAAAGTACATAGGAAATGTTTTTGAAAATAAAAATTTATTAAGTAATTTATCTTATATAGAGAATACTATTCTAAAGGGTGTTTTATTAAGTAAAATAAATCAAGCAGAAAAGAATGAGATAATATGTAAGTACGAAATAGATAGTCAATTAGAAGGAATAGCATTAGATGATAGTGAGCTTACTGTAGTATTAAGCAATTTATTAAATAATGCAATTGAATCAGCAAGCAAAAGTGAAAAGAAATACATAGATATTTTTACAACATATCAAAATGGAAGATATATAATAGAGGTTAGTAATAGTGTTAGTAATCTTACAGAAGAGATGATTCCAAGTATATCTAAGGTGAGATTTTCAACCAAAGGAACGGGTAGAGGTTATGGACTTTATAATATAAATAAAATAGTTAATAAATATAAAGGTAATATTAACATGTCTATGAAAGAAGATATGTTTAATGTAAGTATAGAGATATAAAAAGTAGTATTTTAATACTACTTTTTATTTTTTAGATTTTTATTTACTTTTTCTAAATAATTATGTTCATTTATAATACCGTTTTCAAAGGTTTCAACGGCATTTTTTGTAAAGTTACCAATTTTGGCTAAATCTACTGGAGTCTTTACATTAATATTATTACTCATAAAAGTTACCATCCTTTAAATAAAATTTGATTAAAAAAATAAAGCTGATATTTAGTTTTTTAAAAGTTATATTATAGTGTGTCTATTTAACTATTATAAAAATAAATATTATCAATTATATTTTTCCGTAAAATAAAAAAACTATTACATATATAAAAGGATTAAATTGACATATGTGGATGCAAAGTGTAGAATTAATATAATTTATGAACAAAGTTTGTTAAAGCAAAGTAAGGGGGAATCGAAAATGAAAGCAATTTTAACAGTAATAGGCAAGGATAAAGTGGGAATTATAGCAGGAGTAAGTAGTGAACTTCAAAAATTGAATATTAATATTTTAGATGTTAATCAAACTATAATGGGCGAATTTTTTACAATGATAATGATGTTAGATTTAAAATTAAGCAATAATAATTTTGAAGAAATTAAAAAGACTTTAGAAATAAAAGGAAAAGAGTTAGGTGTTGAAGTTAAGATTCAAAGAGAAGAAATATTTAACTCTATGTATACTGTATAAAATATTTAAGTCTTTAATGGAGGAAAATTATGAATGCAAATAATATATTAGAAACAATAAAAATGATAGAAGAGGAAAAGCTAGATATTAGAACTATAACTATGGGAATTTCTCTTTTAGATTGTATAGATAGTGATGGAGATAAGGCAAGAGAAAAAATATATAATAAAATAACAACTTATGCTAAGGATTTAGTTAAGGTTGGAAATGAAATAGCCAATGAATTTGGTGTACCAATAGTGAATAAAAGAGTTTCAGTTACACCTATTTCAATAATTGCAGGGGCAACAAATGAAACTAATTACGTAAAGTTTGCAGAAACATTAGATAAAGCAGCACATGAATTAGGAATAGATTTTATAGGTGGTTTTTCAGCTTTAGTACATAAGGGCTACACCAAGGGAGATAGAATTCTTATTAATTCCATACCAGAGGCTTTAGCTAAAACTAGTAAAGTTTGTTCTTCTGTAAATGTTGGATCTACTAGATGTGGAATTAATATGGATGCGGTAAAAGAAATGGGACAAGTTATTAAAAAGACTGCTGAATTAACAGCAGATAAAAAGGGATTTGGATGTGCAAAACTCGTTGTATTTGCTAATGCTGTTGAAGATAATCCATTTATGGCAGGAGCTTTTCATGGAGTTGGAGAAGCTGATAGAGTTATAAATGTTGGAGTTAGTGGACCTGGAGTAGTACAAAGAGCTATAGAAAAGGTTAAAGGAGAGAGTTTTGATGTAGTTGCTGAAACTATTAAGAAGACGGCTTTTAAAATTACTAGAATAGGTCAATTAGTTGCACATGAAGCAGCAAAAAGGTTAGATACACCTTTTGGAATTGTAGATTTATCATTAGCACCTACTCCGGCAGTTGGAGATTCAGTTGCTCATATATTAGAAGCTATGGGACTTGAGGTTGTTGGAACACATGGTACAACTGCAGCTTTAGCACTTTTAAATGATGCAGTAAAAAAAGGTGGAGTAATGGCTTGTAGTCATGTAGGTGGATTAAGTGGAGCTTTTATTCCAGTTTCAGAAGATGCTGGTATGATAGATGCTGTATTAAATGGTTCATTAAATTTAGAAAAGCTTGAAGCTATGACAGCTATTTGTTCAGTTGGATTAGATATGATAGCAGTACCAGGTGATACAACAGCAGAAACTTTATCTGCTATGATTGCAGATGAAAGTGCAATTGGGGTTATTAATAATAAAACTACAGCAGTTAGAATTATTCCGGCTCCAGGATGCAAAGTAGGAGATTTAGTTGAATTTGGAGGTTTATTAGGTACTGCACCTGTAATGCCTATAAATAAATATTCATCATTTGATTTTATTCAACGTGGAGGTAGAATACCAGCACCGATTCATTCATTTAAAAATTAGATAAAATAATATGTATATAGGGACACTTAGCCAATATTTAAAAAGTAATAAATAATGGTTAATGAGTCCCTATTTTATTAGATAAAATTTGATATTTGTGATATTAAGGCTAAAAATATATAATAAAATTTGGGAATTCAAAATAAAAATGTTTAATTAAGGTAATACTATAAATAATTATAACTGTACAAATTGCTTACAGTAGATTATTATTAAATGTTATATAAAAAAATACAAAAATAAGATTGGTCGTGATGAAAAATAATGAGTGGAAATTTAGCTTTAGAAAAAGAAATTCTTGAGCAAAAGCGTAAAGATATATTAAGTGAAGTTGAAGAAAAAAGAAAATACCAAGCAGAAATAGCTAAAAAGTTAAGAATATTAACTAAGGAAGCTAAAGGGAGTTATGATCAAGAAAAAGAAAATACAGAAAAAATATATAATTTATTAAAAAAAGAGATAGAAAATTATGAGGAAGCATTAAAGAACCCTTATTTTGGAAGAGTTGATTTTAATGAGAAACTTGGTATTGAAGAAAAGATTTATATAGGTAAAAAGGGTATAACATCTACAGTAGATGGTGAAGAAATCGTGGTAGATTGGAGAGCACCAGTAGCAGATCTTTATTATAGTGGAACTGGAGGAGATACTTATTATAAGGCTCCTATGGGGGTAGTTGAAGGTGAGTTAAATTTAAAAAGAAAATTTTTATTTAATGATGATAATTTAGATAAAATTTTTGATGAAAGTACAAATGAAATTATTATTAATGGAGAAGAAGGATCAGAGCTTGTTGATGAGTTTTTAAAAATAAATCTAGAAGAAAGTAGAGGGAAAAAACTTAAAGAAGTAGTTGCAACTATACAAAAGGAACAAAATGATATTATAAGATGGCCTAAGAATCTTCCAATAATAGTTCAGGGCTCTGCAGGCTCAGGAAAAACTACAATTGCATTACATAGGCTAGCATATCTTTTGTATAGATATAGAGAATCGATGGAAGGAAAAGATATATTAGTATTAGCACCAAATAAGTTATTTCTAGATTACATTTCTGATATTTTACCTACTTTAGGATCAAATGATGTAAAACAAACAACATTTCAAGAACTTGTGATGAAAACTCTTAAGTTAAAAGGCAAAATAAAAACTAAAGATGATAAGCTTAAGGAACTTATAGAAATAGAGGATCAGAGAGAAAAACAATTTATTGTAAATGTCTCAAAGTTTAAAGGAAATTTAATATTTAAGACTATAATAGATAGGTATATAGCTTTATTGGAAAGTAGTTCTTTAGAAATAGATAATATTTTAATGTCAGGTTATGTTTTATTTTCAAAAAGAGAAATAATGAGGTTGTATCTAAAGGATTTACAAAGTTATCCTATAAACAAACGAAAAGATGAAATTAAGAGATATTTATCATTAAAGTTAAAGGAAAGAATCGAAAGTCTTATTATTCAAATTGATAGAGAATGGGATATAAAAATTAAAGAAGTAAAAAGAGAGTTAGATGATGGTGAAGTAAGAAGACATAAATTAATAGATATATATAATGAAAGAGATAACCTTAAAGAATATATTAGACATGATGCAAAAAAAGTAATGAATGAATATTTTAAAAACTGGAGGGGGATAACCTGCAGCGATATTTATATTAACTTATTTAAAGATGATCAAGTTTTTGAAATTGCAACTGGAAATAGAATCCCAGAAGAATTAGCTGAATATATGAAGGCAGAAGCAATATTAAATCATGAAAAAGGTATAATAGATGAGGATGACTTACCAGTACTTCTGTATATATATATGTTATTAGAAGGAATTGATGAAAAATCAAAGTACAAACATATAGTAGTGGATGAGGCACAAGATTATAGTCCATTTCAAATTTATTTGATTAATAATTTATCTATTGGAAATTCTTTAACGTTAGTTGGAGACTTAGCACAAGGTATTTATCATTACAAGGGAATTAGAACTTGGGAAGATATTACTGATGGTGTATTTGAGGGTAAGGCAACTTTCATAACATTAAGTCAAAGTTATCGTTCAACTGTTGAAATAATTGAATTTGCAAATTCAGCATTAAATGCTCAAGGTTTGGGTTTAAAAAGTGCGAAACCAGTATTAAGACATGGAGAAAAACCAGAATTAATTAAATCAGTTTCAAGAAGAGAGTCTGTAAGAATGATTGAAGAAATTGTAAAGAGGCTTAATTCTAAAGGGAAACATAGTATTGCAATAATAACTAAAACTTATAGTGAAGGTAAGATTTTAGAAAAGGAATTAAAAAAACATACTGATTTAGAATTCACTTTAATTAAAGGAAATGAAAAGGAAAGTCCTAAAACAGATATAATAATAATACCTGCTTATTTAACAAAAGGTTTAGAGTTTGATGGAACTATAATATATAATCCAACAGAAAAAAATTATCCAGATAATATATTAAATCAAAGATTACTTTATGTAGCATTAACTAGAGCACTTCATAGTGAGTATATAATTGCAGAAGAAAAACTTTCTAAGAATATAAAATTTGAAATATCTTAGATATAAAATTATTAATTGATAGAATCTATTAAGTTAAAAAATATAAAAATTAAAATCAAGTAAGTTAATAAGGGGTGTAAATACTATTATTAACTTACTTGATTATTTATAAAATATATATATAAAATTAATTTGAAAGATTATCCTTAGTTAAGTTAGAATAATTTTAGTGAATTTGAAAAAAATATATGATTTAGGATGAAAAATAGGAGGATGGGAATGAGTTATATATTTTTAATAGTAGGTTTTTTTCTATTAATTAAAGGAGCAGATATTTTTGTTAGCGGTGCATCTAATATTTCAAAAAAATTAGGAATACCTTCTGTTATAGTTGGTTTAACAATAGTATCATTAGGTACAAGTGCGCCAGAGCTTGCAGTAAGTGCTATTTCTTCACTTGAAGGAAGTAATGAGATAGCAGTAGGAAATGTATTAGGTTCAAATCTTTTTAATACGTTGATGGTACTTGGAGTTACTACTATAATAATGGCATTAACAATTAAGAAATCTGAGGTTAAAAGAGATTTTAGTATAAATATATTAGTAACTTTATTGCTTCTACTTTTGACTTTTACTAATTTGTTAGATGGAAGAGATAATTACATATCAAGACTTGATGGGATTGTATTATTAATAGGTTGTATTTCATATATAACTTATTTAATATTATCTGTAAAGAAAGGTAAAGCATCAAGTGAAAGTGTACAAGAAGAGCTAGCTTTAGAATCAACTAATGAAATAAGTGTTTTCAAGAGCATATTCAAATTAGTTATAGGTGTTGTAGGAATTGTTATTGGGGGTCAAATTGTTGTAGATTCAGCAACTTCTATTGCAACTTCATTAGGAATGAGTGAAAAGCTTGTAGGGCTTACAATAGTAGCAATAGGAACATCATTACCTGAACTTGTAACATCTGTAGTTGCAGCCATTAAAGGTGAAGAGGATATTGCCCTTGGAAATATATTAGGTTCAAATATATTTAATATTTTATTAATTATAGGATTATCATCAGCTATAAGCCCCATAGCTGTATCAAGTAATTTAATATTTGATTTTGTGTTTTTAATTGTAGTAACTTTAATAATTGGTATTATGATACTTGTAAACAAAAGTGATGAAAAGCGTTTTGATAAAAAAGAAGGAATTATTTTAGTAGTACTTTATGCAATTTATATGATTTATATAATAATTAGGAATTAAAATATATTCCATCAATTAATATAAAAATAAGAAACTATCACATATTAATTGTGGTAGTTTCTTTGCTTTAAATAAGATAAAAAGTTAAGAAGAATTTTAGCTGTAATTCCCCAAATAACATACTCATTATAAATATAAAAAGGAACTTCGTAAGAGCCAGTAGAAAATTTATAATTATGCTTTTTAGGAATTAAATCATAAGGAAAATTGTCATCGGGAGTAATATTAACCTTATTAATAAAAGTATTTACATTAGTATTTAATAAAAAATCCAATGGAACAAAAAATACTTTTTCAACTTCTTCAACATTAATTTTCATAGTGTTAATATCTTCAATGAAAACTAAATAAGGATGGATAATTGTATTAAAAGGAGAAACAAAAATGTCTAATGGAGATATAATTTTAATTTTATCTTCACATATTCCTATTTCTTCACAAGTTTCCCTTATAGCAGTATTAAGAGGGTTTTCATCATTTTCTATTTTCCCTCCAGGAAAACAAACTTCATTTGGTTGAGTACGTAAGGTTTTAGCTCTAACTTCAAATAAAATATGCAAGGAGTTATTATAATTTACAAGTGGAATAGTAACAGAAGCTCTTTTAAATTTTTCCCACCCATTAATATAAGGAGTATAGTTTGAAAAAATATTATTTATATTATCAATCATAAAATCACATAATTATTGATATTCTTAAAAAAATTACATTATACATAATCTTAAAA
>NZ_SMUS01000037.1 GCF_004353185.1 Clostridium cuniculi | reverse complement strand
TGATATATTCTTCCCAAATAGCATTATCTAATTTTCTATACATAGTTTTCCTCCCACTAATAATCATTTAACTTAATTTTATCAATGGGATGCTATGCTATCTAGGCACTTAATTTTTTACGCTTACGTTGCATCTATAGCTTGACCTCCAATATATCGCCTTAACTTATAATAAGTTAGCTTTAATATTGAAGTTAACTTATTATACTTATCATTGCTTATTCTATAAATAAATAATTTTAATTGACGCTTTAGCTTTTCTTTATCCAATAAAATATATATAGCTATTATTATACCTAATATTGAATTAATAATACTAGCTGTTATTCCTAAACTAATATCTATAATCCCACCTAATATACTTTTAGAGATATTATTTAATATGTTAACAATATTACCATCAACTTGTCCTACTTTTGTACTAATCCATTCTATTAAAGATACATTTTTAATATTATCTTTCAAAAAATTTTCTAGTTCTTTAATATTACTAGGTACTTTCTCGAGTATAGTATAAAAACTATGTACTACTTGAGGTATAATTATATTAATACTTATTATTGTTACACCAATAAAGATTATAACAACAACCGACAATGAAGTAACTATACTTATCATAAAAATTGTTCTTTCTTTAAAATGTAGTTTATTCAATATTTTAGTAAGTTTTTTTTCTAAAAAACTCATTGGTATATTGAAAATAAATGCAAAAGCTCCTCCTAATATAACAGGTAAAAAAACATCTATTAAGACTCTTGATCCTTTTAATACATTTTCAAAGTTAATTAATAAAAAATAAACTAATAAACCATATGTTATTAATATTGCTCTTTCATAAATATACTTTTTATTCATTTAGCTGTTGCCAAAACTCTATAAATATCTACAACTCTTTTTTAATTCCCTGGTCCATGAGTCCGATTTTAATAGCTGAAGCTAATTTATATCTTGAAAGATTTATACTTGCATTTAAATATTTATCAATACTAAGTTCACAATTACAGTTATAAACTCTATATTTAAGTTTTAAATCTTTCTTAATCTCTCCACACTTACTACAAATCTTTAATGATGGATAAAAACTATCTGCTATAACTAGATCAATTCCTTTAAATTTATACTTATACTCTAGTTGCCTTTTGAACTCATAAAAACCTTATTTTCTTATAGCATTAAATAAATGTTTATTTTTCATTATTCCTTTATAATTCTATATTGCTTGGTTTTCACTATACTTATTGTAGTTTGATGAAGATAGTTATTTCTTATATTAGTCAATCTTCTATGAATTTGTTGTATCTATTTTTCAAGTTTTATAATATTTTTAGTTTTGACATACGCCTTTCCTTTTTTATTTTTTTCATATTTTATACTTACTTGCTTTTGTAATCTTTTTTCGATTTTTCTAACTATATAAGTTTTATTTATATTTTTATATACTATACCATCAGAACATATTAGTAAATCTTTTAATCCCAAATCTATACCTAATTACACATATTTTAATTCTTCTTAAATTTCTTCTTGTTTTATACCCACCGATATATATCAATA
Source organism: Clostridium cuniculi (assembly GCF_004353185.1). GTDB lineage: Bacteria > Bacillota > Clostridia > Clostridiales > Clostridiaceae > Clostridium > Clostridium cuniculi. The sequence goes on along the minus strand of NZ_SMUS01000037.1, from coordinate 39,457 downwards.
CTTATCAGCATAACTTATTCTTTGATTGATATATTTAACTCCAATAGGCAGTTCTTCATTAGTTTTTATCTAACCAACTTTTTCAATACGGGGATTGTGAGCAAATCAGGCGTTTGGTATAACTATGGAGAAGAAAGAATTGGACAAGGAAAAATGAATGTGATAAATTATCTAAAAGAAAATGTTGTTACATATGAAAAGATAGAAAATGAAACATACGATAAAATTGGAATTAAGAAAATTTCTACTACAGAAGAAAAAATAATAAGTAATATAATTGCTCTGTTGGATTAGTTCATAAAATAATAAATGAAAAATAAAAATCTTATGGATGTCACTTAAAAAATGATTAATATAGTATAATATAGATAAAATATTAATAAAAATAAATGGAGTTGGTTGAAGTGACAAGATTAGAAATATTAAGTCCCAAAATAGATTTTGTCTTTAAAAGAATATTTGGAAATGAAAATAATCCAAGAATATTAATATCATTTTTAAATGCAGTAATTAAACCTAAAGATCCGATAAAATCAGTACAAATAATGAATAATGATATAGATAAAGAATCTATAGAAGATAAATTTAGTAGATTAGATATTAAAGCAAAAACTAATAAAGATGAATTAATTAATATTGAAATTCAAATTAAAGATGAGCATAATATGGTGAAAAGAAGTCTATATTATTGGAGTAAAATGTTTGAAAGTCAACTTACAGAAGGACAAAAGTATGATACATTAGCAAAAACAATTTGTATAAATATATTAAATTTTAAGTGTTTAAAGACAAAAGAAGCACATTCAATATATAGATTAAAAGAAATTAATACAAGTGAAGAATTAACAGATCTTCAGGAAATACACTTTATAGAACTACCTAAATTACCAAAGAATGAAGAAATAAAAGATGTATTTGATGCATGGATGGAATTTATAGAAAATCCTATAAGTAATAAACTTGAAAAAGCAGAAATGACTATACAAGAAATTAAAGAAGCAAAAAATGAATTATTAAGATTAAGTGCAAGTGATAAAGAAAGAATAAAGTATGAAGATAGAAGAGCTGCTTTATTAGATAAAGTAAGTGCCCTTGAAAATGCTGAGGAAAAAGGTATTGAAATAGGTAAGGAAATAGGGGAGAAAAACAAAGCTATAGAAGTAGCTAAAAATTCTTTAAAAGCAGGACTTGATATAGATACTATTATTAGTATTACAGGATTAGAAAGAAGTGAGGTAGAAAAATTATTATAAACAAAATGATTCATTTTTAAAGAAATATATAGAAAAAATTAATGGGAGGGAAGTGGATGAAAATAATAGTAGAAAAACAAAGGAATCTTTTGAGAGAATATGAAAAAGGCTTAACGATTAATCAAATAGAAGAAATTAAAGATAAAATTGGAGATTTGTATTATAAATTAAAATCTAAAGAAATAATAAATAAAATGATATAGGATTCTGGTAAAGAGTGGATTCAAGAAAAGCTAGTTGGAATAGTAGAAAAACCATGTGATTTATGTAAAAATATAAACTTTAAAGAGAAATTTATTATAAAGAATAGAATAAATAATAATAAGTTATTAGTAGGATCGAGTTGTATAGATAAATTTTCTGAAATTGAGAGAAGTATAAAAGGAGAAAAATTATCTGATTTAATAAAGTATACTGGTTCTAAGGAATATATATATATGATAGATTAGCAAAATTTAATAAGATGTATGAAGGTGGAAAAGAAATAATCGATAATTGGAAAATCTTTTATGATAGTTTTGAGATATTATTTCCAGCAGAAATAGAAAATAGCTTTGAAAAGCTAAATAAGAAAGCAAGAAAATTTTATAAAGATTATAAGAATGCCAATATACCTGAAGATGAGTTAGTAAAGTTTGGAGTTTATATAAAAGAATTTGAATATATTAAGAAAAAAATTTTGGAGTTTGAAGAGAAAAATATAAATAATAAATTTTTATGTACAAAAGAAATTGCTGATGAATTAAGAAAAAGAGAATTGAATAACATATTAAAACATATAAAAGATAGTAATGCAATAATTGAAGCATGGCAAATCAAATATATAGGAAATACTAAGTTCATTAAACAGTTTTATAGTGATATAGAGAGAGAGTTAAAAAAAGATAAAGTTAAATTATTAGAAATTGAAAATGAAAAAATAATTGGAGAGATTATTAATGAAGAATTTAATAAAATAAAGCTTGAAATGAGTACAAGTTCATTTATAAAAAATTTTTATTATTTAATAAGTAAAGAAAAAGTTGAGTTTAAGAAAAATTTTATAATTACTTCTAATATTTTAAAAGAAAAAAGTAATATATTAAAATTTATTAATATAATTGCAAAAGATATGAAATTATATAAATATTATTTTCATATAAATGATGATATGTATGATGCTGGATATTTAGAAATATATAAAAAGAATAAATTTACAATTATTGAAGTGAAAAAGATATTAAAACATAAAAATTTATTTATGAATAAATCTTTTGAAGAGATAATACAACTTATTAAAGCTCTAGAATGGGATGATATAAAAAATAAATACAAGTATGATATAGGAAATGTAGGGAAATTTAATTCAGGAACCGAGTATATATATACTTCTAATAAAAGAGAAAAATAAAAAAATGTAAAATGGATTATTTGGAGTGAGAGTAGAAAAATTATTATAAATGAAACGGTATTAGTTGATATTATTCAATTAATACCGTTTTATTTTATATCTTCAGTATCAAAACTTAGCACTTTTGATACTGAAGATATAAGTTTGTACTATTAACGTATATATAAGTGTCAAAACTAAGTATCAAAACCAAAAGTGAAAAGATAAATGAAAAATAATATATTTTATTTTTAAAAGAGCTTTTTAGCTCTTTTTTTATTTTATAAAAATTGCAACAGAATGAAACAAAGTTGAAACTCACAAAGAAAAATTTTCGATAAAATAATAAATATAAAAACAAAAGAAGAATAATTATTTTGAGGTGAGTATGAAATTTTTAGATTTTTTTAGTGGTATTGGTGGATTTAGATTAGGAATGGAATTAGCTGGGCATGAATGTATAGGACATTGTGAGAACGATAAATATGCCGAAAAAAGTTATAGAGCTATGCATAAGATAAAGGAGAGTGAATGGTTTGGAGAAGATATCATAAAAATTAGAGCAGAAGAGTTACCAAGAGCAGATGTGTGGTGTTTGGGATTCCCATGCCAGGACATATCAATCGGAGGAAGTAAATCTGGATTCAATGGGAATCGTTCAAGTTTATTTTTCGCAGTTACAAGACTTATTAGGGATACAAAAGAAGAAGATAGACCCAAGTATCTATTCATTGAGAACGTTAGAAACCTATTTAGTGTTAACCAAGGGGTTGATTTCCTCAAGATTCAGATTGAGTTGGCCGAAATCGGCTATGATTGTGAATGGCAATTACTTAATTCACGAGATTTCGGAGTGCCACAAAATAGAGAAAGAGTGTACATTATTGGACATCTTAGAGGAAGAAGTACCCGAAAAGTATTTCCTGTCAGAAGAAGTTATAAATCGATTAAAGTACAAGAAGTAGTTTGTGGTGATTATAGATATGATAAAGGGTTTAGGATAAGGGAGAATGGAGTATCACCTTGCTTGTGTGCAGGAAATAGTAAGATGAGTAGCTCTAATGATTTATCGAGTTCTATATTTGTTGTTGGAAATATAAATCCTAGTAAAAGAGGAGGTGGAGGAAGAGTTGTAGATTCAAATGGTGTATCTCCAACATTAACAACTAATAAAGGATCAGGAATGAATGTTTTGGTTAGAGAAGCAACCCAAAAGGGGTACGCCGTTGCGGAGCATGGAGATTCGATTAATTTAGAATATATTAATTCTAATGTTAGGCGAGGAAGAGTTGGAAAAGCTAGAGTAAATACATTAACTACTAGTTGTAATCATGGAGTATTGTTGGATGGTAGAATAAGACGATTAACACCAAAAGAATGTTTTAGGCTTCAAGGATGGCCTGATCATTATTTTGAGAGAGCTGAGAAAGTATGTAGTAATGCTCAGTTATATAAACAAGCTGGAAATGGTGTTACGGTGAATGTTATATATGAAATAGCAAAAAAATTATGAGTATTTTAGTAGAAAAAGTGATAAAAAGAATATTTATCACTTTTTATTTTGGTTAAAAAAGGAAATTGAAATTGAAAGTTGAATTATTTAATTATGTAAAATAATTAATTTGAGGTGTAATGATGTTAAAAAGTATTGAGAATGTATCAAAAGAGTTAGGAATAAGCAAAGCAGCTATATATAGAAAGTTGAAAAGTGAAGAATATAAGAAGTATGTTGTAAAAGAAAATGGAAAAATGATGTTGAATGAAATTTTATTAGAAAAATTAAAACTTAATACTAGAAAGAAGAAAGTTGAAAATATTAAAGAAGTAGAAATAGTAGAAAATAAAGAACTAGAAGTAATTAATAAGAAATATAAAGACGATAAAAGTGAGGTTGTGGAAATTTTGTTAAATCAAATAAAAGAAAAAAATGCACAAATAGATAGATTACATGATCTTATAGAAAATAACCAAGTATTAATAAAAAATCAGCAAGAGAGAGAGAAAGAACAATTAAAATTAGAAGAGCATTTTAGAGAAATTGATAAAAAGCTAATAGAAATAAGAGATAAAAAAGAAGTAAAAGAAAAGAGATTTTTAGGTATATTTAAAGTAAAGAGTTGATATATTGTTAATATGTTGTTTAGAAATAGTGTGAAATATAAAAAATACAGAGTGTAAATTGGTATTTAGTTGGTATATAGTTTAAATATAGTTTATGAAAAGAAGTGAATCTAGAAAAGTAGTTTATATATAGTTTATATATAAACTAAAAAAGATTAATAACACCACTTATAGTTGATATATGATTTACATATGGTTTATATATGGTTAATAAATAAAAATAGAAGAATAAAATAGTTGATATATTGTTGACATATAAACAAAAGTAGGTTAATATAGTTGATATATAGTTTATATATTGATTAAGAAGGAGGAATTTGTGTTGAGTAGTAATATACAAGTTATAGGATTAGATTGTGGTAGAGGGTATACTAAAGGATATAGTGAGGTTAATGGAATCATTAAAGAGTGCTGTTTTAAATCTATTATTGGAGAGGGGAGAAATATAGAGTTATCAGGATATAAAAAGCCAATAATGATTAAATATGATAATGAAGAATGGTTTGTTGGTATGTTAGCTGAAAAGGAAAGTCAAACTCCAGTAAGAAATAGTAAAGATAGTAAAATAAGCGAAACTGTACAAATTTTGATGGCTACAGCATTAAGTAGTTTAGCAATTGAGGATAGAGTTAAAATAATGTTAGCAGTTCCATATAAGTCTTTTAGAAAAACAATATTATCGGAAATAGTTGAGACATATAAAGGGAAAATTATAAAAGTTAAGGATATGGTTAATGGGGGCTATAAAGAAGTTAAAATAAGCGATATAAGTATATGTAGGGAAGCAGATGCAGCTTTATATTGGCAACTAAGAGATAGAGAAATGATAAGTACGCCTGTTGGAATAGCTAATATAGGATTTAGAAGTACGGAGTTAACGTATTTTGATAAAGAGCTTATGTTTATAGATAAAAAATCAGAGACTATAGAATTTGGTAATGGTAGTATTATGAATAATGTAAAAGATAAACTTTTGAATGAGGGGATAATAAAGAGTGTAAATGAAATAGATTCTTCAAATGAATATGATGAATTAAAGGAGAAGGCTTATAGAATAGCAACTGAAAATATAGAGCAAACAATTGAAGAAAAGTGGGTTAACCTAGATGAAATGGAAATATATATTGCAGGAGGAACTGCTCTTAATATGAAATTTGAAGAGCGTTTTAAAGTTGTGGAAGATGCACAGATGGCTACGGCAAAGGGATGTTGGTTAGTAGGAACTCAAAAATTTTAGGAGGAATTTTAAATGAAAAAGACTACAAGTTTTCACTTAGAAGAAGATATTTTAGAAGAAATTGAGAGTTATAAAACAATTAATAGATTAAGTAGTAGAAATGTAGCGTTAGAGAGGATGTTGTTAGAAAGAAGAAATTTTCTAATGTTTTTAGAGAAAGAAGCGAAAAATATTGATATAAAATATATTAATACAGATATAAACAAAGAAGTAAGTAATATAAAAAAAGAAGAGAGCATGATTGGTAAAAGTGTGGGGAATTCAATGGCAAATATGCCTGATTAAATTTAATAAAGAAAGATAGACTAAAAAAGATATAGAATTTAGTGTGATAACTAATACCTTCTATATCTTTTTTTATTTAAAAAAATGAAACAAAATGAAACAAAGTTGAAACTCACAAGTGAAAATTTTCGATAGAATATTATATATACAAAAGAAAAGAGAGAAGTGATGAACAAATGATGAAACCGCCAATAAATAGAATGGGTGGAAAAAGTAGATTAAGAAAAGAAATTATAAGTATGATACCGAATCATGTTTGCTATGTAGAACCATTCTTTGGAGCAGGGTGGGTGTATTGGGGCAAAGAAGAATCAGAAGTAGAAGTTATTAATGATAAAGATCAAGAATTAATAAATTTATTTAAGATAATAAAAGAACATCCTGAAGAATTAGAAAGAATATTAAGGTATGAATTTGTTTCTAGAGATAAATTTGATTTTTATAAGGAAATAGATACTAAATATTTAACGGATATTCAAAGAGCTGCCAGGTATTTGTATATAGTGAGCAATAGTTTTGCATCTAAAGGAATATCTTTCGGATACGGAGCTTTGAAAAAGCCGTCGCAGAAGATATTTTTAGAAGATTTCAAAATACTGAGAGATAGATTGAAAAATACTTATGTAGAAAACAAAGATGTTCTTGATATTATAAATAGATATGATAGAGAAAATACATTTTTCTTTTGTGACCCACCATATTATAAAACGACGGGATATGAAGAGAAATTCAATGAAGAAGATCATATGAAGTTGAAAAATATATTAAGCAATATAAAGGGGAAATTTTTATTAACGATAAATGATCATGAAGAAATAAGAAAATTATATAAGAATTTTAATAAAAAAGAGACTAAAGTTAATTATTCAGTATCAAGACAAAGATAAGCAAGAAAAGAGTATGGAGAGTTAATAATAACAAATTACTAGGAAATTTTTTACTTAAAAAATAGAACATAAGTTCGATAAAATTAAATAAAAAGTAAAAAGGTGGAATGAGATTATGACAAGAATTGAGTTTAAGAATTATATAGAAGAAAAATTAAATAGAGAGCTGTTTGAAGAGTCTGCAGCAAAAAGTATAAAAGAAATGGCTACAGAAAATGAGAGTAAAACCCTAAAGCCTTATCAAGAGAAAGAAATGATAAAGCAAATGTGGAATCAAGTTATAGAAAATGCTTATATGAATGTAAAAAATAATGTAAAGAAGAAAGCAACAGAAGAAGATTGGAAGAGTAAAATAGATGAATTAGTAGATAGCATAAATGATTCATTTAGTGGATTTTAGGAAAGGTGAAACAAAATGAAACAAAGTTGCAACGATATGAAACAAACTTGAAACTCGGAGGGAAATTTTTTTGATAAAATAACTATGAAAGCAGAAATTATTTTGAAAAATTATTATAAAAAAGATAAAAGAAGAAAGCAATTAGAATGTGAAATAGAAAAATTAGAAAAAAGTAATGAACATTTAGAAAAATATTTAGAAAGTTGTTCAATAAAAGAAAATTTGAAAAGAAGAATACATTTAAATAATAAGTTAATAACGGAAAAATATGTTGAGATTGATAATATCATAAAAGAAATATCAGATATAGAACATATAATATCAGATCTTACAGAAGAAGAAAGAAATATAAGTAAGTTAAGATTTGAAGAAAGAAAAGAATATCAAGCCATAGCTTGTATAGTGAATATGAGTAAATCTACTGTGTGTAGAAGAATAAAACATATAATTGAAAAGATAGATTTAGTAGAAAAAAAGGTAAGCTAAAATAGCTTACCTAATAGACTTAAAAATTTAATTTATAAGATAATCAGATAAAGGTCCAATAACTTTACCAATTATAAATAAATCATTTAGTGAATAAGTTTGAGTTTTATGAATTGGATTATTGCTTTCAGGAATTAAATTTACTGTTTGTGAATCAGGTAAAAATCTAATTCGTTTGAAAGTAGCTTCTTCATTATTAGGAAGAAAGACTATAACTAAATCAAGATTATTAGCTGAATTAGTCTGTTCAACTAAAATTAATTCTTTATCATCAAATAACTTATCCATACTATCTCCTTTTAGTTTTAGTATGAAATAATTTTTAGAAGAACATAGTTTATTTCCATTAATATTAAAATATTCGGAAATATTTTCGGTAGCATAACAAGGAATACCAGCTGCAACCTCGCCAACTAAAGGGACAGATAAAATTTTTTTCTTTGATGAACGATTTAAATTAGATAAAGAAGGAGTAATTTCAGAACTAACTTCAGTATTAAAATCATTTTTAGAAGAGTTTTCATCTATTACAGAAATAAGTTCAGATGATACATCTTTAAATAATTCTTCAGTTTTAGAAAGTCTATTAATAGTTCTTTTGAGTTCTTCAAATATTAAATCATTACGTTTTTTAGACATAGTAAGTTCATCAAGCATTCTATCAGTACGCTTTTTAGACATAGTAAGTTCATCTATAAGATGAGAAGATCTTTTCTGAGACTTAGATAAATCTTCAAATGTACGTCTATTTTTATCTATTAAGCTATTTAAAGTATCTAGTTTATTTTTCAATTCTTTTTGATAATCAACAGTATCTTTTTTAGTATCTATGATTATTTCATCAAGTTTATTTTTAGGATTTGATATACCAACAAGGTCGTCAATGGAACAATCTAATACTGAGGCTATTTTAAGTAAAGCATATAAACTAGGTTCATTTAGTCCTCTTTCGTAGGCTGATAAAGCTGTACGTGATATTTGCAATTTTTCACTAAATTCTTGTAATGTTAATTTATTTTTAAGTCTATAGTTTTTTAAGTTAAGTGAAAAAACACTATCCATAATAAAAAACCTCCATAGGGATAGTTTAATCAGAACTTTGATTAAAAGATATAGGTTAAGAGAAATGAAATGTATAAGGAAATTTTATATAGATATAAATATAAATAAAAAAAGAAGAAATATTGACACAAGAGAGAAAGATGTGTTACAATATAGAAAAAATAGAAAAGGTGATAGTATATGAGTGCTTTGAAAGAAATAAGAGTTAAAAAAGGATTATCTCTTAGCATGGTTTCAATGTTAACGGATATACCACAAAAGACATTACATCTATTTGAAGATGGAAATACTGATTTAACTATGAGTAAAGCTAAAAAATTATCAGTATTATATGGAGTCAGTATAGATGATATAGAAAAAATGAAAAACCAAAAATTGTAAGAATGAACTCTCTTGGTAAAATCCGAGAGAGCTTAGTAAAAGTCGCACTTTTGGAGGGAGATATGGTCGAGGTAAGTAATAATCAAGTTTATGATCTTTATGTTGCAGGTTATAAAATTTCTGAAATAGCATCACTTTTCAAGTGTAGTGAAAGCACGATAAAAAGACGACTTAAAGAGGTAAAAGAAATAAAAAGAAAAGAAGAAATAGAGCAACTAATTTTATTGGGTATAGATGTTAGTGAGCTAGAAGAAAAAGAGTTTCCAATGAAAATTAGATATAGGACTATTTATAATAAGAATGAAATAATAAAATTATATTTAGATGGATATACAGCCAAAGAAATAGAATTTACAGAAGGATATAGTCGAGCGGATGTATATAACATAATAAGATATTTAAAGAGAAAAGTAGGATTAAATAAATTTGAATCTCTTTATGAAAAAATACATAAACAAAATAGGGAAAAAATATTAAATGAAAGAAAAAAAGAAAGATATAATAAAGATATAGAAATTTTAACGGGACAGGAAGTAAGAAACTATATAAGTAATAGAGCTTTATTAACTTTTGTAAGTAGTGCATATAGAAGAAAAGGGAGTAATTTGATTTTGAAAAAAGAAATTAAAGAAATTGCTCCATGGGATATGCCTAAGAAATATTATATTTAGATTATATATATTGTGATATAATATTTTTGAATTTAGACAGGCCTGACGAGTAGGGATTACTTTTAAGATATTCGAGGTAACTGTGTAAGGATACATAAAGATAGGGGAGAGAAATCTCCCCTAAAAAAGTGAATTAAATAAATTCTTATATTAAGGTGGTATTTTTTATGAATATTGAGAAAATAAAAGAAATTATAAAAAATAAGAAAGTACAAGCAATAAGTGGAGCAGTAGCTGGAGCGTTAATAATAGCAGTAGCTGGAACAATGATATTACATAATAACAACATAGAAAATAAAAATGTAGCAATAGAAAATAAGTTAGAAGATAATAAAGAAGAATTAGCTGTAGAAAATACTGATCAAGATAAAGAAGTAGAAGAAAATAAAGATGAGCATATACATGATGAAAATTGTAATCATGATGATGAAAATAGTACAAGTCAAGAAAATAATCAAGAAGTAGCTCAAAATAGTGATATTGATAAACAAGAAAGTACAACTGAAAGTAGTAGTGACAAAAAAGTTACTACAACAACTCAAACAAGCACAACTAATTCAAATAAAAATGATACTACAAGTAGTAGTAACAACAATACAAACAAGAATGAGCATACTCATAGTTGGGTAGAAGTATATAAAGATGTTTACCATGCAGAAGAAGGACATTATGAAAATGTATTAGTAAAAGGTGCTTGGACTGAAACAGTACCTGTTTATGAAACAAAGATTGTAAATATATGCAATGGATGTGGGAAAGATATTACTGGCTTTGAAAATGACCATACAGAAGAACAAGCTTTAATTGGTAATTATGCTTGTGGTGGTTGGCACAATGAACAAAGAAAAGTACAAACAGGCACAAATACAATAACTCATGATGCAGTATATGAGAAAAAATGGGTTGTTGATAAAGCAGCTTGGACAGAAAAAGTTTTAAGTGGATACAAATGTAATAGTTGTGGAGCAACTAAATAATAGAAATTATATAAAAGAGAAGCTATTAAATTGTTAAATAGCTTCTTTTTTATATGCTTTTTATGAAAGGAGTAATAAAAGATGAAGCTAAGATTAAGACATATTGTTGCACTGCATAATGAAGGATTAAACATTAGAAATTATGAATTAGTTAGAGAAAGTGCCTATGATTTTAAATTTAGAAATAAAGAAAATAATAAAATAGTTTGCATTAGATATTAAAGTCATTTGAAAAAATCAAGTGGCTTTTTTATATATTTAAAATTTAGAAAGAAGGGGGAATTGATATGAGCACTTGTGTAATGTGTGGTGACATTGTTATAAATGGAGACCATGTTTGTAAGTATTGTAAAGAAAAAGTTGAAAATGAAGGGAGAGAATAGTAGTGATAAATCTAAAAAAAATAAAAAGAATTTTAAGTTCATTCTTAGCAAGTACTTTGATGATAGGAATAACAGCAAATGCTACACCAATTACTAAAAATGAAGTAATTGATGAAGAAACAAAAATTATAAGTCAGTATATTGAGGGCGAGAAAATATTGCCTGAACAAATTGAAGCAAGAAAAAATAAAGCTGAGGAATTAAATTTACTTGATTGGGTAGATGAGAATTACTTTTTAGTTGATGACTTTTATAGAGGGAAAAGTGAAGCTGATATAGAAGCGCTAGGAGCTAATATATTAGTAAATACTGTTACAAATGAAGAGCTTGATTCTTGGGCTTCTAACATTAAAAATGGAATAAGTCCATTAACGGTTACTTATTACGAAATGGTTAGTTATGGGCAATCTACAGTTGGTAAGTTTGAAGTAGATGGACGAATGGCTTTTTGTGCAGAGCATAGTCAAACTACTCCGGCAAAAGGCTCATCTACATCACAAGCAACTTTAAATAATAATGAGCTTGTTAGAAAAGTTTTATATTATGGATATGGTGGACCTGAACAATTATCGGATATGACTGGTAATTATGGTTGGGTTATGACATCGTTAGGATTATCAAAAGCTTATACAGGAACTGGTGGTACAAATGCAACTAATTTTGTAAATAGAGTATCAAATTTACCATCACCACCTAGCAGTTTTAAAGTTTATATAGTTCAAACAAACGGAGGAAGTACACAAGATTTAGCATATTGGGAGTATAATCCGATTCAAAAAGGAAAAGTTCAAATACAGAAATCATCTAGCAATCCTGAAGTTACTGACAATAACAATTGTTATTCATTAGAAGGTGCAGTTTATGGATTATTTACAGATGCAAGTGCTACTAATAAAATTGCTGATTTAACTACAAATGCAGATGGTACTTCAAATATTGTGGAAGTTGATGCAGGAGTATATTGGGTTAAAGAGTTACAAGCTCCACCAGGATTTGCTTTAGACGAAACTGTTTATTCAGTAACTGTAACAGCAGATAATATAGCAGTTGTTAGATGTTCTGATATACCATTATTAGATCCAATTAACATGATAGTGAAGAAAGTTGATGCAATAACTGGTACAGAAGTAGTTACAGGACAAGGTACCCTAGAAGGGGCTGAATTTACAGTAAAATATTATAAAGGTGAATGGAATGAAAATCAAAATCCTGCAGAACAAGGGATAAACCCTGAGAGAGTTTGGGTGTTTAGAACAAATAAAAATGGATTCGTTAGATTTGAGGAAGCTTCTAAGATAAGTGGAGATGAGCTTTATTATGATGCTACAGGAGCACCATCAATTCCAAAAGGATTAATTACAATAGAAGAAACTAAAGCTCCTGAAGGATATATAAGAAGTACAGAAGTATTTATACGTAAGATAACTCAAAATGCAGGTGGTATGATACCTGTATTTAATACACCTGTGGTTCAAGAAACACCAATTATGGGGAATGTAAAGATAACAAAAGTAGATGCAGAAACAGGCGATAGATTATCTAATGCAACATTTAAACTTTATAGTGCTTTAGATGATAGCGAAATAGGAACTATTACAACGGGTGAAGATGGAACAGCGACATTAGAAAATGTACCTTATGGTAAATATTACGCATCAGAGTTTTCACAACCTGAAGGATACTTATTAAATGATGAAAAGTATCCAGTGACTATAGAGGAAAATGGTAAGACTTATGAGATTATAGCAACAAATCAAATAATCAAAGGTAAAATACAAGTTATAAAAATAGATGCTCAAGATGCTGAAAAGCCAGTTGAAGGAGCTACTTTCGGTGTGTATGCAAATAATGTATTGGGCATAGAGAAAGATACTTTAGTAGATACAGTTACTACTGATGTAAATGGTTTTGCTTATACTAAAGACTTACGTTTCGGAGGATATTATTTACAAGAACTTGCAGTTGGAGATAACTACTGGTTAAATGGTAAGAAATATTATGTAACTATTTCTGAAAATGAAAAAATAGAAGTAGTACACATTAAAAATGAGCCAGTACAGATGAAACTTAGAGTATTAAAGTATGATGCAGATAGTGAAAGTAAAGAAGTTATTAAAGGAACTAAGTTCAAAGTTGTAAATAAAGAAACTGGTGAAGATGTTGAGTTTACTGAGTTCTTTGGAATAATTCCTTATAAGAAAACAGTATTTACTACTAATAAAAACGGTGAAATAGTATTCCCTCAAATTTTAGAAGCAGGAATTTATTCGTTAGTGGAAACTGAACCAGCAGAAGGATTTAACGCTATTGAGCCTATTGATTTTGTTATAAATAGAGATACTAACTATGAAGAAATAGAGCTTTTAGGAAAAGTAACAACTATTGAAGTTGAAAATACTAGAATTAAAGGCAATTTAAAAATAGTTAAAATCGATGAAGAAACTCAAGAACCACTTGAAGGCGTTAAATTCAAGATAACTTGTACTGATGGATTTATGGAAGAGCAAGAGTGGATTGAGCTTACAGATGAAAACGGAGAAATTAACTTAACTGACTTAGAATATGGTACATATGAAGCAGTTGAAATTGAAGGGCTTTGGAACTATGTTGAAAATAAAGAGCCTATTAAGTTTGAAATAAAAGAGAATGGTAAGACAATAGAATTAACTGTAACTAATAAAAAGATTAGAGGATCGGTTGAATTACTTAAAGTTGATGAAGATACTAATAGACTACTTGAAGGAGCAGAATTTGAACTTTGGAATGGAGAAAAGTTAGTAGGTATCTATACAACAGATAAAGATGGAAAAATAGTTGTAGAAGACTTAGAAGCAGGAAACTATTATTGGAAAGAAGTTGTAGCACCTAATAACTATAATGTTAATGATGATGCAGAATTATATTTCTCAATCTTAGAAGATAAAGAAGTAATTAAATTAGAAGTTTCTAACAAAGTTAAAGAAGGGGAAGTTGATTTTAGTAAAACTGATGTATCAACTGGAGATTTAATTGAAGGTGCAACGATCCATATCAAAGGATTAGATGAGCAAAATAGTCATATAGACTTTGAATTTGTATCAACTAAGGAAGAAACAAGATTTAAACTTCCAGTAGGTAGATACGAATTCTCTGAAACAATAGCTCCTGAAGGATTTGTTATTAGTACAGAAGTAGGATACTTTGAAATATTAGAAAATGAAGTAATCAAAGCTGAATTAAAGAACAAGAGAATAGAAGGAACACTTGAGTTTGAAAAGACTGATGTATCTACTGGAGAAGTTATTGAAGGGGCACATATCCAAATTGAATGTGTAGAAGGCTTTAATAAAGGACAAGTTATAGAATTTATTTCATCAGCAGAAGGAAATAAATTTGGACTAGAGTATGGTAAGTATAAATTCTATGAAACATTACCACCAGATGGTTACGAGTTAACTACGGAAGTTGGAGAATTTGAAATAAGTGAAGATGGACAAATAGTTAAAGCAGAATTAAAGAATAAGAGAATAGCAGTACCAGTATTACCACAAACGGGTGGAACAGATACTGTTGTAGTAATTTCTTTAGCATTAGTTGTTACTTTAGCTGGAGCTATGATGTTTAGAAAGAAAAAAGCTAATTAGTAGCTTTTATTTTTTTATAAAAAATAATTAGAAGGTACTTTTAATGAGTACCTTCTAAAGTTTTAGGAGGAATTTTTTTTTGATGGAGTTTTGTTTTGAGATACTTGCACCATTTATGCTGGTATTGTTATTTATTATTTTTGTTGTTGCAAGTGTATATTTAATTTGGTTGATTATTAGCATGATGAAAGAAAAGATTAATAAGGGGAAATATGATGTGCTTGAAGAAGTAGAAGAGATATATGATGAATATAAAGTTCAGAGAGTAATTATAGTTTTAGGTGATGAAACAATAGAAATTGAAGTTGATAATTATGATATTGATGATAATATTGTTGAAATAAAAAGTATAGATGGAAGAGTTTTAATAACTGATACTAAAAATGTTTTATTGATGAGTGAGTAAATTATGAAATGAGATTGAAGTTATGAGTAAAGAAAAAGATAAATGTATTATATTAGATCCTAAAAATAAAATAGCAATTAAAAAAGTAAGATGTATGGATAGAAAAATTAGAAGATTTATATCCATAGATAAAAAAGTAAAATGTTTAGAATGTGATAGCAAAATAAATGTTAGTTTAATGAGTGAAAAGTTAAAAGGTCATTTATGTAAATATAGAGGTTTTAGGTAAGAGAGGGTTGAATTTATATGAGAGTAAAGAATAAAAAAAGATACATAGAATGGAAAAAGAAAAATGAAGATGAATATGGTAAAGAAGTTTTTGAATTTGCAGAAAGATGGGCAGATCTAATGGAAATTGTAAGAGTTGCAGGAAGAAAAATTGAGAATGTATATGAAGAACTTTCAGATATAGCTAATATAAATGGAATAACTGGAATTAGGTATTATGTAGTACTTAAAACTCTTGTTGAAAATTGGGAATATGGAGATGAATTAAAAGCAGCAATAATGAAATAAAAGGACAGAGAATGGGAGAAGTTTGAGATATGGGAATAGTATTAATAAGTTTTAGTATATTTATAGCATTTGCTACATGGAGTTGTGTGGTAGTTGGAGCAAGATCAGAAAGAGAATATATAGAAAAATAAATTAAAGAGGACGATAATATGATTTGGTTTGTAATTATATTATTTTTTATCAGTATAGTTATGGCTATAAAGATAGGAATACATAGTAAAAAGTGGAGTTTCTTAATTATAATGAGTATTATGATAGCGATTTATATATATCATTATGCGATATGGCCTGATGAGTTTAAAAAAATTCTTGCTGTAATAGCAATACCATTTTTGATACTTATAAATTTAGTATTATTTTTTGGAATATTAGAAATTAAAGAAAGAGAGAGAGAAGATGATACCAAAAAGAACATTAAGAGAAATGATAGAATTATTTGATGAGTATAAAAAAGATTTACCAGAGTATAATGAACTACTTAGAAAACAAGTTGCAGGTTTGGAACATAGATATACTATAGAGTTAGAAAAGTTACTAAATGATTTCAAAGCGTATTATAGTAATATTACAGGTAGAAGAACAACAAAATCTATCATTGTAAATAAAGCTATAGAAAGAATTAGCGTAGAAGAAATAATAAAAGAAATAGAAGTTAAAGAAGTGAAATTAAAGAATGAAATTAGAGATAGTATAAAGATATCATTAATTAACTGTAAGAAGATTTTACAAGTTCAAGATAAGAACGAAATAAGTAGAAATAATTTAATTAATTTCTTAACTTTAAAATATTTTAAAGAAAACTCTTTTGAGGAAATTTTAAAAGAAATTGATAGTGAAAATAATAAAAATGAGCAATAAAAAAACAGCGATACTTGAAAAAAGTAATAGCTGTTTTTTGCTTTTTTTTATGGAAATTGAAAAATTGTCAATGCTTTTTTATTTTATCATAAAAGTATTGAATAGAAAAGAGGTGAAAAAGATGGGGTTTTCATGGAGAAAATCAATAAAGTTAGGAAAAAATCTTAGACTAAATCTATCAAGTGGAAGTGGTTTAGGCTTAAGTTTTGGAGTTAAAAATGCAAGAGCTTCAGTAAATAAAAATGGAGTAAGATTAAGTGGTGGAAAAGGCGGTTTGCGTTTGACAAAACATTTTAGTTTTAAGAAGATTTTTAAATTTTTCAAATAAGAAATTATAAAAAAATAAATTAGAAAGTAGGGAATAAAATGGCTGCAATTTCAAAGAAAATAGTTGAGAAAATTTTAAAAGAAAAGGGAATAAAATATAGCGAGTGGTTAGCAGAAAAACATCTCGAAGTTGTAAATGAAAATGAAGAAATTATAAATGAAAAATTTGATAAAGCTGATAAATATGATGAGCTAAATAGGTAGAAAATTTATATTGCTTTTATGAAGAAGTTTATTATAAATTTATATAAAATAAGTTTATAAATTGTAGGTGAAAGCATGAGAAAAAACTTTGAAGATTTAGTTAAAAGTTATATAAAGATTTCAGAAAAAATTATCGAGAATGAATTAGGAATTACATCTGTAGATAATGAACTTTTAGTATATTTTGATAAAGAAGAATTACATTACTTATTGCAAGAGAACAATGAAGAAAGTGTTTCAGAGCAGATGAAGTTTTGGAAAGCAATGGGCTTTTTAGAAGTAGATAAAAAAGAAAAAAGATATGCTAAAAAAGTTAAAATAAAAAATAGTTGGGTGAGAAAATTTGTTGTGAATTTAAAACCGTATTTTACATTCCAAGAGATCATTAATAATAATGATGAAGAAACAATATTTAAACTATATTTAGAGCATGAAACTTTAGTAAAATTATTTCCTCAAAAGGCTCAAGAAAAAGTAATAGTTAGAGGAGATAAACTATATCTAGATAATGATTATTTCAGAGGAGTATTATCTCAAAAAGAGTTTCTTTCTGTTGAAGAAAAATTAAGATATATGAAAAATTTAGGGTTACTCGAAACGGATAATGATTATGAAAGATTTACAAAAACTGTATTAGTCAATGGGAAAGCTCAAAAGAAAATTATGTTAAAAAACATATGGTAATAATACTGGTAATAGCACTGGTAATAGCACTGGTAATAATACTGGTAATAAAAAATAAGTGTATAATAGAAATATTACCAGTAATAAAATACAGTATTTATAAAGATTTATAAGTATTTTATTCCCATATACCTAATGGGGTATATATTTATATATATAAATATATACCATAGGAATAATATAAATGAATGAACGAAGGGGAAATGCAATGATCCTGAAGTGAATGAATGTTATTATGAACTATGGGATACATGTTATATATAAATATATGCCCCACTAAATTGAGAGCGAAGCTATCAATTTAGGAACAAGATGTTATGGAGAGATAACATCTTGTATTTTGAATTAATTTTAGGTGGTGGTTTTTTATTTTAACAAGAGCAGAACTCGAAGAAATTATTGTTGAAAAAATGATTATTAACGGATATAGAAAGCGAAGTATTGATGAGTATAAAAATTCATTTAATAGGATGTATAGTTGTCTATTAAAAGACTATGATGAAATAAATAAAGAGTCTATTTCTAAATACTTAAAAAGTATAAAAAATAAAACTGAAGTATCTAGAGCTGTTAATGCTATAAGAATTTTAGAAAATACTGAAAGTAAATTTAATTGTTTTTCTGATTTAGAATTAAAAGAAATTATTTCAAATAAAAGTGATAATAAAGCAAAGTCATATGAACCATATACTTTAGATACTGCAAAAAGAAAAATAAATACAATTAGAGATAAAAAATATAAATTAGCTTATAGATTAATGATTGTTTCAGGAGCTAGAGTTTTTGAGGTAGCAGATTTAAAAAAAGAAGATATTATTTTTAATGATAATAAAACTATAACTTTAAAAATTAAAGATGGGAAAGGTGGAAAAAGTGCAACTATAAATTGCTTAAAAGATGATTATTTATTTAAAGAGCTTAAATGTTTTTTAGAGAATAAATTAGATGAGGAAAATATTTTTTATTCTAAAATAGCAATGCAGAAAAAAGCTCAGAAATTAAATTTTAAATGTCATGATTTAAGAAGAGCTTATTCTAAATTAGTTCAAAAAGAAATAAAAGAAGAAGTAACTGACTTTTTAGAAAGTGAGAAAGATGTAATAGTAAAAGATGAAATTAAAAAAGCTATGAGACATTCCAAGTTTGAGACTTCAGAAAGTTATTTATATAGTAAAAGAATTGAAGTTTAATGATTGCTTCAGTTCTTTTTTTATTTTGAATTTTTGAAAGTTGGTGATGAGATGCAACAATGGGAAAAAGATGTTAATGAATCAATAGAAAATGGACTAAATTCATTAGGTAATTTTATAAAAAAGTTTTTTATTGGAGCTTTTTTTGGCACTAAGAAATTAAGAGAAAAAAAGTTTTTAATAGGATTTTTATTGTTTTTAGTAGTTTCAATTTTATCTTTAGTATTCAAAGAAAAATTTAATGATATTCCTAATAAAATATATAGATATATGTTTTATTGGGGATGCTTATTTAGCCCTGTAATTTATTTGTATTTTATTTCGGGAAGTAGGGGTAATGAGAATATATCTAATGATTTAAAATTAGCAGGAATTATTGGTATGGATGGGAAAGTACCAGTTCTATTAAATAAGCAGAATGATAGTAAAGGATATGAAATTTATACTTTTAAAGGGATTGTTAACTTTTCTATATGGAAAAAGAAAATAGAAGATTTAGAAACTGTTATGAACATTACTATAAAAGAGATAAAGCAAGGGAAGAGTAAGAAGATAGTTATTATAAAAGCTGTTCCAGGTACAATTTCCATGCCAGGAGATGATGGTATTTCACTTTTATGGAGGGATGATTATATAAAAGAGAAAGATGGTGTGGTTTCTTTAGGGAGAAATGAACTTGAAGAAATAACAGCGGATTTTAATAAAGACCCTCATTTTATAGCTGCAGGGGCTACAGGTTCAGGAAAATCAGTTATTATAAGATGTATTCTATGGCAGTTCATAGCCAAAGGTCATAAGGTTATTTTAGTTGATTTTAAAGGTGCATTGGAGTTCGGTGAAGCTTATCAAAGATATGGGGATACCATATCTGATAAAAAAAGTTTAGCCAAACAGTTAGATATTCTATTAAAAGAAAATGAATTAAGACAAGCTGAACTCGGAAGAGTTGGAGCTAAAAATATAAATGATTATAACAAGAAAAGCGATAAGAGAATGTATAGGGTACTTCTTATTATTGATGAGTTAGGTGAAGTTTTAGATAAATCAGGATTAAGTGATGAAGAAAAAGAGTTAACTCAAAAAATAGAGGGTGCTCTATCAAGTTTTGCAAGAGTAAGTAGAGCAACTGGTATTCATATGTTATTTGGAATACAAAGACCTGATGCTAAGATAATAACAGGTCAAATTAAGACTAACGTAACTGGGAGAATATGTGGAAGAGTATCAGATGGGCCAGCTTCGGAAATTGTATTAAATAGTACTGCAGCTGCACAACTTCCTAAGATTGGTGGAAGAATGATATATCAAAATGGTGGTGATATGGAAGTCTTTCAAGGGTATTTCTTTCAAGATGATAGAGATGTTAAGAGATTAAAAGTTCCAGGAGATAGATTACTTGTTGGTGGAGATATTGGGCGTGATGATGGAGCTGAATTAATAACGGGTAAATCTACTGTAAAGCAGGAGAAAAGAAAGAATAACAAAAAGAAAAATATAATTAAAGATATAATTGAAAAATTAAAATCTTTAATTTTCTTCAAAAAGAAGTGGAAAGAAAAAAAGATGATAGAAATGGGAGCAGATCCTGATCTTTTAGATTTAGACACTTTATATGATGCTAAGAAAAATATTCAGTATGGCGAAAATACTCCTTTTGGGCGAGTAATAGTAAATAAAGATAATTCAAAAGAAAGTCGAGAAGAGATTTTTGAAAATATAGACAAATCTAAAGAGAACAAAACAGAAGAGTATACTTTATAAAAGTAAACTAAAGATGTTTCTTAGGGACATCTTTTTTATATAGATAAATTAAAGAAATGGAGTGATAAAATGAAGTTTTTAAAGAAAAAAGAATTGCAATCATCCGAAAAAAAGTCTAATGAAAAAGCTATTATTGATAAGAAGATAAATAATAGCAAAGTAAATAAGTTAATTAGTTTTAATGGGATGAAAGTTCTAAGAGGAGTAGTTTGGACGCTGATAGTTATATTAATTATCAGAGGTGGAGCTACTTTGTTTAGAGGTGATCAAGCTGAAGCTATAGCAAAGCAAAATGAAGAATTCTTGGAGAAGTTAAGTGAAAGTTCAGGATTAGAAGTAAAGTTATTTTCTTTTGCAGAAGAATTTACGAGAGAATTTTTTACTAGATATCCAAGCAATACTGAAGATTTTAAAAAGAGAATATTAAAATTTACAACAGAGCAACTAGCAAATGATATGAATAATTCAAGTTATTCAGAAATTATTAATGCTAGTGCTTTTTCTTTTGAAAAATATTCTGAAAATCAATATGATGTTTCGGTATGTGCAAAGATAAAGCAATATGTTCTTAAAGATGGTCAAGAAAGTGTACTACAAGAAAATAAAGAGTATGATACTGCTTTAGTAAGGGAATATATAAAAGTTCCTATTTATGTTGATGATAATGGTCAAATGTTAGTTGAGGATATTCCAGCAATAATTGCAGATCCTGAAAAAGCTGAGATTAAATCAACGGAGTATAGAGGCGAAGAAGTGACTAATCCTGAAGAAGCTAAAAAAATAAATGAGATGATTACTGAATTTTTCAAAGCGTATTATTCAGGAGAACAAACTCAACTAGATTATTTCTTAGAAAATAGAGAAGCTATAAAAGTTGAAACTGGAAGATATGAATTTGAAAAAGTTGATTCAACTAATATTTATACTTTAGGAAATGATGAATATTTAGTTACTGTAAATCTAAAAATAAAAGCCTTTAATAATGAGTTAGTTCAAAGATTTAATATAAAATTAGTTAAAAATGGCGATAAATTCTTAGTTAAAGAGTTAAATACAAGAGTTAAAAATTTAAATGTAGATTAGGAGATGGAAAAAAATGAAGAATATTATAAAAAAACAAATAAAGAAAATTGAAATTGCAATACTTACAATGTCTTTACTTATTTCACAAGCTATACCAGCATTTGCAGCTATTGATGGTAACACAATTCAAAGAAACCTAATAAATAATGTTGTATTACCATTATATACAGTGCTATTTGTTTTTATTTTAGTTAAAGAATTTAATAAAAAGAATATGGCAGCTCTATTACTAACGGCTGTAATAGGTGGAATTATAGGTATTTTTATATATAATCCTGATGCAATTAAAGGAGTAATAGATTTCATGTCTTCTTTAATAGGGATATAAGATTGTAAAGTGGTGATTTTATGAATGAAGATAAAACAATTGTATTGAGAAGTTATAGTAATTTAAAAAATCTAAAGACTAAAATTTATAAGATAGGAAACATTCCAGTTTTAATACCAATAGAGATTGAAGCTATGGGAATGTTCACTATCTTATTTTTTATAGTAACAATATTAGATAATATAATAAAACTTAATATAAATCCAATATATAAATATATTGCAATTCCAATAGGATTAACAATGTTATTAAAAACGGCGAAGATAGATGGAAAAGCACCACATATATATTTACTTAGATTATTGCAATTTCAAATCATAAGAACTAAAACTATTGAAAGATTTGAAATAAGGGAAATGGATAAAGAAATTGTTTTTTATGATTAGGTTTCAATAAATAGTTAAAGAAATGTTTTATAACATCAGGAGAAAACAAAGATTTAGAAGAAAAAATACAAATTCAAATATGGGTAGAATTAATATCTTTAGTATGTGATATAGAAACTAACAAAAGAAATGAAATTTTTGAAGATATGGATATTAATTTATTAAAGAACTATTTTAGGAATCATAAAAAGATAGTTAGATAGCTTTTTATGAGTTTTAAATAAAAAGCTATGAGTTTGAGAGTTAACAGTTATGTTAAGTCTTATTTTTTTAGTAAAATATAAGAGAAAAAACATATAAGATTGGAGAGTGGGTAGATGAAAGGAAAAAATCCAACAAGAGAGCAAAAGAAAATAATGCAAGGAAGTAAGTTAAATCCATATGAGTGGTTAGTATTAAAAAATCCTCCAACGGAGTTGCATATTCAACATAGAGAAAGTAAAGAAATAAAGGTAATTTATTTAAATTAGAATGCTAAAGAAAAGGCTGCAGAGATGTCTGCAGTCTTTTTATATTGAAAAAATTAAAGTGAAAGGACTGATTTTGTGTTTAAATTTCCAATTGAATTTATAAAAGAGAATATTATTTTTACCAAAAACAAATGTTATGCAGGATTTAAACTTGGTGGTTTTGAGTATAATTCAAAAAATACTACGGAAAAGAAAGCTATTTTAGATACATTAAAGGATTTAATAAAAGAAATCTACGGTGAAGCACAAATACTTTTAGTTCCAAGACGAATATCTTGTGAAAAAGCATTATTACCAATGAAAGATAAAGTTAAAGCTGATGATCCATTAAGAGGTATCTCTGACTTGTTGACATCGGAAACTATAGATGTATTAAAAGAAAGAGAGAAAGACCTATATATTTTCAATAAAGAATTAGAGGAAGAAGAGCTTATAAATGGTAGCATTGAAGTAAGATATGATAATTATATATTTATTTCCCTTTCTGAGGCTTTACAAGGCGATTTTATTACTATAGGGGGAGAATTAGTCGAATCTTTAGTAAAAGACCCTATACAGGCTATAAATAAGTTTTTAGGCGTATCGGATAAATATATATCTGAATCTAGATTTAAAGAGTTAAAAAAGAAATCTTATGAATTTTTAGAGTTACAAAAAAATTATATAGAGATTAGAGCACTTTCTAAAAAAGAAATAGAGCATTTAATAACTAGAATTACTAAGCGTGGTCATGAATCAGCAGATATATCTGATAGTTTAAATGTGAGAAACGTTGTAGTAGAAGAGTGTGATGAAGAAGTTATTATCCCAAGAAGAGATGCTTATAAAAATAGAGTGAAAGGTGCTATTAAGCAGGGCATCAGATGTTTAAAAATTGAACATGAAGACTTTATAAGTTATCAAAGTTTTTTAAACATAGTTGATATGCCTAATTTAATCTTTCCAGGAAGTGAATTTATAAAAAATATCCAGGATAATTATATTGGAGCTGAGATATGTATTCACATTAAAAAGTATTCAACTGAAGAAAGTAAAAGAAAGTTAAATACAACGGAAAGAAAGATAGCATCTCAAATAAATGAAGCAATTGAAGGTGGACATGAAGTTGAGGAAGATGTCATTGAGGGGAAACTAGCTGTTGAGGAGTTCAAGAGAGATGTTAGAGCAGATCAACACTTAGTGGAATCAAGTATAAGTATATGTTTTTCAGGAACTGATGAGATTTTAGTAAAAACACAAGCTAAGAGCTTAATAACTGATTTTAAGAAAATGAGCTTTAATATTGTAAATCCATTAACAGATCAATATAAATCATTTTTAGAGTTTATTCCAGGGGCAGGACCTTTTAATAGAGATTATGTAGATTTAATACCAATGACAACTCTTGCAGGTGGAATATTTGGTGCAGATGATAAAATCGGTGATGAGATAGGAAAATACATAGGATATACATCAAGTGGAAAGAAAGTTTATTTTTATTTAGGACGAGCTCCACAAGAGAATAAAGCACCAGTTGTATTTACAGCAGGTAATCCTGGATATGGGAAGTCATTTGCTATGAATTTACTTGTTATGTTACATGTTATTTCAGGAAGTTCAGCATTGATTTTTGACCCCAAAAAAGAGAGAGGGCATTGGAAAGAGGCTTTTAAGTTTATGGAAGACTTAATAACTATAGTTACTCTTGTGGTTGGTGAAGAAGATAAGGGAAAACTTGACCCGTTCAATATTTATAGGAATGATATTGATGCAGCAGCAGAATTAGCCTTAACTGTAATTTGTGAGTTAGTTGGTATAACTTCAAATGAAGAGCGTTATATTGCCTTAAAAGAAGTTTTAGGGGAAATGAGAAATGTTGAAAATCCATCTATGAAAAGATTAATAGAGCTTTTAGAAATAAAGAGTGAGAATGATAAAGATGAATATATAAGACGTGACTCAATGAAGCTTGCAAGAGCATTAAAGAGTATGAATAAAGATGGTCTTTCAATGCTTATATTTGGTGATGGAACTGAAGATTCAATAAAACTAGACAATAGATTAAATATTCTTCAAATAGATAATTTAACAATGCCTGATGCGAATACTAAAAAAGAAGAATATAGTGAAGATGAGAAAATGTCAATGTGTTTAATGACAGTAATGTCTTCATTTACAAAGAAATTTGCGATGAAGAAAAGAGAGACTTTTGATTTAATTCTATTCGATGAAGCATGGTTTTTAAAAGGTACTATTGAAGGGCGAAAGTTATATGATTTCTTAACAAGACAAAGTAGATCCTTGAATGTTGGTTGTATATTCAACGGGCATTCAGTATTAGATATTCCATCAGAAGAAATTAAAAATACAATAAACTATAATTTCTTTTTCCATACTGATAATGAAGATGAAGCAAGAAGAATGCTTAAAGTGTTAAAGTTAGAAGAGACAAAAGAGAATTTAAAAATGATATTAACTCTAGAAAATGGTGAAGCTGTATTTAGAGATTTAGATGGTAGAATTGCTAAAATAAAATTTGATGCTATTTTCGATATATTCATAGATGCCTTTGATACTACTCCTAAAGATACATTGAAGTTGAAGTCAAAGGAAGAAAATTAGATGAAAAAGATATTAATAGGAAGTGGGATAATAAGTTTTTTATTTCCACTTCTTTTTATTTTCTTAATTATTGGAGGACAAAATAATTATGATACTATATCCGAAAATACAGCGTTAAATGATGAGCAGATGGCTTTTGTATCAGCAATTTTACCAGGAGCAATGCAGGGGCTAGAAAATGGCTTATATCCATCAATAACAATAGCACAAGCTATTCATGAAAGTGGATGGGGAAAATCGAGCTTAGCAGCTAAATATAATAATTTATTTGGTGTTAAAGCTAGTTCAAGTTGGACTGGAAAAGTAGTAGAGTTACCGACTCAAGAAGAAGTTGATGGTGGAATTATAACCATAACGGCGAAATGGAGAGTATACGATAGTTGGAATCATAGCATATTAGATAGAATACAATTTCTACTTGAAAATTCAACCTATAGAAATAATGGTGTTTTTGAAGCTAAGAATTATATAGAGCAAGCCGAAGCTCTTCAAAGAGCTGGTTATGCTACAGATAGTTCTTATGCAGTGAAATTAATACAAACTATACAAACATATTCTTTATATATTTATGATTTAATGCCAGGAACGGGAAATGAAATTATAGAGAAAGCTATATCAACGGGGATGAGTATAGTCGGAAGATCACCATATGTGTTTGGTGGTGGAAGAACTGAAGCAGATATTGCAGCATTAAGATTTGATTGTAGTAGTTTCGTACATTGGTGTTATTCAAATGCAGGAATAAACTTAGGTGACTATAGGTCAGTCACAACTTGGAGTTTATTAAATATGGGAACGCCAGTGAGTTTTGAAGAAATAAAGCGAGGCGATTTAATATTCTTCGATACATACGCTACAGATGGGCATATAGGTATATGGCTCGGCGACAATAAGTTTTTACATGATGGAACTTCAACAGGAGTAACTGTATCAGAGTTAACTGGTTATTACAAAGAAAAATTTAACGGAAAAGTTAGACGAATAATAAATGAGTAAGAGAAAGTCGGTGATAAAGTGAAAGAGAAGATAGTAAATGGGCTTATAAAAATTAAAGAAAATATAAATTATAAAAAGATATTTAAAATAATGTTTTTATTAACTTGTATTTTCTTATTTTTCAATGCATTAGAGCATATAACTTATGCTGATGGTTTACTTGATTATGGGGGAGATACAAATCCATTCAATGAAGTAAAAAGTGGATGGGGACAATTCATCCAGGATCAATATAGAGCTAATTATAAGTTAGATACAGAGAATTTAGGGACTTTTGATATTTTAGATAAAGCTATAAATGGATTAGCTAATATGGTTTTCTATGTACAAGTATTATTGTCATGGCTTGGAGTAAGTATATTTAATTTGTGCTTCGAAGCTAATATAACAAATGCTTTTTCAGATATATTAACAAGTGTGAGTACTGCATTACATAATGGAGTATTTAATAAATTTTATATGATTATGTTCATGGTATCGTTAATAAGTATAGTAATATATTTTGCAAAGAGAAATTATGCTGCAGTATTTAGTCATATTTTAGTTGTAGCCTTAATAGTTAGCTTGTCAGTAGTAATTAAAAGTGATAATGCAAGAATATTTATTGTTGAAACTACGGGTTTTTCGAGAGAAATAGGTGAAAGTTTAGTAAATGCAATGGTTGGTACTTCAAATGGTGAAGATGGTGAAAGTGAACAAAAAGATGTTAATACAAAAGATATTGTAGGAAGTTTGTGGAGTAATTTAGTTCATAAGCCTTGGATGATATTAGAGTTTGATGGGAAATATGATGTTAATAATGAAAGTAATAACTCAGATGGAATGATTGCATCGAAGAAAATATTAAGTGAACGTGAGAATTCGGATGAAAGAGAAAAAGTATTTGAAGAGCTTGGAATAAAGAATATTTCTTATACAAGCAGACTTTCATCAGCAGTAATATTATTTGCAATAACACTTGTAAAGCTAATGATATTAATAGCAATAAGTGTTGTACAAGTATTTATGCAGATTATAGGTATATCGATAATACTTATAGCACCATTCATTTTACTTATGACTATAGTACCATTCTTTGGTGGCTTAAATCTTTTAAAGTGGCTTGGTGAGAAGTATTTAGGTATTCAGGTAACGATAGTATTATTAAGTTTTATTATTGGTGTGTTGTTACTTATTGATTCGGTAACATTAACATTCTTTATGAATCTAGGAGCTAGCTTCCCAATAGCTTTGATGATACAAGCTGTATGTTGGATAATGGTTATTGTATTTAGAAAGCAATTAATAGCTAACTTCAATAGACTACAAAGAAGAGTAAATGGAAGTATTGGTGCAGGAAGAGTGTTATCAAAGACATTAGATAAAGAAACTGAATTAGCAAGTAAAGCTAAAGATAAAGTTATAGATGCAGCAGATAAAACAACAGCACCTGCAAGAAAATATATAAAAGATACAACGGTAAATATGAAAGAAGCTGCAGAAAGTAAGATTAAATATGCAGGAAAGTATGCAGCAGGAAATGTTGGAATAAAAGCAGCTAAATTTGCAAGTAGCACAATAGATAAGGTAGCATCTAAATTCAATAAAAAAGATACTGATGTTAATTTAGATGAAGATAGTAAAGTTGAGGATACAACTAAAAATGATCAAGTATATAAAGCAAAAGTTATTGATTTAGATAAAATGAGAGAAGCCAGAATGCAAAGTGAGAATAATAACATTAAAGATACTATTCAGGAAAAGAAAAAAGATGATGAAGAAGTTATAAATATATCTGCAGATAAAAATAAAAAAGATATGAACAAGAAAAATACTATTGAAACAAATAGAAAAGATAATATAAGTTATAAAGTAGATGAAGCAAAAGAAAAGCAAGAAACTATAGATTTATCTAAAGAAAGAGTAAAAGTTGAAGAGAATAAAGCAAAAGAAGTTAATAGATTAGAAAAAGAAAAGAAAGATAAGTCTATTAATAGAGAAAAGTTAAATAAATCAATTGATGAAGGAAATAAACTAAAGGAAAATAAAAATAAGAACAAGCCTATAGATAGAGTTGAAGTATTAAAAACTAAATTAGGTGTAAGTGATAAACAAATAAAAACAAAAGAGAGAAATCTAAATAGAGAACTTAAAAAAATAACTAATGGAAGTAAGAAAGGAAGATAAAAAAATGAAAAAATTAAAAAGAAAATTAATAGCATTAATAATTATTGTTGCTCTAATGATTATATTTGCAGGTAGCCTTACTAAAGATCTAAATAGAATGAATAATAACTTAAATCAACAAAATAGTATAGAAAAAAACATAGAATTAGATAATAAGAATTAATATAATATTAATAGTATAAAATGTGAATGTTATGATATAATACAATATGTAGGATATTTAGTAGATTATGACTCTTGAAAAACATAACAAAAAGATCTCTCAATAGTAATTCATTGAGAGATTTTTTTGCATTATTATATATTAAAATAGTGCTTTTTGTTAAAAGTTATAAAATTTGAAAAGTAGAATTTTATATAATATAATGAATGAAAAAAAGAGCTACAGCTAAAAGCTGTAACTCTTTTTTTGAAGCTTTACAGTAAAAGAGTTATCAAAATTGATACTTTTTCCAATTTGTAGATTTTTACAAAATCAAAATGAAATATATATAATTCTTAATTATATTTTAAAATAGAATATAGATTTTAGCAAGTGTAATTTTGTATAAAATAGGATATGTTAATTTAGTAATATTTAGACAACAAAAAGAGAGCAGTCAATTATTTAAAGTCCGCTCTCTTTTTTATGAAATTTAGTTTAAATTGATTGTGTTTAAAAATATTATATAATAGACTAAATTTTTTTGCAAAGTATTGTCAAAAAAATAAAATGAAGTAAAATTAACTTAAAGATAAAGAATGTACGTTCTTGAAAATTATTAAGAAATAATTAAATATACAGGTTAGTTTTTAGTGGAATTTTATACAAAAAAACTAGCAATAAAAAAATTTACTGCTAGTTTTTCTCATTATATTGTAATGTACTCCAAATTATAATATAATGTAAAAAAAAGAAGATTTAAAGATCTTCATAAAAAATTTCCAAAAGGTGAAATTAAATGTCGCCAAACATTTAATTTCATTTAACTGAACTGGTAATGAAGGTACCAAGAAGCAGCGATTTTGGAACTTGTTTTTCTTAATATTATGAGATGATTTTAACATAATATTAAAGAATAGGCAACATTTAAATTATGGCATTTTAGTATAAATGTCAAGTGAAATTTTCTTAAACTTCCTAAAAAGGAACATAAAAAGAAGGAAAATTGATTAAATGTGTCATGAAAGGAAAAATTAAGTTTTAAATATACGACTCTTAGGTATTGGTTACCTGGGGGTCTTTTTTGTTGAAAAAATTATTTTACAAAGGAAAGGTAGGTGAGAAACTAATGAAAAGTGGAAATTTTATAGAGCAAATGTTTATTTATAAAAAATTAAGAGAGTTTGATAATACAATTCAAAATTATGGTGGAATTCATGAAGTAGTACGTGGAGAATTCTCACAAAATAGAGCTGAAAAGAAGTATGAATCTCATATAGAAAAAATATTAGCTTGGCCGATAAAAAATAGATGGAATAAAGAATTAAGTCATTTTTCATTACAAAGTTTCTGCACTTACTTAAATAAACAAGGAAGAGTTATAAGAAGCGAAGAGATTGATGATAGATATTATCCTTTTGTTTTAGAATTTGAAAGTAATAATTCAAAAGAGCAACCAGATGTTGCTTGTGAAGCTGCTATGTATATACAACATTTAATGAGAGAATACAATGTTGATGAAAAAGATATTGTAATAGTAATAACGCCATCAAAATCAATATATGTATGGGTTAATCCTAAGGTTTTTGGATTAACAATGGGTAAAAATGTACATAGAGTATATACAGAAATGTATAAGAAATTCAAAGAAGAGTTAGGCTTAAAATATGTAGATGAAAGCGTAGTTAATTCAAGTTATAGATTAATAAAGACACCAGGAAGTTATTATAAAGGTGGCTATGTTAACTATATAACTCTTGAGGAACTTCTACAATTAATGACTGGACAAAAAACAAGAAAACAATTAACTAAGCATCAAAGAGACATAAGAAAATTATGTTTACCAGGAGTACAATCATTAAAGTTAAGCAAATTGTATAAAAAAGCTGATAAAAAAGTAAAAAATTCAATGAAAAAGGCTGAAGTTAAAGCGGTTAAAACATTGAATTTACCAGGAAACAAAGAGATTACAAGAGAGTGTGTCAAAACTTTAATAGATATGACACTGATAGGTAAAGGTAATAGAAATAACTTTTTAGTAACTATAATATTAGGTTTAGCTGAATCAGGATATAGCAAAGATGAAATTATAGAAGTATTAAAAAGAAAAGCTGCAGAGTGGAATCATGATGAAAATTTAAGAGCTGTAGTAAATAAATATTATTCATTAGAGAGAAATGGAACTAAATTCTCTTGCGATAAAGTAAAAATGTTATTTGAAGAAGAAGGGATACCTTCTAGTTGTGATGCTTGTAAAATGGTAATAAGTAGTTCAATTTACGTTTCAAGAAAAGTAATTGAAAGTATTTATGACAACAAGGGGTCAGTGCGTCATTTTAAGGCATATTTAGAATTAGAAAAAGAGCATTTATTAGGTAAATTCTTTAGTTTAGAAGATGTTAATATAAACATAAGAACATTAAATGAATTAGAGAAATTAACTAATGGAAAGTTAGAAAAGAATGAGGAAGGATTATATAAATTAACGGTAAAGAGAGGGAAAGCTATATACAGATTACCAGCAGATTATATAGATAATGCAGTAGATATATTAAATCAAAAGCTAGGTAAAGTATTAATGTTAATAGTTAAATCATATGCAAATAATAAATATGGAGCATTTGTAAAGATAAGCATAATTAAAATGGCAGAATATTTAGGGTTTAAGAATGAAAGAAGTGTATATACATTCTTAAAAGAGTTAGAGGATTTAGGATTTATAACAAAAAATAATAATGGAATAACAGTATATTACAAGAGTAGAAAAGTTATAAATTTAGAAGAAGAAAGAGAAGCAAGAAAAGAACAAGTACAAATAAATAAAGAGTTAAAAGTAGTAAATGGAACACAAATAAAATTTAATTTTGAAAAAATAGAAGCTAGTACAAATATACAAGAAATAAATTTTGAAAATAATAAAATTAACAGAATAGAAGATATAAGAGAAAGGAGAGGATCACCACCAAGACCGCCGAATTGAAAAGAGGATGTAACAAAATACAAGTAGAATAAAGTTAATAAAGAATAATTTGTACAAGCAGTATATTAAGCCATATAAGAAGAGTTTTATATTAGATGTAGTTTAGTATTAAGTACACTATAAAAACGCTTTAAAAGGCAAATAAACAAGATATTTTTAAGAGAGAAAAAAGTAAACAAAACTAATTACCAAAATAAGTAATTTACATGAATTCATGAATAATTTCCAAAATTAAAAGTGCTTTAAAGCATTGAAAACAGTAGGTTTAATAGGAATTTAAAATTTAGCCATCTAAATATAATAATCTTTATAGGGGAACCCGAAGGGGTCCTCTCAGAAATCTAGGGAAAAAGGGGATGTATTTAAATTTTATATATACTTGAATTTTGGATTAGTATATATGGTTCATTTACGAGGATATCTTATAAGAGAGTTATTAGGAGTGTGAGATTTATGAAGAAGAAGTTTAAAGAAATTTTAGAGAAAGAACCTGTAAAGAAGAAGACTAGGGCTAAAGGTTTCTATTTTGGCAATTCAAAAGTATTGCATAGTAAGATAGATGAAGAAGAGAAGTTACATTCTGAATTAGCAAAGAGATTTAAAACTGAGAATAAATAGAGGAGGATTTTGAGATGGATAACTTAAATGAATTAATTTATGATTTTTTAAATAAATCTAAAGCAGATATATATGAAAAAGATATTATGATTAATAGGATTTGCAAATATTTTTCTATAACAGAAAGAGTAGCTATTGAAGGATATGATAATTGGAGAAAAGCTTATATGAAAACTAAAGGATTAGTTATTTATCAAGGAAGTGAAAGTTATACAGAAGTCTATTTAGATAAAATTAAAAAGTATAGGGAAGAGAATAGAAGTATAAGTGAAATAGCTAAATTATTATCTATTTATGAATCTACAGTTTTTAAGATTTTGAATGAATAATTAAAAGAGGTGATTTCTATGGGTTTAAATAATGTTAAATGTGATGATTTAGTTGTAGTTGAGTTTGTAAAAGAAGCTAGAATTTTGAAGAGACAGTTTCAACTTATGAAAAATAATATAGATCAAATAGAGATTGAAGATTTAATGAAAATATTGAGTATTACTGAAATGTTAGAGAAAGAAATTAAAGAATTGAAGAACGAAAGTGAGGTGGCTCTATCTAAAGATGGCTGGAAAGTACATAAATATTTGTAATATACGAGATTGTAATAAATGCAATAAGAAATTAGATGGATCATGTAGTGGGTGCTCTTTCTGTGATGTTGCTTTTTGTAAATGTGGTAAAGAAACTTTAAACCGATGTTTAGTTAGATGTCCCAAGAAGTTGGGTGTGTTTAAATCTATTGAAAGCGTAAAAGTTACACATAAGCTAGAGAGTAATGAGTATTATAATTTACCGAGCTATATTCCTATTATGCCTGATAAAGTTAAAAGTGAGTATCATTTTGCTAAAGTAAATAATATCGTTGGAATACATGGAGAATTTTTATTATCTGCAGATGGAAAAGATATATCATCAGCAGATAAAATACGTGGTTATAAAAATGCTTTAAATTTGCCTGAAGATGTTAATGGCGTTTTAGAGTTTTATATTAAAGATAGGGCTTTAGAGGGGTTTTGGGAAAATAGAAAAGATTTGTACAAGCAGTTAAAAAAGCAAAAGTTCAAAGCAATAATAACTCCAAACTTTTCGGTTTATGAAGATGCTCCAAGATCAGAGCATTTGTATAATATTCAACGTGCTAAGAAAGTTTACAATGAAATGAGAAATGAGAAGCTACCAGCAATACTCGATATTATTTGGGCAACAAACGAAGATTTAGAGTTTTGGATTAATGAAATTAATAAAAGTGATATAAAAACTATTGCTTTTAGTTTCATGAATGTTGATACAAGATTAAAAGCCAGTAATGCATGGAGACATTATTTGCTTGGATATAAAATTTTAATTTCAAGAATTTCTCCAAACATAGAAATTATAATTGCAGGTATTTCTTCAATTAAAAGATTTGTAGAAATTAAAAAAATTAGTGGTAATAGAAAAATATCTATAATTCAGCAAGCTGCTTGGGTTAATAGCAGGAATGGATTTTCGGTTAAAGATAAAAAACAATTAGATAGATCAATAAGTAAAGATAGAATTTTTCAAATGAATTTAGATTATTATAGTGATGAATATAGTAAAGGAGAATAATGATATGCAGTATTTACAAGGGTTTATTATTTGGAATTATAAAGCAGGAAGAAAAAAAGGAGTAAGTCGTACGAATTTTAATAAACGCTATGCTTGGTTTATTCCTGATTCTTTACAAAATAAAATTAAAAGCGGAGATATAGTCCTTGCTAGAGTAGAAACATACTCAAAGGAAAAACAAAAGAATATAAAAAGAGCTGTTCCAGTTTTAGTATCTAGTGTTTATGAAAGTAGTAAGAATGAAAGAAGAGAATGTATCTTAAAAATTTTGGAAAAAAAGAATAGTGTTACAATTGAGAGTATTGAAAAATTATTAGATAAAGCTGTAAAAGAGGAAGTTGTAATTAAATCGGCAGCTTGGTATAAGTATGATAATAAAGTATTAGGACAAGGAAAAATTAAAACAGTGAATTATCTAATGGAAAATAATGATTTGTATCAAAAAATAGTACAAGAAGTACAAAATAAGAGAGATAATAATTAATATATATTTTTCAGAGTTGACAGAGATATATAAATAAAGTAAAAATATAGTGAGAAACTAGCAAAGAAAGGAAATAAGAATTATGAATAAACAAGAATTAATTACAGCAATGGCAGAAAAGACAAATTTAAATAAAACAAATTCAGAAAAAGCACTTAATGCATTTATTGAAACTGTACAAGAAGCATTAGAAAGTGGAGAAAAAATTCAATTAATAGGATTTGGTACATTTGAAACTAAAGAAAGAGCTGCAAGAGTTGGTGTAAATCCTAGAACAAAAGAAAAAATAGAAATTCCAGCAACTAAAGTACCAGCATTTAAACCAGGAAAAGATTTTAAAGAAAAAATAAATAATGCATTAAAATAATAAAATATGCTATAATATAAATAAGAAAAGCACCGTACTGCTAATACGATGCTAGTCCTAGAACGTTTTTCTTTGGGCTATTGATAGTAAATATGGATTTACAGAGAAAACAGCATTAATCTTGTTGGGATGGATGCTGTTTTTCTTTGCTATTAATCTTAATATTAAGACCTAAAAGTTTTAAATTAATTTCTAAAGTAAAATCTTTATTATGTTTCAATATCAAGTTGATAAGAACTATAAAAATAGATCCTATCAAAATAATTTCTAGCATATCAATACCACCACCTTTTTAGCTTTAGTAATTAATAAATTACTATCAATAGCCAAAAGGCGGAGAACGTACAACCGCCACGCCATCCATCGTGGCTTATAAAACAATATAATTATAACATAAAATGAATATAAAAGCAGATTAGTTTATACTAGTCTGCTTTTTTGTATCCATTTTTAGAAAAATAAACAATATACAAAGGAGAAAATAGTTAAGATGCCAAAGAGAAGAAGTAGTACAATATCAACGGAAGCAAATTCAGGAAGTGGAGCAATTGGAGCTTCAGGATCAGGAATGAGTCCAGGAATAATTAATGATTTAGCAAGTAGAATTAATAGTAGATTAAGTGAAACAATAGTTGTAACTGGAGATTCAAGATCTAGAGGAAGAAATGAAGAAATTAGAGTAAGTTATGATGAAGAAGATGAAATATATATAGTTGACTCAGCAAGTAATCAAAGATATTTTGTTAGTGGAGATAGGCAGTCTTGTACTTGTCCTGACTTTCAAAGTAGAAATCGTGTCTGTAGACATATGAATGCTGTAAATAATGCTATTGGAGTAGTAGAAGAAGAAATAAGAAATATGGAAGCAAATGAAGTAGTGGCAGCTAGAATACAACAAGATATTAGAGATGAAATAGAAAGAAACCAAGAAGGTCCATCACAAGATGATGGATTTTTTTATTGTGAAAATTTAGATGAATTCGATAGAACATATGAAAGTATAAATGATAATTTAATTAATTATGAGTATGAAAATGTATTAAATGGAAATACAAGCACTTTTGGAGTTGAGTTGGAGTTTGTTGGTGGAAATGCAGATGCAATAGCAAGAGAGCTATATGAATTAGGTATAACTGTAGCACCATATAGATTAAATTATCATGCTAGAGTTAGTGATAATACAAAATGGAAACTAGAAAGAGATGGATCAGTTTCATCAGGAAGTCAAGGTGGAGAATTGGTTTCACCAGTATTAAAAGATACTCCTGAAACATGGAGACAAATAGAAGTGATATGTGAAGTAGCCAAAAGACATGGTGCAAAAGTAAATCAATCTTGTGGTGGACATGTTCATATTGGTATGAAAAAGCTTGATACTGCTCGTCAAAGATGGAGAAGATTTTTCAAAATGGTAGAAAATTATGAAGAATGTCTTTATAAGGCTGCAGGAGGCGATTTAGGACGTATACGAAGTAATGCTTCAAGTTATGCAACTAGCTTTAGAGAAAGGGCCTCTGAGGCTAATAGAATGGCATTTAGAATGGATAGTGATGAAGATATAAGAATTATGGCACAAAGAGTTAGTGAGATGAATAGATATTACGGAATAAATCTAAAAAATATAGCAACAGATAGAGCTCCAACCGTTGAATTTAGATATTTTAATGGCTCACTTAATCCAAAGCAAATCCAAGCAAATATAAAATTAGCTGCAGGAATAATAAATGCATCTGAAAAATCACGTTGGAGAGATACTGATGATGAAAATTATAAGAAAAGAGGACAAATATTAAAAAATGCTAATACATCTGCAGGAACTAGAACTAAAGAAAAAATGA
Organism: Clostridium cuniculi; assembly: GCF_004353185.1. Lineage (GTDB taxonomy): Bacteria > Bacillota > Clostridia > Clostridiales > Clostridiaceae > Clostridium > Clostridium cuniculi. The sequence goes on along the minus strand of NZ_SMUS01000037.1, from coordinate 2,333 downwards.
TTGAGTTATTGGATATAGCTTTTTCGAGAAAAAAAGATAAAGATATTATATTAAATGTTTTGAAAAAGAATGAGTGGAGATAAAAAATATAGAAATAACAAAAAGAAAAGTTAATATACTAAAATCACAAAGTAGTATACTAAATAAAAATAATATATATGAAGTATATTATAAAAAATAGTATATAAAATGTGATATTTAGTATATTAAAAGTTTTTGATGAAAAAATACAGGGAAATATATATAATCGATGTAAGATAAGTTAATTAGAAAGAGAAGTGAAGATATTATGGTAACAAGTAATAATGATTGGGTAAGAGAAATAAAGGGTTTAGAAGAAGCTACAAGAAAGTATGTAATAGAGTTTGAAGGAAAGATTTATGAGGCTGACAATGAGCAAGATATTATTCATGTAATAGATGCACCATATATAGATAGTGATGATAGATATGTACAAATGCTTATGAGAATAGATTTAGCAAGAGCATTATCAATGTATGTAATAATGGTAAATCTAAATGTAGAAGTGTGGAATGGTAATGAAAGAGTAAGAGAAAATTATGCTGTAGATAAAGATGATCCTGATTATGAAGAAGATTATGAAGAAGCTGATGTAATTATTAATGTTGAAAATGAAGTAACTATGTTTTCAGGAATTAATAAAATAGGATACGCCAAAATATATGAAAGAGATGGATTTGGAAAATATAAATTAGTTTAAAATATAAATAATTTTATATTAAATATTTAGTTTTTCGTTCATAAATTAAATATTTAATACAAACAAGAGTTATAATAAAATTTATTCACAAATTAAATTGTGAAAGGGTTATATAGATGAAAGAGATTCAAAAATAAAAAGCTGAAAATAAAAAGCTATTAGAAAAATATCAGTATTAGGGGTCTCGCCCATGGCCGTCAACCTAAGAACACATAAAATATTATAAATGAATAAAATGATTTATTTTGATGTATTTAAGTTAAACTGCAAGATTAAATTATGTAAAATCATAAAACTTGTATTTTTAGACAAGATAAAAAATCCTATAAATTTTTAATAGTAAATTTGTAGGTTATTGAATCAATATTATTGTTAAATTGCAAATTTAGCTACTTCAAAATAGTTTATTTTTATTAGTTTTAATATATCAAGAGCTGTTTTTTTATGATTTTTCCTAGATTTTATTCCAAGTCGTCTAAAATTACTCAATATGCTTTTTAAAATTCTACTAATGTAAAATTCTCCTTTGAAAATCTCAAAAGAGAGCTTAGAGAAGTATTGAGTTAAATTTCCGAAAGCTTTAAGCTCACTAATTTCTTTCTTATCTTCTTTTAAAATAATAGATTTAGAAGTGAAAACTATATTAGATGATAGTAGTAAAGCTATTAGTCTCCCATATAAAAAGCACATAAATCGTTCTAATTTAACTTTTTTAACTTGATTAATTTTAAATATAGACTTCCATACTTTAAATATTATTTCTATTTGCCATCTTAATGAATATAATTCATGTACTTGATTCGCTGCAATAATATCACTAGGTACATTAGTAATATAGGCATTTACGCTATTAAAATCTAATCTCCTTTGACTTAATGTTAATCTTTTCTTTCTTATACCTTCAATATGGTTAAATACTCTTTTTTCTTTGTTTTCTTTTGTTAATTTTGTTATAATTAATCTGCTTTGAAAATCTTTTTTAGAGCCAATATAGATATCATTAAGTTCAATTGTTTCGCCAGGTGCTAACGGCTCTACTAGCTTAATGATATCTATTTTTATATACTCACTAGACTTTTTTATAGTTCCAACCTTATATTTTTCAGGATTTGGATTTTTTATATATAATGAAGTATTACTTTTTACTTTTGAGATAAAAGACGCCCCACTTTTATCAATTCTTTTCAAATAATCAATTTTAAAATATCCTAAATCAGCTAATTTCAAGTCCTTATTATTTTTATATTTTTTCATTGTTTTTAAATACTCAACATCAGTTTTTATACCTGAAAATATATCGACATTCATAAATGAACCGGTTAATAAATCATATTGTAATTGTACTTTTATCGATGATGGAGAACCAGATCCTCCGGGACCCGGAAACTTCTTTTTAAATTCTTTAGGTAGAATAAAACTTGTAGAATCATTTATTATTACTCTATCAAAATATGTTCTTAAAGTATGTTCTAAGTTAGTTAATATGTAAGCGTAAAAAATTAAGTGCCTAGATAGCATAGCATCCCATTGATAAAATTAAGTTAAATGATTATTAGTGGGAGGAAAACTATGTATAGAAAATTAGATAATGCTATTTGGGAAGAATATATCA
>NZ_SMUS01000036.1 GCF_004353185.1 Clostridium cuniculi | reverse complement strand
ATATCATTTCTTTATAATCTTCTGTATATTTTTTACCTCTACCCATAGTAGAAACACTTCCTTTCTCTAACTAAATATTATTTTATCTAGTTCGATAAAATGTGTCCACTATTTTATACTAACACCATCGCCCTCATTGTATTTGCCTAAATTCGCAATATAGACTTGCATATCGTCCATATATTCACGTCCTTTCTTTGTAGAGATTCAAAAATCCCTACCGCACTTCGTTTGGTGTACCATTCCTTTGCGGAACATAAGAAAACCACTTATATTCCACAAAAGAACGGTTTTATTTAAGCACCAATAATGCGATTGAATAGCTCTAGTAAAATGTCTTTTACTCCAGCAGCGTTGAAGACTAAGCCAACCGCAATAATCGCAATAATTAAAAAGCCAATCAGTTTGCTAAACTCACGCTTGAAGCCAAGATACAAGCCAATCACAACGATTGCTAAAAGCACCAGTGATTGAGCGTTTGATAGAAACCAGTTATAAAGGTTTTGTCCAAAATTCATAAAAATGTTCTCCTCTCTATATTCAATGAATTTGTATTTGAGTTATTTTTTTGTTGTTATCACGTCCTGTTCTTTTACTGACTGTTGCTTCAAAATCTGCTTGTGTCGGTCTGTCAGTTTCGCATGGTCGAGAATGTCTTTTACAACCTGCGTCTGGTTGATTTCATCAAGTTTAATCGCAACCTTTAAGGTCGGGGCAACTTGATGAGATAGCCAGTTCAGCGTCCTTTGGAAGGAGTAAGGCTCTGGTTTTGTGGTTAGTTTTAATCGTTCACGATTGTTCCCAATAAACCAAGCCCATTCTTCATTCAGTTTCCAATCAGAACGAGGTTTGGAATCGTCTTTATCTACAAAACGGATATACCGATTGATAATTTTAAAGGCGGTATGCTCTGGATTGTCATAGACGAGTAAATCACGGACTGCATAATAGGCACGCTCATTTTTCAATCGAATCTCAAAACGGTTTTTTACTTCTGCGTCTTCAATGGGAATATCATTTTTCTTGTACTGCTCGTAGTCCTTTTCATAGATACAGAAATAAACTTCACTTTGTAATGAACCGATATAGAGGGTGTTTCCCATACATTCCTTTTCCTCTTTGCGTACCAGTTCGCCACTGCGATAGCTTTTAAAACTGCGGAAGACGGAGATACATTCTTCCTGTTGGCACTTTTCAGTGAGTACAGGGATATTCAAAATCCCTGTCTTATCGTTAATGGCAAGGTCAAGGCGTTTCATCACACCGCCAGCCACCAAAACGTCCATAAAGAACTCATACCAGCTTCTTTGTTGTGCCAGAAGATAGCTTTCAAATTGTCTGCACCCACGACCTTTCAATTCCACCAGAACTCCTTTGTCCAGTTCATGGGAGCAAAGGACGAATATGTCGCCTAAAGCATAATGCTCTGAATAAGAATAGAAACCATAGTCCTCATGAAGAAAATAGGACAGTTTCAGTTGTAAGATGTTTTCGACCACCTGCTGTACGTCTGTTGTCGGAAAGCGAATCCTTACATAATCAAACAGCATTTCAAGGGGAGCGTCGGGATTGAAGCGTTCCAGAGCTTCCCAAAGGGACTGCTGTAAATCCTCTGATGGCTTGACTTTTCCTGTTTCAATATCGCTTAGATACTGCCTTGTAATACCAGTCGCAACAGCTAAACGGTTTTGAGATAGTCCATAAGCCAAGCGTTTTTCTTTTAAATGCTGTAACCAAGTTTGTTCATTCAGTAAAAATCCCTCCAATCAAAAAGGCGTATGTCAACTTTTAAAGCCCATTTGACATACGCTGAAATTTTGTAAATCCCTTGTAACCAAAGGATTTTCTAATGTTTTTTTGACTGTTTCCTGTCGATTTGTACCCCCCTGTTAGATACGGGGGGTTAAGTGCTGGCGTGGCTATTGCCACACCAGCCAGCAAGATCAGTCCACACCTGCGACTTCCGCTTCGCACGTCGCCTGCGTGGACTGTCTGCTGTTGGATAACTTTTTAATTTCCTCCAAGAAATCATATCCTTTTGGTACAAGGGGAGTATAAAACTCTGATATGACACTTGTTCCTACATCAACATAGCCACGACCTTTGATTCGCTTTAAGAAGAAATCCTTTTGTACGTCACTGCCAAACATCATGCCATAGCCCATTTCAGACATACGACCTAAAGCCACTCTGAAATTAAACTGATCACGGATTCCGTCGCCTAAATATTTTGCGTCTGGACGTTGACAAGCCAGTATTAGAAAGAAGCCAGCTTGACGACCTAACATGACAATCTGTTTCAGCTTATTCATAACTGCGGTGTTTTCTTTTGTTCCCAGCATTTCCATGAAAGCGACGTATTCATCAAAGATTAAGAAGTGTGCCGGGAGACCTAAGTAAGCATAATTTTTGCCAGTCTTATAGTTCTTCATCTGCTTCATTTCCTCACTACGTTTCATCATTTCTTCATAGAATGTTTCAATGCAAGAAAGCAAGTCTTCTTTTCTATAGTAGACATTTGCCATCACAGAACCTAAGTCCGCAAGGTCAGCATTTTTCGGGTCAAGAATATACAGTTTTGAATCTGTATGAAGCAAGGCTTCAATCAGTGTCAGTATAAAGTAAGTTTTACCGCCACCTGTACCACCAGCAATCAACATATGAGGGAGCTTATCATATTCCCACCATACGTTTTTCATTAAGCGAAGTTTACCATCTTTAGCTTCTACTTCATCAATAGAAATACGACTGGCTATGGTGTCATAGAGCAAAGTATATTCCACATAGGAATCCTTTAACTCTTTATCCGTCAGCTCACAGTACAAGCCACTCTCTAATTTCTTTTCCAAGTGTAAGAGTTGGTCTTGATATTTTCCCAGCGTGATTTCCACCCGTATCTGTATCAAGCCATTTTTAAGTCGATAATACATTTTAGGGAAGTAGGTTATCTTTTCCTTTGTACGACCAGCACTATCTTTAAAGAAACCCTCTGTTTTGACCTGTTCAGATTCATACCACTTGTTTTCAAGTATCATCTTTGCCAGTTTTTGACGGTGGTAAAGTTGTTTAACCGTATCATAGCGAACCCGTTTGAATACAAACGCTACCAGCAAGCAGATAAGAATTGCGACACTGAAACTGATAATTAAATAGGGAATGTCAATCTTATCTGCTTGTGATAGGTTAAAATCCTGCCAGTTGATCTGCTGGATTGTCTTCACATGAAACAGTCCGACAACCAGCAGGAAAACAGGCAGGAGTGACGCTATCGTAAAATGAAAGACTAAATCTTTACCAGATGGGCGAATCCTTTTACCACGCTGTTTCATGCGAAAAAGTCTCCTTTCTACCTAGCGACTATTTGTCTTGTGTCGGTTCTTTCTTTGCTTGTGGTTGAGCTTTGAATGAACTAGAATCCTTTGTCAGCACAATATCGTCTGCCTTGATATACCAGTCAACATCTGCTCCTTGATAGGTGGCAGTAGCAACGGTGTCCGCAATGGGATTGATAAGTTCCACCCGTGCGTTATAATCAAACTCTTTCAAAGGCACGCTGGCAGGAATACTTACTTGAATCATGCGTCCTTGTCCTTTGGATTTTAAGTCATAGGTACGTTCCTTGATTTCATCTGAAACCGACCCGTCTTCATTTTGGATTCTCACTTCACGACGTAGAGCAGAGAATTTCAATTCTCCAAAAGTCGTGTCTTTATCTAATACAATGCCATTTGCTAATCTCATCATTTTTCCTCTCTTTCTTTATTCTTTTATCATGTCGTCAGCATGTAAAAGGTAATTTGTAAAACCACGAGTGCCGATTTTGTAGCCCTCTGCGGTAATACGTGGATTGACTAACTTCACACGTTCCTCAAAGCCGAAATGTTTTTCGCCAGCTTCAGCAGGAAGCACCACCACAATATCATCTGCTCTTTGAACATCAGAATAGAGATTATAGCTTCTTGATAAGACAGTTAGCCGTCCGTTGATTCTTCGCTGAACGACTTTATCCTCGCCAGCAAATTCTAAATTGCCGAATGTTTTTTCCATGTTGGGAATCACAAATTTAAGTTCCATATTTTTACCTATCCTTTCTTTTTTATTGGCTGAATGAATGTTTGATGGTCTTAAAGAGTGGGGAACGACCTTTTGATTCTTGATTTTTTGTTTTCATAAGTTCACTTCCTTTCAAAATCGGGTAAAAAAATAGACACCTCATTTTTTGAAGTGTCTACCTATTAAATATTCAAATTTTATTGGAAGTATCTTTATATCTTCACTTTTCAAGGATAAATCGTCGTATCAAAGCTCATTCATAAGTAGTAAATTAGTAGTAAATTGAGTGGTTTTGACCTTGATAAAGTGTGATAAGTCCAGTTTTTATGCGGATAACTAGATTTTTATGCTATTTTTGATATAAAAAAAGTAGGAGTGATACTCCTACTTAATTTACAATTATGATTCTTATAATTGTATTACACCATTTATTAAATCATCACGAAATTTATTTGCCAGGTTTTCTGTTAATTTAGATTTACCATAATGTTCAAGTACAAAACTACGATAACTTTTTCCATCTACAAGTATATCGCTTTTTTTAGTCAACAACCAATTTCCATTACCTCCACCTAGTTCCTTAATATTCCATTCATTGCCATATTTTTGATAGATTTCTCTTTGTTTCCCTTGAACTGACATTCTTTGACTTGGAATAAATCTTACTTGCATTATAAAATCACCTTCTATTTCAATTTATTTTCTATTTCCTTTATTGCATTTTTATATTGTTCATCTGTAAAAACAATATTATATCGCTTTAACATTTCTACGTATTTTTCTATGTCTACAATTGTTTCACCCTTTCTCATTTTGAAAGGATTGCTTAATTCTTTTATTTTACAATTATACATATCTACTCACTATGCTTCTTCTAAGTACAATGTTAACATACTTGGTCTACCAGGCGAAAAAACTCTTTTTGTAACTTTAAAATCTTTATCCGAAAGACTTATATATTCACACGTATTATAAAGATTAATTTTTGCTATGTCTTCTTTATAATTAAGATCTTCCTGAATAAATAGTTCTTTCTTTAAATCTTCTTCATTTTTATTTACTTTACAGAATTCATTCATAAAGATTGAATTTCCTCTTTCATCTGCAAAAAATACTCTAATATAATTCTTTTCATAAAACTCATTATTATCCATATATATCCTCCTAAACTATATTAATACTATTAAATAATATTTATTTTATCATATATTCTAGTCATTATTAATTAATAATTCTTATTGTCAATATTTTTATTAATTAATTGTATAATTATATCTAAATTCTCAATTGGTATATTAGTTACTCTAGTTGAATATCTTAAATTAGGTATTTCTTTTAATAACTTACTTATACTAATAGGTTTAAATACTTCTATAGTTGAAATATCAATATATAATGCTCCCTTATGCTCAACTCCATGCTTAACTTCAAGTTCTTTTTCAGATTTTTTTACTATTGCACTTGCAATTATTTGCCTATCAAACTTAAATAAAACAAGCGTATCTCCTGATATATTCATTCCATTTCTATAATATAAAAATTTACCTTTTTCATTAACTAAATCTTTTAAAAAAAATTCTCTTTGAATATATGAGTAAGTTTTATTTTCAAATCTTGGTTCATCTTTACTCATAGCAAATATTCTAATTTCTTTACAACTTAAATTTTCATCTATCATTTTTTTCCTCCAATTAATATTATTTTAAAATAAATCTATATAGGTTTAACTTGTACATAATACCTTTTGCCTAAAGTTATATTTTTATGAGCTGCTAGTTCTGATTTTATGTATCCTAACTCTTCAAGTTTCTTTAATTCCCTTGATACTGTTGTTTCAGTTATAGCCAGCAAACTACTTAAATATTTAACTTTAATTATCCTATTTTCATAATACTTATTTATATACAACAACAAAGATAATATAAGCTTCATATTACTATTCAAATCTTTATCAAAAACATATAAATTAGGAACATAGATCCCTTTAAATTTAATTTTAGATACATCTTCTAATAAACATTTATTTAAATTATCTTTTTTTGGCATAACCTAAACCTCCTAAATCCTAGAATACTTTTATAACATAGTTCCTTAATAGTAAATAAAATATATATAAGAATAACCAATAACAAATGATAGGTTCCCTATATAAAGATATTATATTTAAATGTCTAAAAATAAAATATATATCAAAGCTAGTAATTTCAATGGTTTAAGATGTTTTATATTTATGAAATTATTCATGAATATGAGAAAATTACTTATTTTGGAAATTACCTTCATTAGTTTTTTACCTCCTTTACTTATTTTCTTTTAAATCTTATTTTTAGCATTTTTTATAGCACTTTAATATTCTAATACCTGTTAAATTTACTCTTCTTATATAGGCTTATAGACAGCTTGTACATTATTAATATCAATTATATTTTTATTCGTATTTCTATTAAAATTATCCTGGAATATTTCTTTAAAAGTTTTATGGCCATGAAACTTCTAGCCATAAAACACGAACATTAATTTTTTATCATGGTGGTGAACCTCTATTAATCTCCTTATTATTTTCAATTCTGTTGAATTTATAATTTTCAAAATTTATTTGTTGCAGATTTGTACCAGCTTCTATTTTTTCAAATTCAAATTTTAATTGTAATCCATTTACTACTTTAGTTCCTTCTATAACTCTTGCATTTTCTTTTCTATTTGTTCTTTCTTCTTCTAAATTTACTACTTTTCTACTCTTATAATATAATGTTATTCCATTTTTATTTTTAGTTAAAAATCCTAACTTCTCTAATTCTTTTAAAAAATTATATACACTTCTTTCATTTTTAAAAGCTAAATATTCAGCAATTTTTACAACGCCTAAACTTATAAATGCTCCATATGAGTTGCTTGAATATGCTTTAACTATTAACATTAGTACCTTTCCTATTTTTTGATCTAATATATCAACTGCATTTTCTATATAATTAAGTGGTAATCTATATATTGCCTTTCCTCTCTTTACAGTTAACTTAAATAATCCCTCTTTCTTTTCTAATGTTCCATTCACTTTCTTTGCTAGTTCTTTTAAAGTTGCTACTTTTATTCCAACTTCAGCTATATTAAAGTATCTACCAAAAAGATTTTGTTTTTCTAGTTCTAAATAAGCTCTATAATGGCGTACTGATCCCTTGTTGTTATAAATAGATTCAACTATATTTCTTGCAATATAGATGCTATTTATTGCCTTTTTACAGACATTACAACCAAGGCTTAATCCTTCTTCTTCAAAAAGCATTTTTACTTTATCACAAGAAAAATTAGTCCCATTTCTTTTCAATGATTTATACTTATTTTCAACTGCTCTTAAACTTTCATCATGTTTCCATTCTATAGCTTTTGTTCTTAGGACTTCCTTAATTTCATTTTCACTATAATTAGCTTCACTTAGTCCTAATGCTATGCTTACTAAGAAATTATTTCTGTTCCCTTTATCCATTATTGGCATATTTATTAGTGCTTTCACACACTCTCTAGTACATTCCATTCCTGGTAAATTTAAAACTTTAGTGCTTTTATTTTTATATTCTTTTATAGATTTTTCAACTTTCTTTTTTGCCTTTTCATAAAGCCTAGTCATTGCAATTGATTGAATACCAGGTAACATTAATTTTCTTATGTCCCTTTGTTTCTTAGTTAATTTTACTCTTGTTAAATGACCTGTCATTAAGTGCATAAATTCATCTACTGAAACATAATTAACATATCCACCCTTATAATAAGATCCTGGAGTTTTTATTAATCTGTAGCTTGAATTAACTACGCTTTCATCTACGAATTTTAAGCCCAGTTCTTCTTTTATTCTTTTATACATTTCTGTATAAATTCTATGTACATTTTTACTTGGCTTTAATCCAAATACTTTTGGATTAACCATTATATAAACTGACTTTGAATTATTTATTATAATAGTAAAATCTTCTTCATTTACATTTAATTCCTTCATTAAATACTGAAGGTATTGAGCTACTTCAAATAATACATCAAAATTTTCCTTCTTTTTTGATGATTCAAATTCAAGTGTAAATGGATAATATCTATCATCTAATTCTTCAGTTCTTAAATTTCTATTTTGTTTATTTAAGAAGGTACAAAAACTTTGAAGGCTCATATGACTAAGTTCTTTATTCCATCTATTTTTTATTGGATATTCTAATACTTTTTCTATATGTGTTTCATATTTTTTTTCAGCTCTATTTTGAGAAAATTCTCCTGAAACTACTTCATTAATCCCAAAATAATTTTGAACTTCGCCATATTTATTTATCAAATTATATATAAACATTTGCTCTATAAAATTACCTTTATCCTTCAAAGTTTTTCCCTCCTTTCATCTGATAAATTATGATTTTGGGTATAGTTTCCCCCTCCCCACAATCTATCTATTTAAATTGCTCCGTAATATTTTCCGACAATAAAAAAACTCTTAGGTAGAAATACCTAAGAGTTATATATCAAAACTTATGTTATGCTCTTTAAAATCAAATTGAAAATTATTCCAAAATTTCTTTTGGTTTCCTCCTGTCAATTTGTTATTTTTTATATTGCACAAATTTTCACCTTATGCTAGAATATAAGCATAAAATGAATTTAAAGTTCCAACACTCTGTTTCTCGGTACTTGTACTACCAGTTTCAGTTATATAAATTAAGATGTTTAGCGACATTTTAATTTATCGTTCGGACTTGAAATATGAAGAAGAAATTCTTCTTTTTTCTAAATTATATTACATTTTTAGAATTAAAACAATATAATTTAGGCAAAAAGTAGCAGTAAATTTTATTTACTGCTACTTTTAAATTTTATATATCTTCTTCAATTTCTATAATATTTTTAAAGTCAATTTCTTTAAATTCATCATCCGTCATACCTTTAAGCTTTATTACAATTTCATTTATTTCAGATTCAATCTCAACTTCATCTACATTTTCTACTACAGATTCCAATTGATTAATTAATTTAATTCTATCATCACAATTATAAAAACTCATAATAGTTAATTCTTCTTTATTAAAGCTCTTTTTCATTTACTTTTCCCTCTTTCTTTTCTAATTTATTATTATAATCATCAGCTTTTTTACTCGCATCTTCAACTATATCTTTTATATCTTTACTATTATTTTTATCTAATTTCATATTATCATTTATTAATTCTTTTCCTCTTACTAAATCTACTGTCTTATTTAAATCAGAATATCTTGCTATTTCTTCTCCACTAAAATAATACCCACTTCCTTCTCCATCATTAGGAATATATGTATTATCTTCTCTAGCTTCAAAGTGAACTTCAAACTCTCCTTTTTTAAATCCTTCAACAAAAAAAGATGTTCCTCCCTTTATAAAAGAACCATCCTCTAATTTCAAGTCATCTTTCATTGTATATTCTTTAGCATTATATTCTAGCTGCTCTATTTCACTACCAACAACTTTATTTATCTCTTTACTAAGAAAATCATTTAACTCTCCATATAATTTTAACTCATTTTTTAACTCTTCAATAGATTGATGTTGACTTTCTTCTGAATAATATTTTATATCTTCTTTTAAGTCAATAATTCTCCCTTCAATATATCCCTTCTCTTTTTGTAAATCTATAAAATTTTGATCTCTTTTTAAATCTAACTCTGAATAACCTGATAATTCTATTTTTAAGAAATCATCAAATGAAAATACTGCACAATTTCCTTCTATAAAATCATGATCATTTAATTCATCTTTAAATCTTTCTACAAAAGTATCTAACTTTAATCCTTGCTTCTCCATCAACATTTTATCTTCTTCTGATATTTTTTTTTCATATAATTCAACTAATTTTGGAGTATTAATACTTAAAAATTTCTCTTTTTCTTCATTATCCATTATACAAGTTCCTATGTTTAGTTTTTCTAACTTACTTTCTTCACTTATATTAAAATCAGTTTTTTCAGTTTTATATTCTGATTTTTTTAAGAATATTTCCTTTAATTTCTCCAATATATTAAATTTCATTACTACGCTCCTTACTCTCTTTATTCTCCAATTTATTGTTATGATCTTCAGCTTTTTTACTAGCTTCTGAAATTATCTCTTTAATATCTTTATTATCATGTTCTATTTTAATCTCTTTATCTTTAAATAGCTCTTTATAATTAATATCAATTTTATCTATTAAAGAAGCAGCAGTTTTTTGAATTGTATCTAAAGATTTCTTAAGTTCCCCTAACTCTTTATCACTACTCCATCCAGCTAAGTATCCAAAACTATACTCAGATGTATCTATTCCATAATAATTACTAACTATAAATGCAATACTTTCAGCTTCAACTTCTTTAGTTTCTCTACTCTTTCCATCTTTTGTTGTATGTAGCTCTGCATGAGCCATTTCATGAAGAAGTGTCTTTATTGTTTGAACTTCTGACATATTTTCCTTAACCATAATTCTTTTTAAAGCAGGTGTACAATATCCTTTTGCTTCCCCTTTTATACTTCCATATGCAACATTAAAACTTGTACTATTTTCTAATGCTTTCTTAAAATTCCTATAATCATTTACGCTCCCTTTTAACTCTTCAGTTAAGCTTGGTAATGGCTCTCCACTAGTCTGACTTATATCAAAAACATAGGTTATTTTATATTTAGGAATTATTTGCTCTACTTCTTCTATAACTTTTTTACCATCTACGTATATGAAATTACCTTTTTCATCTTTTTTATATTGTTGAACTTTTTTCTTAATTGGAGATGGTGCAAAAATTTTTATTCCTTTTTCACCTTTATTGACTTTTCTTTTAAATGTATTCCACTTATTAAATCCAGCTACATAAGTTGCTTCAGGTTTCTGCATCATTATTAATATAGAATTTCTAAACGAATAATTATGGAACTTAGACATTACTTTTAAAAAGTTTTTATATTTATCACTCTCAAACAAATCCTTTATTCCATCTTCAAGTTTTTCACTTAATTCTTTTACTTTATCTTCATTAGAAGATTTTATATTTTTTTCATATACCATATTTTCATCACCTACTAGTTTTTTTTTAGTTTTATAAAAAACTTTATCTTCCCTTAACTGCTGACAATTCTCCATCACTTCATACTTAACACTATTTAAAAAGTAATTACCGTTTTTTTTTAATCCCTCATAAACTTTTACTACATTTTCTTTCACATTTATAAGATAATTTATTTCCTCATTCAAATTCAATTTATCAGATATCCTTTCTAACTTCTTGATATCTTGCTTTAGTTTACTGATATCTTCATCAGAAAAATTTATATCATTTATATTACTTATATCAAATTTCAATTCATCTAAATTTATTCCATCTAATCTAGCTTTATTATAAATATCAACCTTTTCATTTAATTCATATTGAAACTCATTAAAAATTAACTCATAAACAAGTAGATCTTTATAATTATCACAATTAATATATTTTATAAAAGCATCTATTGTATTTTTTCTGTATTCATATAAAATAGGTAACGCTTTATAATCTAATATTCTATGATAAGACTCTATATCCACATTAGCTAATTCTTGCATAGATATTTCAAATTTTTCTTCAAGCTTTTCAATTTCCTCTATTGATTGTTTTTCTAAATTAATATCTAAATTCTGTATAGCTCTTTTAGAAAAAATCCCTATACTTTTAAATTGATTAAATGTAGGAAATACAGATACTTTTTCTGTAGTATATTCTTGCTCTATGCCAAACCTTTCTCCTAAAATCAATATTGCTTTCCCTTGATCTACTCCTTCTATTTCACTTACCAAGGAAATTACATCTCCCCCTTTTGAAATTCCCCAATCTCTCCATATGTTTTTACTTGGATTTATTGAAAAAGATGGTGTCTTATCATTCTCTCTAAGTCGCCCCCACCAGTTCTCACCCTTTGCTTTTAACGTTATTCCATAATGAGAACATACATCTTGTATCGGTATTGCTTTAATTTCATCAATCTTATAATACATTCCTCCTTCTCCCTCCTAAAAAAACAATAATAAAACACCAGGTATATTCCTGGTGTTAATTAATCTTCTAATTCGATTTTGTATATATATATTTTCTCATATAGCCAAGTTAGAGTATTCAATATAAGTTCTGCTCCTATTTGTATCAAAATTACAAATAGAATTCCAAATATATATGCTGAAAAAGTATAATAATCTTTTTTTAATAAAGTCCAAATAGTAGGTATAATAAATAATAAAAGAAAAAATCCTCCAATACGTTCTATTATTGATTTCATACCTTCAAATACTATTATTATTATTTTTAAAACTATTAATGGTATGCTTAAAATAGTTTTTAATAATATACCTCTCATTTCTTCCTCCATAGTTTTTTATTTTATTATATCATCAAAACTCTAACTTGAAATTAATAAATTTCCCTGTATCTTCTAAAACTACAGTTGCATCATATTTCTTATCTTTTTTTACTGAATATAATCCTTTAACTTCTGCTTTACCATCTTTAAGCAATTTTTTTGCAATACTTTTATTTATTTCTTTCTTTGCATTAGTAAAAAATTTATCTTGCTTCCAAAGTGTAAATCCACATTCTTTTCCACCTTCGCAATAAAAATTTAATTTCCCTTCATAAACATTCTTATTGCATCTAGGACATTTACCTATAATTTCTCTTTCTTTACTTTTAACAAATTCCTTATTTAAATTTCCTTTAGCATTATTTATTAGGCTATTTATATATACTTTTATTTCTTCTAAAAACTCACCTTCTGATAATTCACCATTATTTATTCTCTCTAGCTCATATTCCCACTTAGCAGTTAATTCAGGTGATTTTATATCTTCAGGTAAAATCTTCATCAATTCTTTTCCTTCTATTGTTGATATAAGCTTTTTGCCATCCCTTTTTACAAAACCTTTCTTTATTATCTGCTCAATTATTCCCGCCCTAGTTGCTGGCGTTCCTAAACCTTTGCTTAAAGATTCTTTAAGTTCTTTATCATCTACCAATCTTCCCACATTCTCCATAGCCGATAATAACGTATCTTCAGTATAATATTTAGGTGGTTGAGTTTTCTTAGCTTCTGAAGATAATTCAACATTTTCAAATCTCTGTCCTACATTCACCTCACCTTCAAAACTATTTTTATCTTCTTCTATTTCTATACCTAATTTTTCTTTCATTAATTTTTCTATCAACTTAAAACCATTATCTAATATTTGTTTTCCTGAAAACTCAAATATTTCATCTTCTATTCCCAAATCTATTTTTATATTAGTCTGTTTTATAGGCTTATAAACGCTTTCTAAGAGCTTGTACGCAACTAGGTATAATATCTTCTCTTCACTATCTGTAAGGCTTAAATCGTGCTTTAAAACTTCGTTAGTAGGTATTATTGCATGGTGATCACTAACCTTTTTGTCATTTATAATGCTTTCTAATTTAACTGCTTCAATTTCATACTTTTCCCTTAAATTTTCTCCTAAAAGATTTGAATTTACTAAATTAATTATTAAATCTTTTGTTTCATTTTTCATATCTTCCGTCAAAAATTTACTATCTGTTCTTGGATATGTTATAATTTTCTTTTCATATAAACATTGAGCTAAATCTAATGTTTGTTGTGCTGAAAAACCTAGCAATTTATTAGCTTCTCTTTGCAGAGATGTTAAATCTAATAAACCGCTAGGTTTTATATTTTTTTCTTCTTTAATAACATTTTTTATTATTGCATCTTTACCATTGCATTTATTTATTATGCTATATGCTTCAGTTATCCCATCAAATTTTTTAGCAGCTATAAATAATCCAGTATCAGCCTTTACAACAAAATATTGTTTAGGTTCAAAATTTTTAATTTCTTCATCTCTTTTTACAATTAAATTTATAGTTGGTGTTTGAACTCTACCTACATTAAGCATTTTATTATATAAGCCTGTATATAATCTTGTCGCATTTAAACCTACTAACCAATCTGCCTTACTTCTACAAAAAGCTGACTTATAAAGCCTTTCAAATTCTCGACCATCTTTTAATTTACAGAAACCTTTTTCTATAGATTCTTTAGTCATAGAACTTATCCATAACCTTTTAATAGGCTTATTACTTCCTATTTGATTATAGACTAGCCTAAATATCAATTCTCCTTCCCTTCCAGCATCTGTCCCACAAATTAACTCTTCTACATCATCTCTATTAGCTAAATCTTTTACAACTCTAAATTGATCTTTGGTTTTGCTTGATACTTTTGTCTTCCATTCTTCAGGAATTATAGGCAATGTTTCTAAATTCCACTTTTTATACTCAACACTATAATCTTCAGGCATTGCATTTTCAACTAAATGCCCTACACACCATGTTACTAAATAATTATTACCTTCATAATAGCCATTCTTTTTTTCACTTGCTCCAATGACTTTGCTTATCTCTAAGGCTACACTCGGCTTTTCAGCTATTACTAATTTCATTCTTAAATTCTCCTTTCTTATTTATATCTAAGTAATTTTCTCATTGTTTTATCATCAACTAAATTTACTGATTCGTCCCATAAACGCTCTCTTTCATACAATATTCCTATTTTGAAAATTTCTATTTCTCTTTTAGTTGGTTCAGCACCTATTATATCAGCTACAACCCCATCAAATTCAATGGAATGTATCGGCTCATCATCTGTAGTGCAATTACTATTTAAAGTTATTTTTGCCTCGCTATAAATATTAGCGTTAATTATATATTCTAATAATACCTTTTTAGCTTTTTCTTCTGAATCAACTACATCTATTAAATCATCTTCTAAGCCTTCTTGTTCTATTTCTGAAACAGCTCCAAATCCATTTCCATTTTTATAAACATAATATTTTTTTCTCATATCTATTTACTCCTTTACACTAATAAATCCTGTAATGATAATGAATATGGTTCTACAATATCCTCATAAACTATCGTATTACTATCCTTATCAATACTTAAAACATTTAACAGTATTTCATTATCATTATTTATTTCATTTTCTGATTTATAATTTTTCCAAATATGTTGATGATAAGACAGTTCTTTTGATTTTTCATGTGATATAAAGTAAAACTTATTTTCATCAAATATATAATGAAACTTTAAAGCACAAGTTGGTTTATCTTTTGTCATTTTTGTGTGAATTGGAAATATTAATGTTATATACTTGTCTTTAATACCTATGTTTAAACATAATAATATCGGATTTTGTTCGTTTAATTTCATAACATATGGGTAACCTATCTTACTAACCTTACGCCCATATTTCCTTGATATTGTTTTATAATATTTATTAGGATAGCGACTATTTATTTTATAATCATTAAATTCTTCCATACCTAAATTAAATTTAAAAGTCAAATCACTATAGTTTGAATATGGAAAATAACAACCTAAATCAAATACTATACAACATTCATCTTCTGATAACTGAATTTCATTTTTAATTACATCTCTATAATATGACATTTCAGCTCCCCTTTTCCCTCTCTATATCCTGGATAAATTAAAATTTATCCAGGAATAATTTTTCTGATATTATATACTAATTTTTTAATTCCTTTATCATTTTTACCAACTCTTCATATGGAATATCTACTTCATTTATTAATCCTTTTATTTCTAGTGTTTTTAAGTTTTCTATTTCTTTTTCTAATTTTTTTATACCTTCTTCCTCTTTTTTTATTTTTTCTCTTTTCTTTAATATTTGTTCTTCTTTAGCTTTTATCTTTTCTTGAATACTCATATTAAACGCTCCTTATTTGTAGTTTTAATAGCTAAACTTCTAATTTGCTATTCAACAACCCTTCTAACAGTACCATTAAAGGCATTTTTCCAATATCCTTCTAAATTATTCACCCATACTCCATTAGTGGATGCATCATGTAAAAATTTATTATCTCCTAAATAAATACCAACATGATTATTAACAACTCCTTCTGTATTGAAGAAAATTAAATCTCCCCTTTGCATCTCTTCAGGTTTAACTTCTCTTCCCATAGTAACTAATGTCCAAGTTACTACGCTTCTATAATCTCCTAAATTAAGACCAGCATTTGCATAACACCAATGTACAAAAGAACTGCAATCAAACCGTAAAGCTGCAATATCTTCAGGATTTCTTCCTCCTCCAAAAACATAAGGTGATTTTCCTACAATACTCATACCCGTTGTGATAGCTCTTTCAACTACTTTATTTCCATCGCCTACTTTAAAATCATAAATATTTAATGAATATGACTCTATAATATTACAAATTAAACTTGCATATTGTGGATCTGTTGCATATCCAGCCATTCTAATTGCATAAGCTTGTTCCTTATAATCTTTGGCTTTAAAAACCCCTGATTGCTCATATCTTGGATTTTCCTTTAAGAACTTTCCATGATCCTTTACTGAATCCTCAAAACTATCATATTTCCTCCACTTTGCCATTACAGTAATATTACTTCCATTTATATGTTCTTGTGTTGGCATATCAATAGTTTGTCCCTTCCAACTACTATCAGCTTTTACTCCAAATAAATTATTAGCTTTTACTGAAAGGTCAGATTTTCCCCACGCTGATTCATGTATAGCTTGTGCTATTGTTACTGATGGAAAAATCCCGTAATCATTGTAATTATCTTGAGCTATTGGAACTAATTTTAATATAAATGCTCTTTGTTCTTCATTAGGAACTGCAAAATCTATATTTGAATTTTCTCCAATAAAAATACTTATAAACCCTATAAATATACTTCCTATTAAACTTAATGCCACTACTACTGCTCCTAATACAGCTAATACCTTCAATACTACTGGATTAGAGAAAAGTTTTGTAGCCATAATAGTTAGTTTTTTTCCAGCATCATAACCAAACTTTGTGAATTTCTTTACCTGTTTTATTCCTCTTGCTCCATAATCAAAAGTATTTTTAGTTAATTTAGTTGCTTTCTTAGTAGCTTTCGCACTATACCTTAAAGTATTTTTAGTAGTAACTAATGTATCTTTAGTTTTTACAATGCTTTGTATTCCTATATTTTCATTTCCTTTTAATGAATTAACCTCATTTATTAAGCTAGTTGTTATTCCTTTTCCAACAATTCTTTTTAGTTTAATTGACTTTATGTCAGAAATGTTTTTTAAATTCTTTGATACATCTTTTACATACCTTGCTCCATTATAAGCTCTCTTTAAACTTCTTCCAGCTCTTATTACATCTCTTGGAGCTGATACAATTCTATACATTTTTTCTTTTGCTAAAGTATTTCCATAATCATTATCTGAACTATTTAAATTATCAATTCCATTGTCTACTATTGTCCTTATATACCTAGCTTTAAAGAACTCCTTTTTTACTCTTGAAAAATTTACACTTCTAGTATATTTTAAATCCTCTATTAAATTAGTATATCTTCCTTTTGCTTTTAATTTATCATTTCTTACTATATTTAAACTCTTTCTTCTATTTCCTTGTATATCATAATTCTTTATATTAGGTATATTGTTTTTTATTATTGTTTCAGATATATCTCTTTTTATTATTGTTTCAGATACTCTTTCTTCTCTTACTCTTATTATCCCATCAAGCTTAGAATTTACATAGTTAGCACTATTTTTAAATCCATTTTCTCTTATTACTGATTCACTTCTTTTAGTAATATTACTTGTAATATTATTTTTTCTTAAACTATTACCTCTTGTATCAACTTCCTTTATTTTTATTATAGAATCTATTCTTTTATCATCTATAAGACTATTTTTTCTTGCTTTATAATTATTTTCTTTTCCATTCAACAAAGAGTAAGTTCTATCATTAATTCTTTCTTCTCTTTTTATTGTTGCTCTTGTATATTGACTACTTTTATATGGGTATTCAATCCTACTTATTAGTTCTCTTCTACTACCAGTATCTCCATATCCATTTTTAAAATATTGAGGTTTATTTAAAGATTCATTATTCCCTTTATAAATTCTTTCATTATTTATAACTTTATCTAAAGATTGCTCACTAGTAGATCTATTAACAAAAGACTTATTTATTTCCGTATTATACTCACTATCTTTAATAATACTTTTTCCTTCTAATTTAAAAGAAGCACTTCCATATATAGAAGTGCTTTCTTTATTCTTAACTAAGTCCCTTGAACCATTTTTTATTATACTCATTAAACACCCGCTGTTACTTCTTCAATCTTAGTAGTAAGCATTTTGTAAAGTTCTGTTTTCTTAGGGAAATCATCTTCAAATGGTATTATTGCATTTCCTGCAAATATCAATCCATGTCCTGGATCTGAATTAGTAACATAGTTTAATTGTTGGTCTGATATATTTAATAAATGTGCCAGTTCATCTCTATCAGAAGAAGCCTGATTTAACATATATATAAACTCACTATTGGATAACATACTTCTTGCATTATCACTTCGTAATAAATCTTCAACATTTTGAGTTATTCCAGTTGGAATGGCTCCCCACTTTCTTGCTCTTTTCCATAATTCAAATAAATAGTTATCTGAATATTCATTTTTGAAAAGTAAGTATATTTCATCTATATATATCCAAGTTCTTCTACCTATTTTTCTATTTTGAGTTATCCTATTCCATATTTGGTCTAACACCACTAACATTCCTATAGTATTTAACTGCTTACCTAAATCTTTAGTATCGAATACTACAAATCTATTATTAATATCTATATTGGTATGATGTGAAAATACACTTAAACTACCATTTATATAAATCTCTAAAGCAAGTGCTAAATCATTTGCTTCAGGCTCTGGTTGTTCTACTAAATTACTATAAAATGTTTTTAATGTTGGTACATCTTCCTTCTTAGGGTTATTAAAATATTTTTCATAAGTTAATAAAACAGTTCTGTCTATTATAGTTTTATGAGCTGAAGATAATCCATATCTTCCCCCTATAAGTATTTCACATAAAGATAATATAAACTCTGATTTTAATGATATTGGGTTATCATCGTCTGCATAATCTAAATTTATATCAAATGGATTAATAAAATTATTACTTCCAGCAGATATTTTTATTACTTCTCCATAAAAACCATTAGTTTTAACATCATTATCAATTCCCTTAGCTAATGGAGTATATTCTCTTTCAGGATCTATTACTATTACATCATCATTTGTACTTAAAAGTACATTTGCAATTTCTCTTTTAGCTGCTAAAGATTTTCCCGAACCTGAAGAACCTAAAATAAATCCATTTGCAGTTTTAAGATTTTTTCTATTTACTAAAATCAAATTCTTACTTAATGAATTACACCCATAATAAGTCCCATTATTATGGAACAATTCTTGAGTGGTAAAAGGAACAAATATACCTGTAGAAGCAGTAGTTAATGTTCTCTTTATATCAACATAATTTTTCCCTAGAATTAAAGTTGAATTAATCCCTTCCTCCTGAAGATAATCTAAATATCCTATTTTACAATTGTTCTTTCTGCAAATTGATGATATTTGATAAATATTTTCTTCTAACTCTTCCTTTGTTTTTCCTGAAGTAAATATTAAAATTGTATTTTTAAACATACCTTGATTTTTATTTAATAAATCATCTAATAATTCATTAGCTTCAAGTAAACTAAATTTAAGTTCATGCGGTATCATCTCGGGATCATATCCAGCTTTTATAGCTTTTTTCTGTTCATCTATTTTTTGTTGTTCCATAAATGCAATTTTACTCTTAACTAAATCCAAAGCTTTATCTTGTGAAACTCTATTTATATGTAGATTAATTGTTAAATCGCAATTTAAGTCTGAAAGTTCACTTAATAGCTTATCAGATAAATCAGAAGGTAAATCTTTTAAATATACAACTTGTCCATATCTATTGCCAAATTCAAAACTTCTCTTATCTTTAAAGTCAAAACTATCGGGTGCTATAAAATCTTTTGTACTTAAACTATTTTCAAGTAAGTATTCATATTCAAATTTATATGGTTCATCAGGATTAAAAATAGAGTGTATAAATTCACATCTTTCACTTCCTGAAAGAACCGAGTTTATACACCCTAATCTTTTCATGTTTGCTTGTACATCAGCCTCTATTCTTGATAAAATTTGTACTCCCTGTTCATAGTTACTTGCTTCGCAAGAGAAAGTAAGATATTTCTCTCTTATTATACCATTTTGCCCTTTTAAAGCCTTATCTATAAGCATCTGATTATACTCATACCTATATTTATTCAATCCATCATCCTTTTTAGGCGTATATAATAAAATTCTCTTTTTAAAATCCTCCTGGTCTATTCTTCTATTATTTATAGTAATTTGAACATTAATACTTGGATCAAAATAATTTAAGAACTCACAGTACCTAGAGAATATATCTATTTGATCATCTCTTTTAGCAATTTGATAATTTATATCTGAAAATTTTATAGTTTTTGAATATATTCCACCCTCAACATCACAAACTCCATCTTCAAACATTCTATTATATCTTATAGTGTTTTGAACTGTTGCTGGAACTTTTAAAGATTTAAGAAAGTTTTTATCTACCTTTCTTTCTCTGTCTGAAATCTCGTTTTGCCCCTTTAATTTGTTTCTTAATTTCTTTGAATTTTCTTTCTCTATCTTTTTTGCTTGGTTCAAAGCCTTTATATTCTCTTTCTTCTTTAACCTTTCTTCTAATTGACTTTTGGGTTGTTTTTTTCTTAATATCACTTTCATATCCTCCTTCCAATAAATCAACTTGAACTACTGTCTTGTAATTCCTTTTTGATTTTCCAAATTGATGTTTCAAAAACATTATCAAAACTTTTTCAAATTTTAATCCTTTTGGTTTCAAGTAACCTATTGCTATTAATGGCACAACTTCTATTATTACTATATATCCAGTTAATTCTTGTCCTATTTTATTCATTAAAAAAATATAACTTGGTACACTTATAACAATTGCAATAAGTGAACATACCAACTGTCTAACACTTAAACCAAACATTATTTTTTCTTGATATTCTGTTATCTCTTTAGGTATTCTTACTTCTACTGACATTCTAGTTCCCCCTTACATAGCATTGCAAATTGACTTAGCCCATTTACCACTACTTAATAATGCAAATACTGTTATAATTGAATATCCAGTACATTCCCATAACAAACTCAATAAATTTGTTGAATCTATATTTGAAGGATCTATTGTTACTATTCCACTAAATAAAATTCCCATTATTGCAATTGAAATACACATCAAAACTCCTTGTATAGATACCGCAGTAAAAGATTTTAAAAAGTTTTTTGCAATTGAACTCTGCTCTGCATTAGGTATAGTAGCCATAGGTAATGGTGCTATTCCTATAAAGACATACATTTCTATCATTCTTCCATATATTATTGCAGTTATTAATATATTGCTAATAAACGAAATAGTATTTATTATAACTACATTTATCATAATTAAAACTTTCTCTAAAAAATCTGCATTACTAACCAACTGCTCTATTGTTTCTCTAGCACTTCCAATATCAAGTCCTCCACTCCCTGAAAATATTCCGTTTATACCTACAATAATTTCTTGCGATACATTGAATATTGCTGATAAAATTAAAGGTGTCATATCTAACGCAGTTTTACATATTATAAACTTAATCATTATTTTAAAGGGGATTTCAAATCCCCTTTCACCCATAGTGTCTGTTCTTGTGGTTATACTTTGCAATTCTAGCAATAAAAATATTGCTAGAATTACTAATGCTATTGGAGTTATTATATTTTTTTGAATGTTTAAAATCCCTGTATAGATTGTGGCATTGAATTCTTCAGGAGTTTTTATTAGATCACTCCCAACAGATGTAACATTCGTAATCATGTTTATTATCGTATTTACAATCCATTCTTCCATAATATCCTCCTATTAAATACTTTTAATTTTTTTAGCCAACAACAGATGAAAATAATTGTGCAGCTACAACTATCATTCCTCCACCTACTATTTGCCATATCCCACCTTGTAAAGCTGGTCCATTTTTATCCTTTAATGCTCCTGCTAAAACAATTACTCCCCAAACACACCAAAGTCCTCCACCTATAGTACAGAACTTAATTATTATTTGTAAAACTTGATTCATTACGTCCATTTTTATCTCTCCTTTTTTATACTAAATTATTTATTTCTTCAGTTAATTCAATTTCTTTAATTTCAGTTTTTTCATCTAAAATATCTTTATTTTTTTCTTTTAAAACATCATATCTATTATCTTCACTATAATCAGCTAATTCCTTATATCTTTTATGCTTTTCTATTTTAAATTTCTTTGATTTAAAAGGCTTTACTCCTCTTATAAAAAGTAAACATTCATCTGTCTTTAGCAACCCAACTTCTGCTGGCGTTATTAAATCCCTTGCTATAATTTGATTATTTAATGATAAACTTCCTGATTGCCCTTTACTTATATTTATTGCAGTATGGTCAATAGTTGTTTTACCTACTCTAGCTGATATAGATTTTTGTGTTTCTTCCTCCCCACTTCCTAAGAATAGGGTAGTATCACAGTTACCTACAATAGTTCCCGCTTGTTCTTTATACAATCCTTTTATTTGAGCCATATTTTGAACTATAGGAACTACTGATATCTCTCTACTTCTTACAGTTGCTATTAATTTTTCAAATGAAGGAATTTGACCTATATTAGCAAACTCATCTAAAAGACATCTAACATGAACTGGTAATCTTCCTTTATACTCGTTATCTGCTTTATTACATAGGACATTAAACATTTGAGTATATAAAATAGCAACTAAAAAATTAAATGTACTATCTGTATCATCTATAATAATAAATAAAGCTTGTTTGTTATCTCCCAAAGTATCTAGTTCTAGTTCATCATACTCTGTTATTTCTCTAAGCTCTTTAATATCAAAAGGTGATAACCTAGCACCACAACTAATTAATATTGATTTAGCTGTTTTACCAGCAGCTTGTTTATATTTTTTATATTGTCTTACTGCAAAATGACCTTCATCTTTACTTTCTAAATCTTCAAATATTATATCTATAGGATTTTTAAATTCTTCATTATCCTCTTTAGCTTCCATTTGATTTAATAAATACAGTAAAGTGCTAAAATTTCTATCTTCTTTGGGTAATTCATAATATATATATCCTACTAAAGCTTGATATAACAATCTTTCAGCTTTTATCCAAAAGTCCTCTTTGCATTTTTCACCTTCTCCACTAGTATTTAATATTATTGTGTTTACTAATTTTAAAATATCTTTTTCTTTTCTTATATATTCAAACGGGTTATAGTGCATAGATTTAGAGAAATCTATTGTATTGAAATACTTTAAATTATAATCTGCATCCAATAACATCTTTCCACATTCAGGTAATAAAGTCCCTTTAGGATCAGTTATTACATAAGATGTGTGTAACTGCATTAAATTAGGTTTAACAAAAAATCTTGTTTTCCCCGAACCTGAACCACCTACAACAAGAATATTATTATTTCGCAATGTTTTTCTTGTATCTATTGATATTCTTTCACTTTCAGTTAGTAACATATTTTTTTCATAATTCTTATCTATAAAAGGTTTTATATCAGTCGCACTTCCCCATTCTGCTGAACCATGCTCCTTACCTTCTAATCTATTATTTCTTGTAAAAGAATTATATAAAACCACTAAAAAAACACCTATCAATCCAACTAGACCTATCAATATGGATTCTGGTGTTTTATCTATAAAAAATATGTTTTCCAGGATAGATTTACTCAAATTATCCATAATAAAATTAATTTTGGTAAGTATATCCCCTTCTAAACTTTGATACAAAAAAGCTATTCTATTAAATATATAAAATACTATTATTGATGCTATAGAAGTGAATATTAATTTTTCTTTTTTCATTATCTATCCCCTCTATCTTTAACAAATTGTTTTTCATTTTTATTAAGCTCTACTTCCTTATTATGCTCTTCAGCTTTTACTTTAGCTTCTTTTACAACCTCCTTAACTTCCTTTCTTTCATCTCTCTTAAAATCCTTAAAATTTTTACTTGCATAATCCTTAAATATTTTTTCAATTTGGCTGATGTCTTGCCCCTTAAAATATAGGTTGAAAACTTCATTATAAGAATCCTTTTTTATTGCAAAATCAATTCCATCTTTTTTTAGCTGCCTTTGAATTGCTTTTAAATCAGCTTTATCTATATTTACATTTTCTAAAGCTTTTCCCTTTTTGTTCAACTCTTTTAAACTCTGCTTTCCATTAACAACCTTATATTTATCATTTGCTATAGATCTAATCACCTCTAATACTAATTTAGCTGTAATCTGTGATGCTTTTACAGTAACCCCTATTGCTTTATTTCCTACTTCATCTCCTAGCATACACTCACCTCCTCTCGCAAAAAAACTCTCGGCTATTGCCTGTCAGAAGTTCTTTTGTAAAATATTTATAAAAAGATGTCCTTCGGGAACACCCTTTACACTTTGAAAAATTTTTCTAATATTACTATACCTTTGATAAATTACTTGTAATATTACAAACCTATTTTAATTCATCTAATATACTTAGTGTTCCTTTATTCTCTAAAAATTGTAAAATTATATTGTATATTAGCACGTTAACAGATGAACACTCTCTTATATATTCTTTAACATATATTTCGTAAAGTTTAATATTTTCTTCCTCTAAAAGTTTTACTGTTAATCTACTTATCTTAGGCTCATTGTTAATTCTTCCATATATCAATTTAGATTTATCTAAAATAGGTTTATTTAACCAATCCTTTACAATCATTGTTGCTACTTGTGAAGGTTTTATCCTATATCTATGCAATCCTTCACTTACTATATATCTCTCTAAGTCAATTAATGTTTCCCTCATTAATCTTACTCCTATTGAAATTTCTGTTCTATCCACTTCAAAAACCTCCATAACAAAAGTGTTCCTCGGGAACACTTTTAAAATTATCTATAATA
This sequence comes from Clostridium cuniculi, assembly GCF_004353185.1. Classification (GTDB taxonomy): domain Bacteria; phylum Bacillota; class Clostridia; order Clostridiales; family Clostridiaceae; genus Clostridium; species Clostridium cuniculi. Next base: position 17,067 of record NZ_SMUS01000036.1, on the reverse strand, counting down.
TTTTTTAACTTCCATACATCTTATAATAATAAATAAAATAAATTTATTTTACTTATTTGACCCCTATCGTATATCCTTTCTAAAAAAATATTAATTAATCGTATCGCCTTTTACCAGCTCTCGTTCCAACAATTGCACAAGCAAATGCTGAAAACCCTAATAAAAATAAAACTACCAACATTAAAAACATACAAATCCTCCTTTTTTATATTACTTTGATTGAGTAAATTAAATAAAATAAGCATTAAAATACTTGCTTTATTTAATTTACTGAATAATAAAAAGGTGTTCCCAGGGAACACCCTTATATTATTATTTATCTTATTTTTTCTTCTTCTACTATTCCATTTACAACTAATCTTTCAGTTGTACCTTCAGCTCCATAACAAGTTATTAAGTTAAATATTTGGCTTGTTGAATAATTAATACTTGATTCCTCTAAACTATATTCACTATACTTATTTCTTTTATTTAACTCTTCAATTAACGATACATACTCTACCGTTCCAAGTTCATATTCTCCATTAAATATATCATCATTTTCATTTGTTATAAAAATTGAAAATATATCACACTTCATAGCTTTTCTTTCCGTATAAATATATAAATATCTATGCTCTTTCAAAAAATCTTTATCTATATATTTTCTAAGTTCACCGAACATTTGACTACTAGCCATATTATGCCCAAAAATAAATGTATTCCCTTTTGTAAAGTTTGTTCCACTATAAGAAAATATTGAACCTAAAGGAGTATATTCTTTATTCATATCATTATATAGATATTCTTCATCAGACTCTCCAACCAATATAGGATAATCAATTTTTGTTCCAGGAACATAAATCCATGCCTTTATATCTTTATTTATACTGTTTAATTTCTCAAAGTCTATAATTCTATCTAATGGATCATTAACAACTTCACTTGTTGCTACTTCTCTAAGACTTTGATTTTTAGCTTTATTTGATATCATATATCTAAATTCAACAAACCCCTTATATAGAAACACTATTGATACTATTAATAATATACTTGCTATTACTTTTCGCATTTTTTCTTTTTCTTCCCTACTCCAAAAAATAAAATACTGCTACCTATTAATAAACAAGTCCCTACCCCTAGATATAAATAAGCTTTATTATCATATCCTGTTGCTGGTACTTTAGGTTTTTCTTCTTCTATAATCTTAGTATGTTTGGGAATAACATTTATGTCATAAGACATAGTTTTATCAGCTTCATTCCAAGATGGAATTGATACTAAAAATGGTGTTATGTTTTCATAGTTTGAAATATCTGTTGCATATAGCAAATATACTCCTACATCTAAATCATCTATAGTACATTTTCCATTTTTATCAGTTGTTAATATATTATCTGTACTTACTACCTTCTTAAATAAGTTAGCTGCTAATTCCAAATCTGTAGCAGTTTTTATATTATTTAAATCTATATTTACTGCTTCATATTGAGTTAATACTTTATATTCTCCATTTATAACATCAGCTACTTTAGATAATCCAAATTTCACATTACCTTTATCTCTATTATCTTCAGTATCAGATAAAGTTATTGTAATACTACCAGTTCCACTTTTTACTTCTTCAAGTATATCTCCTGGCACTAATGTACTTCCACTATCTTCTTTATCTATTACAACAGAATCAGTTATTATAGCTCTACTATTGATATTATTAATAGTATCAGCATAAACATTAACTGCTGATGCTGATATAGAAGATACTAATAAAGCCATAGCTAATATATAATTAATCTTCCTTAACTTCATGCCCTTCTCTCTCCTTTCTTCTTTTATCACTTAGTTTTAAAACTACTGCTAAAGTTAAAAATATAAAAGGAATACTAGCAAATAGTATTTCTCTATTAGACATTCTATTTGATTCAATACTCTCATATTCAGATGGTTCATAAGGAACTCTTTCACCCGTAACAACTAATCTGTGAGTGTTAATTCCATAAGGAGTACACGTTATTAAAGATACTAAATCTTTACCTTCAATAATATTTACTGCATCTATATCTTCAGGCTCAATAACTTCAATATTATTCACTTTATAAGCTAATGTTTTATCTTGTATTCTAACGAAGAATAAATCGCCTTCAACTATTTCATCTAAACGAGTGAATAATTTCGCATTAGGAAGTCCTCTATGCCCTGTTAGAACGCTTCTAGTATTAATTCCCCCTATAGGTAAACTACTGTTGTAAACATGTCCTACGCCTACTGAAAGCACTTCATCAGATGTCCCATGATATATAGGAAGATTAACATTTATTTTAGGAATTTCAATGCTTCCCATTATTCCATTTCCCATATCAAGAATATTATTATAGCTTTCTTCACCTAAAACACTAATTGAATTAGTATTTAATATATTATTTTTGTAATTAAATAAAGCTGAATTATATTCTTCAGCTTTATTGTACTCTAGTTCTAATTCTGCTCTATCTATATTATTAACTGCATTTTCGTAAGTTGCTATAGCTTCTCTCTGATAAAAACTTTCTATAATACTACTACCTAAAGGATATATACATATTAGAAATCCAATTATAAATATTATCTTACGAATAACATTTCTCCCATCCATATCAACACTCACTTTCCATTGTCTTTATTTATATAAGCTTTTTTACTTTTTACTCTTTTTTCTTGATACTGCTAATGCTCCTGTCATTAATGTTGAGCCTAAACCAATTAATGCTATAGTTGCACCCGAACCAGTTACAGGTAGTTTGCTACCAACCTTATTTATTACAGTTATGTTAAGAGATCCATCATCAACATTAGTATCTAATGGTTGATTATTCTCATTAAATATTCCATCCCAAAAAGTTTTTATATTGGCAGTTGCTTCTAAAGTTTTAAGAGTTTTATCAGTTGCTCCATCACCTTTTACATAAACATTTCTGTTTTCTGTGAAAGTAGGAATTATATTTATTTCTATTGGATCTAATATTGGTCTATATCCATCAGGAGCACCAGTTTCCTTTAACCAATAAGTACCTTGGTCTAATCCAATAATTGTGAATACCCCTTCTGCATCAGAAACCATTTCTACTGCATCACTTGGTACACCACCTTGAACACTATCTCTATTGATTACTATATATCCACTTTCAGCTTTCTTTACATATACTTCATTTTTGCACTCTTTATCAGAGTATAATCTAAATTTAGCATTTTCTAGTTTTAAATCATGGTCATTTATCTTTAAACCATTGATTTTATAAGTGAAGCAAACTACAGTATCCCAAGGAGTTTCCCCTCTATCAGTTTCTCCATCACCATCAGGATTATTTGAAAACTCTAATTTAACATCATTTTCAAATCCTGGTCTACCAGTATCATTAGCTGCTTTATCATTTAAAGTAGCATTGAATGTTAATTCTACTTTTTGCCCATAAACATTTTCATTTAAATCATTCTTATTATTAAACTCTCTATCAACTATTGCCTTTAAATCAACAATTTCTACCTTGAAAGTTTCATCTTTTCCTGGATTTTCAACTACATTAAACTCACTATTTTGTAATGTATATGATTTTCCTGTAGAATCACTTATTTTAATACCTACTGAATTATTATTAAATGTTAAAGCTTCGTCCATTTTATCATGCCAAGCATAATAATAAGTATGATAACCATTCATATTTGGTACATTTGACTCAAATTTGAAAGGTACAGTTTGTCCTATTTCATAATCCCCTATATCGTTCCAACCATCATTTCCAACTGAATCTACATTATCATCTTCTTTTATCTTCTTGATAACTGATGGATAATCAGATTTTACTTGAACTGATGCATTAGGATTAGCCGTATTTACCATACATAAAGATCCCGCTGAATGAGAACCTGAAACATTAGATACTTCATCTACTATATAATATCCATAATCTAACCCTGTTAATTCTATACTGTTATTTGACTTAACTTCTGTAACTGTTACAACATCAGATTTAATTTTTAATTTCACTATCTCGTTTCTTAACTCTTCAACAAAATATCTAAACTCACTATATCTTCCTTCTAAAGTTTGTTCAGCATTAGCACCTTCAACTTTATTGTTGTTTAAAGATTGAATATAATCTATAATTTCATATTCTGTTACTTTACTAGCTTCTTTGTTTAATTTCTTACCAACAACATTTTTTAATGCTGGTGCATAATCTGGATTCATTGTATAGTTTATAGATTCTAAACCAGTAGAATTTTGAGCATTGAATAGCTTGTACACATTGAACTTTTTACCAACTAAAGTTTGACTTGTGTTATTACCTTCAATAGTAATTGAAGCACTTCCACGACCAAAATTTGCTACACCCCCTGGTGTATTTTTATTTACAAAAGCATAAGTTGTAGCAGCACTTTCATTTCTAGTTTCTGCATGAGCCATTACACTTGGTAATGTACTCGTTGCTAAAACTCCCGCAACTAATGCATATGATAATACAGATTTTAATATTTTATGTCTTGCCATTTGACTATCCCCCTATAACCTATCTCTTATTTTCTTTCTTAGATTTTCTACTCATTATAATTGCAACCCCCATTAAAGACATACCAACTACTAATATAGGTATCATCATTCCTGATCCTGTACTTGGTAGTTTCATAGTTATGTAATTAACTACTTTAACGCTGATTACTCTATCATTTTTATTTCCTTCTATATGAATATCACCATTTGTAGAATTAGCATTATACTTAACTCCATCTATTGTAAAGTTAAAAATACCATTTGATGGTTGAGATTCAGTAACTACTTCATATACATGAACATTTCCATTTGAATCTACAGGTATTCTATAACCTTCAGGTGCTTTTGTTTCTTTAAAATAATATTGAGTTCCAACTTTTAACCCATCAAAGAATAATTCTCCTTTTTCGTTAGAAACTGCCTTACTTATTTCATTTCTACATTCTCTATCAGAATATAAAGTAAATTCAGCACCTTTTAATGGTGTATTCTTATCATTAACCTTAACTACTTTTAATTGAAAAGGTCTTAAACTATTTTCTACTGTCAATACCCCATTGCCTTCTGATTCTACATAGCTCATTCCCATATTAGTAGTATTAGATATTACTCTTATTGTATTACTTGATGTAACTTCAAAAACAAACTCATTTGGATTTACTTCAAATCCTTCAGTAGTTGATATTTCTATTATTTTATGTGTTCCTTGCTCTAACCCCTTAATTACTATTTCTCCATTTGGATTAGTTGTTAATTCTTCAGTTGTTCCGTTAGGTTTTGTATGTCTAAACTTTACATTAGGTAGTAATATATGTGTTCCTTCTTGTACTTTTCTTATAGTAAAATCTAAGGAATCTTCTTTTATTGTAGGCTCAACATAAGTATTAACATTTTCAGCAGAACTGTTAGGAGTTATTCTTCTAACAAATACTTCTTGGTTTACCTTATAACCAATAGGGGCTTTAGTTTCCTGAATTGTTATAGTCCCTAAAGGTATGGTAGGTGCAGAAGTACTATTATAGTAGAAAGGATCTCCTGATACTTTATAACTATCACTTAAATACGTAAAACCATCACTATCAGTTTTTAACACCCAAGTTCTTGTTGGAGATACTCCTAAATCTGAAGGGTTTACATTATCTGCGTACTCCCCTGCATAATACTTAATAGTAAAGTGAGCATCTGCTAAAGAACCACTACCTTGAGGTTTATTAGCACCAGTATCGGCATCTACTTTTCTAATTAAGATACCAATTGGGTCAGCTTGAGGTCTATCTGTAAATGCTTTAGTTGACTTACTACCCGAATTAACTGTTATCGGATATATATTTCTATCTAATGCATATCCCTTAGGTGCCTTGGTTTCTTTAATATAATAAGTTCCTGAATCTAATTGAATTTCTTGTGACCAACCATTAGAACCTATAACAAGAGTTGCTACTTGACCTGTAGCATTAGATCCTGTAAATACCCCATATTCTGCACCAGTTATATTATAATAATTATTTCCATTCGTTATTGATGGATCGGCAGATGATTTAGATATTTGTAATGAACCTTTGGGATTATACATCCAAAATGCTAAATCTTGATAAGAGCTTCCTTCTGTATCAGCAATATATGCAGTAAATGAAGATGGTGGTTCAGGTAAACCTCTTACTTGATTAAGTAATCTTCTACCTAAGTTTTTACCATCACCATGTCTTACTTCAGAAATAGCCATTGCAGTCGCAATTCTTAAACCATTAGATGCCCAACCACCTATTTGTCCTGGTCCTTCAAAACCATAATACAATATCTTTCTTATATCAGAATTACCTTCAACCGAAGTGCTAAGTATTCTTACCCCAGTTCCTGGTGATACCTTAGAGTGATCAGCACAAAAAGCTGTACGTCCATTTATACTAAACATATCTGACCTACCCATAAGAATCCCACCCTCATAGTAAGTTAAGTTACCATGATTAGTAACAGTCATTCCAGTTCTAGCTGCCATAAAAGATAATGATCTTCTCAATCTAGTTCTAATAGGATTTAAATTATTCAGACTTTCTAAAATTGGATCTACATTTTCATCTTGAAGATAATCTAAAGCTAAATCTTTCTTTGATATATCTACTAAAACAATACAATCACCTATAGTTTCTAAATCAATAAGCTTGTTTATATATTCATCTTTAAAAAAGAAGTTTTCATCTACCTTATCTTCTAACTTATGCTTAGAAACAAGTTCTTTTCTAAAATTCAAAGCTTCTTCAGAATCATATATACCTTCAAGATACTCATTAAGTATCTTATCTACTTTATTCTCTTCTTGTGGCTTTTTCTCATTAGTATCTATTTCATTTGATGTATCTTGTATTTCTTCTTGAATCACATCTGATTGAACTATTTCATCTTTAATTTCTTCTTTTGGATTTTCTGTGAAATTAATAATTATAGAATTAGCATTTTCTTTTAGATTAACATCATAAATTTTACTATTTCCATTTATTACTCCATCATTCTCTATACCATCAATAGATGATATAAAATATCCTTCATTCGGTGTAGCAGTTATTCTTAAATTAGTATCTACTGTACAATCTGCTCTAAAAACATCTTTATTTCCTAAAGAATATTTAGAACTTCCATCATCAATAATAACTTCACCTTCCCCTTTAACTTTTATTTCTAGCTTCGTTATATTAGATGCTTCTGCTGGTATGGCTTGAACATTTCCTACAACTAAAATACTCACTAAAAACAAGCTTAAAATTCTTTTGAGTTTCCTCACTAAGTTTCCCTCCTTAACTTTTTATTTCAGATAAAAAACTGTAATTAATTTTTCTCCCCCCCATCAACTTTTTAAATTATGCAATTAAAAAACTCCAACTATTTAATAGTTGAAGTTCTTTATGTTACATAATTAGATTTAAAAGTGTTCCTCGGGAACACTTTCTTTATTTAATCATTTAATAGTCTTAATATTTTATTTATAGCCTTTTCTTTACTAAGGTTCTCACATTTCATAATATTGGCTACATCAAAATTTAAGTAATAATCAGAAATATTTTTATTATTATAAGCCATTCTCAATTGTTGTATATCACTTTTAGATAAAATTATATTCCCCCTATCATTTTTCATTAACAATTGCTCCTTTACTGAAAAATAACAATTAAAAAGTGCCTAGTTTCTAGGCACTTTAATAATACATACTATAATATTTTTTATATTACTTAGTCGCTCCACAACTACAACTATGTCCAACTGTAACTGTTTCTGTCCAAGCTGCTTTATCTACTACCCATTTCTTTTCTGTTACTGCTGGGTGGTTAACACTATTTGTTCCTACTTGAACTTGAACCCATTCTGTTCTATGACCACCTTTATCTTCACCTGCCATCATATGCTTTTTAACATGAGCAGCTATATCTGTTCCAGTCAAATCGGCATTACAAGTGTTACAAATATCTCTAGCTTGATCTTCATATACTGGAATACTTTCTGTCCAAGCTGGTTTAACAACTACATCTTCCCAATGACCTACCTCCTCATGGTGAACTTGTTCAGTTATAGGGTTCCAACTATGAGTATGAGTACTTCCATTTGAAGTGTTACTATTAGTGTTACTGCTAGTATTACTATTAGTGTTACTGCTAGTATTACTACTATTGTTATTGCTAGTATTACTATTAGCATTGCTACTACTAGATTGGCTATTATTTTTATTAGTATTATTGATATTTATATCATTACTGCTTGTACTATTTTCAGGCATATTGATATTAGATTCAGTTTCTTTCACTTCCTCTTTTTTATCTTCAGCATTATTATTTTCTTTTGATACTACTGATTCATCTTTATCTTTTTTATTATCTTCTTTTTTATTATTGATAACTGGTTTATTATTTTCTGCTATATCATTTGATTTACTTGCTCCATTAACTAACACTCCACCAATAATTCCAATAACTATAGTTCCTACTATTACTCCACTTGCCACAATTCCTTTTTTACTCTTTAATATTTTTTTTATTTTTTCTAAATTCATCAATTTACCTCCTTATAAATTTGTGTTCCTCGGGAACACTTTTTTACCTTTAATTCCTCAATATCTTTAATTCCTCAATATCTTTAATTTATCCTCTGTTTTAGCAATATTATACCAAATTTATTTTTATTTTGTAATTCTTGTAGACGTATCAAATGTAACTACTGGTGCTACTTTTCTATCTAGTATTAAATCTCCATTCCTTGCTTGTTTATAAATAGATCTATTAAATTTTGCAAAATTACTATTTGAAATTTCTTGCGAACACTCCCACTTAGTTTTTCTTAAAACCTCTCTTGTTCTTTCCTTTTCAGCTTCATGTTTTTCTTTTAAATCTTTTAAATTTCTCTGTATATATTTTCTAATAGCATCAACACTCTTGCCAATTCTACGAGATATTTCTTTAGCATCTACTCCAGCTAAATATAATTTTTCAATCATAATTTTATCTCTCAAATCCAATACCATAATTAATACCTCCAAATATATATAGTTGCCCCAACCCATTTAGTTGGACATTTTTATTTTCAATTACCATATTTAACTAATTTAAATATATATTATCATTTGACAAGTATTTTGTCAACAGAAGTTTTGACGACAAGATTATTTTCTTGTCGTGCTATGAATATGCTTTATTTTTATGTCTAAATAAATGTATACACTATTATGAATGAGGTGATTATATGAAATCTACTTTTGCTAACAATATAAAAAGCCTAAGAATAGATAATGATTATAGCCAAAATGATCTATCAAAAGCCCTAGGTATAACAAGATCTCGCTATTCAAATTACGAAAATGGAATAAGCGAGCCAAATATTGAAATTTTAATAAAAATATCTAGTTTTTTTAATTGTTCAATTGATGATCTTTTAAAAAGTAGAATTAATACTGTTGTCAAAAGTAAAATAGATACTATTATATCTGAAGAACCAAGAATTAGTGTAAATTTAAATGAATTTAACTATTCTGACTTAAAAGAAAAACTTTTAAAAAATAAAAGATTTTATGAAGAAAAGAAAAAAACTATATTAAGTGAAATTGATGTTAAAATATCTGAAATAGATTCTCTTTTAAATTTTATAAACAATATTTATAATGAAGATTTAACAAATGAAATTTCACACAACAAAAAAGATGAGTAATAATTTTCATATCACTCATCTTTTTTATATTTTCTTATATTAAATCTATCCATTATTAATTCATGTCCCCTGGGAACACTTTTCTTTTAACATTTCTTCAAGTCTTTCCTTTTAAATTTTCTCAAAACACCTCTAAACTTTTACATAGTTGCCCCAACCCATTTAGTTGGACAAATTTAATTATCTACTTATATTTTTGTCTTATTACAACAATATAATATCAATTTCAACATTTTATGTCAATATGAAATGTTTATCTTTTTGTTATTTTATTCATATCGAAACTTTTTCTGTTTTTTGTTCTATTTTGCTATTATTCTATTGATAGAAAGGAGTGATTTTTTTTTGAAAAAGAATTACTTTTGTGAAAATCTAAAATATATAAGGAGTTCTTTAAATATCAGCCAAAAAGAAATAGCAAATCACTTAAAATTAAATCCTAGCTCATATTCTAACTATGAAAATGGTCGCCGAGAGCCTGGTATAGATGTTTTAATAAAAATTTCCGATTTCCTTAACGTTGAAATAGATAAACTCTTGACTGAAAACCTTAGCAACAATGATAAATTTTTGAAGGATATTCAAAACAAAATTTCAAATGATATTAATTATGATGAAAAAATTAAGGATATTAATTTAGATATGCGTAAAAATATCTTATTTGAATTGGAGAATAAAAAAAGAAAATGTTTATCCCTAATTAATTATGAAATTCCAAAAAAAATTAAAGAAATTGATAATCTAATTAAGTATATAAATCTTTATACCGATCAAGATGTAGAGATTAGTGATGAAATCTCACCTAATACTAGTGAACTTAAAACTAATGAAAAAAGTATTGACTATAGATCTATAAACCTAATTGGAAAAGTATCTGCTGGGAATCCTTGTTATGCTTACGAAGAAATAATAAACACTTATAAAATCCCTTCCAATATCCTATGTCCTTCTAAAAATTATTTTATTCTTGAAGTTAAAGGAGATAGTATGAATAAAATCTATCCCCCTGGTGATTTAATATTAATTGAAAGTACAAATTTAGTTAATAATGATGATATTGTTATTGCTGTAATTGATGATGAAGCTACTTGCAAAAAAATCAATTTCTCTCCTAATGAAATTATTTTAACCCCTCAAAGCACTAACCCAATACACCAAGTTCAAATATATAAAGATATTAATGTTCATATATTAGGTAAAGTTCTTGGTAAACTTTCTGATTATATAAGAAAAGATGAGTAATAGTATATATTACTCATCTTTTTATATTTTAACTAATCAGGTATATCATTTAATAACTCATTAATAGAGTTCTCATAATCAGTATTTTCCTTATCTACAGATATTTCTTCACATTTTTTTTTATTATCTTCTTGTAACCTATCTAGTACTTTTTCTACTATTTTATTAATATCTATATTGGAATGTACGTTACTTGTTCCATTATTATTCCCTTTTAGAACTGCCCATTCTAATACTATTCTTTCTAAACTAGCTGAATCACTTGAAAGGTTTCTATCCTCTTTATTTTCCCTAACAATGTTTAAAGTTTCTTCTTCTATTGTATAGGTCTTACTTATCTTCGCCATTTTAGTATCTCCTTATTTAAAGACTTTTGTACCCACAATGTAAAGACCTTTAGCAGTTGCCATTTGTGGTGCTTCTACTAAAGTACCATTATATATTTTCATTCTTTGAGTAGTTCCTCCACCAAAATAAATATCCATTTCTTCAGTATTAACCCAATAACTATCAACTTCTTGAGCTACTTTTTCTGAAAGTATTCTGTATCCTTTTTCCTTTAATTTATCATAATCACCAGTATTACTATCTATTTCAAATAACTCTTTAGATAAATTATATTTATCATTTAATTCTCTTTGCACATATTCAAGAGCTGTCTTATTTCCTAATTCAAGCGATTTAGATTTTTTATCATTAAACTTCATTCCCTTATCAAAGTATGTAAATTCTGTAGTTCTAAAACCTACAGTTACCATTCCAATAGGTTTATTAGTAGTTGTTCTATCTCTTAATTCCCAAAATAATGCTGCATCTGACTCTCTAAATATTGATATATCTTCTATGAAAACTTTCTTATAACATTTAGTTATATTATTCATTATCTTTACTGTTTTACCCTTATAAGCTTCTATCACTTCTGTTAAAGTTCTTTTATTATAAGATTTATTTGGAACTCCTAATACAAGTTTAACACTATTAGCTACTGCTAACTTATCTAATAATGCATATAATAATTTTTCAGCAGTTAACGTAATCTTAGATTCCATATTATTAGAAGTTGGAGAATAACCTTCTACTTCAGCTAATATACCAGCAAAATATTCTTCTCCTTCAACTTCTAAATATATCGGATCTTTATAGTCATCAAAATCTATTTCTCTTCCTAGACTAACTATTGATTTAAAGCAACATTCACTAGCTTCTCCATTGTAAACTGTATAACCTTTTGTATATCCACGCCCAATATCTGCTCCTATTATTTGAGATTCTTGATTAATAATATTTTTCTCCATTTTTACACCTCTTTTTTTATTTCCTAATTACTATATTTATATAGTAACACATAAAAATTGTTATGTCAATGCTATATCAATTTTCAACTAAAAATAATTGATATAGCATTGGTATATAAATTCAAATTCAAATATTAATTGTTATATCAACGTTATATCAATTTAATATATTTCAAAAATTGATATACCATTGTTTTATAAATTTTTTAAATATTGTTCTAAAGCAATATTTATTATTTCTCCAATAGTTTCATTGCTTTTATAAGATAATTTTTTTATCTCTTCATAAATTCCAGTATCTATCCTAAATGATCTTACATCATTTATATTACTTCTCACTCCTGTAATATTACTTGTAATATTGTTTGAATTCTTTTTATTAATTAATGATAAAATTTCATCTAAATTATCTAATAATAATAATAGTCTTTCATTATTTACTTCATCTTTAAAATTCTTACTATCTTCTCTTTGGGTATTTGCTTCTTTTTTAGTAATATTACTTGTAATATCATTTTGTAATACATACTGATTATCTATCTTTTTATATCCTAATCTAATAAGTCTTTTATGAATTACTCGTTCATTTTCTCCAAATGATTCTTTTTCGATTTTCACCATTGGTTTTCCATTATTCAACTCTTTATTTATAAATTCAACTATTTTTATTAAATTATTTCTGTTCCATTCCATTTTTACACCTCACACTTACTTGTAATATTACACTAATATTGTACCATTATTTTACATGTAATTGTAAAAATAAGCGATTTATATATTAAATTAATATACAAATCGCTTACCTATATATATCTTTATGAACTTTTAAATCTTTTCTTTTTTTTTATTATGTTCATCAGCTTTTTTTGAAGCATCTTTAACAATATCTTTTATTCCTACAGTTTTTGTTACTGCTGCTTCTCTAATATCTGAATTATATTCTAAAGCTTTTTTTTCTATAAGTTCAAAATTAACACATCTTTTAGCTATAAAGCTTCTTCCACTTATAACCTTATTATATAATTTATTAGCTTTATTTTTAATTACATCTTCATTTTTATTTATAAATCTTATTTGCTTTGTTAATAATATTGAATATTTACGATTATGTCTTTCTTCAAAATTATACTCTACTATATTTTCTTTATGTACTGGTATCATATTATTTAAATTTATAACACCTAAATCTCCATTCTCCAATTTAAAAAAATCTATATTATTCTTCATAGATTTATGTTTTTCTTTAGGTGATGCCAACGGAGCTATATAATTCATCCCATTAACTTCTAATAATATCCCTATATATGGACGTGATTCATTTTTATTATCTCTAATATTATCATCAAATTTCTTTAGATAATTTATATAATCCTCTTTAACTATATATATTCTCATTCCCATTCTCCCCTTATAAAAAAAAAGTAATCAATTTTGATTACTTTTTTCACTCTTTTAGTTTCTCGCTTACTGGTGGAGATTCACCGCTCTTTTAGTTTCTCGCTTACTGGTGGAGATTCACCGCTCTTTTAGTTTCTCACTTACTGGTGGAGATTCACCGCTCTTTATACTGATTTATAATCATTATATTCTATATAATATATTATACCATTCTGCATATAAATATTCAACTACATTGTACTTTTATTTATGCCTTTATATAAAGATAACCAATGATCCTAATAACTAATGATTTTTGTATAAGATTAATTTATCTCTCTTTTTCTTTCTCTTTAGTTAAGTCGATTTTTTCTTGTATTATATTTTCTATTTTACTATTAGCCTTTCTTATACTTTCTAATCTTTTTTCTATATTTTTAAATTCATTACCTAATAATGAAATTTCTTCTTTTTGTTCAATTATTTTTTCTTTTAACTTATCTATACTAACGTTTGTATTTATACCCAAGTTTTCTAGTTTTTCTTTAGCATGAAGGAACATTAATATCTCATTTTCATGTTTTTTATATCCCCCAAATATAGTTTTCTTATTTCCATGTTTCTCGTAAATTTCTTTATAATTATTGTATGTTATCAAATATTTAGATACTTGATTAAATTTAGCGTTCTTATTTTCTAATTCTTTAATAATATTAATTAATTCATCTTTCTTATTTAATACTTCTTGTACTTTACCATCAAATTCATTTCTATTTGATATATTTTCTTTTCTTAATAGAACTATTGCATTTGCAAGCTCTTTAACATCTCTTATCTTATTTCTTCTGATAGTAAATACATTTTCATCAATTTTAACATCTTCAACTTTAATATCATTAGATTTTTTATCTTGACTAGTAAAGTAATTATTTATTTCTTTACCAGTTAATATTTCTTCTTTTTCCCCTGAAGAATCTATAAATTTATATTCATTTTTTGATAATGTTACTTTACATTCAAACTCATTAATCCAATTACATTCTGATTTATTTATAAATATATAGTTTTCACTTCCTGGCACTCTAACAAAATAATTATTTTCATTTTGATTAATAATAATATCTTTATTAATTATTATCTCTTTAGCCTTGTGATTTTCATTAATTCTATTTTCTATAGCTTCTTTAGTATATTCTTCACCTATAGTTTTTCCTCTGCAAAATCTTTGCTGATTAGGTGCTTTAAATGCTATATATTTTCCTTCCTTTATTTCAAAACCTCTATTAATCATTTCAGTTTTTAATTCATCAAATGACTTAACTTTATCTATTAATTCATCAAGAGTATCTTTAATGTAAGCTTTCCAACTTGTACCCTTTTTATTCTCCAACCATTCTTTATAATGCTTACCTTTTCCTTTAGGATTTTCTACAATACTTAATCCATTTTCTTTACATAGTTCATCACTTATTTCTCTAATTTCTTTAAAAGTATCTTTATTGCAATTAAACTTTCTATAGGTCGCATAACTATAAGCATTAAAAATAATATGATTATGAATATGCCCTTTATCTATATGCGTTGCAACTACATACTCATATTTTTCATCTGTTAATTTCTTTGCTAATTCTTCACCAATTCTATGAGCTTCTTCAGGAGTTATTTTATCTTTTCTATCAAAAGATTGTATCATATGATAAGCTAAATTGTTTGATTTTTTACTATAATCTCCTATCACTTCTTTACAAGTTTCTTCTGTCATTTTAAACTCTAAATATGCAGTTTCAGGGGCACAATTTCCCCCACTTACTAATAATTTTCCATCAGTTTTGCTTTCATCCATTATATAATCTAATGCTTTTTTTAATGTTGACTTGATAGATTTGATTTTAGTAACTGCCATACCTGTTCAAGCTCTCCTTTTAACTCTTTTATATCATCTTCATAAATTCTATTTGTTTCATTTGTTCTTTTAGCAATTTGATTTATATTAACCCCAATTTTATTAATCTCTTTAATTAAATTTTTTATTGTAGTATAATCCGTTTTAACTACATAACCATCTATTAACATCTTTCTTGCATATGCCCCAAAGTTATCTGTTCCTAACTGTTTCATTTTTTCTTTTATCATTTTATCTTCTTCTTCGTTCACTCGAAAAAATTTCTGTATATCTCTTTTTCTATTAACCATAATTTATAATTCCTTTCTAAAAAATAAATCATATATGATTTATTCTATTCGGGGGTTTGGGGGTATCCCTCAACAAGTAATTTTAAAATTAAGGTTTCCTTATATTTTAAAATTAAAGTGATGTGGCTATCCACTCACTATGCTTGCTACCCTTCTCTATATCTCTTATTATACTTTTTAGGAAAAAGCATTTCAACAAAAAAGACTAGTAATTTTTTTACCAGTCTTTATCTTTATATTTATACTAATTGCCATACTCCTCGTTCTATATTTACGAAAATATTAGGATATATCTGCAATGTTTGTCTTATCTTAGCTTTCCAATTTGGATTATTATATGTCTTCTTATATCCTTCTAAACTCTTATATAACTTCTCTAAATTTACCCTTCCCCCTAAACTTTCAATTGTTGAAGCAACAAGGTCTTTCCAAGTAACCTTTAAACTATCTCTTAAATCCATTTTTCCCCTTTTTGTAATCATGTAATCTAAAATTAAAGGCTCATCTTTTCTAAGTATTAAACAATATTCATGTGATATTTTTATAAAATTTTCATTAAAATATTTTCTATGATTGCTCATACAATTATGTTGTTCTTTAATTACTATTTGCTCTACAGTTCCTAATTTATTCATATCCAAAAGCATTGAATATAATTTATGATTCTTTTTTACATCAGCCATCAATATTGCCATTCTTCCTCCAACTTTCAAACTCGCATATTGTTTTGATAGGCAATAATTAATAGCTTTTATAAACTCTTGATAATCTTTAATATGAGATAAATCATTTTTCAAAGGTGTATCTCCATACATATGACCACTATACTTAATAATATCCCAATAAGGTGGATGCCAATATATAAAATTATTTCTTTCTTTAATATCATTTTCTATTAAATCAAATTTTGTTTCTTCTCCTTTCAATCCATTTAAATCATAACAATTAGTTATTATTCCTAGTTTTTTTCCTACATCAGCAGTTGTAAAACTTCCACTCATATAATCACTTATTTCATCAAATTTATAAATTTTATGTAGGTCAATTAATAATTTTCCTGTTGCATTTCCCCTATATTTATTATCTCCATATTCCCCTCTAGTTGGATAAGAAACTATACTATTCATTTTTAAAATCTCCTTTATATATCTCGTGTACATGCTTGTACACAGACGTAATTTACTTATTTTATACGTAGACTACATATAAACAATGTAGTCTACATTTTTTCATACAATTTACCTCTAAGAACTTCTAATTGTTCTTTGAGCT
>NZ_SMUS01000035.1 GCF_004353185.1 Clostridium cuniculi | reverse complement strand
ACGCCTTAGAAGGGCGTTGCTCTATCCAGCTGAGCTAAACACGCTTATGGAGCGGGTAGTGGGAATCGAACCCACCTTTCCAGCTTGGAAGGCTGGAGTATTACCGATATACGATACCCGCATATTTCTTATTTAGTTAACCACATTTACTTTTTTAAGCAAATTGGTCGGGGTGACAGGGATCGAACCTGCGACCTCATGGTCCCAAACCACGCGCGCTCCCATCTGCGCCACACCCCGGTATAAAAGTGGTGCGTGTTAAGAGATTCGAACTCCTGGCCCACGCCTTAGAAGGGCGTTGCTCTATCCAGCTGAGCTAAACACGCTTATACCAAAGAACGTTTATTATTTTAAAACATTTCTTTATTTATGTCAAGTCTTTTTTTAAAACTTGATTGGAGCGGGTAGTGGGAATCGAACCCACCTTTCCAGCTTGGAAGGCTGGAGTATTACCGATATACGATACCCGCACATTTCTTATTCAGTTAATCAGATTTACTTAAAAAAGTCAAGTCTAATTTAACTAAACTGGTCGGGGTGACAGGGATCGAACCTGCGACCTCATGGTCCCAAACCACGCGCGCTCCCATCTGCGCCACACCCCGGTAATCACATTGCTACATCTCGCAGCGACAATGATTATTCTACATTATGATTTTTAATTCGTCAATACCTTTTTTAATTTTTTTTATAATTTTATTTTATACCTCTTTTATATATATTATTGGTTCCTTATCATCAACTAAATCAATATATCCTAAAGTCTTATTAATTCTACCCATTCCATGTGAAATACTTCCTGGGTTCATTAATGTTACTCCATCATACTCCTCAATAATAGGTAAATGAGAATGTCCAAATAAAACTATATCTGCTCCAACCTCTTTTCCTCTATAATAAATAGAGTTATATCCATATTTAACACCGTACTTATGTCCATGACACATAAATATTTTCTTGCCTTGAATTTCTATTATCATTTCTTCTGGATATTTGCCATTAAAGTCGCAATTTCCTCTAACAGCGTATACTTCTCCATTGAATTCTTCTGTAATCTCATTTAGGTCATTTTCTCCATCACCTAAAAATATAAGCACTTGTGCATTACTTATCTTCTTCTTTATCTTACTTATACTATTTCTATTACCATGAGAATCACTTATTACTGCAATAAGCACTATAATCATCCCTTCACTATAAATTAAATAAATTGCTAAGCACTTTAGTTAGTTAAGAGGTAAGAGTGAAGAGTGAAAAGTTAAGGTTGAAACTGCTATAGCAGTTTCTTAAAATATATATTTTTTAAACTCCCTAAGGAGTTTTTTCCTTCACTATTCACTCTTCACTATTCTCTCTTAACTAAAAATATTGCTACGCAATATTTTTAAATTGTGCTCTATTATTAAATTAATATCTCTTTAAGTTTTTTAAGAGCATTTCCTCTATGAGATATCGCATTCTTTTCTTCTGGTGTTGCTTCTCCAAATGTTTTATTGAATCCTTTATAGAAGAATAATGGATCATATCCAAATCCACCTTCTGTTTTTAGCTCCTCTATAATAGTACCTTCAACTTCTCCTCTTACAATCTTAACACTACCATCTTCAAATACTACTGCTATTTCACAAACGAATCTAGCACTTCTCTCATCACCCTTAAATGCTTTCATTTCTTCTAATAGTTTAAGATTATTTTTATAATCATTACCATGTTCACCAGCATACCTAGCAGAATAAACTCCAGGTTCCCCATTTAAACAATCTACTTCTAACCCAGAATCATCTGATAAAACTATAAAGTTACTTTCACCTTTATTTAATAAATATTGATGTATTTCCATTGCCTTCTTTTTAGCATTATCTTCGAAAGTTAATCCATCTTCTTCAACATCTATATCAATAGACATATCCTTTAATGAATAAATTTCATATGGATATCCTTTAAGTATTTCTTTTATTTCCTTTATTTTCTTTAGATTATTACTAGCTAAAATTATTTTTTTCATACTATTCTCCTGTTCCAATCCATAAAGAATCCATTTTTAAAGATTCCTTTTGTAATTGTATCATTTGTTTTATACCCTTTTCAGCCAAATCCAATAACTCATTTAATTCTTTTCTATTAAATGGTGCTTCTTCTCCTGTACCTTGAATTTCTACAAATTCACCTTCATCTGTTCCAATAACATTCATATCAACTCTTGCAGTTGAATCTTCTTCGTAACATAAATCAAGTAATTTTTCATCTCCAACAATACCTACACTTGTTGCACATAAAAATTTCCTAATAGGATATACTTTAAATGGCTTTTGCTTATGAAGCTTATTCATTGCATCAACTAAAGCAACGAAGGCACCACAAATAGAAGTAGTTCTTGTTCCCCCATCAGCTTGAATTACATCACAATCTATCCAAATAGTCTTTTCTCCTAATGCTTTTAAATCCACAACAGATCTTAATGCTCTACCTATCAATCTTTGTATCTCCATAGTTCTACCATCAACTTTTAATCTTGCTATATCTCTAGGCTTTCTTGTTGCAGTAGAACGCGGAAGCATATTATATTCTGCTGTTATCCATCCCTCTCCTGTACCTTTTAAAAAGGGAGGAACTTTCTCTTCTATTGATGCAGTACAAATTACCTTAGTATCCCCAACTTCAATTAAAACTGATCCCTCTGCATGTTTTATATAATTTCTAGTTATTTTTGCATGTCTAACTTGATCATTCTTTCTTCCGTCACTTCTCATTTATAATTCCTCCATTTTAATAATTGCTTATATATATAAATTTCTCCTTTTTTTAAAAATAATGCAACAAATTCTCACTCTACTCATAATATTAATATAAGGATTAATTAAGAGGTGAAAAATTTGAGATATATTGGGCCATTTTTTAGAATGAATAGCCTTTCTGAAAAGGAAATTAACGGACAACTTTTTTATTTATCTAAAGAAGCAGTAAAAACTATTGTACTAAACTCAAGATGCGGTTTAGTCTCTCAAATAAAAAAGTATAATAAATTGTCTTCCTCAATTGATATTACCACAAATAGTAATTTTTCTCCACTATTATGTGTGTATAGAAAGGCTTCTCCAACATTTATTCATAGTAAAAATTCAAACGGATTTGATGAAGAAACTTTTAAAAAAGAAATTAACCCAAGTACTAATGCATTAATGTCATTGTGCTTATTAGAATTATTGGATTACTATAGAAGTTTTGAAAATATAGACAAAAATATTTATTCAATCAATGAAATATATAAAAATCTAGCAAAAGATCAGCTTGATTTTTACTCAACACATTTAAGAAACAGAGAAGGTGTGTTTGTAGATAAGAAGAACATATTAGAAAATAACGCTAAAAATTTTAATCTAGTTGACAAAGATAAGAAATTTAAATTCTCTGATCAGGCATTTATGATGATTGCATATTACTTATATTCTATAAAAAATCCTAATGATGAATCTTCTGATTTATATAAGGAATTTTCAGAACAAATTTTAAGGATGTTCTGTGATTTTAAAGATCAAATTTATGATTGTTCATTAGATGAAATTTGTAAGGTTTTATTATCACTAAATATTCTGTATAGCTACAATGATAATAATGCTGAATTGAAAGATTTAATTATAGATCTTGCTGATTATGCTATGTGTAAATTTGATGAGAAAGATTATTATATTAATTCATTAGATACAGCTTCTTTATGTTCCATAGTTTTAACTTTATCTTATAAACATACAAAGATACTAACATTTTCAGAAAAGATAACAGAAATTATAAATAGACTATATACTTTATATGATGAAGATAAGGGTGCTTTTTATAAGCTTTCTTCAAAGAAAGAAATTAAATATTCATGCTTTGATATTACATTCTATATTCTTGCTTTTATTATTTACCAAAATATAATTAGCAGTTCTAATGAATATCGAATGATGATATCTACTATATATAAGAAATTTATTATTAACTCCGGCCTAATAACAAGTTGGCCAGAAGCTCCAACTTTAGATGATTATGAAAGATATCGTGGTTTTAGTTTAAATTCTAAAGATATGGTTGATGAAAGTTATTTTAGAATGCCTAATATCCCAACCCCTGATAGTACTGGAGTTGCTCCAATATTCAATAAATATATAACTTACAATAAGCGTAAAGATTCATTTTCTATTAGTAAAAATACATTCGATAGCTATAGAAACTTCTTAAACTTCTTTTTGCTTATTCATCTTTTCAAAGATGAATATATGGATGAATTAGGACTGCTAGAAGATAGTATGCTTTCAACATCTGAAGTAAGATCATCACAAGAAGAGTCCATTAATACTGTTACAGAATCTTCTGATTCAATTACTACAACTGAAAAAATTATAGAAACTCAAGATAATACTTCAACAGAAGTAGTTGATATTGTTCCGGAGGATATAATAGTTAATGAAAATTCTGTGGAAATACAATCAACACCATTAAGTAAACCTGATGAAAATAATCCAGAAACAAATAAAAATTAATTATTATTATTTAGTTAAAGGAAAAGAATGATTAAGAAATAAAAATAGTATTCCTTAATCATTCTTTTTATTTTTTTATACTTTTAAAATCTATATTTCCATTTCCATCTAATATACTACTATCAACATTACCATCAACAGCTATTGTATTATTATAAAATAATAACGGTAATATTCTATAATTATTAAACAAATCTTCTTCTATTTGCGCAAATAACTCTTCTTTCTCAGCTTTTGAGCTTGAATTGTTTATCATTTCTCTTTGTTCTTTTGGAACGAAGCTAGAAATAGTATTTAAAAGTTGTTCATCGTCATCTAATTTTGCATAAACATTAACTAATGCAATATCATAATAATTTTTCTCACTAATTAGATTCATATCTTCCTCTGATAATAAATTAACTACAATTGCAATATCAGTATTATTTTTAAACCAATTAGTTATATAACTAGTTATATCCTTATTTTCAAGACTTTCTTGAGCTACTAACACAATCTTAGATGGCATGGTTATTTCTTTTTCAGTATTAACCATAACATTTCTACTTTGAAGTTTAGTTAAATCCTCTTTATCCTCCCTAAAATAACTACATTCCGCCAATTCAACTAATATATTGTTTTGATTTTGATATTCTTCTATAGCTTCATTTACTAACCTATAAATTTCATTTTTTACTTCATTAGAAAAATTAGAATTATTTGCATTAAAGGCTAAATATAATGCTTCATTTGATGGAGATTCTATTAGCTTTCCTTCTGTTTTCAATCTTTCTAACTGACTTTTAGGTGGATTAATTACAATATCTCTATTTCCTATTTCAAAAGCTGCTAATGCTAAATCTTCACTCTCATCCTTAACTAAATGTATTGTTTGCGCTAACTCTACACTAGCCTTACTACTTCTTTTAAGTACAACCTCTGTCTCACTTATACTATCGATATAATAATCTCCAGAATATGGGATGTTTTTATAATTCAAAGCTATATCCTCCCAAAATAAAACATCCTTTCTTAATCTATACTGGGGCTTTGTTAATTCTTCTATAAATCCATCATCTTTTGAATTTAATCTTATTTTTATACTGTCTTCATCAGAAGTAATTGCAACAGTTTCAGCAAAAGTTTTATCACTTTCTAAATAATCTTTTACTCCAAAAACATTTAATAATGCTGATATTTCATTATCCTCTGTAATTACTTCTCTAAAAAATGAAACTATGTCTTCTGGTGTTATTTTATCACCATTGCTCCAATATGCATCATTCCTTATTTTAAAAACATATTCTAATCCATCATCATTTATTTCATAACTTTCTGCTAATGCAGGTTGTATATTTCCATCTGAATCACTCTCTACTAATCCTTTGCTAGTAGCACAAACTATATCTTGTTGTCTTTTATCTAAATCACCTATAGATTTTAAATTTGTTGGTATACTACTTATTGAATAAACAATATCAGCTGTATTATTAGAAACTTGCTGTGGTGTTCTATCTATAAAGCTTAATAAAATAATTATAGTTACAATTGAAATAGAAATAGTTAATATTATTTTTTTCAAATTTATTTCCCCTTTCTGCATACTTTTTTATAATTATAGACATAATTATTAAGAATTAATCTTTTAAAGTATAAGTTAATATTTTTTATAGCATTATTTCCAATTTATGATATAATCATTTTATAAACTTATGGAGGTACTAAGATATGACAACTGCACTGCAAGTAGTTCAAATAATTTTCCAATCAGTAGCTATTATTTTTATGATTTGCTTTATGTTTATTGGAATATGGTCTTTCATAGCTTTTCTTAAAGTGGCTAAGAACCAACGAATTCAAACTTATTTACTTGAAAAAATAAATAAAAGTATTTCATCACTTGAAAAAGCAACAACTCGTGATGAAACTTCTTTAGATACAGATTTTTTAATGGAAAATTTAACACCTAATGATGATAATAATATTATAAAGTTTGATGATAATATAAATTAAAAAAGCAGTTACAAATAATAAGTATTTGTAACTGCTTTTTAATTTATATCTTAGAATAATAAGTATTATTCTAAGATATTAATCTATTAAACCATATTTTCAAATTCCTCTTCTGATAACACAGTAACTCCTAAATCTTGAGCTTTTGTTAATTTAGAACCCGCTTCTTCCCCAGCTATAACGTAATCTGTTTTCTTACTTACACTTCCTGAAACCTTTGCACCTAAAGATTCCAATTTAGCTTTTATCTCACCTCTAGAGTAATTTTGTAAAGTTCCTGTAACAACTACAGTTTTACCATTAAACGAACTTTCTAATATAACCTTCTCTTCAAATGAAGGGTTTACTCCAAGCTTTAATAACTCATCTATAGTAGCTAATACTTTTTCCTCTTGGAAGAACTCTAAAACACATTTAGCTACTATATCACCAACATCTTGAACAGATACTAGTTCATCAAATGTAGCACTCTTTAATCCTTCTATTGATTTAAATTTATTAACTAAATCCTTAGCAGTTTTAACACCAACATTAGGAATACCTAATGCATATATAAATCTGTATAATTCAGGTGTTTTACTTCTTTCTACTGCATCTAATAGATTTTGAGCCTTCTTTGGTCCAAATTTATCTAAAGTTAATAATTTTTCATAATCTAACTTATATAAATCTGCAATTGATCTTATATCAAGCTTTTCAAATAACTGTTCTGCAGTTTTTTCTGAGAATCCTTCAATATTCATAGCATCTCTACAAGCAAAATGAACTATACTTTTTACCATTTGAGGTTTGCATGATAATGTATTTTCACAGAAATAATGAGCTCCATCTAAAACTAAATGACTTCCGCAAGCTGGACAAGTTTCTGGAACTTTAATTTCAGTAGCATTTTCTAAACTTGATTCAACAACTCCCATAATTTCTGGAATAACATCATTAGATCTTCTAATAAATACATCTGCACCTATCATTACACCTTTTCTTTTAATATCATCCATATTATTAAGAGTTGCTCTCTTAACTGTAACTCCAGCAAGTTCAACAGGCTCAAGGATTGCTGTAGGACCAACTCTACCACTTCTACCAACATTCCATTCAACATCTAAAAGTTTAGTTGTAGCCTCTTGAGCTTCAAACTTAAATGCAATTGCCCATTTAGGGAACTTAACTGTATACCCTAAAAGTTCTCTAGTTCTTATATCATCTATGGCAATAACAACTCCATCGATGTCATAATTTAAATCGAATCTCATATCTTTGATTTCAGTTATATATTTTTCTACATCTTCTAAAGTAGTTGCATACCTTATATAATCATCCATTGGAAGACCTTTTTCTTTTATGAAGTTAAGCATTTCTTCATAAGTTTTAAAGTTTTGTCCTTCTTTATATCCTACATCATAGAAAAATGCAGAAAGTCCTCTTCTAGCTGTTTCTTTAACATTTAGGTTTCTTAAAGCCCCAGCAGCACCATTTCTTAAGTTTTTAAGTGGTGTTTCTGATGTAGCATTATATTTATCAAAGGCTTCGACAGTCATTATTGCCTCACCATGAACTTCAAATAAATCACCACTTGAAGTCTTTAAAGGAATTTCCTTTATTGTCTTAACTTGAGCTGTCACTTCTTCTCCAGTTTCACCATTTCCTCTTGTTGCAGCAGTTTGAAGAATTCCATTTTCATCATATGTTAAATTAATAGTTAATCCATCAAACTTTTTTGTTATAACATATCTAAGATTAGGTAAATTTTCACCTCTAGAATTCATCTCATTTACAAACTTAACATTTCTATTATGCCAATCTTTTATTTCATCAAAACTTTGAGCCTTGTCTAAACTCCAAAGTCTTGCTTTATGAGTATATTTATTAAATCCTTGAAGAACTACATCCCCAACTCTTTGCGTTGGTGAATAAGGCAATACATATCCTGTCTCTTCTTCTAAAGCTCTTAATTCATCATACTTGATATCATACTCTTTATCAGATACCGATGGATTATCTAAAGAATAGTATTCATAGGCATATTTATTTAAAAGTTCAACTAATTCCTCTACACGAATCTTCTTATCCATTCAAATCTCCCTTTCTTAATCGACAAATTAAAAGTGATAAGCTAAGAGTTTAATCTTAAGCCTACCACTTATCACTTATAACTTATAACTCTTATAAAAGCTCTAGTTTTGCCATTGATAACATTAGCATTTTTACTCCTTGTTGATTAAATGCTATTGTTAATTTTTTATCTCCATTTACATCTGATACTGCAACTATTGTTCCCTCACCAAATTTATCATGTTTAACTTTTCTTCCAATAGTAGCTTCTGCAGCAGTCATTGTAGATGTTGCTGCTAATTCATTTGATACTGAACTTGCTCTATTTCCTCCACCGAAATTCCTATTCTCAAAGGTTCCATAATTGCTTCTTAAACTATGCGGGTTACTATATGATGGTTTAAATCTACCATTTACTGTTCCAGCACCTGAAGCTGACGTTACATCTTTACTATCACCAGTCATTGTAACGTATTCTCTAAGTTCCGGTTTAATTTCAGAAATAAAGTCTGATTGAGGGTACGCAACTGTTCTACCAAATACTCTTCTAACTTCAGCAGAAGTCATAAATAATGTTTCCTTTGCTCTAGTTATACCAACATAACAAAGCCTTCTAGACTCCTCCATCTCAGCATCACTATTAAAGGATGCTTGGCCTGGGAATATTCCATTTTCCATACCAACCATAAATACTACTGGGAACTCTAACCCCTTAGCACTATGAATAGTCATTAGAACAACAGTCCCATTTTCATCCTCTTCATCTTCAAGCTTATCTGTATCTTGAACAAGAGAAACTTTTTCTAAGTAAGCTTCTAATTGTGTTTTATTTATATCAAATTCACTTGATCCTGCTGCCTTTTCTTTTTCATAATTTTTCTCAAAATCAACGGCGTCAGATACAAGTTCCTTTAAGTTTTCTATTCTACTCTTATCTTCAATTTGCTTTGAAGCTTCAAGTTCTTTAATATATCCAGTATCCTCTAAAATTGTCTCAATTAAATGTGATACTGGTACAGTTTCAGAAATCACCATTAGATTTTCCATAAGTTCCATAAACTTTTCAATTCCAGCACAATTTCTAGCTGTTAATGTTGGAATAGTTCTAACTTCTGATAATGCATCCCACAAAGGTAACTCATAACTTTCAGCAAAATCTAAAACCTTTTGTATAGTTGCATCTCCAATTCCTCTCTTAGGAACATTTATTATTCTTCTTAAAGCTATACTATCAGAAGGATTAACTAGAACTTTTAAATAACTTAACATATCTTTAATTTCTTTTCTGTCATAGAACTTAGTTCCACCAACAATTTTATAAGCTATTGCTGCTCTTCTTAAACTTTCTTCAAATATACGTGACTGAGCATTAGTTCTGTAAAGTATAGCAAAATCTTTATATTGCTTATTTTGCTCTTTCTTTATTTTTTCTATTTGATTAGCTACAAATGTACCTTCATCACCATCTGAATATGCTCTATATACTTTAATTTTACTTCCAGACTCTTGCTCTGTTCTAAGAACTTTACTTTTTCTATTTGCATTATTTACTATAACAACATTAGCTGCATTTAATATATTAGCTTTTGAACGGTAATTTTGCTCAAGCTTTATTACCTTTGCATCTGGATAATCTTTCTCAAAACCAAGGATGTTCTTAATATCAGCTCCACGCCATTGGTATATACATTGATCATCATCCCCTACTACGCAAATATTTCTATGTTTTGCTGCAAGTAATGTTACAAGTTCATATTGAGCCCCATTTGTATCTTGATACTCATCTACCATAATATATTGGAATTTTCTTTGATAAAACTCTAATGTTTCTGGATTTTTCTTAAATAATTCTACCGTCTTACAAATTAAATCATCAAAGTCTAAAGCATTATTTTCCTTTAACCTTTTTTGATACATTCTGTAAACTTCAGCAATCTTCTTTTCTCTGAAATTAGATTCATGTTCTCTATAGTAAGAATCTGCACTTTGCATATTATCTTTTGCTTTGCTTATCTTACCCATTATTTCTTGTTCAGTTATTTCCTTGTCATTTATATTAAGAATTTTTATACACTCTTTTATAAGAGTCTTTTGATCAGTTCCATCATATATAGTAAAGTTCTTCTTATATCCAAGCTTTTCAATTTCTCTTCTTAGTATTCTTACACAAGTTGAGTGAAATGTAGATATCCACATATCATTAGCCTTATCCCCTATAAGTGCCTGCACTCTTTCTTGCATTTCTTTAGCTGCTTTATTAGTAAATGTTATTGCTAATATTTTATAAGGAAAAATATTTAAATCTTCTATCATATGAGCCATTCTATGTGTTAAAACTCTAGTTTTACCTGACCCTGCTCCTGCTAAAATAAGTACAGGTCCCTCTACAGTTACCGCGCCTTCATATTGTTCTTTATTAAGTAAAGATTTTAAATCCAAAAGAACATCCTCCCTTCATTTTTCCGACTAAACTATCTGCTTTAATCGAACATACAATCTATATAAAAATTATTATAACATAGTTAGTATATATTATTGCCATAATTAATTAAATTTAAAAAATCTATTATTATAAAGAATAGTATAATAAACTTT
Organism: Clostridium cuniculi; assembly: GCF_004353185.1. Classification (GTDB taxonomy): domain Bacteria; phylum Bacillota; class Clostridia; order Clostridiales; family Clostridiaceae; genus Clostridium; species Clostridium cuniculi. Next base: position 33,989 of record NZ_SMUS01000035.1, on the reverse strand, counting down.
ATCTAATTAATACTTTGGGATAAGATAAATAAAATCTTATTGTGAAATCATTTACTTTTTTTATTTTTAAACGCAAAAAAACGCAACCCTTGGGGCCAGGTTGCGCTTCAGCAATAAGCAATAAATAAAAAGGGGGCTATTTAATTCCTTTTATTTATCCTTGCATTAATATTATAGTAAAGAAAATTTTATATTGCAAGGGATTTTTGAAAAATATCTTGCTAAATTTTATACATATGAATGTTTTACTATCATTTTTTTGTTTTCTTTCGTTAAAAGCTCTTTAATATAGCTAATTCTTCATTTGTAAGTTCTCTATATTCGCCTTCTTCTAAATCTTCATCTAAAGGCAATGTACCAAATTCAGTTCTCTTTAAATATGTAACCTTTTTACCTACTGCCTCAAACATCCTCTTAACTTGATGGAATTTACCTTCTTGAATTGTAACCATAACTTCTGATCCATCATCAGTAGCACTTAATATTTCTAATTTTGCTTCTTTACAAAGATATCCATCATCTAATGTTATTCCAGTTTTAAATTTACTTATATCTTCATCAGTAACTTTTTTATCTATCTTAGCATAATAAACTTTATCAACTTTCCATTTTGGAGATATTAATCTATGATTTAACTCTCCATCATTTGTTAATAATAACAATCCAACTGTATCCTTATCTAATCTTCCTACTGGAAATGGTTCAAATACTTGATGTTCAACCTCTAATAAATCAATTACTGTTTCATCTCTATTATCATAAGTAGCAGATACTACTCCATCAGGTTTATTCATCATTAAATAAATAAACTTTCTATAGAAAATTTCTTCTCCATTAATCACAATTTTATCATTCTCAGGATCTACTTGCATTCCACTATCCTTAGCTATTTCCCCATTAACCTCAACTAATCCACTTCTGCAAATTTTCTTAAGTTCCTTTCTTGTACCATAACCTAAATTAGATAGTACCTTATCTAGTCTTTCCATAAAACACCTCGTAAAACTTTTATATAGCTTATTCTATTATTAATATCTCCCAATTGCAAGAATTTAAAAATACAACCTCCGTAGAATCCATATATTGGGTCTTCCCCGGAGGTCGATACATTTTATGGAAATTATTTAACTTCAAACTCAATGGTATCATAATCTTCATATGGAACATCTTTGTGAAAACTTTTATCTAGAACTAATACTCTATAATTTCCCTTCTTAAATGGTACAAATGTATAATAATTTTTCCTACTATATCCTTGTGCTAAAACCCATTCACCATTTATCATAATATAAAATTCGTAACATACTTCTTTTCCACCTTCTGATATTGCTTCAAAAGTCACTTCTTTTCCTACTTCTAAATCATTGGATGAAAGCTGTAATTTTGTTGAATTTACAGGAATAACTTCATGAACATAAATAGAAACCTCTCTTTTACTATCATATTCTTCAGTAGATTTCACATTCTTTGCGTATATTACAAAAGTATATTTTCCAGGACATTTCGGCTTAATTTTTATTGATTTTTCATCTATAAATTCAGTATTTTCTACTTCGTATCCGTTTATTTTCGTTACAAATTTAGTTAAAATATCTTTTGTATTTTTAACAATTGCCTCAATATTAATTATGTCTCCTACTAAATATGTTTCTTTGCTATTCAATAAGATATAATCAATATCTGCTGCTATATAATCTTTTGCTTCAATAAATAAAGATGTTGATGCATCATAATCTTTTGAAGAAAATTCATCTTTTAACTTGATATCAACTTCATACTCTCCAGGTTCTTCTGGTATAAAGTTAATCCAATTATTTATTCCATAGTCTATGCTCTCTTTTTCAACGCCATTTTTATATATGGTAAACTTATATATAGGCTTAATTCCACCATCAGTTTTAACTTTAATATTTACAGCTTCACCTATTATACATCTTTTTCCTTTATCACATTTAACATCTACTATTCTAACTGGCTTTTCTCCTTTGTTATAAACCTCGTATTGAATAGATGTTATATCTTCATGATCTCCTTCAAATGAAATATCTTTAACTTTAAGAGTTATTTTATATTTCCCATCATCTCTAGGCTCCCATATAAACTCATTTCCTCTTATATAGCCACTATCTTCTGAAATAGGGCCTTCTATAATATATCTATATAATAATTCTTTTCCTCCATCTACTAAAGCTAATAAGTTTATTTCAGTTCCAACTGCTTGTGGTGACTTAATATCACTTTTAAATGTTCTAATTTTAACCTCATTATATGGATTTACGTTATAAACAATAACAGCTCTATCATCAAAAGAATTTGTTGAGAACATATCTCTTACATAACACAATAACTTATATTCACCTGGTAATTTTTCTTTAAAAGTAACCATGCTTTTAGAAGAAAAATCTTGAATACAAGTAACTCGTCCTTCTTTATTTATTTTTAAAAATTTATATAATAAAGGTCTATTTTTTTCATAATTAGCTTCAACCTTAAAAATCAATTCTTCATTAACCAACATATTTTGAGTCAAACATAAAAAGTTTGTTATTTCGATTTTTTCTAAATCTTTAACTTCAAACTTTACAGTTGTAAAATCATCAACATTTCTTTCAGATTGTACATTTTTACATTCTATTAATACTTCCATCTTACCTGGCTTTGTAGCTGTAAAAATAAATTCATTTTCTGTAGTATAATCCCTTAAAATTTCCCAATCTTTTTTTCCCTTTATCCAAAATCTATATAATACTAATTCTTCATTAGTACTAACATTAATGTGTAACTTTTCTCCTACATTTATTTTATTTTTATCTATTTCAACTTTATTAATTAATTTTGAATTTTCTACTATCTCATATTCTGATCTACCAAGATAGTCATATGCATTTTTACAATTAGTTGATTTTCCTTGAACCATTATCATATATTTTCCTGGTTTAGTAGGCTTCCACGTACAAATATTGCTTTTTGAAAAGTCTTGTATAGGCTTCCATATACCCTCAATCCCCTCCATAAACTTATATTCAACATCATCATTTTCAGTTAAAAATGCTGCAATATTTATATTTTTATTTAAGTCAGCAGGGCTTTTATTGTCAAAATCAATTAAAACCTCTTTCATCTCTCTCCACCTCACCATTTCACATATACTTTAACCACCATAGTTTGCATAATTTTCTATTTCAATTATACTATTTCCTCTTTGAAATAAAAGCTGAAATTTGTCTAATATATATAAAAAAAAAGAACAAACTATAGATATATTTCTACAGCTTATTCTATATTTTTATCTTTTATTAAATATAACAAATTATTTTGTAATCTATTATCATCTTCTATAGTTCTTTTTTTAGCATTTGGAGTTTTTCCTCCACCTCGTCTTATCTTTTGAGATAAATGTCTTTGCTCTAACATAGCTCCAATATTTTCATTTGTGTAAATATATCCCTTAGGACTAATTACATTAGCCTTCTTACCTAAACAAATAGCAGCAACACCATAATCTTGTGAAATTATAATATCCCCATTACTACATTCATTTACTACCTTCATATCAACACTTTGAAATCCAGTATCAACAACTCTAACTTCTCCATAATTTACTGTTATGTAATGATTAATATCACAATAAATTATAACTTCTAGCTCATACTTTTTTGCTATATTTGTAATAATGGAGATACCTGGGCAGGCATCTCCATCAACTATAATCTTCATATTATAAAATAATTATTTTAATCTAGATTCTAATTCAGCTTTTAACTCTTCATAACCTGGCTTACCAAGTAAAGCAAACATATTTTTCTTGTATGCTTCAACTCCTGGTTGGTCAAATGGATTTACTCCTAATAAGTATCCACTTATTCCACAAGCTTTTTCGAAGAAATAAACTAATTGTCCAAAGTAGTATGGGCTTAATTCTGGAATATTTAATACCATATTTGGTACTCCACCATCATTATGAGCTAATAAAGTTCCTTGGAACGCTTTCTTATTAACGAAATCAACAGTTTTTCCTGCTAAGAAGTTTAATCCATCTGCATCATTTTCAGAAGCTTCTATAACTATTTCTTTAGTAGCTTTTTCTACATTAAGAACTGTTTCAAACATTATTCTATTACCATCTTGAATGAATTGTCCCATAGAATGTAAGTCAGTTGAGAAATCAACTGCTGCTGGGAATATACCCTTTTGATCCTTACCTTCTGATTCTCCATATAATTGTTTCCACCATTCATTGAAATAGTGTAATGATGGTTCATAGTTAACTAATACTTCTACTGCTTTACCTTTGTTATATAAAGCATTTCTCATAGCAGCATATTGATAACAAGCATTTTCCTTTAATGAAGGATTAGAGTAAATTTCTCTTGCATCAGCAGCTCCTTGCATCATTTCTTCAATATTTATTCCAGCTGCTGCGATTGGTAATAAACCAACTGCAGTTAAAACAGAAAATCTTCCACCAACATTATCTGGAACAACAAAAGTTTCATAACCCATTTGATCTGCTAAACCTTTTAATGCTCCTCTTTCTTTATCAGTAGTAGCAAATATTCTTTCTTTTGCTCCTTCAACCCCATATTTCTTTTCCATGAAGTCTTTGAATAATCTAAATGCTATGGCAGGTTCAGTTGTAGTACCTGATTTAGATATAACATTAACAGATACATCTAATCCTTCTATAGCTTCAAATAACTCTGATATATATGTTGAACTTATATTGTTTCCAACAAAGAATATCTTTGGAGTCTTTCTCTTGTTATTTGGTAATACATTATAGAAATTGTTTGTTAACATTTCTATAGCAGCTCTTGCTCCAAGGTATGAACCACCTATTCCTATAACAACTAAAACATCTGAATTTGATTGAATTTTTTTAGCTGCAGCTTGTATTCTTGCAAATTCTTCTTTGTCATAATTAACTGGTAGATCAACCCATCCTAAAAAGTCATTACCAGCTCCTGTACCTTCATGAATTGTATCATGAGCCCACTTAACCATACCTTCCATCTTATCTAATTCACATAAAGATGCATATGGTTGAACTTTTGATAAATCTAAACTTAAACCATTTTTCATTTTCATACCTCCAAATAATGTGGGATTTTTAACAATATTTATTATATCATAATTTTTCTTATACTAACAATTTTAACAATAATTAAATGACTTATTTTTCCCTATTATACTCTAATTATTTAATCATTTTCAATAATAATATAATAATTTGTAAATACCATGTTCCTTTTTGTAATTTTATATAACAATTTTGATATAAAATAATTTACATAAGTATTTTTTATACTTTACACTTTTATTATGTTCATTTATTTTTATAATTTATTCCGTCATAGACTTAATTACTTGTTGAATTTTTTCTTGATTTAAATCTTTAGCTTTTCCTATATCCCCATCAAGTTTATCCCATACATAATTATGAACTTAAACTCCATTTGAAAAATCTAATTCTAACCATTTCTTTAATTCATCTGAAAGATAGTCATCTCTACCGTTTAGTTCGTTAACCATTTGAGTGACAGCTTCTCTAGTAATCTCATTTTGACCCCATATTTGCCCATCATCTGCTATTATTATAGTATTAGCCATGTAATGAACAATCTGATAACATTGATTTAAATCCATAGTTGCTACTGTAGTAATTTCATTTTCTACAACTTCATTTTTCTTTTCTGCATTTTTGCCTTCATTAATTTCACTTACTTTATTAAATGCAAAGTTAACAATTTCATAACCATTGCTCCATAATACTAATATTGTTGAAAGTGATATTATTAGTACTAAAAGAATTACAATTATTTTTTTTCCATTAGATGATTTTTCTTCGAAATCCTCTTCAAAATCATCATTTTCATTCTCTTCTCCTACCTTTTGTTCTTCATCATTTATCATTTCTTTAATTTTTTTATTCATAAAATCTTCTACATTTGTTTCTTTATTACCTTTTGGTTCCATATTATTATCTTCTTCATTGATTTCTTGTTTATCACGTCTAATAGTTTCATCTAGTCTTTCTTTAACACTTTTCCCCATAAATGTACCCCTCCTAATTTACACTTAGTTATATAATGATTATACCATATTATTACATTTATAGTTATAAAAAACATATTTTTAGTCTTTTTTCACTTTATCACTATTTTTTTAATTCATTAATTTTATTTTTTACTTCATTTATATATTCCTCAAAAACTAATCCTCTATTCATTATCTCTTTAGCTACTTCTTCATTTCCAATATATCTAAAATGCCAAGGTTCATAATTATATCCTGTAATGTCCTCTTTACCTTTTAAATATCTTAATATGAATCCATACTTATAACAATTCTCAGTAAGCCATCTAAATGCATCTGTATCTTCAAAACCTTCATCTAAAGTTTGATACTCATCACATAAAATATCTATAGCTAGTCCACTTTGATGTTCTGAAGCACCTGGCTCTGCAGTATAAGCACGGGTTTTTTCTTCTCCGTTTTTCTCCATTCTAGTTTCATATAATCCCTTTTGAACGCTATAACTTCTATACCCCGATACCCCAATCAAAGAAATACCCTCTTCCGCTGCTGCATCAAACATTTTTTTTGCTGCATCTGCTGTAGCATTTTCTAAATTATTATCCTGAGAATAATCTAAAAATTTTGCTTCAGATTTTTTCAAATTACTTGGTACATAACTTTCATCTAGTTTATTATCCTTGTTAATTAAAACAAAGTATTGATTATTTAATATACCTTCTAAATATTCCAACTCCTTATAATCACTTTCTATATCTTCATATTCCAAACTTTCTTTATCTGACCTTGCCAATAGTACTTCATTACTATTGTTTATACTCTCATTAGTATTATCTTTCTCTATATTACTTCTTCCATTATTAGCTAAATATCCTACTCCAACTACAATTCCTACTATCACTAATGAAATTTTCAATTTTTTAAAAATATTATTCATAATATTCTCCTTAACAAACTTCATAACTATATACAATATCTTTACATATATAATTCTTTCTAATAACATTCAACTTTTATTATAATATCTTCATGAATTTTTCCAATTAAATAATAAATCTTCTATTTTCTTCATTAATCATTCTCTATACAAACATAATAACATCTTTATAGTTACATAACAAAAAAAAATTGCTACAAACATGTAAAAGTACATATTTGTAGCAATTTAATTTTTTATTCGAATTCAATAGTTGCTGGTGGTTTTCCTGTACAATCGTACATTACTCTATTAACCCCGTTAACTTCATTAACTATTCTTGTTGTTACTTTTCCAAGAACTTCCCATGGAAGGTCAGCTGATTCTGCTGTCATAAAGTCGCTTGTAGTTACTGCTCTTAAAGCAATTGCATAATCATAAGTTCTTTCATCACCCATAACTCCAACTGATCTCATATTAGTTAAAGCTGCAAAATATTGTCCTATAGTTTTATCTAATCCAGCATTAGCAATTTCTTCTCTGTAAATTGCATCAGCGTCTTGAACTATTCTTACCTTTTCAGCAGTTACTTCACCAATTATTCTTATACCAAGTCCTGGCCCTGGGAATGGTTGTCTGTATACTAACTTTTCAGGAATTCCAAGTTCTAAACCTGCTTTTCTAACTTCATCTTTAAATAATAATCTTAATGGTTCTATTATTTCTTTAAAATCAACGTAGTCAGGAAGCCCTCCAACATTATGGTGAGATTTAATAACTGCAGATTCACCTAATCCACTTTCAATTATATCTGGATAAATTGTACCTTGAACTAAGAAGTCCACAGCTCCAATTTTTTTAGCTTCTTCTTCAAATACTCTTATAAATTCTTCACCTATGATTTTTCTCTTAGTTTCTGGATCTTCTACTCCAGCTAACTTTTCATAGAATCTTTCTTGAGCATTTACTCTTATGAAGTTTAAGTCATATTGTCCTTCTGGCCCAAATATAGCTTCTACTTCATCACCTTCATTCTTTCTAAGTAGACCATGGTCAACAAATACACAAGTTAATTGCTTACCAATTGCTTTTGATAAAAGTACTGCAGCAACAGATGAGTCTACTCCACCTGATAATGCGCATAACGCTCTACCATTTCCTACTTTTTCTCTTATTTCTTCAATTGTCTTTTCAACAAATGAATCCATCTTCCAGTCTCCTGAACATTTACAAATGTTATAAACAAAGTTTGATAACATCTTAGTTCCTTCTACAGTATGCATAACTTCTGGATGGAATTGAACTGCATAAAGATTCTTTTCTTCACATTCCATAGCTGCTACTGGACAAACTGGAGTATTACCTATTATTTTAAATCCTTCTGGAGATTTTTCTATATAATCTGTATGACTCATCCAACAAATTGTTGTTTCATGTACACCATCAAATAATTTTGATTCATTATCAACTTTTACTACAGTCTTACCATATTCACTTACTGGAGCAGTTGCAACACTTCCTCCAAGAACATGTGCCATAAGTTGTGAACCATAACAAATACCAAGTACAGGTATCCCTAATTCAAATACTGCTTTATCACATAAAGGAGAATTTTCACCATATACACTGTTTGGTCCTCCAGTGAAGATTATTCCCTTTGGATTCATTTCTTTTATCTTTTCAACACTTAAATTATAAGGATGAACTTCACAATATACATTACATTCTCTAACTCTTCTTGCAATTAACTGGTTATATTGACCACCAAAGTCAAGTACTAATACTAATTCTCTACTCATTAGAATCCTCCTAATGTTTTTTCTTTAATTATCTCGTAAAATTATACATTTTTCAACAAAAATAGAATTATATTTCCTAATTTATAAATAATAGATAACAGTTAAGGATTAAAATTCCTTAAGAATTCCCTCAACTATCATCTATTTACTATTAATCTCTAAATAAATAATTACTCTCTAACGCTATAGTTTGGAGCTTCCTTAGTTATGTTTATATCATGTGGATGACTTTCTCTTATTCCTGATGCTGTTTGAACAACAAATCCTGCGTTTTCATATAAATCTTCTAAAGTTGGAGCTCCAAGATATCCCATACCAGATCTAATTCCACCAATTAATTGATATAAAGTATCTGCTACTACACCTTTATAAGCAACTCTTCCTTCAACACCTTCTGGAACAAACTTTTTAGTTCCATTTTGGAAGTATCTATCAGATGAACCTTTTTCCATAGCTCCTAAAGAACCCATTCCTCTGTAAACTTTATAGCTTCTTCCTTGATATATTTCCATTTCTCCTGGTGCTTCTTCACAACCTGCAAGCATTGATCCCATCATACAAGCACAAGCTCCACCAGCTAAAGCCTTAACTATATCTCCTGAATACTTAAGTCCTCCATCAGCAATTACTGGAACTCCATGTTTTCTTCCTTCTTCAGCACAATCCATAACTGCAGTTAATTGAGGAACCCCTACCCCTGCAACTATTCTTGTTGTACAAATAGATCCTGGTCCGATACCAACTTTAATACAGTCAGCTCCAGCTTCTGCTAAATCTCTTGTAGCTTCAGCAGTTGCAACATTACCAGCAATTATTTGAAGTTCAGGATATTTAGCTTTTATCTTCTTAACTCCTTCAATAACTCCTTTTGAATGTCCATGAGCTGTATCTAATGTAATAACATCAACTTGAGCTCTAACTAAAGCATCAACTCTATCCATCATATCATTAGTTATACCAACAGATGCTCCACAAAGAAGTCTTCCTTTTGAATCCTTTGCTGCATTTGGATACGCTCTAACTTTTTCTATATCTTTTATTGTTATAAGTCCTTTTAAGTTATTATCTTTATCAACTAAAGGTAATTTTTCTATTTTATGAGTCTTTAATATTTCTAAAGCTTCATCTAAAGTAGTTCCTTCTGGAGCTGTTACTAATGGGCTCTTAGTCATAACATCTGAAACTATCTTATCGTAATTTGTTTCAAATACTATATCTCTGTTAGTTATAATTCCAACTAATTTAGTTCCTCTTGTTACTGGAACCCCTGAGATTCTATATTGAGCCATTAAATCTAATGCTTCTCTTACAGTATGGTTTTCATTTAAGAATATTGGATCTGTAATTACTCCATTTTCTTGTCTTTTAACTCTATCAACTTCTCTTGCTTGGTCCTCTATTGGCATATTTTTGTGAATAATTCCGATTCCACCTTCTCTAGCCATAGCTATAGCCATTTTTGATTCAGTAACTGTATCCATACTTGCACTCATTAGTGGTATGTTTAATGTTATTGTTTTTGTTAATTGAGTTTTTAAACTAACTTGATGTGGTAAAACTTCTGATTTATTTGGTACTAATAATACATCATCAAATGTGTAAGCTGTTTTTAATATTCTTGCCATACTTCATCTCTCCTATCATTATTATTTATCTTTATATATATGTGATAAATGCCATTCCTATTTGGTTATTTTGGGAGCCCACCAAATAAAAATAAGCATATTAAGTCCGCTATCTATAAGTGAACATTAATATGCTTTTACTCTATACATTATTCGTATTTAGGTAAATATATTAAATTCACTCATAGATGAAAATTTAAGGTTTTCAGTAGAAACACCCTGCCATATTCAGGGTTTATATGAGTCTTTTTATTATTCGTGTTTTTTTGCTTTTTACCATTATAGTTTAAGAAAGATGGCTTGTCAATACTTGTTTGATTGTAATTATATTTTTATCTACTTAATAAGTTTTCTGCTCTACTTATAACTTCATCTGTAGCTTTTATATTATCTTTATTACCTGTTACATTTATTGTGTGTGCTTTTAAATTACCTAATATATAAATAGAACCTCTATTTACATTATTAACAGTTAATAAATTTTCTAAATACATTCCATTTATATCACTATTAATTGCAGATAATATAAATACCATACTATTATCTAGGTTAATAGTAACAGTATGCCCATCATAAGTGCCACCAAATATTACAATACCATTTACATTATAATTATTAAAACTTTTTATATTACTATCACCTAAGAATATTACATCACTATTATCATTAAACAATTCAGAACTGTTAGCATTTATACCATCATTAAATAAAAATTGGCTATTATATAACTTTAAATTAACATAATTACTTTCTGATACAAGTCTTCCCGCAACTAACTTACTGCCTTTATCCATTGTTATATTTATTCCATTGCCTATTAAATCACCATTAACTAAAATTTTATTGTTACTTCCATATAAATTTAAAGGGTTTGTAGGTGATGATATTCCATCATTTCTTATAATTAATTTACTATTATTAATATTTATATCTACACCCTGACTTTGAGCCTCAATATTACTATATATATCTAAATTACTATTATTCATCTCAATTTTTATAGGTGTTCCTTTTATACCACCACTTCTAGTTATCAATTTACTGTTATTAATTTTAATATTTAATCCATTTGATTCTATATCAGAATTAACATCTAGCTTTGAATCTTCTAACACTAAATTTATTCCATTGGATTTACTCTTTATTGATTCCCCTATATTTAATACACTATCCTCTTTCACTTCACTATATAAAGAGCCATTGTTAACTATTAAATTCTTCTTAATATCAATAAAACTTGAATTATTAATTCTTATATCTCCATTTTGGGAAATTTTTAAATCGCCATATATCACCAAGTTACTACTATTGATTAAATTAACATTTAAACTACCACTTGCAACAAAATCTCCTTCTACTACAAGAGTTCCTCCATTTAAATTCAAATTATATTGTTGTATATAATTCTGACTTAAATCTAAATCTCCCCTCAAAATTATATCTTCATTTATACTCTTCCCATTATTATCAATTAAATATTGTAATGTTATTTCTTTTAATCCACTAAAACTTTTAGTGGTTTTTTGTATATTTTCAAAACTACCTATCTCTATTTTATTATCAATATCATTGACTATACTAAAATCAACATTTCCTGCTTGCTCACTCCTATTTATATTATTATTCATTAGATAATCACCTAATTGACCCTTGAATGAATTTGTTAATTTTCCACCATAGGAAGTATACTTAAGAAATTCATAGGTATTATTTTGCCATTCAATATTTCCCTTTATATTTAATACTCCTTCAGGACTTATTTCAACATCTTCTATTACTCCACTATCAGAATTTATATTTACTGAAATAACTTGCTTTTGTTCCTTCTTTGCTCCACTCTCTTCATCTATTGCTGTACTAATAATAGTATAATCATATCTTACTAATTTATTGTTTTCTTCTATTTCATCTCTTGTTATTTCCTTATAAATAGATATTCCTTCAAAATCATCTATATCACTTTTCATCTTAGAAAAAGATAATGGAAGGTTGCTTACTCCATTAGAATCATTTATTAAACTTAATAATTCCTCTCTAAATATATTAAGTCCTGATTTAGCTGCTAACTCTAAATCAATATACTCACTATGCTTTTTATTATATTTTAAAGTGTTTATTACAGCTGATGAAACTGCTAATCCAATAATTATTAATGATAATAATAAAACCATTGTTATCATTAAAGATGAACCTTTCTTTTTCATTTTATCTACACCTCTTACCATGTTCTAATACTTAAATTTTTAATTCTATCTATATATCCCTTACACTGACCTTTGATTTGTACACTTTTATTAATTTCAATTACTCCAGAATTTTGATTACTTTTAATTTTAAATCTACCATCATCAGTTTTCTCAAGTACTGCATCATAACAAGAAGTGAATTCTACATCTGATTCAAATATTAATTCCCACGCTATTATTTCATTGGATGTATTATTAGTAAGAGTTATTATATAATCAGCACCACCATCCCAACTATTAGAAATTTTTAAATCAACATTTACTTCACCCGAATTAGGAGTATTTTCATCTGGTTCCTCCGGAATCACAGGATCAATTGGATCAATTGTACTGTCTGAACTATCTGAACCATTTTCCTGAAAATTTACTATAATATCTTTATTGTTCTCTTTTGATAATGTGAGAATATAATCTTGTCCACTTAGTTGATTTCCAACTAAAACCCCTTCAAAATTTATATTAATTAATTTATCTACTTCAGTAACTTTTAAAGAAAATTTACTTGAATTATTAACCTTAATACTATTTAATAATACTTTTTCACTCTTAATTGAATTATCTATTCCATACTTTACTTCTATTAAACTATTATATTCATCACTATTAACTATTTCAAAATATAATATATATTCGTTATCTTTTTTTACATATAAAATCTCTTTAGCTTCTTTTCCATCATAATTTGTGATAGCATCAGCAGTCCTAATTTTTATTTCTTTTGCATTTGTAGTTTCAGCTTCAATATTAATTATTGCATTTCTAACTTCATCTTGTATTGCTGCCTTGTTATCTGTTCTATTGATTATTTTATACCCTTGAACAAAAATAGAACCTACCATAGTAATTAATAAAAGTAAAATAGATAATGTTGCCATTAACTCTATAAGAGTAAATCCACTTTTTCTGTTCATAAATCTCTCCTTATCATTTATTCACAATTATTATCTTAGTATCTTCAACACTTTTATTTTTCATATATGCCGTTACTTTATACAAACCATTATCTTGTAACTCAGCTATGATATCTATAGAAAATTTCCCCTCATTATCAATTAAAGAATTTATATTTTTTATCTTATATTGCATATCATCTAAGTCATTAAAATTAATAGTTTTTTTAACTATATAATTTTCAACATTTGCACTTTTAACATCAAATAATGTTAATGCAGATTTTATATAATTGTTAATTTCAAGCTTCTCATCAGCTCTAGCTTCAGTTTTAACTATACTTAGCATTAACCCACTTATTCCAACAAATAAAATAGAAAGGATGGCCATAGCAGCCATTATTTCTACTAAAGTCATCCCTTTTTTTCTATTAGTATTTTTAATTGAAGGAGTTTTCTTTTCCATAAGTTCCATCATTGAAATCATAATTTTCCCTCTCATTATAATTTAAGTTATAAAAATTAGCTGTTAAGTTAGCATTTAATAAACTTCCTTCTCCAGTACTTAAAGATATATCAGAAACATCTGAAATTCTTGAATAGTTTTCAATAGACTTAATAAATTTAATTATATTTTCATACTCACCACTTAAACTTATATTAACTATTTGCTTTTCAACAGCTTGTTCGCTCTCTGTTTGAGAACTTTCCTCTTGAGAACTTCCAATATCAAGTCCTCTATCAATTTCAGTTACAACACCATTTTCATCAGTAATAACACCATCACTAGATGCTATATCTTCTTCAGATACATCAGAACTAGAAAAACTTAAAGATTTCATTTCAACTCCACTTGTGATCATTAATGCTTTTAAATCGTATATTATTTGAGCTACAGCTGGAGTCTTTGAAATTTCTTCTAGAGCTAAATCATACTGTTCTTTAAGCTCTTCTTGTTTCTCCTCTAGTATTTTATTCTGAGCTGGTATCATAGATATTCTAGCTTGCTCTTCTCTTTTCATATCTAACGTAAGCAAATTATTTGTATATTGTTCTAGTTGAGGTAATATTAAAAACTTTAATCCAAAGACCAAAGATACAACAATAATTGTAGATGATAATATTACTTTATCTTTTTTAGAAAGATTTTTTAAATAAATCATAATACTACTCTGTTTCTTTTGCTTCGCTTCCATCTTTACTTACCCCTTCTATTAAAATTGAAAAACTATATTTAGTTATAGTATTGCTACTTGTATTATAATCATTACTCTCTTCATCACTTGTACTATTTGAATCATTATATGTACTAGAACCTTGTTTATTTGAATCATTACTTTCTTGTGAATTATTTAAATTACTTGAATCATTTATATTATTAGAATTATTGTTAGTACTTGAATCATTATTAGTAATATTATTTTCTTTTGAATCATCAGAGGCTAAAATTAAATTTTCCCATATATTAAAATTGCCTGCCATTGCAATTGGTAATAAAGAATTTCCCTCTAATATATTAGTCCCTTCTTTAGCCGCTTCAGATATTTCTATAGTTTTTTCAATTGGATTTATATAACTAATAGTTACATTATAAAACTCTTCACTCATTTCAAGGTTAGCTAAAAACTCAGGTATTGCACTGTATGTATCAGATTCACCAGTAATATTTATTGAACCAGTATCTGAAAATGATAAGCTCATAAATGTTATTTCTTTAGGTACATATGAGTTTATTTTAGCTAAAATTGTTGATGTTTTAGTTGTACTATTTTCTATATTCTTAACTCTCTCTATAAAATATTCCATTTTACTATTTTCAGCTTTTAATGCTGAATTTTTTTCAACTATCGCATTATATTTACTTATTTCTTCTTCAACCGTTATTATATTTTTCATAATACTTCTATTCATTATTGTAAATACAAATCCTATTGATATAACTCCAATCAAAGTTATTATAGGTAATCTAAATAACATTCCATCTATATTGGTTTTTTTCTTCTCTTTACTTATTACCTTTGGATTTAGATTAAGTAATTTATTTCTACTATCTCTAAATAATAACCCATAACAAGCTATATATCTTGGAAAGTTATTTTCAAACTTCAATTTTATTCCTAAGTCAAAAGGTTCCTTTACTAAAATACATGGCAATTCAAAATACTTTTCTAAATATTTTTCCATGTTAGCCATAACAATATCTGAACATATTATTATAAAGTTTGTAACAGGTTTATTATTTTTTTCAGAGTTATAATATCTAATTGTATTATTAACGCTGGATAGTAAATTTTCAAAACTCATTATTACACTTGAATTATTTTCGAATATATTTGCTACTTCTCTAGAATCTAATAATGTAGCAGTAATCTGATCATAAACTTCATTAAATATATTTTTAACTCCAAACGGAAGATTTCTTTCAAATTTTAAAACATTATTTTCCATTATACTAAGTGTTGAACTATCTGACCCAAAATAAAATACACCAGTGGATTCTTCACTAGTAATATGATCACTATTTTTTAATACCCTTGCTAATGTATTTGATAATATATCAATAACTTCTAACTCTTTTCCTATGGCCTCTGCTATTTCAACAATTGGATCTATTTTTTCTCTAGGTGCTGCAACTAATAGTATTTTGTAAGCTTTCTTATCTTGTGTATTTATTTTTTCTACTATTTCAAAGTTTGTGTAATAGTCATCTATATCAGGTATAAATTGTTTAAATTCAAAGCTTACAGCTTCTCTTAATGCATCATCCTTAAGTATTGGTACTTCTGTATATCTTGTAATTATATCTGAACCTCTTAAAACAAAGGATACATTTTTAACATCTCTAGCATTAACATCTAAATAATCATTTAAAAGTTTTATTATGCTTTCTTTATCTCTAACGTTACCATCTCTACAATCACCATTTTCTAATTTAATAGTGTGTGTTTCATATATCTTATTTTTATTTGCAATAAGAATATTTATAGATGTATCTGTTATTTGGATAGATAGTTTTTTATTATTTACTAATGCCATAAATCTACCTCCAAGTTTTATTATCCTATTACTTATTTAACTTTTTAAAATTTCCTATTATATCTATTTCTATATTTTTAATTACTTCTTCAAGACTCTCAGTTGAAATATACTGTAATTAACCTTCAAGCTTTACCTCTAGTATCTTATTTACGTCTTTTTCTGTTATTAAATCATAGTTATAAAATGAAGCATTTTCTTTGAATTTAAATTTAAATTGTTCTTCTACTTTTCTTAATTGAATAATTCTATGTATATTTTTGCATTGATTTATAATACTTTTTTGCTTCTATATTATATAACCTGCTATTGTAGGAATTAATATCGTTGCTAGTATAGCTATAATTGCTATTACAGCTATTAACTCAATTAATGTAAATCCTCTTTTTTATTGATTTTCATAATCCCCTCTTAAAAAATCAGGACCTTATATGGTCCTGAAGTTATATGATTACTATAATTAAATATTTTATTAGTTACTTAGTTACTGGACTTCCTGGATTATTAAATCCATCATATGACTTATATGTTCCATTTGAATTTACTTCTATTTTAGTTACCGCATCTTGATCTTTATTAATTTCTATAGCTGTTCCTATTTGCATATTTTCTAATTTATTTATATTTTCTTTAGTTAATAAATCTGAACCAAGTGTAGATAATAAGCTTGATACTGATAAAGTTGTATCGGCTGTTATTTTACCATCACTAATAGTTACTCCATCTGTAGCTATTGATGTTGCTGCTGTTGCATTATATGTTTCTACTGCATTTACAACAGTTCTCACTTGAGTAATAATTGCTGTTTTCTTAGCTCTGTTTATATACCCACTAACAGTTGGTACTAATACCGCTGCTAATATAGCTATAATAGCTATAACAGCCATAAGCTCGATTAATGTAAATCCTTTTTTCTTTCTTTTTTTTGTTAAGTTCATATTTTTTACCTCCATTATATGTAATATTATTTTATATTTATATAAAGGGGTGCCCCCATTTATAACATTATTATTTATATGTAAAACCTTAAACTGCTCCCATAACCTGGAACATAGGCATTGCTATTGATATTACTACAAATCCAACTATGAAAGCTAGAAAGACTATCATAATTGGCTCTATTAAAGAAGTTAATTTCTGAATGGCAAACTCAGCTTCAATCTCATAATACTCAGCAGTCTTATTTAAAATATTATCAAGACTTCCCGTATCTTCCCCTACTTTAATCATTTGAGTTAACATAAGCGGGAATATCTTTTTAGACTCTAAAGTATCACCTATTCTAGCCCCTGTACTAATTAATGTTACACATTCATCAATTGATTTTTTTATAAATTTATTATCTACTGCATTTGCAGCTATGCTTAGAGATTCTATAATACTCATTCCACCCTTAACAAGCATCCCAAAGGTTCTTGCAAATCTTGCAGTAAATATTTGTTGAGTAATCTTTCCTAGATGCTTGTCCTTAACAAGAAATTTATCTATTTGATATTGTATAGCATAATTAGTATCAATAAATACTTTTTTTACTATGAACAATGCAATAACTATAAGAACTAATAATAAAAAGTTTTGAGTAATAAATGCACTAATATTAATAATTATTTGTGTTGGTATTGGTAGCTCTTGACCTGCTGATAAAATACTTTCAACAAAAGTAGGAACAACAAAGCTTACTAACCCTAATACTATACAAATTGCAAAAACTAATAAAAACTTAGGATAAGTCAATGCTGCATCTATCTTTTTCTTTTGTCTATGTTGTTTATCATAATAATCAGCCATTTCTCCCATTATTTGATCTAGGCTACCAGTAGCCTCCCCAACTTCAACCATTGCAGTAAGCATAAAAGGAATATCCTTATGCCTACGAAAAACTTCAGATAATTCACTTCCTTTTTGAACTTCCTCATAAACATCTTCTAGTATCTTCTTTAACTTTTTATTTTCAATCTGATCTTTAATCATAACTATAGATCTCATCATTGGTACACCTGCTGCCAAAGCAAAGTAAAATTGTCTACAAAATATAGCCAAATGTTCAAAGGGAATACCTTTTTTTATACTAAACTCTAAAGTAGCACCTTTATTGTTCTCTCTTATAGATGTTGGAAATATCCCCTTGTTTCTAAGAGCTTCTTTTACCCCTTCTTTATCTTCAGCATCCATTATACCTTTTGCTACAGATCCATCTAATGATTTACCTTCATAAATAAAAACAGGCATAAATTATTTCTCCTTTAATCACCTAATAAGGTTACTCTTAATAATTCTTCTATTGTAGAATTACCTTTTAAAATAACATTTATTGCTGATTTACTTAATGTTTTCATTCCATTTTTTAATGCTGCATTAGTAATTTCCTCTACTGATGCATCTCTATTTATTAACTCTCTTATTTCTTTATTAACTTGCATTATTTCATATATACCAACTCTACCTTTATATCCAGTGTTGTTACATTTATTGCAACCAACTTTTCTATATAAAGTTAAGCTCTTATCTTTTTCTACACCTAAAATTTCTTTTTCATAGTCACTTGCTTCATACTCTTCCTTACACTCTACACAAAGTTTTCTTATAAGTCTTTGTGCTATAATCCCAACTAAAGCTGACGATACTAAATAAGGTGCAAGTCCCATATCTTTTAATCTAACTATAGAAGATGGTGCATCATTTGTATGTATTGTACTTAAAACTAAGTGTCCTGTTATAGCAGCTCTTACTGCTATTTCTGCTGTTTCAGAATCTCTAATTTCCCCAAGCATTACTATATCAGGGTCTTGTCTTAATATAGATCTTAAACCTGAAGCAAAAGTTAATCCTGCCTTAGTATTAACATTAACTTGGTTTATACCATCCATTGAAAATTCAACTGGATCCTCTATTGTAATTATGTTTTTATCTTCTCTGTTTAAATCCTTTAATAAAGAGTAAAGAGTTGTTGACTTACCACTTCCTGTTGGACCAGTAACTAATACTATTCCATGTGGTTTAGATATTATATTGTTAATTTTTTCTAAATCATCTTCTACAATACCTAATGTTGATTTATCAACATTAAAAGCACTTTTATCAAGAATTCTTATAACTACTTTTTCCCCATTTACAGTTGGAAGTATAGATACTCTTAAATCAATATTTTCATTATCAATTTTCATAAATATTCTTCCATCTTGCGGTATTCTTCTTTCTGCAATATCCATATTCCCCATAATCTTTATTCTAGTTATTAGTCCAGCTAAAGGTTCTTTGGGAGAGTCAAATTGCTTTTGAAGCTCACCATCTATTCTATATCTTACTGCAACTCTATGTTCAAATGGTTCTATATGAATATCACTTGCTTTACTTCTTACTGCACTTTGTATAATTGAATCTACTAATTTTACAGCCGGAGCATTTTTAACCTCTTCGCTCATCTGATCTTCAATTATAATTTGATCCTTTTCTTGATTTCTAAGCTCTTCAGCTGCTTTTTTCATATAATCTTCTGAATAATATTTAGATATAGCTCTTATGATTTCATTTTTACTACATAAAGCAATCTCTAATTCATATCCTGATGCAATCTTAACATCTTCTTCAGCCAGTATATTAAGTGGATCATTCATTAGCACTAATAACTTATCATCTACAAATTTTACAGGTAATACATTATATTTTCTTGATAATGATTCTGAAATTGTCTTTACTGCACTTTTATCTATTATAATTGAATCTATATATACTCTTGGAATACCCAGTTGTATTTCTAATGCTTGTAACAAGTCATCTTCAGAAATAAATCCCTTTTCAACTAGTATTTCACCAACTTTACCACCTGTATCCTTTTGAATCTTTAATGCCTCTTGTAAATCATTATCTGTAATATAGTTAAGTTCAATTAACATATCACCTAATCTTTTTCTTCGATTCATCTTTCCTCCAAAATAATACTATTGTATAACATTTTTTAATCGTAAATAATAGTTTAGCATTACTTCTTAGTACTACTAAACTATTATAATTTCTATATTTTACTTTTTCAACCATAATTTGTTTTATTATTTAATTAAATTTTTAGAAAAAAAGTTTAACATATGTTTCTAATAATAAATTTCCATAAAGACATGCAATTACTCCACCAATTGCTAAGTAAGGTCCGAATGCAATTTCTGATTTTTTATCCTTAAGTTTTAAAATTAAAATTACAGCTGATACAACTCCACCTAAAATTATAGCTATAAATAAGGTTATTATAATTCCCTTAATACCTAAAAACAACCCACAAATTAAGGCAATATCAATATCCCCTTCTCCCATTCCATGGGTTAAAATTACTATAAGATAAATAACTCCAAAGCCTATAAATGCACCAACTATATAATCCCA
The DNA here is from genome assembly GCF_004353185.1 of Clostridium cuniculi. Classification (GTDB taxonomy): domain Bacteria; phylum Bacillota; class Clostridia; order Clostridiales; family Clostridiaceae; genus Clostridium; species Clostridium cuniculi. The sequence continues at coordinate 13,067 of NZ_SMUS01000035.1, read as the reverse complement.
TGGTATTGCTTTAGTTTCTATCCATATTAACATATCAAATACTATACCTGAAACTACTCCAAATATAACTGTTGAGTTATAAACATATTTAGTTTTAAAATCAATAAAACCTATTACTATTAATAGTGATGCAAATAAACAAAATTTAAAAAAATCTAGGGTAAATCCAAATTTTAAATAAATCATTATATATAAGCATGCATTTAAAACTTCAACTAATGGATATTGTATAGATATTTTTTCTTTACAATTTCTACATCTTCCTCTTAAAAAAATATAACTAAAAACCGGTATTAAATCTTTTGGTTTCAAATTATATCCACAACTTGTACAATGTGATGGTGGAAATGATATTGATTCTTCTCTAGCAATTCTATATATACAAACATTTAGAAAGCTTCCTATTATTAATCCTAATAATATTATTAAAATTATATTCATTATTTCTCCTTCAAATAATAAAGTATCATCTTAAAATAGTGATTATTAATTAATAAACATTAAATGTTAATTCCTATAATTATTGTATCATTTTTAATAATTTTTTTCTATATTCATTTATATATCTATTATAAATTTTAATATTTTTCCCAAATTACTCTTTTGTTTTCATATTATTTGTCGTTATTTGAAATTTTATAGTAATTCATTCTTTACCATTTATTTACGACAAAAAAATATAACATAATAGAGAAAACTATTATGTTATATTTTTTACTTATTTTAGTACATTCCGTCCATTCCACCCATTCCTGGTGCACCTGGCATTGGAGCTTCTTTTTGTGGAATATCAACAACAGCTGCTTCTGTTGTTAAGAATGTTGATGCTACAGATGCAGCATTTTGAAGTGCACTTCTTGTAACCTTAGTTGGATCAACTATTCCAGCTTTAAGCATATTTACATATTCATCATGTAATGCATCATATCCCATTCCAGTTTCAGAGTTTTTAATTCTTTCTATAATTACAGAACCTTCAACTCCTGCATTAGTAGCTATTTGTCTCATTGGCTCTTCTAATGCTCTAACTATAATATTTATACCAACTTGTGTATCAGCAACATCTGATTTTAATTCTGCAACTTTGTTAATTACATTAACATAAGCAGTTCCACCACCTGGTACTATACCTTCTTCAACTGCAGCCTTAGTAGCAGCTAAAGCATCTTCAATTCTAAGCTTTCTTTCTTTAAGCTCTGTTTCTGTAGCTGCACCAACTTTAATTACTGCAACTCCACCTGAAAGTTTAGCTAATCTTTCTTGTAACTTTTCTTTATCAAATTCAGAAGTTGTTTCTTCTATTTGACTTTTTATTTGATTAATTCTTTCTTTGATAGCATTGCTATCTCCTCTACCATTTACAATAGTAGTGTTATCCTTAGTTATCTTAACACTTTCTGCTTGGCCTAGCATTTCTAAAGTAGTTTCTTTTAAATCTCTTCCTAACTCTTCAGAAATTACTTGACCACCTGTTAAGATAGCTATATCTTGAAGCATTTCTTTTCTTCTATCACCAAATCCAGGAGCCTTAACAGCAACACAATTAAATGTTCCTCTTAATTTATTAACTACTAATGTAGCCATTGCTTCTCCTTCAATATCTTCAGCAACTATTAATAACTTCTTACCTGTTTGAACAATTTGTTCTAATATAGGTAATATTTCTTGTATGTTTGTAATCTTCTTATCTGTTATTAATATAAGTGGGTTATCTAATAAAGCTTCCATTTTTTCTGTATCTGTTACCATGTAAGCTGAAACGTAACCTCTATCAAATTGCATACCTTCAACAACATCTAATTCAGTACCCATTGATTTAGATTCTTCAACAGTAATAACTCCTTCATTACCCACTTTTTCCATAGCGTCTGAAATAAGCTTACCTATTTCATCATCAGCTGCTGAAATAGCTGCAACTCTAGCTATATCTTCCTTACCACTAACAGGCTTAGATATTTCTAATATTTCTTTAACTGCTGTATCTACAGCTGTTCTTATACCATTTCTAAGTAACATCGGATTTGCACCAGCTGTTACATTCTTTAAACCTTCTCTTATAATAGCTTGAGCTAAAAGAGTAGCTGTAGTAGTACCATCCCCTGCAACATCATTAGTTTTTGTTGCAACTTCTTTTACTAATTGAGCTCCCATGTTTTCATATGGATCTTCTAGTTCTATTTCTCTTGCAATTGAAACACCATCATTAGTTATAAGTGGTGAACCAAATTTCTTATCTAAAACTACATTTCTACCTTTAGGCCCTAAAGTAACCTTAACTGTATCTGCTAATTTATCAACACCAACTTGCATTGCTCTTCTAGCTTCTTCACCAAATTGAATCATTTTTGCCATATTAATATACCTCCCAACTATTCTACTATTGCTAATATATCATCTTGTTTTAATATTATATATTCTTCACCATCAACTTTTACGTCAGTTCCTGCATATTTAGAATATAATACTTTATTTCCAACTTCTACATCCATAGGAACTCTCTTACCTTCTACCATTGCTCCTGGCCCTATTGCTACTACCTTAGCTTCTTGTGGCTGCTCCTTTGCTGTTCCTGTTAAAAGTATTCCACTCTTTGTAGTTGTTTCTGCTTCTAATTTTTGTATTACTACTCTATCACCTAATGGCTTTATATTCATAAATAAACCCTCCTATATTTTTCTTTATTAGCACTCACTTCATTAGAGTGCTAACACCTTTATATTTATAATATAATTTTAACTGTAATCTTTCAACAATTACTTTCTATATTATTACCTTACTAAGGTCAAATATTACTAATTATTCTAATTTATTTTTGATTTACTTTGATTTCCATTATTTTTCTAATATTTTTATTATACAGGTTAATATCATAATTAAATATTATAAAAGCTATGAATTTATTAAAAAAAATTATAAACTCATAGCTAATTATTTTCTGCAAATTTCTTCTAATGAAAATAGTAATTATTTATCTTTCTAAATTAACATCATCAAACTTATTAAGAGTTTCGTTTTTAAGAACCGCCTTAATAGTTGTTCCATTATTAATCTTAGTAAATGCTGCTTTTGCTCTAAGTGGTGGTACTATTGTTCCTGCACCATTAATACATCCACCTTCACACATCATACCTTCAATAAAGTTTCCTGGCAGTTTTCCCATCTTAGCAAGCATCATAGTCTTTTTACAATCAAGGCCTGAAACTTGAACTGGTTTAAACTCAACCTCTACCCCTGAATCTTGTACATAGTTCTTAATAGCAGCTGTTAAACCACCTGCTGCACCAAATCCTCTTCCAAATATAGATGCATCATTAACATTTTCTTCTTCACATTCAAATGGATTAACATCAAATGCTTCGAATAATGCAAGTAACTCTTCAAAAGTTAAAACATAATCAACAGCGTCAGCTATTCCTATTCTAACTGCTTCTCCTTTTTTAGCTGTACAAGGTCCTATAAATACAACCTCTGCTTCTGGATCATTTTTCTTGATATATCTAGCTGTCGCAACCATAGGAGAAACTGTTCCTGAAATTCTATCTTTTTCAGTAGGATTAGTCTTCTCAATAAAACTAAAGAATCCTGGACAGCAGGAATTTGTCATATATTTATCTCCTCTTTCCATTCTTTCTACAAATTCATTAGCTTCATGAACTGTAACTGCATCTGCCCCTAAAGCTACTTCTATCATATCTTCAAATCCAATAGCTTTAATTGCGTTTCTTACTTTTCCATAATTCATAGTTGGACCAAATTGACCTGTTATAGCCGGTGCAACTATTGCATACATTTTTCTACCTTTTCCTAATCCTTTTGCAACTGGAACTATTAAACTCTTATCAGAAATAGCTCCAAACGGACATGCTCTCATACATGATCCACAGTTAACACATATTTCTTCTTTAATCATAGCTCTTCTATCATCTTGATTTATATCTAAAGCTCCTGTTGGACATGCCCTCTTACAAGGCCTCATAACTTCTGATATGGCATCATAAGGACATGCTTTTTTGCATCCTCCACATTCCTTACATAGCTCTTGATTTATATATGCTCGTCCATTAACAATTGTTATTGCACCAAAATTACATGCTTCTTTACATCTATGTGCAATACAGTTTCTACATGAATCTGTTACATTAAATCTATTTATAGGGCATCTATCACAAGCTGCTTCTATAACATAAATAATTTGTTCATCTGGCTTAATATCTATTAGTGATTCTTCTGCATTATCACCATTTGCCAAATATCCAGCTGCAAGCTTAGCTCTTTCTAAAACTATAGCTCTTTCTTTATAGACACAACATCTATATTGTGCCACATCTCCTTTAATAACTTCATAAGGAACTTTTTCAATACTTTCTAAAGTTATATTATCATTTTTAGCAAGTCTTGCTACCTCTGTTAACACCTCATGCTTTAATTTTTTAAGCTGAGTTTCAAACTTAAACATATCACCACTCCCCTGTTTACTGTTTATTGTTTGCTGTATCCCAATTCTAATTATACAATATTTTCCCATTTCTTCCATACTTTTTGTAATATTCTGATAACTTTATTTATCTAATTTTTTTACGTTATAAGACATGATTTTTGTTTAAAATTATATAAGCTATAATGATTTATTCCCAAATAAAAAGTTTAAATAATCTCTTATTTATATATAAAAAGAGTCTTACAAAATAAATTTATAAGACTCTTTAATTATAAAATTTTAATAAATTTTATTATCACTCTTTATTATAAAATCAACTAAAGCATCCTTAATACTATCTATCAATTCAAAATCAACTATAGACATATTATCTGCCTCACTATGAACAATACCAACTATTCCATCTTGCCCAATGACTAAAGATGCATCATTGCCTCTTCTAAATGACATATGATCACTACTACCTACAATTCTTCCCTCTTCATTTCTAGCATATGGAACCATTTCATAATAAACTTTATCCTCATCTAGTACTTCTATAAAGTCATCATACAACTCTTGACATAATGGATTATTATTTTTAACTGCTAAACCTTCATTTCCCTTCATACCTATACAATCAATATTTATATTATACCAATCTTCATAATTATCTTTAAACTCTTCTACAAATTTTGAACTTCCTATTAATCCTAATTCTTCTGCATTAAACGCAGCAAAAATTATATCATGATCAGGTTTCTTGTTCTTATAATATTTAGTTAAATCCTTAGCTGATTCAAGTAATACTGATACTCCAGAAGCATTATCAATAGCTCCCTGAATTTTTGTCACCTTTACTCGAGAAGTTTCACTACTAGAAGTTTCTTCCACTCTTTCTCTTACAGTAACATGATCAAAATGAGCTGAAATTACAACTGCTTTAGAACTATCCTTGCCTTTTATTACTCCAATAATATTATTTACCTTATTACCATTTTCTTCATTAGGATTAAATATAGATCTCATTTCTTTATTTAAATATACTTCATGATAAAAACTTTCATTATTAAATGGTTCTAAACCTACAGCCTCAAAGTAATTTTTTATAAATTCTGCTGCTCTAGTATTTTCATCTGTTCCAACAACTCTAGATAAATATTCATCAGATGTAAGCTCCTTCATTATTCCTTCTACATCTAATTTTTCAGGATTTTTACCAGGTTCAGTAGTTAAAGTTTCTTCATAAGTAACTATACCCTTGCTAGATACATCTTTATATAATGAACTGCTACATCCAGTGAAAAGTAAATTTAAAACTAATACACTAGATACAATAGATATTAATTTATTTTTTATATTCATAATAATCTCCCTTAATATATTAAATTCTACTCATTTCCCTTATATTCCCCATTTTGTATTAAATATATTCTTATTTTTTAGCTATTAAATTATATAAAAAAATAATACCAAATAATAAATTAAACATAATTTATATTCGGTATTATTTTTCCTAAACTAAAGTTAATTTTCTAATATTTTTTCTAAATCTAATTACTCAACTTTTATATTATTTTCCCTTGCAAATATATCATTAGAATAATTTTAGGTAATAAATCTCTATAAATCATACTTTTTAATGATTTATCATTTTATTAAAAGTATAATTTTCTATAAAAAACTATTGTTTTTTTGACGTTTTTTTGACGTTTTAAAATTTATATTGCTATAAAAGATTTAACTTTTTAAATTTGGATATTACTTAAGATGAGGTGATATTTTTATGAATCCTATTAATATTGATATTAATATAGATATTAATGATGATTTAATCAAAAAATTTATACTTGATATATATCAAGGAATCTATAATAAAAATAATGAATCTGTAAAACATAGTACATCTTATATTAAAGCTCCTAATATTGAATTATTAACTATAAAAGAAGTATCCAAAACTCTAAAAACTGATGAACCTACCATCCGAAGATTAATAGATAAAGGTTATTTAAAAGCCTTAAAATTAGGCAGATTAAAAGTTCGCAGTACAGAATTAGAGAGGTTTCTTGATTGGGCAGAAGGTAAAGATCTTAGCGACTTAAATAACATAAAGAATATTAATAATCACTAATTATTATATGTAATATAGATTTATAATACTATGACATTATTTTTATAGTAATGTAGGCAAAATGTAAGCAATTTTATATTTGCCTACATTTATTTTATCTGAATTTTTATTAGCAAATATCCTATAATGCATATCCAACAATTACATTTGAAAATAACATTTATATTTATTTATAATAATATTGCTTAATTTATTATTAGGGGGATTTTAAATATGGCTACAAATAAAATTAACGAAAATGAATTAATATTAAAAGTAGATTTTTCTTCTTTAGAAACTGTAGATAAGTTTATTGATTTCTTAAAAGATAATAATATAAATATTAAAGGAATTGGAAGAGATGAATATCTAATTAAAGTCCAATAAATAAAAAAGGTTAGATACTTTTATTTTATATCTAACCTATACTAAAAACATATTATTTTTTTATCTTTTATTTTTATAAAAAGTTGTATAATATTGAATAAAATATTAATAATTGTATATAATAAATATTATAAAATATCCATATTTTTAAAATACTATTTAAAATTTTTACATTTACCAATAAATTTAACTTTACAAATAAATAAATTTATATTATTATTTATTAAAGTAAGTAACTAAATTCGTATAATTGAATAAGTTAAAATATGTGGGTTGTAAATACCCGTTTTTGGGAGTGATTCCCGTTTCTATAAAAAGACTAGTTTTACTAGTCTTTTTTACTTTGTATTTAATATATTTCTTAATCCATAATGAACTGTTAATTTTAACTCTAAGTTTACATTAGGATTTCCATCCTTCCTATATCCCCACGAATATATAATTTCATCATTACTATTTTTCCTCATATTCCCCACAACGCCTAACTGGTATAATTTAGTCAAACACTCATTAACATCAATAGATTTATTATAATTTTTTCTTCTAGATTTATAATACGTTCTTAGATTAGATGCATAAAATGAATTTTTTCCATAATCTCTTATTAATTTTAAATACTCTTCAAATGTTTCTAAGTCTATATGTATTTTTGCTTCATTATATAATTCTTTTTGAAATGCATCGGAATAACTTTGTTTACATTCTCTAAACATCTTAGCTCTAAAACAAGTTTCATTTGGATATCTTTTCTTTATTATTTGAAGATAAGTAATAATATCCCTTGGTCTACCATAACTATTATTTATTAAGTATGTGACAACATTTTGTTTATTTATTGGTTCTGGAAAAAGTATCTTATATAACTCCTTATTACTATAATTATAATACTCCTTGCTACTTTTCTTAACCTTATTTAATATCATTTCCATAATCATATGTCTTTCTGGTGTGCTATTTTCTTTCTCTATCCAATAAAGTTCAACTGAATTGTCTTGTATTACTTTGTTTAAATTAGTAGATCTTTTATTAAGTTCTTCAATAATATCACTTCTAATTAGTAATATGCATTTACTAGATAATAACTCATTTTTTGCAAATAATAAATTTACATTTTTCATAGCTTCTATTAATTTATTTAATGCCTTAGCTGAATACTTATCTTCTCCTAAGTCTATATCTAACTCATCTAAATCATCTAATATTATTACAACACTTTGCACTTTTAAACAAATAAATATACACTCTTCAAATTCATCTATAAGTTTATAAAATTCTTTTGTTGTATATATCCGACTAATTTCTTTGTTCTTTTCCCCTGTTACCTTTGACAATAATCTTTTACCTTTTCCTTGTATCTCAGCTGTTATTGTCTCTCCATCATTATCTGTGTATCCATCAAATTCATAGTTTCCATTCCCATACCTAATTAAGCACATTTCATTTAATCTTGCTAACGCTTTATTATATGCTTTTATATCTTTATTCCTTTGCCTTGTATCTTTTTTAAATCCAAATTTACCTTTTATTGTCTTATTCTTTATCACTTGATGAATTTTCCTATATAATATCCACTTAAATAATTGTATGGCTTCATCACCTGATAACTCCTCTTTATTTTTTTCTATCATTTTTAATAAAGCAATGTCATCTTTATTAAATATTCTACACTCTATTCCCTTTTGATTATATTTCTTTTCTATATATCTTCCTAGAACTGTTTTTCCAGTTCCTTTCTTTCCAAATACAATGTATTTCATAGGATCATTAGTTATTTCATCATATTTATTATTCCCCGTATAAAATAAATCTAAAAACTCCTTTTTATTTGATTCACTATCTCCATCTGCACAACCTAAATTTAGCTTTTTTAATTCTACCGACATAAATTTCCCCCCCATATAAATTTATTTTTATAGTATAACATACTTTTTCATAATTTGTCATAATATTAATATTCATATCCAAATTTAACCATTCAAAAGACTAGAGAACTTCATCTCTAGCCTTAACAATTATAAATTTAATAATTTCCTCCAAGTATTTTGTCCAACTACACCATCAACTGAAAGTCCTTTATCAGCTTGGAATGCTTTTACGGCATCTACAGTTTCATCGCCGAACCCTCCGTCTGCTCCCCACTTAGGTAATTTATATCCTAAACTTAATAATCTTTTTTGTATTAACTTAGTTATATTCCCTTTTGCACCTTTTCTAACAGTAGGACAACCAGCTAATGTTGCTGGACCACCAACACCATCAACATTTTGTTTGCTGAAACCTTGGTTATTACATTCTTGTTGTAATCTTCTTACCCAATCATCACCTTTAATTGTTGTCGTAGATTGAGTTTGAGATGTAGATGATGTATTTATATCATCTACTTGATCACTAATTATATGATTATCTAATGCATCTACTATAGCTTTTGCAATTGCTTTATATCCAACTTCAAGATACTTATTCGCATCTTCTGTGTCTACAAAACAAACTTCTATTAACATAGATTTAGCTTTTGTTCTTCTGATTACATAAAGTCCTGTACCAGCTTTAACCCCTCTATTATTAAATCCTAATGCTGATATATTTTTACATACATCTATTGCATCTTGATATTGTCTACCTTCATAAGTGTAGACCTCAACTCCTTGTCCCCCTCCAGCGTTGAAGTGTATAGAAATAAACCAATCTAAATCTTCTCTGTTAGCTTGTTGCACTACTAAAGATAAACTTTCATTTGTAGTTGCTGCATAATCAACAGTACAATTATAAACAGTATTACCTCTTTCCTTTAACAAGCTTCTTACTTCTTCTCCAACTAATCTAGTGTGTTCTCCTTCTTTTATAATTCCTACTGCTCCAGTTCCAGCACCTCTCAAAGTATGTCCATCATTTACTCCAATTTTCATTTTATATTCCTTCTTTCTTTTAAATATTTTTATAAAATTAAAAGACCATGATTACTCATGATCTTCTTTTACTTCTTTAATTGCTTGTCTTGTTGAACTTTGACCAAAATAAAATGCTATAACCATACTAAATATAGTTAAGAACTCTGTTGCTCCTATTTGACCTTTTAAAGCTAATACTGAAAATACTAGCGTTAAAATAGAAGCTATTAACTTCTTAATTTGTAATAATTTCTTTAATGTTTCCATCATATTATCCTACCTTCTCTAATTTTACTTTTATATCAGCAACATCTTTTTGAGTAGTTTTTACCACTTCAAGGTTTTCTGCTAAATCTGAAATTACTTCTTGGTTCTTATCAATTATTTCTTGCAACTTTTCTTCTCTAGCCTTACTTTCTTTTCTTGTATCAATTAGTAGCCATACAAAAAGTACTGCCCATACTCCGTTATTTACTATAGTTTTAATAAGTTCATTTTCCACTGTTGTTCTCCTTTTCTCCAATCGCTTGGAATTTTAGATATAATAAAAAAGCCTAGTTTCCTAAGCTCTTTCTATTTCTTTATTAAATTTATATTTGTTAGTACGTCTCTCTGCTTTGTTATTGGATTTATAATTGTTACTTTTACACTTCCACCAAAGCTTAATAACATTATTACTAATAAAATCCAACATATTCCCAACAACGATAAAATACAAAATATTACACTTAACACATTAACATTTCCTTTCTTTCATGATAACATATATTAGTTTAATTTATTTTTAATACAGCATATCCATAATCATTTTTAATATTGTAATTAACCCCTCTAACATCTACAGTATTATTGATAAGTTCAAAGCCTTCGTTTTGCTCTAATATATTTATTTTCTTATCTATATACTTTGAAGGAATTTCTAAATTATCACATACAACATTTTTATGAATATCTATAAATACATATAAGCTATCTCCAACCTCTATATAAGTCTTATTAGTTTCTCCATCTTCTAATATAGAAGTATCTATATATTTTCTATACATACTAAATGTTTTATATGCTCCAGCTTCTAAAGTTCCACCACTATATCCAACTGGATATGATTTTTTAGTGCTTCTAAAATCCCAAAGTATAGAATTGTTTACCCTTTCTTCATTAGATCCATTGCCTATGTCAGTTAAATACCCAGCAGTAAATCCTACTTTATTATTATCGGTATCATTTCTATGTTGTACATATCTATTTATTGGATAATTTTGATTAATACAATCACTTAGATAAAACTTTAGGTTATCTTTATACGAATTTATATTAGTTAATCGAGAAAAATTCCAGTTGCCTTTTTGCTTAGCGTTAGGCATATAGTGTTGTGTATTAGGTTGCAATCTTACACTTTGTAAAAATCCACAATTACCTAAAGTAACTTTCTTTAATACTTTAAGTGAATGGTTAATTAATACAAATGCATTATTTTTGAATTTATAGTTAATGCAAAGCTCTACAACGCCCTCTACAGCGTTTAAATTGTCTTCTGATAGTTCTATCCCTACATTAGCTTTTAAATGCTCCTGTAGTGCTTTATAGCATAATATATTATATTTTTCAGTAATATTAAGTTCTTCTCCAACATTAGTACCATCTATAAGCTCTTTTCCATCTAATTTAACATTATAAGTATGTTTATTTGTAGATGGATAGAATTGTTCTACAGTTAGATTTGTTATATCTAATGCATTTATATTAGTTGCATTTAACTTAGCTTCTAAATTATTAACTGGTGCTATATTACTATAACCTACTATTCCTTGTTCATCTTCTGTATATGGATATAAGAATATACATTTATCATTTTCTACTTTTGCTAATACATAATCTGTTATTCCATCTGTCCATACACTACCAATATCAGCAGTTGTTTGCCCGTTTTTAGGTATAGAAAAACAAGGATATCCATGATTAGCTCCAACAGTATAGAATGTTCTAATTGGGGTTATATCATCACCTTGATTATGTATTAATGTTTCTTTATTGTCTTTTATTAAATACGTATTAACAAAGTTAAAACATTTATTTCTTACATCTTCTATTTCAGTTTCATATTTTATAGTTTCTTTATCATTTAATTGACTATATACAGTAAACTTATTATTCTCTTTTATTATCTTTAAGCTAGAATTATCATCAGAAATTGCTACTTCATCTTTTATTGATTCCATTTGCTCTTTTGTAAACCTAAGTTTATCCATACAATAACCATAACTTTCATAAGGTGTTAACTCTGAATTTGCTTCAAGTTGCATATTTGTTGCATCTGCAAAGAAATTTATTCCTATCCATGACTTTTCATCTATTGTGAAAGTTATAGGATTATTCGCAGTAACATTAGAAATTGTATTTATTAATCCTGTTCCAGTAAGATTAGAGTCAAATTGAAATACATTTCTAGTTCTACTTGAAACAGTATATGTGCCAGCTTCAAGCTCTATCATATATCCGTTATATCCTTGATTATCAACTACAGTATTATTTTTTGATATTAATTTCCCATTTAAGAATTTAGCAGGATTAAGTAAGTTTTTACCTACTTCAAAGAAATTACAATCATCACTTTCAACACTAAAATCTGTTACTTGTTTCTTTTTTATATTGATATTTTCTTGGACATCATAAGCTAAATATTGTTTATAATCTTCGTATCTTGTAGGAGCGTCACCTTCTTCTAATTGCCATGTATCTATATGTGTCTTATATAGACTGGCTCTTATATATCCAGTTTGAGAAGCTGTAAATGTAAACTTTGCTGTACTTGTATTTAAGCTTGTAGTTATAACTTCTATACACTCTCCAGCCGTATTAAAAAGATATATATTTCTAGCTCCAACATTACAAGAATATGTTTCACCCATAATCACAAAGATATAGTCTGTTATATCATAATTTTCACTTTCAATGTGATTATATGTGCTTGGTGTACTTCCTTGCATTACTCTATTTAATGTTCTTCGTGTTTTATCATATAAATTCTTTCCACAAACTAAAAAACTAGCTTCTGGAACTCCGACGGAATTCCTAGCTAGTATTCTATTAGTTATGCTTTTTTCTTTTAGAATTGGACTTATTGGAGCATTACCTATAATTATTGCTTTTAAACTATCTGTTATTTGATTCTCATTAATCTGACCTATTAATTGTCCAACAGATATTTCATCTCCTTTATTTATCTTCTTTAAAAGTTCTTCTAATATTTTATCTATAATAT
>NZ_SMUS01000034.1 GCF_004353185.1 Clostridium cuniculi | reverse complement strand
ATTTTATTGCTATAATTTTAAAGGGACTTATACTAAAAAAAGAATATAATAAAGCAGAGAATATTCTTTTTGAAGAAATAGAAAAAAATAAATCAGATCAAATGTACAAAATTGCTCTTGATTTTTACGAAACATTATCAGAAAAAAGTAATGAAGAATTACTAGCAGGAAATTTTTCAAAAGATGAAATTTTTCAAGGACTAAAAGATATAGAAGCTATTTTTAAAAAATAGAATAAAATATAGTTATGAAAATACCGTATTATTCTAAATAGGATATACGGTATTTAGTATTTTTATAACAAAATAAATTTGATTTATATATTTTTTGCATTTTAATTAAATATAATTTATATTTAATTATATAAATGAATTAAGAAGAGGTAAATTATGAGATACTAAGCAGCAATGAAATACATAACAGAGGTTGGGAATTTTGGGTCTAATTATGGATTAGAAAGAACTCATAAATTATTAGAATATCTAGGTAATCCAGAAAAAGATTTAAAGCTTATACATATTGCAGGTACAAATGGTAAGGGTTCTACAACCTCAATGATAACAGAAATTTTAATGGGGGCAGGATATAAGGTTGGAATGTATACATCTCCATTTATTGAAGAATTTGAAGAGAGAATTCAAATAAATAGACGAAATATTCCTAAAGAAACTTTAGCTAATTTAATAGATGAAGTTAAAGTTGCTGTAGATAGAGTTATAGAAGAGGGATATAATCATCCTACAGAATTTGAAATAATAACTGTTTTAATGCTTTTATACTTTAAAAAAGAAAAAATAGATTTTGGAGTAATAGAAGTAGGATTAGGAGGAAGACTTGATTCAACTAATGTTATTATACCAATACTTCAAGTTATAACATCTATAAGTTTTGATCACACTAATTTATTAGGAAATACTTTAGAAGAAATAGCAGGAGAAAAAGCCGGAATTATTAAGAAGAATATTCCTACAGTAATATACCCACAAGAAGAAGAGGCTTTAAAAGTAATAAAAAATAAATGCGTAGCTATGGAATCAGACCTTTACACTGCAGATAAAGATAATATGAAATTTGTTAAGGTAGTAAATGAGGATAAGCCATATCAGTTATTAAAATATAAAGAAGAATTTGATATATTTCTTCCTTTATTAGGAGAACATCAAATACTTAACTTAAGTGTTGCAATGAAAGTTATTGAAGTTTTAAATAATAGGAAAATAGTTAATATAACTACTGAAAGTATTATAAAAAGTATAAAAAATGTTACTTGGAAAGGAAGATTAGAAGTTTTATTAAATAATCCTTATGTTGTTATTGATGGTGCACATAATATACAAGGAATAAAAACATTAAGTAGAAATATAAAGAAATATTTTAAATATGAAAATTTACATTTAATTTTAGGAATTTTAGCTGATAAAGATGTTGAAGAAATGGTTAAAATAATAACACCTATGGCAAAACAAGTATATGCAGTTACTCCAAATTCAATAAGAGCCGAACTAGCTGATGACTTAAAAAATGAAATAGTTAAATATAATGCAAATTGTAGAGCATTTGATGAATATGAAGAAGCTTATTTAGAAGCCCTAAAAAATGCCAAAGAGAATGATATTATATTGGCTAGTGGTTCATTATATATGATTGGAGATATGAGAAAAATAATTAATAAACTTTTAATTAAGTAAAGAGTCGCTTTAGCGGCTCTTTTATTTTTAAGTGATTAGAAAATATTTTAAAAAATATACACTAAAATAAAATACTCTTAAATGATGATAAAACAAAAAAACTAAAATTTTAGACTTATTGAAAAACTGATTATTTACTATTATTAAAGAATATACTATACTAATAAATAATAAAATAAAGGAGGTAATGTTTATGTCAAAGCATTTACATATTATGGCACCAGAGGGAGCTATAGCAGAAACAGTATTATTGCCAGGAGATCCATTAAGAGCTAAGTTCATAGCAGAAAACTTTTTAGAAGATGCAGTTTGCTATAATGAAGTTAGAGGTATGTATGGATATACTGGAACTTATAAAGGGAAAAGAGTTTCTATACAAGGAACTGGAATGGGATTACCTTCACATTCAATTTATGTAAATGAATTAATTCAATTCTATGGAGCTAAAAGACTTATAAGAATAGGTTCAGCAGGTTCTTGTAATGATAATGTTAATGTTAGAGATATAGTTCTTGCTCAAAGTGCTTCTACTAATTCAGGAATTAATAAAAGAAGATTTAATGGTCTTGACTATGCACCAAGTGCTAATTTTGATTTATTATATAATGCATATAATGTAGCAAAATCAAAAGGAGCTAATGTTAAGGTAGGAAATGTTTTATCAAGTGATTTATTCTATGATGATACAAATCATTTTTCATTAAAGACTTGGGCTGATTATGGAGTTTTAGCGGTGGAAATGGAAACTGCAGAATTATATACATTAGCAGCGAAAAATGGTGTTGAAGCATTATCTATATTAACAATATCAGATCATATTTTTAAAGGTGAAGAAACATCACCAGAGGAAAGACAAAATACTTTTACAGAGATGATGGAAATAGCATTAGAATTAATTAAATAGATTTAAAAATGACAAGCAAAAGCTTGTCATTTTTTTAGAATAATATTAATTATTATTGTTTTTATATTCTATTAAAGCTTTTGATAATTGATCAGGGCAAGAAGTTCCTTTTCCTCTGCAATCAATACCTTGTAATTTTTGAATTGCATCATCAATATTCATACCTTTTACAAGCATTGAAATACCAAATAAATTACCTGGACATCCTCTCACAAATTCAACATTTTCAATAACGTTATCTTTAATTTCTACATGTATCTCTGTAGAACAGACTCCTGCAGTTTTATAAACAAACATTTTTACTCCTCCTAATAAGTAATAATTTACTTTTTAATTATATATTGAGTTTGTAGAAAAATAAAGAAAAACAAGAAATAATGCAATAGTAGCCAATTTATTGAAAGCTGCATATATTAAAATACATAGAAGTTTTAAGGGGGTGTAGTTAATGAGTTCTATTGTTTTATGCAATACAGGTGCAGATTCACTTTCTAAAATTGATTTAGATACATTTGAGGTAAAAAAAATACTATTTAAATTTTCTGAAAGACCAGTTGGACCTCATGGTATAAGAAAATATGGTAATGAGATTATAACTGCAAATAATTACAGTGATTCTATATCTATTTTTTCAGGTGTAATTTTTGAAGAAATAAGAAATATCAAGATCGGACCTAAACCTAATGATTTAGTTAAAGTGGGGAATACAATTTATACAATTTGTGGAGAATCAAATGCTATAGTTGCTTATGATTTAAATCAAAATAGGGTGTTATGGGAGCTTAATATAGGTAATTGGCCTCATAGTATTGATTATTTTGATGAAAAAGGATTATTATTTGTATCAAATTTAGAAGAAAATTGCACTAAAATTATAAACTTAGAAAATTATCAAATTGTTAAAACCCTCTTAACTCCGGAGTACCCTACAAAAGTAAAAATATCAAATGATAAAAAATACATTTATATATGTGAGAGCTATTTAGGTAGTGATGATAATGGATATTTAGATGTTTTTTCTATAGAAACATTTAATAGAATAGCAAGAATTGAAGTGGGAACATCTCCAATTGATATGTATGAAGATGATAAAAATATTTATGTTTCAAATTTTACAGAGGGTAGTATAAGTATAATTGATAAAAATTCATTTAAAGCTGTTAAAACATTATATATAGGTGGAATGCCAAAAGGTATTTTAAAAAAAGATAATAAAATTTATATAGGGGATTATTTAAAGGGAAGATTGATTGTTGTTGAGGGAGAAAAGGTGAAAAAAATCATAGCAATCGAGTCAGAACCCAATGCTATGATTTTATTTTAGTTTTCATCAGAAAAAAGTACTTGAACTATTTTAGTATAAATATCTGAAGGATTTTCTTTCCATCTATTGCAAAGTGATGTTGCTTGCTTTTTAGTTGGAACAGAAATTTTTAGATCTATAAGTAGTGTTTCATCCTCAAGAGCTTTTAAATCAACAATAAAAGAATTGTTCTTTTCTATAGTGTAATCACTATGAATAGTTAATTCTTTTTTTATACTGTCTATTGTTTTGGAGATATAATTATCGATTATATCTCTTTTTATTGGAGAAATTCTATCATTAAATATTGAAAGAACATTTTCTCCTTTTGTAGTTATAGTTATTAATTTTTTATCATTCTTTTCAATATATTCAACAAATTTAGCTGTTTCTAATTCGCTAATATATTGTTGAAGAGTAAAGTAATTAATAAAATTATTTTCAAGAATTATTTCAGTAAGTTGTGTTTTAGAAATCGCTTGTCTTAAGGATTTTATAACGTATAATACTAAAAGTTTATTTTCTGCTAGTTCAGCTGAATTTTCGTACATATTAAACCTCCAATATGAAAGTGTCTATTTAATTATAACATAAAATTTGTTAGATGGAATATTGTAGTCATAATATTATAAATTAAGAATATAAATTAATAAAAATTAAGTTTAGGAGCAATGCAATGAAATTAAGTAAAAGAATTAATATTAATATTTTTATAATGTTTATGGTTATTATTGTATCTATAATTTATAGTGGTAAAATTCAAAATACAATAGCAAGTCAATCTAAAAAGGTTCCCATATATAGAGTCTCAACTGAAGAAAAGAAAATAGCATTAACTTTTGATGTGAATTGGGCGGAAAATGAATACATATACGATATATTAGATGTACTGAATGAAAATAATGCAAAAGGAACTTTTTTTATTATGGGTGGATGGGTAAATTATTCTGATGAGAATAGGGAAAAACTAATGAAAATAAATGAAGGTGGACATGAAATAGGAAATCATAGCTATATACATCCTAGTTTTACTAAAATTAGTCATGAAAGAATGGCTGATGAGATAAAGAAAACTGAAGACATTGTTTATGCTGCAACAGGTAGTAAAATTAAGTTATTTAGATTTCCAAGTGGAGATTATAATGAAGATGCTTTAGAGTATGTCCGAAGTTTAGGTTATGAATGTATTCAATGGGATGTTGATTCAATAGATTATAAGCAATCAGGGGCAGAAGTTGAATACAATAGAGTAATGAAAAATATTAAAGAAGGATCAATAGTTCTTTTTCATAATAATGCAAAATATACACCTCAAAATTTAAAAAAAATTATCACTAAATTAACTGAAGAAGGATATGAATTTGTTACTGTAAGTGAGTTAATTTATGATGATAATTACTATGTAGATGAAAAAGGTGAACAAATAAAAAAATAAATATTAGAAAAATATTGAAAGTTATGAGGTATTTGTATTATAATGGAAATAAATCCTTGATATTTTTATAACAGCAATAAGAATTTTTATTAATTACTAAGGGAGAGAGGGGTAAAGATGGACAATTTGATGTTAAATAACAAGATTTATCTTGAAGGAAAAATTGTAAGTGGTATGGAGTTTAGTCATGAGATGTATGGGGAAGGTTTTTATACTTTCTTAATGGAGGTAACAAGATTAAGTGATTCTGTAGATTTATTAAACATCACAGTATCTGAAAGACTTATTAGTAATATGGATTTATCAATAGGTAAAGAAATAGTAGTATTAGGTCAACTAAGATCTTATAATAAGTTTGTAGATGGAGCAAATAAGTTAATATTAACAGTTTTTGCTAGAAACATAGAACCATGCATAGAAAAGAGTAAAAATCCTAATGAAATATTCTTAGATGGTTATATATGCAAAGAGCCAGTATATAGAAAAACACCATTTGGAAGAGAAATTGCAGATGTATTATTAGCTGTAAATAGAGCTTACAATAAGTCAGATTACATTCCAACAATCGCGTGGGGAAGAAATTCAAGATTCTGCCAAACATTGGAAGTTGGTGATAATATTAGAGTATGGGGAAGACTACAAAGTAGAGAATATCAAAAGAAGATAAGCGAAACTGAAGTAGTTAAAAAAGTCGCTTATGAAGTATCAATTTCTAAGATGGAAAAAGTATCTGCAGAAGAAACATCACAAAACACTAATACTAACCATGAAGAAGGTGCAGTATAAAAAAAAGGACTCCCAATTGGGAGTCTTTTTTTATTTTCTTAAATCATCTAAGATTTGAGTTTTATCTTTTGTCTTATCATCAACATTTTTAATTATTCTTGCAGGTGAACCGGCAACAACAACACCAGCTGGAACATCTTCAGTAACAACAGAACCAGCAGCAACAACAGCACCAGCTCCAATTTTAACACCTTCTAAGATAACAGCGTTAGCTCCTATCATAGCGTCATCTCCAATTTGGCAAGGTTCTTTACTAGGTGGTTCTAAAACACCAGCAACAACAGCACCAGCACCTAAGTGAACTCTTTTACCTAATTGTCCTCTTGCTCCAATTACAGCATTCATATCAACCATAGTACCTTCACCAATTTCTGCACCTATATTTATTACGGCACCCATCATGATTACAGCATTTTTACCGATAGAAACTCTATCTCTAATTATTGCACCAGGTTCAATTCTTGCATCTATTGATAAAAGATCTAACATTGGTATAGCAGAATTTCTTCTATCATTTTCAACTCTGAAAGAATTTATTTTGTGCTTGTTTTCTAATATTATTTCAGTAATTACATCACTTTCTCCAAATAATATGTAAAAATTATTGTTTCCATAATGTTCAATATTATCTAGTGAAGCATCGCTTAGGTCTCCATTAACATATACTTTTACTGGAGTTGTTTTTTTTGATTCTTTAATAAATCTTGCGATTTCATATGGATCAGTTAAATTATAATTCATAAAATCATCCTTTCTTCATTAGCCCCAATATTTTTATTTAAGCATTTATATTATAATAGAATTGAAGGGTATTTTAAAGAGACATTAGTAAAATAGTAGAAAAAACTTTACTGAATAGTATATTTGCTATAAAATTACTTGAGAGTAAATTGAGGTTTTATAATATTTGTTAAGGGGGCAATAAAATATGAATAAAAATCTAAATAGTGTTAAAATATCAGGAATTAGAAAATTTTACAATGAAGTTCAAAAGGTAGATGGAGCAATCTCATTAACATTAGGTCAACCAGATTTTAAATTACCTGTATCCATTGAAGAAGGATTAATAAATGCAATAAAAGAAAATAAGACTACATATACAAGTAATCTAGGCATAGTTGAATTAAGAGAAGAAATAAGCAATTATCTTTTAAATAAGGATATTAGTTATGAAGCCGATGAAATTTGTATAACAGTTGGTGGTAGTGAGGCCTTATTTAATATATTTACAGCATTATTAAATAAGGGGGAGAAAGTTTTAATACCAACACCTGCTTATCCAGCATATGAAAGTATAGTTACAATATTGGGTGGAACTGTAGTAAATTATTCTTTGGACGATGAATTTAAAATTGATGTAGAGGATATAAAAAGAAAAATAAAAGATATGAATATAAAATATTTGGTATTATCATTACCAAGTAATCCTACAGGAGCAATATTATCAAAAGAAGAGAAGGAACAGTTAGTAGAATTAATTAAAGAAAATGATATATTAGTAATTACAGATGAGATATATGAATCTTTATGTTATGATAAATATTACAGTGTTGCACAATGTAGAGATATTAAAGATAAAGTGATTTATGTAGGTGGATTTTCAAAGATGTTTTCAATGACTGGTTTGAGAATTGGATATTATGCTTGTTCACAGGCATTAATGAATGAAATTATAAAAATTCATCAATATAATGTGTCTTGTGCTCCATCTATTTGTCAATGGGCGGTTTATAATGGATTAAAGTATGGTTTAAAAGATGTAAGTCATATGAAGGAAGTCTTTAATAATAGAAAAGAGCTAGTTGTAAATAAGCTTAAGGATATGGGGTTAGATGTTGTTATACCAAAAGGTGCATTTTATGTATTTCCATCAATAAAGAAATTCAATATTCCTTCTGAAGAGTTTGCTTTAAGATTATTATATGAAGAAAAAGTCGCTTGTGTACCAGGAACTGCATTTGGTATTGGTGGTGAAGGATATCTAAGAATATCATATTGTTATTCAGATGAAGAATTAATAGAAGCATTAAAAAGGATAGAAAAATTTATTAATAAAATTTAAAAAGATTTTATAAGAAATATATATTATTAAATTTCAATAATGTATATTTCTTTTTTTATGTAAATTTTATACATTAATGTCCGTATATGATAATACAAAAAATGAAAAGTGTTCGTTTGCTAAGTTAAAAGTAAAATTATTTATTTAACAAATTGTTAAAATATTCATAATAATAAATTGGAAAAAATACTATACCTTAAAGAGGAGGAACTGGCTAAATTAGTAAATGTAAACGTTGCCTATAAAAATAATATAATATTAACATATTAAAAAAAATACATATAATTAATTAATAATATACTAAATATAAAGTGTTAATATTAACGATATCTTTTGACAAAACAATTCAATGTATTATAATTAATATAAATTATTAAGATTTAGCTTTAAAAATTTAGATGGGGGTTGTACACAAATGTTAAAGTATGTTGGAAAAAGAATTTTAACTAGTATAGTTACAATTTGGGCAGTTATTACAATTGTGTTCTTTCTTGTAAGAATAATGCCAGGAGGACCTTTTGAAGGAGAAAAAATTACTGCTGAGATGAAAGAAGTATTAAATGAAAAATATGGATTAGATAAACCAGTAGGTGAACAATATGTTATTTACATGAAAGGTTTATTAAAAGGTGATTTTGGACAATCTATGAAATATAAAGGTAGACAAGTTATTGATACTATAAAAAATGGATTCCCTAAATCAGCACAAGTTGGGGCGGTAGCTATTGTTGCTTCTGTAGTAATTGGTATTTTATTAGGAGTAGTTGCAGCATTAAATGCAGATAAATGGCCAGATAGAATATGTATGATTATTGCAACATTAGGAATTACCATACCAAGTTTCGTAATAGGATCCTTGTTAATATTCATATTTACAGTGAAATTAAGGGTGTTAGGAGCTACAGGTCTTAGCAAACCTTCAAATTATATAATGCCAGTTATTGCATTATCAGGAAGTTCTATGGCATTTATAACAAGATTAACAAGAAATAAATTAATCGATGTATTAAAATCAGATTATATAAGAACAGCAAGAGCTAAAGGGTTAAGTGGTGGAAAGGTAATATTTAAACATGCACTAAGAAACTCATTAATTCCTGTTGTAACATATTTAGGACCTTTAACAGCAGGTGTACTTACAGGTTCATTTGTTGTTGAAAAAATATTCGCAATTGCTGGTCTTGGTAATGAGTTTACATTAACTATAACTAATAGAGACTATACAGCATTATTAGGAGTTTTAGCATTCTATTGTACATTTATAGTAATTTGTAATCTGATTGTTGACTTATTATATGTTGTAGTAGATCCAAGAATTAAACTAGAAGGATAAAAGGAGGAGAGTTAATTGAAAAATATAGTTGTAGAAAATTTAGATTTAGATATAGATAGCGAATTATTTTCTCCTTTAAGTTCAGAAGAGAAAAAGGCTAATGAGATAGTAAGGCCTAGTGTAGGTTATTGGGCTAATGCATGGAGAAGGTTAAAAGCAAATAAAGTTGCATTATTTTCATTAGTATTGATAATTGTGATAATTGCTTTTGCAATATTAGGTCCGATTGTAGTTGAAAAACTTTTTGGTTTTACATATAAATCTACGGACAAAACAGCTTCAAATTTATGGCCAACTGCACAACACTGGTTTGGAACTGATAACTTAGGTAGAGATTTGTTTGTAAGAGTTATGTATGGAGCAAGATATTCACTTATTATTGCATTTGCTGCATCAGTATTAAATCTTGTAATTGGGGTTTTATATGGAGGAATTGCAGGATTTTTAGGTGGAAAAGTAGATAATATAATGATGAGAATAGTAGATATATTATATTCTATTCCTACATTAATATATGTTGTTTTATTAATGAATGTATTAAAGAAGGATGGTTCAAGTGGAATGTTTGCTATTATAGTAGCAATGGCAATTTCTTCTTGGGTTGGTATGGCTAGAATAGTTAGAGGAGATATTCTTCAATTAAAACAACAAGAGTTTGTTTTAGCAGCAAAGACTTTAGGAGCTTCTAAAACAAGAATTTTATTAAGACATTTAATTCCTAACTGTTTAGGATCAATCATAGTAACAATGACATTATTTGTGCCTTCTGCAATATTTACTGAAGCGTTTTTAAGTTATATTGGTTTAGGATTAAATGCACCGCTTGCTTCTTTAGGAACATTAGCAAATGATGCAAAAGGATTATTAACAACACAACCTTATCAGTTATTATTCCCTGCTGCTATGATTTGTTTAATCATTTTAGCATTTAACTTATTTGGTGATGGATTAACTGAAGCTTTAGATCCTAAGCATCAAAAATAGGAGGAGAAACATATGAGTAAATTATTAGAAGTTAAAAATTTAAAAACATCATTTAAGACTCATATTGGAGATGTTCAATCTGTTAGAGGGGTATCTTTTCATTTAAATAAAGGAGAAGCTCTTGGAGTTGTTGGTGAATCTGGATGTGGTAAGTCAGTTACAATGATGACAATAATGAGATTATTAGGTGAAAATGCAAAAATAGAAGCAGAAACTATTACATTTGATGATAAAGATATAACTAAACCTACTGAAAAATTAATGCAAACTATAAGAGGAAATGATATGTCAATGATTTTCCAAGATCCAATGACATCATTAAATCCTTTATTTACAATAGGAGACCAATTAACAGAGCATTTAATTAAGCATAAAAAAATCTCTAAAAAAGAGGCGAAAGAAAAGGCTATTAAGATGCTTGATATGGTTGGAATACCAAGTCCTGAAAAAAGATTAAAACAATATCCACATGAATTTTCAGGTGGTATGAGACAAAGAGTTATGATTGCAATGAGTTTAATATGTGAGCCTAAACTTATAATTGCAGACGAGCCAACTACGGCATTAGATGTTACTATTCAAGCACAAATTTTAGATTTAATGAAAGATTTAAAAGAAAAATTAGATACATCAATTATATTAATTACACATGATCTTGGAGTTGTTGCAGATCTATGTTCAAGAATTAATGTTATGTATGGTGGTCTTATTGTTGAAGAAGGTACAACAGAGGATATATTCTATAGAGGAAGACATCCTTACACATGGGGATTATTAAGAAGTGTACCTAATCCAAAAAGTGAATTAAAAGAAAAATTAATTCCAATTGAAGGTCAACCGCCAGATTTATTAAAACCACCAGTTGGATGTCCATTTACAGCAAGATGTGATTATGCAATGAAAATTTGTAAGGAAAAGCAACCGCCATTATTTGAAATTGCAGAAGGACATAGAGCAGCATGTTGGTTATGTCATAAAAATGCGCCAAAAGTTGAATCACCAATAAGGAGGGAAGAATAATGGAGAATAAAAATGACGTTATTTTAGAGGTTAAGAACCTTTGTAAATACTTCCCTGCAAACAAAGGATTATTTGCTAAGAAGAGCTTTGTTAAAGCAGTAGATAATGTTTCTTTTTCTATTAGAAGAGGAGAAACTTTAGGATTAGTAGGAGAATCAGGATGTGGTAAAACTACTACTGGAAGAACTATATTAAAATTATATGAACCAACATCAGGTCAAATAATTTTTAATGGACAAGATATTACAGGTTTAAGTGAAAGAAAAATGGTATCTTTAAGAAAAAATATGCAAATGATTTTCCAAGATCCATATGCATCACTAAATCCAAGAATGACTGTAGGGGATATTATTGGTGAAGCAATTGATATCCACGGTCTTTTTAAAGGTAAAGAAAGAGAAGAGAGAATAAGATATTTATTAGATAAGGTTGGTTTAAATGGAAGTCATATAAATAGATATGCTCATGAATTCTCTGGTGGACAAAGACAAAGAATAGGTATTGCAAGAGCACTTGCAGTACAACCTGATTTTATAGTATGTGATGAGCCTATTTCAGCACTTGATGTTTCTATTCAAGCACAAGTAATAAATATGCTTGAAGAGTTACAAGAGGAGTTTGGACTAACATATTTATTTATAGCTCATGACCTTTCAATGGTTAAACATATATCAACTCATATAGGAGTTATGTATTTAGGTCAAATGGTTGAGAAAGGACCTGCGGATGATGTATATTCAAATCCTAAACATCCATATACTAAGGCATTATTATCAGCAGTTCCAATACCAGATCCAAAAGTGGCAAAAGCAAATAAAAGAATAGTTTTAGAAGGGGATATACCATCTCCTATAGATCCACCAGCAGGGTGTAGATTTAAAGGTAGATGTAAACAAGCAATGAAAGTTTGTGGTGAAATAAATCCAGAACTTAAGGAAGTTGAACCAGGACATTTTGTTGCATGTCATTTATACAAATAATTTAGTTAAACTGACTAAAACGTTAGTTTAGTCAGTTTAATTAAAAATACTTACAAATATTGGATAACATGCAATTTTTATTAGCAAATTATATTTGCAAGTTAATATAAAAAGTAATTTTACTATAGTTAAAGGTTTACTTAAGTTAACTGAATTTAAAATTAAGTTATTAATTGTATTATGCAATTTAGATAAAAAACGAGGGGGAAACTAAAATGAAAAGTTCAAAACTAAAGAAGTTATGTGCAGTAGTTTTAGCTGCAACATTAGCTACTTCTTTATTCATTGGTTGTGGTGATAACTCAACTAGTACTGGAAGTAGCTCAGGATCAAATCAAAGCTTAGTATTCAATTTAGGAGAAGATCCAGAAACAATGGACCCAACATTAAATAATTCTTCAGGAGCAGGAACAATGATTTTAAATGCTTTTGAAGGTTTAATGGTTCTTGATGAAAATGATCAACCTACAGAAGGAGCAGCTGAAAGTTATGAAGTTTCAGATGATGGATTAGTTTATACTTTTAAATTAAGACAAGATGGTAAATGGAGTGACGGAGAGCCTGTAGTAGCAGATAACTTTAAGTATTCTTGGTTAAGAGCATTAGATAAGGCTACTGCTGCTGAATATGCTTATCAGTTATTCTATATTAAAAATGCAGAAAAATTCTATAATGGAGAAGTTTCAGCAGATGAAGTTGGAATTAAAGTAATTGATGATTATACATTAGAAGTAACTTTAGAAACTCCTACATCATATTTCTTACAATTATGTGCATTTACAACATATGTTCCTTTAAGAGAAGATATAGTATCTGCTAATCCAGAAGGATGGGCTACTAATCCAGAAACTTATGTTTCTAATGGGCCTTTCAAATTAGTTCAATGGGATATGAAAGACCAATTAGTTTTCGAAAAAAATGAAAACTATTGGGATAAAGATAGTGTTAAATTAGATACTTTAACTTTCAAATTAGTTACTGATGAAACTACTGCATATTCAGAATTAAAAGCTGGAAACTTTGATATGGTTAATTCTGTACCAACAAATGAAATTGAACCAGGTATAGCAGAGGGATTAGTACATGTTAATCCTAAGTTAGGAAATTATTACTTTGTAATTAATGTTGGTAAACAAGATACAATGAATGCTGATGTAAAAGAAGTATTAAGCAATAAATTAGTTAGACAAGCTTTAAATCTTGCTATTGATAGACAAGAAATAATTGATAATGTTGGTAAAGCAGAACAAGTTCCTGCATATAGCTTTGTTCCACTAGGTATAACTGATGAAGATGGTAACGAATTTGCTTCAAAAGAGTATTATGATCCATCAGATATGGAAGCTAATATAGCAAAAGCTAAAGAATTATTAAAAGAAGCTGGATATGAAAATGGTGAAGGAATACCAACAATAGAATTAATGTATAACTCAGAAGGTCAACATAAAGATATTTGTCAAATTATCCAACAAAACTGGGCAGAAATTGGTGTTAATGTTGAATTAACTAACCAAGAGTGGGCTGTATTCTTAAACACTAGACAACAAGGTGATTATGAAATTGCTAGACATGGTTGGGTTGGAGATTATATTGATCCAATGACATTCTTAGATTTATGGACAACTAATGGTGGAAATAATGATGCTGGATTTAGTAATGCTGAATATGATGAGTTAATTGCTGCTGCTAAAGTTGAAACAGATTCTGCTAAAAGAAATGAAATGTTAAGACAAGCTGAAGATATATTAATGGATGAAATGCCAATATTACCTATCTATTATTATACTACAGTAACAGCTGCTAATGAAAATGTTAAAGGTGTTCGTATTTCTACATTAGGAAAAATATCTTTCAAATATGCATATAAAGAATAATTAATAAAAGAGAGTCAATTTTGACTCTCTTTTATTAATTCCCTGCAGGATTATAGTGATTACTTGAAACACCTTGTCTTTTTATTGATTTATGTTTAGCATTTGGATTATGGTTATGACCTTCTTCAGTTATTGGAGTTTGATAATTGCATTTCTCCATTCTAGCTTGTTTATTATCTGGTTGACTATCTTTTGCCATAATATAGCTCACTCCTAACATATAAAAATGTACAATCTTAGTATGTACTTTTTATATAGATTTATTCTTTTTATTATTTCAGAATTTAAGGAATAGGAGAATAAAAAAAGAGAGCTTAAAAGCTCCCTTTTTATTTATAGTCCTAATACATCATCCATATTATAAAGACCAGCATTCTTAACTGTAGCCATATATTCACATGCCTTTAATGCACCAATGGCAAATACGTCTCTTGATATTGCTTTGTGTGATAATTCAATAACTTCGCCAGTTCCTGCAAAAATAACGTCATGATCACCAACTATAGAACCACCTCTAACAGCATGAATTCCTATTTCTGTTTTTTCTCTCTTTTTATGTCCATCTCTACCGTGAACATAATGAGTTTCTTCAGAAATAGAATCTTTTATTGTATCTGCTAGAAGAAGTGCAGTACCACTTGGAGAATCTAATTTTTGATTATGATGTTTTTCTATTATTTCTATATCATAATTTCCATATAATAATGGAGTTACTTTTCTTAAAAG
The DNA here is from genome assembly GCF_004353185.1 of Clostridium cuniculi. Taxonomy (GTDB): domain Bacteria; phylum Bacillota; class Clostridia; order Clostridiales; family Clostridiaceae; genus Clostridium; species Clostridium cuniculi. The sequence goes on along the minus strand of NZ_SMUS01000034.1, from coordinate 30,094 downwards.
TGAATTAATTAAATTTATACCTAAAGACATATTAGCAGATTTAAATAATGGCAATGTTTTGCTCTTTTCATTAATTAAATCTAAATCTTCTTGAGAATAACCAGTAGAACAGATAACTAGAGGTTTTTTTGTTCTTTCTGTTAATTCTAAAAGTTTGTGTAATGTGCTTACATTAGAAAAATCTAAAAGCACATCATATTCTATATTTACATCATCAGGTGTAGTGAATACTGGGTAATTTAATTCTCTAGGGAATCTATCTATACCAGCTATAATTTCTAAATTAGGAAATTCACTAACTAAATTTGAGATAACAGTTCCCATTTTTCCACAGCAACCGCTTAATAGTATTTTAACCATAAGATAAACTCCTTTTAAAGTAAATTGTATTTCTTTAGTGTATTTACTAAAGTTTCTTTATTTTTATCATTCATTTTATAAAGTGGTAATCTTAATTCACCAACATTCATACCCATTACGTTCATGGCGGTTTTAACCGGAATAGGGTTAGTTTCTATAAATAAATTGTTCATTAATTCTAAATAATCTAATTGTAACTTAGTTGCTTTAAAACAATCTCCATTTAAATATAAATCGCACATATCATGAACTATCTTAGGAATTATATTAGCAGCAACAGATATAACTCCAATACCACCTAAAGATAAAATAGGGATTATTTGATCATCATTTCCAGAATAAATATCTATTTTATCTCCGCATAATGCCTTCATTTTAGCAACTTGACTCATATCACCACTAGCTTCTTTAATAGCAACCACATTATTAAGTTCTGTTAATTTTAATAGAGTTTCTGGTGTAATATTCATATTAGTTCTACTTGGAACATTATATAAAATAATAGGAGTTTTAACAGCATCATTTATAGCTTTAAAATGCATTAGTAAACCTTCTGCATTTGTTTTGTTATAATATGGTGTAATAACTAAAATTCCATCTACACCTACACTTTCAGCATAAAGACTCATTTCAATAGATGTTTTTGTATTGTTGCCACCAGTACCTGCAATTACAGGTATTCTTTTATTTACAACATCTACAGTAAATTTAATGGCATCTTTTTTTTCTTGCTCAGTCATTGTAGTAGCTTCACCTGTAGTACCGCAAATAACAATAGCATCTGTAGATTCTTTTATATGCCATTCAAGCAATTCTCTTAATTTTTCATAATCTATACCATTTTCATTAAAGGGTGTAATTATAGCTACACCAGAGCCTTTAAATATTGACATTTTATCCTCCTAAAGCCATTCATTTTTTATTAAAACTTCTGCAATTTGTACAGCGTTTAAAGCTGCTCCTTTTCTTATGTTATCAGCAACAACCCATAAATTTAAACCATTATCTAAGCTGAAATCACGTCTTATTCTTCCAACATATACATCATCTCTTCCAGACACATTTAATGCAGTTGGGTATTTTAACTCATTTACATTATCATAAACTGTTAAGCCGTCTGTTTTTTCAAATAATTTAAATATATCTTCTAATTCAAATGGGCTATTTAATTCAACATTAATACTTTCACTATGACTATTTAAAACTGGTACTCTAACAGTAGTAGCAGTAATTTTTAAGTCATTTGAATGAAGTATTTTTCTAGTTTCTTCAATCATCTTCATTTCTTCTTTTGTATAACCATTTTCTAAGAAAACATCTATATGAGGAAGACAATTCCCTGCTATTTGGTAAGGGAACTTTTTAGGTTCTAAACCTTTTAATCCATCCTCTAAATCTTTAATACCTTGCATTCCAGCACCTGAAACTGCTTGGTATGTTGAATATACAATTCTTTTTATTCCATAATTATCTAATAGGGCCTTTAATGGCACCATTGCTTGAATTGTAGAACAATTTGGGTTAGCAATAATTCCATTATGATTTTTTAAGTCTTCTGGGTTTACTTCAGGAACTACTAAAGGAACATCTTTATTCATTCTCCATGCACTTGAATTATCTATTACTACAGCACCATAAGATGAGAATATTGGAGCAAACTTTAAGCTTGTATCTCCACCTGCAGAAAATAATGCAATATCTATCTTTTTATTTTTTATAGTATCTTCACATGTTTCTTCAACTAAATATTCTTGCCCCTTAAATTTTAAATAAGAACCTGCAGATCTTTTTGAGGCAAAAAGATAAAGATTCTTTATTGGAAAGTTTCTTTCTTCTAAAATTTCTAAAAATTTTCTACCTACATTACCTGTACTACCAACTATTGCTACATTATACATATTGGTTCCCCCTTTTTTATTCTTTAATAAATAGATTTTATAAATTTAATTACTATAGAATGTTCTGTTTTATAATATGATGTGAATATATTTAAATTTTTAATTAAATTTTATGTACAGTATTAATGTTTAATTTAAATATAATGTTAAAAAAACCTTGAGTTATCACTCAAGGTATATATACATCAAAATATATAAAGAATCCTTAAATGATAGCTCACCACATAAATTATGTGACAGAAATATACATATTTTGTATACCCCCAGTTATATAGCTGTAAAGCTTAGGCTATATACTTCGGCGATAAGTCCTTTCTTATTATTTTAACACGCTTTAATCCATAATAGTACTAATACGTATCGCACCTCTATCTATTTATAAACCTATATGGTTATGATTATACCTTGTATATATGAAACTTTCAAGAAATATTTACAAAATAATATTATATACTTGATTTTATTATATGACTATTAAAAGAAAGTGTAACAAAGGATTTTGGGTATAAATATAAAGATATGGGAGAAAATATTTATATAAATTTATATAGGGGGAATTTTTATGAGTAAAACACCATTAAAAAAAATAATAAAAGCAAAAATAAAAACTAATAAAGAACTTACACCAGAAGAAAAAATGCGTGAAAAGATAAAATATGAAATTGCAGAAGAGTTAGGATTAAGTGATAAGGTAGACACATATGGATGGGGAGGATTAACAGCTGAAGAAACAGGTCGAATAGGTGGAATAATGACTAAACGTAAGAAAGAGTTAAAGTTGCCAACTAATGACCAAATTTTAGGAAGAAAATAATAGATTGACTTAATATTCTATTACATAGTATTATAAAACTTAGAAATTTATTTCAGTATAGAAATAACTACATTATTTGTTTTTCAGTGTAGTAAATAAATAGGATAAGGGGGGGAATAGCATGGCGTATGGTGAATTTGCAAAAATATATGATGAATTAATAAATGAAGATATTAATTATGATGAAATGGTAGATCGTATTATAGAAATTTGCAATTCTTATAATGTAGAATTAAATGATTATTTAGATATTGCTTGTGGAACTGGAAATGTAACTATAAGATTAGCTAAATACTTTAAAAATATTTATGGAGTTGATTTATCAGAAGATATGTTAAGAGAAGCTTTTGATAAATTTAAAGAAGCACGAATAAAAGGGAAAATAATTTGTCAAGACATGACAGAACTTTCTCTTAACAAAGAATTTGATTTAATAACATCTGTATTAGACTCTACAAATTATATAACAGATTTGAATGATCTTCAAAATTACTTTAATGGAGTATATACTCATTTAAAGTCAAATGGATTATTTATATTTGATGTTAATTCATATTATAAATTATCTGAAATATTAGGAAACAATATCTATACATATAGTGAAGAAGAGGTTTTTTATACTTGGGAAAATGTTTTTGAAGATAATTTACTTTCTATGTTCTTAACGTTCTTTGTTAAAAAAGGAGATCTTTATGAAAGATTTGAAGAAGAACATCTAGAAAGAGCGTATACTGAAAAAGAATTAGAAAAAGAACTGGAAAAAGCAAATTTAGAGGTTCTTGCTAAGTTTGATGGATATACTGAAAATGATGTACAAGCAAATACTGAAAGAATAGTATATGTAATAAAGAAAAAGCAATAAAAGCAATAGTTGGAGGAAAATATGAGCGATAAAATTATTAGAGCAGTTGCAAAAAATGGAATGGTAAGAATAATAGCTGGAACTACTACAGAACTAGTTGAGGATGCTAGAGTAATACATGAATGTACTCCAGTTGCAGCAGCATCTCTTGGAAGAATGTTAACTGCTGGAGCTCTTTTAGGAGCTACTTTAAAATCATCAAATGAAGTAATGACTTTAAGAATCAATGGTGGTGGAGATGCCAACGGAGTAGTTGTTACTGCATATGAAGGAGCTAAAGTTAAAGGATATATTGGAAATCCATATGGAGATATGCCTTTAAATCCAAATGGTAAATTAGATGTTGGTGGATACATTGGAAAAAATGGTAATTTGATGGTTATAAAGGATTTAGGAATGAAAGATCCTTACGTAGGTCAAGTTCCAATACATTCAGGAGAGATAGCAGAAGATTTAGCTTATTACTTTACTGTATCTGAACAAACGCCATCAGCAGTATCATTAGGTGTTTTAGTTGATAAAGATTATTCAATTAAAGTTGCTGGAGGATTTATAATTCAAATGTTACCAGATGCAGATGAATTCTTAGCAGATATTATAACTTATAGATTAGAAGAAATTCCATCTTTAACAACTATGTTAAATGAAGGAAAGAGTATGGATGATATACTAGACTATATATTTGCAGATATGGACTTAAAAATATTAGAGGAAATAAAACCAGAATTTTCTTGTAATTGTTCAAGAGAAAAAGTTGAAAAAGCTTTAATTTCTATAGGAGAAAAGGATTTAAGAGAGATATATGAAGATGGTAAAAATGAAGAGTTAAAATGCCACTTCTGTAATAAGACATATGTATTTACTCCAGAAGAAATTGGTAGATTATTAGCTAATTCCAATAAATCTGAATAGTATAAATAAAGAAGTAGGTTATTTATAAAAATAGCCTACTTTTTATTTATTTAATATTAAATAAAATACAAATACTAATCAACAATTAGTTAATAGATACGTATGATATAAGAGGTTAAAAAATAAGCAAACTACCTCTATCTATTAGCTTTGTATTACTAAGATATATAGGTTTAATATCATATTTATATAAAAAATTTTTTACTTCATTGCCAAAAGCATAATTATCTAATGATCCAAAGAATGCCATGGAATCATTTGAAATCATACCTCCAACACCTCCGATAAAACCATAATTAAATCCACTTAGTTCTATATCGCCAAATGGTAATAGTAATATATCAAAGTTTTCATTCTTTAATGTGTTATATATACCAGTATCATTAGTTATAATTACTTTTTCTCGTAATGGTAATATAGAGCATTTAGTATATCCTTGATTTACATTTATAGTTTTTTTATTTTTGCAGTACTCTAAGATTTTTTTATCAGTAAACTTTAAATTATGCACTAAGTAATTATCAGTGATATATGCATTAAGTGATATATTACTTGGATATTTAGATGATAAAGTACTATCACTTTCTATAAAATTTATGTTTTTTGTTTTTAAAAGTTCTTTAAAGGACAAATTAATATTCTTATTAATAATTAGAGTATTCTTATTAAGTATATTTAGCTGAATATCTGTATGTCCATTTATTGCTTCATAAAGATTATTATCCTTTGGAATTTTTATTACGTCATAATTCAATTTTTTTAGTGAATTTATTTCATTTTCAGTGGTTCTATAGTCAACAAAACATATCATTAATCTTCTCCTTGTTTAAATATATTTCTTATAACATATAAAATATTCATAAAAAAATCAATATTTTATTAATAAGTGTACAGCCAGGTGAGTATATAGAAAAGATTTTAATACATACTAATATTAAGAAAGGAGTGAAATCCATGCTTGTGATAAGATTAGTGCATAATAATGACTTAGACTTAGTAAAGGAATTACAAGAGCTTAGAGAGTTGTTAAAAAAGAAAAATATCACTATTGGTCTTGTAGAAAGTGGTGAGGGTGATTCACATTTAATAAAAATTATGTGCGAAAAAGAGTGTTATAATGAAAAAGTTAAAAGAATGATATATTTATATATAAGCAATATTCTATATAATATAGTAATTGAAAAATATAGAAAAAAGGAACTTTTTAATTTTTTAACTGAAACTTATTTCTTTCTGAAACATGATGAAATAATAGAAGTAGAAGACATGATAATGAAAGTTCTAAGAAGTGAAGAAAATTTAAAAGATGAAAAAATGATATATTGTATAAGTAAAATAAATTCCATAATAGAAAAAATAAAAACTTGCTTGGAAGAAAATGAAGAAATAAACATAAAAGGTTTTATAACTTTTAGAATGAAGGAACTTAGAGAAGATATAGAAGATATTGTTGATAAAGTTGTAGAAGAATATATGGTTGAAAAAGAGTATAAAGAATTTGTAAAGTTATTAAAATATTTTGTTGATATTCAGGAAAGTAAAATAGAAAAAATTAATATTTACATTCATGAAGGTGGGGGCTATGTATTAAAAGATGGATATGGAAATGATGTTTTTAGTGACTTTATGAAGGAGTTAGCTGAGTGTAGAATAGATACTGAAGCTAAAATAGAAGATATAATAATAAGTGGATTAATAACTAATGCACCAAAGCAAATAATAATCCATCATAAAGAAAATTGCATAAATACAGAGTTTATTGAAACTATCGTTAATGTGTTTGGAGATAGGGTATTTTACTGTGCAGGATGTGCAAATTGTATGCCATCTAAACTTAAAGTTTAAATAAATTTGAAAAAATTAGGGTTGTTATGATTTGAAAACAGCCCTTTTATCATTTAATATTAAAATTTTACATGTTCTATAAATTTTAATATGGAATATCTATGAAAAACAATGTAAAGATGGTAAAATACATGTTGAACTTAATTATAATAAAAAGCGAGAAAAAGAACAAAATAATATTATATATTATTGAAATTAGGAGGTGATGTAATGAAAAAAAAGTTTAAAAGAAATTTTAAACTTAAAGGAGTTCAAATTTTAGCTTTAGGATTTATATTGGTAATATTAGTTGGAGCATTAATATTAACTTTACCTATATCTACTACTAGTGGAGAAAGTACTAACTTTTTAGATGCCTTGTTCACTGCTACATCGGCTGTTTGCGTTACTGGATTAATAGTGGTTGATACAGGTACATATTGGAATATGTTTGGACAAACGGTTATAATGATATTAATAGAAATTGGTGGATTAGGATTTATGTCTTTTACAACATTAATTGCTATTATTTTAGGAAAAAAGATTACTTTGAGAGAGAGATTAATATTACAAGATGCTATGAATACTTTCAATATACAAGGCTTAGTAAAGATGGTTAAGTATGTACTAATGTTTACGGTATCTGTGCAATTTTTTGGTGCATTATTATTTTCTACACAATTCGTTCCTGAGTATGGATTAGGAAGAGGGATATTTTACAGTATATTTCATTCTATATCCGCTTTTTGCAATGCTGGGTTTGATATTTTTGGTAATTTTAGCAGCTTGACATCTTATAATTCTAATGCTGTTGTAATATTAGTGGCATCAGCATTAATTATAATTGGTGGATTAGGATTTACTGTATGGAGTGAACTATATAGTAGTAAAAGTTTAAAAAAAGTTTCCCTTCATTCAAAAATGGTAATATTAATGACTACAGTGTTAGTTTTAGGTGGAACTGTATTAATGTTTTTATTTGAGAATAACAATGTTAATACTATAGCAGATATGTCTTTTATAGATAAAGTTATGAACTCATTTTTTGCATCGGTTACACCAAGAACAGCCGGGTTTAATAGTATTCCTACAGATGGAATGACTACGGCTGGACAGTTCTTAACTATAATTTTAATGTTTATTGGGGGATCACCAGGTTCAACTGCTGGTGGAATAAAGACTACAACTATAGGAATCTTGATTGTAACTATAGTATGTGTAATAAAAGGAAGAGAAGATGCAGAGGTGTTTAAGAGAAGATTCAGTAAGGAGTTAGTGTATAGAGCATTTACATTAATATTTATTGGATTAAGTTTAGTAATAGTTGTTACTATGTTGTTATCATATACTGAAAAAGGTGCAAGTTTTATGGCATTATTTTATGAAGCAGTATCAGCTTTTGGAACTGCAGGATTAACGTTAGGATTAACATCTGAATTAAGTAATATAGGAAAGGTATTAATAATCTTTTTGATGTACTTAGGAAGAGTTGGACCATTAACTGTAGTATTATCTATAACAAGAAAAAGAATAAATTCAGGTATTAAATATCCAGAAGGAAAAATTTTGATAGGTTAGGGGAAGAAACATGGCAAATAGTAAACAGTTTGTAGTTATTGGATTAGGTAGATTTGGAGAATCTGTTGCTAAGACTTTATATTCTTTAGGACATGATGTTTTAGCAATTGATATGGATGAAGACTCTGTACAAGAAATTTCAGACTCTGTAACTCATGCAGTTCAAATGGATGCCACTGATGAAAGTGCATTAAAAACTTTAGGGTTAAGAAATTTTGATGTTGCGGTAGTTACTATTGGATCTAATATACAAGCAAGTGTAATGATAACTTTATTAGTTAAAGAATTAGGAGTTAAGTATATAATTGCAAAGGGTCAAAGTGATTTACATGCAAAAGTATTATATAAGATAGGTGCAGATAGAGTTGTACTACCTGAAAAGGATATGGGTGTAAGAGTAGCACATAATTTAGTTTCAGCTAGTATATTAGATTTTATTGAATTATCTCCTGATTATAGTATTATGGAGTTAAGAGTTCTTAATGAATGGAATGGAAAAACATTAAAAGAACTAAAATTAAGAAGTAGCTACGGAATAAATATTATGGCAATAAAAAGAGGTGATGATATAGATATCTCTCCAAAAGCCGAGGATAGATTGTCTGAAGATGATATTATAGTTGCTATTGGTTCAGCTGATGATTTAAGTAATCTAGAAGACATTTTAATTAGAAAAAAATAAGAGGTGAAACTTTGATAGTCATTGAAAGTAAAGACAACACGTTATTTAAGTATACAAAAAAGTTAAAGGAAAGAAAGCATAGAACAAAAGAAAATAAATATATTATAGAAGGATTTAGATTAGTTCAGGAAGCCTTTAAAGCAAAGTGCAATATAGAGTATATAATAGTAAATGAAGGCGGAAAAGGAAAACTAGAAGATTATTTAAACCAATATATGGATAATATTAAAATCTATGAAATGAGAAATGAATTATTTTCTCAATTAACTTCAACAGAAAATACTCAGGGTATAATTGCTGTAGCTAATATAAATAATTCAATAAGTGATATAAATGGCGACTTTTATTTATTGTGTGATAAGGTTCAAGATCCAGGAAATTTAGGGACAATTATTAGAACTGCTCATGCAGCTGGAGTAAATGCAATTATATTAACAAAGGGTACAGTTGATATATATAATGATAAAACTATTAGATCAACAATGGGCTCTATATTCTATATACCAATTATTTATGATAATGATTTAAGCTTATTAAAAAAGTTAAAAGGTGAAGGTTTTAGTTTAGTAGCTACATCTTTAGAGGAGTCAAAAAATTTCTTTGAAGAAGATTTAAGTGGAAAAGTTATATTATCTGTTGGAAATGAAGGAAATGGCATAAGTGAAGAGATTTTTGAACTTGCAGATAAAAAGGTGAAAATACCTATGCCTGGTGGAGCAGAATCTTTAAATGTAGGTGTTGCAACTTCTATAATATTATTCGAAAAAGTAAGACAAAGTTTATTATAAAATAAATTTTAAATAAAGTATTGAAAAAAATATTGGTTATTTGTATAATAAATTGTAAATAAATATTGAAAGACAGTGAATGAGAAAGTAGATATAATGGAATATACAGGGAGAAAAGACCTTAGACTGTAAGTCTTTTTATATAAAGTTATATTGAAGTTCCCTCAGGAGTCCTAACTGTGAAATTATAGTAGTAGTTAGCGGTTAAAACCGTTATTTAATTAAGATGGATATTTTATTAATAATAAAATATCAATTAGGGTGGTAACGCGGATATTCCGTCCCTTTGTGGGACTGAATATCCTTTTTTTGCGCCAAATTTTAGGAATTAATAAGAAGGGAGAATAAAAATGCAAGAAAAATTATTAGCAATTAAAGAAGCTGCTTTTAATGAAATATCTGCTGCAGAAAATAGTGGAACATTAGAAGAAATAAGAGTAAAATACCTTGGAAAAAAAGGTGAACTTACTACAATATTAAGAGGAATGGGATCATTAAGCCCGGAAGAAAGACCAGTAGTTGGTAAATTAGTTAATGAAGCAAAAAGCGAAGTTGAAGCAAAATTAGAGGAAGCTGTAAAAGAAATAAAGGAAAGAGAAAAAAATGCTAAACTTGCAAGTGAAGTTATTGATATATCTCTTCCAGGAAAAAGAAATGTTATTGGTAAGAGACATCCTTTAGATTTAACTTTAGAAAGTATGAAAGAAATATTCATTTCAATGGGATTCACTGTAGAAGATGGTCCTGAAGTTGAATTAGATCATTATAATTTTGAGGCTTTAAATATACCTAAGGATCATCCAGCAAGAAGTGAACAAGATACTTTCTATATAAATGATAATATAGTTTTAAGAACTCAAACTTCTCCAATTCAAATTAGAACGATGGAAAATCAAGAACCTCCAATAAAGATGATATCTCCAGGTAAGGTTTATAGATCAGATGCTGTAGATGCTACACATTCACCAATATTCTATCAAATGGAAGGATTAGTAATTGATAAAGGAGTTACTTTTGCAGATTTAAAAGGAACTTTAGAGTTATTTGCTAAAAAAATGTTTGGGGATAAGGTTGTAACTAAGTTTAGACCACACCACTTCCCATTTACTGAACCTTCAGCTGAAATGGATGCAACTTGCTTCGTTTGCGAAGGAAAAGGTTGTAGAGTATGTAAAGGAAGCGGTTGGATTGAAATATTAGGATGTGGAATGGTTCACCCTAATGTTTTAAGAAATTGTGGAATTGATCCAGAAGTTTATAGCGGATTTGCTTTTGGATTTGGTGTAGATAGAATGGTTATGCTTAAGTATGGTATTGATGATATAAGAGCATTATACGAAAGCGATATGAGATTTTTAAATCAATTTTAATTAGGAGGTAAAGTAAGATGAAAGTACCATATAATTGGCTAAAGGATTATGCGGAAGTAAACGTAGATCCACATACATTAGGAGATAAATTAACTCTTTCAGGATCAGCCCTAGAAGAGGTTATTATACAAGGTGATAATATAAAAAATGTTGTTACTGGTAAAATTACAAAAATAGAAAAGCACCCAGATGCAGATAGATTAAATGTTTGTCAAGTTAATATAGGGCAAGAAGAAGAAATACAAATAGTTACAGCGGCAACTAATATGAAGGAACAAGATATAGTACCAGTTGCTCTTCATAAATCTATTTTAGCTGATGGAACTGAAATTAAAAAAGGTAAAATGAGAGGGGTAGTATCTAACGGTATGTTCTGTTCTGAAGAAGAACTTGGAATTGCTGGAGATGAGCCAGTTCATGGATTAATGATTTTACCAGCTGATGCTCCATTAGGAATGGATATTAAAGAATACTTAGGATTAAATAAGGCAATATTAGATTTTGAAATAACATCTAATAGACCTGATTGTTTAAGTATGATAGGAATGGCTAGAGAAACAGCTGCAACACTTGGAACATCTTATAAAATGCCAAATTTCAACTATGAAGTTAAATCTTCAAAAAATATTAATGATGAGTTAAAAGTTGAAGTTAAAGATGAGTTATGTAGAAGATACATGGCTAAAGGTGTTAAGAACGTTAAGGTTGAACCATCACCAGGTTGGATGCAAGAAAGACTTTTAGAAGCTGGGGTTAGACCTATAAACAATATAGTTGATATAACTAACTTTGTTATGTTAGAGCTAGGGCAACCAATGCATGCTTTTGATGCAAGACAAATAGAAAGTAAGACTATAGTCGTTGAAAGAGCTCAAGATGGAGAAAAGTTCACAACTTTAGATGAAATAGAAAGAGAATTAGACTCAAGCATCTTAATGATTAAAGATGGTTCTAAGTCTGTAGCTATAGCAGGAATTATGGGTGGATTAAATTCAGAAATTCAAGATGATACTACAGAAGTAATTTTTGAATCAGCTAATTTTGAAGGCACTAACATAAGAGTTAGCTCTAAAAAGCTAAATTTAAGATCTGAAAGTTCTTCAAGATTTGATAAGGATATAGATCCAAACTTAGCTAAACTTGCAATAGATAGAGCTTGTGCTTTAATATGCGAGTTAGGCTGTGGAGAAGTTATGGAAGGAACTGTAGATGTTTATAACAATGTAAAAGAAGAAGGTTCTATAACTGTAAATTCTAATTGGATAAATAAATTCTTAGGAACTGAAATTTCAAAAGAAGAAATGAAAAAAGCATTAGATTCTTTAGACCTAAAGACAAATGTTGAAGGTGATGATTTAGTAATAACTATTCCAACATTCAGAATAGATATTGCTATAAAAGAAGATATTGCAGAAGAAGTTGCTAGAATTTATGGATATGATAAGATTCCTACTACTATATTTAAGGTTTCAACAGAAAGAGAACCAAAATATAAAAATGAAATATTAACAGACAAAGTTATAGAAATAATGGTAGGTAGTGGTGTTAACCAATCTATTAGTTATTCATTTGTATCTCCGAAGGTATTTGACAAAGTTAATATACCAGCAGATAGTGAACTTAGAAATGTGGTTAAAATAAAGAATCCACTAGGAGAAGATTATAGTGTAATGAGAACAACTACATTACCTTCAATGATGGAATCTTTAGGAAGAAACTATTCAAGAAACAATGATTATGTAAGATTATTTGAAGTTGGTAGAGTATACTTACCAAATGAAGATGAAAAACAATTACCTACTGAAAAGAATGTTTTAACTATAGGAATTTATGGTGATTGTGATTACTTAGACCTTAAAGGAATAGTTGAAAACATAATTGATGGATTAGGAATAGCTAAAGCTAAATATGTTAGAGAAAGCGAAAATCCAAGCTATCATCCAGGAAAAACAGCTGCTCTTATGGTAAGAAATAAGAAAGTTGGTGTATTTGGAGAGGTCCATCCAGATGTAACAGAAAATTATGGAATAGATGTAGATTGTTATGTGGCTGAATTAGACTTAGATGCTTTATTTGAAGCTTCAACTACAGTAAAAACTTATAAACCATTACCAAAATTCCCAGCTGTAACTAGAGATATAGCATTACTTTGTGATGATTCTATATTAGTTGCTGAAATAGAGGAAACAATAAGAAAAGCTGGTGGAAACTTAGTAGAAAAGGTTCAATTATTTGATATATACAAAGGTGCTCAAATACCAGAAGGAAAGAAATCTATAGCTTATGCAATTGCATATAGAGATGAAAAGAAAACTTTAGAAGATAAAGATATATCTAAAGTTCATGATAAGATTCTTAAAGCATTAGAGCATAAATTAGGTGCTGTTTTAAGATAATAAATATATTTAAAGGAAGCTGATATTCTCAGCTTCCTTTAAATTATTATTAATGATTTTTTTAGTAAATATAAGGGTTTATATGAAAGTTTAGATTTTCTTAAACCTGGACAACCACAATCTTCTTGTCTATTTATATACTTTGTTTTTGAAAACTCTCTTTTTATAAACTCCCTATTTATGAATGCATAGATTCCCTTATAATCAATGTTACATCTTTCAACATGAATTATAGCAGTATCATTTAAAATTTCTCCAATTGAAAAGCCAACTAAAGAATTTTCGACGTAAACACAAATAGAATATAAATTTAGATAATTAAGATTATAAAGTAAGTCAGTTATCTCTTTAGTTTCTATCTGAAGCTCTTCGCAAAGAGAAGTTCTTTTTGAATGCCAATTTGATAATAGTTTTAAGCAATCTTTAATTTTTTCTTCGCTATCAATAGAAGTAACTGTATAGTCATATGAATTTATAAAAGAATTATAATGATTCTTCTTTTGATGATATTTTTTACCTTCTAAATTTAGTAAGTCATTTGTTAAATAAATATATTCGAAAGTATCTCTATTTTCAATGATTTTAAAAGGTAAATTAGTGAATGCTCTTAAATCATAAATAAAGCTATCTTCTATATCTCCTAACAAGTAAATAGTATCATTAGTAGGTAATTCTTTCAATTTAAGAATTAACTCTTGAAGTGTTACTTTATTGTAACCTATTGGCATCATAAAAAATGATCCATAATTGGTTTCCTTTTTTATTATTAAACAATTATTTATTATAGAGTATTTAGTTTTACATAAATCTCTCCATAAATATAAAGCAGTAAAGGAATATTCATAAGATTTATTGTTGAAATATTTTAAATAATCATTGAATAAATCCTTATCACTTAGAGTTAACTCTTTAAAGTTTTCCAATTTATCATCCCCTTGTTGTTTATAAAGGTATATATATTATCTTATTTTCATTTTATAAAGATGTGTAGAAATATATTAAATAAAAAATATAGGTATTAAATTTTAACTAAAGAATATACTTTTATGAATAAAACTTTAATATTAAAGGAATGAAATGAATGAAATTAAAAAATTTAGTATTAAATTTATCAAAAGATGATATATTAAATTTAATAGCTTTACAGGATAAAACAATAATTAAAAAGCTGAACTTGGGAAATACAATTAATGTAAGTGGAATTTATAAGTTAGTTGGATTAAATATTGACTTTGATACATCAATGACAATATCTAGTTTTAAGAATAATATAATTTATATTGATATTAATAACTTTCAAATTTCCGGGAAAAGTTCTTCTAATCCATTAGTTAAGGGATCTATAGCGCTTTTGACTAAGTCTATAAATGATATAGAGGGAATGAATTTAAAGGATAAGGTGTTAACAATAGATATTGAAAAAATGGTGAAAGCTTATTGTACTGACACATATGGAATTAAATTAGATAAGTTAGATATTAGCACGTTAAAGACTAGTAATGGATGCTTTGAATTTGGAATTAATGTATTAGATATAAATTTAGGAAACTTAAAAAATCTTAATAACTAAAAAGATAAAATTTTAAAGGCTATATTACTTTATTTTAAAAATATTTAGTTAGGTAAAATAAAGTAATATAGCCTTTTACTATTATAAACTAGCAATGATAAAATCTCTATACTAGTATTAAAATATGCTATTATTATGAGTATTAGTATTTAATTAGGAGGTAAGGGTATGGATAAGTATATTTTAGCTTTAGATCAAGGTACTACAAGTTCAAGGGCTATAATATTTGATAAGGAACAAAATATATATGGAATAGAACAAAAAGAATTTAAACAAATATATCCTAAAGAGGGATGGGTTGAACATGATCCTATGGAGATATGGGCATCTCAATATGGTGTACTACAAGAAGTTTTAGCAAAAACTAATATTGAACCAGAGCAGATAGCTGCAATAGGTATAACTAATCAAAGAGAAACTACAATAGTATGGGACAAACAAACTGGTGAGCCTATATATAATGCTATAGTTTGGCAATGTAGAAGAACTGCAGATATTTGTGAAAAATTAAAGAGTGATGGATTTGACAAGTATATTAAAGAAAATACAGGATTATTAATAGATGCATATTTTTCAGCAACAAAGGTTAAATGGATATTAGATAATGTAGAAGGTGCTAGAAAAAAAGCTGATAAAGGAGATTTGCTTTTTGGAACAGTTGATACATGGTTACTTTGGAAACTTACAAATGGCAGAGTTCATGTAACCGATTATACTAATGCTTCAAGAACTATGCTTTTTAATATTAGAGAGTTGAATTGGGATAAAAAAATATTAGAAAAGCTTAATATTCCAATATCTATGTTACCTGAAGTCAAAAGTTCTTCTGAAATATATGGATATGTTAATTTAGGTGGAAAGGATAATATTAAGGTACCGATAGCTGGGATAGCAGGAGATCAGCAAGCAGCTCTTTTTGGTCAAGCAGCTTTTAATAAAGGTGATGCTAAAAATACATATGGAACAGGATGTTTCTTATTAATGAATACTGGGGAAGAGTTAGTTGAAAGTAAAAATGGACTTTTGACTACTATAGCAATAGGATTAAATGGTAAGTTAAATTATGCTTTAGAAGGTTCTGTTTTTATGGGTGGAGCAATAATTCAATGGCTTAGAGATGAGATGGGAATGTTAACTGATGCTCAAGATTCGGAATACTTTGCTAAAAAGGTAAAGAATAATGGGGGAGTTTATGTAGTTCCAGCATTTGTAGGACTTGGTGCACCTTATTGGGATATGTATGCAAGAGGTTCTATATTTGGATTAACTAGAGGTTCAAATAAAAATCATATAATTAGAGCAGCACTAGAATCTATTGCTTATCAAGTCAAAGATTTGATAAATGCTATGGAAGAAGATTCAGGATGTAAAATAAATACTTTAAAAGTTGATGGAGGAGCTAGTAAGAATAAGTTACTGATGCAATTTCAGTCAGATATAACTAATATCGAAGTATGTAAACCTATAATGACAGAAACTACAGCACTTGGTGCAGCATATCTAGCTGGATTAGCTGTGGGGTATTTTAATAACCTTGAGGAAATAGCGGAAAGTTGCTATGCTGGTGAAAAGTATGAGCCTAATATGAATTTTGAAGAGAGAGAAAATTTATACAATGGATGGAAAAAGGCTGTTAGTAGAGCACAACATTGGGAAGAGTAAATACTCACATATGGATAAATAATTATCGGATATAAAAGTAAGGAGAAAATTTAATGCCAAAGTTAATGAAAATACAAAATCCTAAATTTATCGAGGATGTTGAAAATCTTATAAATATAAGAGATGAATTTATATATAGTGAAAAAATACAAAATAAACTTATAGAAAATATTGATATAGAAAGTAAGAATGATATAGGTGTTACTATAGATTCATGCGTATTTAATAATATATCTTTTATAGATTGTAGTTTCGAAAGAGTTGATTTAATAGATACAATATTTAAAAATTGTGATTTATCTAATGTGTCATTTATTGGTGGTAGTATACATAGAACTCAATTTATAAACTGTAAATTAATAGGAGCAAGATTTGATGAGTGCAATTTGAAAAATGTTTTATTTGAAAATATATTAGGAAAATACTCTAATTTTTCTTTTAGCAAAATAAACAATGTAAACTTTGTAGAATGTAATATGATTGAAGCTGTATTACAAGATGCTAAATTAGAAAAAACAGTATTTGAAAATTGTGATTTAACTAATGGATCTTTTAATAAAACATTTTTAGGAAAAATAGATTTGACTACTTGTGATATTACGGGTATTGATGTGGATATTCCTAATATATATGGAACTACAGTAACAACAATGCAAGCTTTGGATTTAAGTAGATTATTAGGATTAAATATAAAATAAAGCATTAAAACTATCTATGATTTTTTCATAGATAGTTTTTTTATAATAATATTTTAGTTTAATGGGAAAAATACTATAGATATTGATATGAATTGGATGTGATATATATGAAGTTTTTAAAATATATGTTGATTTTTATTCCAATCAGCATAGTAGGAAAATTTATGAACTTCTCTCCTGCAGTTATGTTTATTTTAGCGGCTTTGTCAATTATCCCTCTTGCAGGATTAATGGGAGAAGGGACAGAAGAAATATCTTTTTATTCAGGTCCTAAAATTGGAGGTTTTTTAAATGCAACTTTCGGTAATGCAACAGAATTGATAATATCCTTTTTTGCATTAAAGCAAGGTTTATTTGAAGTTGTTAAATCGTCAATAGCTGGATCAATAATAGGAAATATTCTATTAGTTTTAGGGGCAAGTATGCTTGCAGGTGGATTGAAGCATAAAACACAAGAATTTAATAAGAATATAGTTGAAACCACATCAAGTATGTTATTGTTTGCAGTTATAGGCTTATCTATTCCTGCAGTGTTTACTCATACTTTTCCAAGTGATTTGTTAAATACTAGATATGAGGGTCTAAGCATAGCAGTAGCAGTTATAATGTTTATATTATACATATTAAGCTTAGTATTTTCATTTTTTACTCATAAGGAGTTATATGCAGTTAATTATGAAGAAGATGGAAAAGCAAAGTGGTCATTAAAAAAAGCTATAATTATACTAATAGCAGCTACTATTTTTATTGCAATAGAAAGTGAATTTTTGGTTGATGGAGTAGAAGGAATAACAAGTAATTTAGGATTAAGTGAAGCTTTTGTTGGTATTATATTAATTCCTATAATAGGAAATGCAGCAGAACACACTACGGCAATTACTATGGCAATGAAAAATAAAATGGATGTTGCAATTGAAATTGCAATAGGATCAAGTTTACAAATAATATTATTTGTAGCTCCAATTCTTTTATTTTTAAGCTTAATGTTTACTCCAATGAGCATAATATTTAATCAATTTGAGCTTATAGCTCTTATAGTTTCAGTTTTAATAGCTAATAAAGTAGCTAGTGATGGACAGTCAAATTGGTTAGAAGGAGCTCAATTAGTTGCAGTATATTTAATAATTGCAGTGGGATTTTTTATAGTATAAAGGTTATATTACATAATAATACTAATTAGTACTGCAATTACATAGCATTATATATCTATAGATGAGTAAAATAACTTTGTAATGTGAAATAATCATTATAATGTATTTTCTTATAGGAGGAATAATACTATGAGTGAAAAGCATAACTGTTGCTGTTCAAGCCAACAAGAAAAAGAAAAGAAAGCTAATAATTGTGGATGTGAGCATAGAAAAGGTAAAAAAGCTCAAAATATAAAAGAAAATTATTAGAATAATAAATGGCTAGTGTATATTATATACTAGCCATTTATTATTATGATAATTAAAAAAACAATAAAAAATTCAATTTTAAATATACAATTAATAAGGAAAAAATGATATTATATAAATTAAAATGATATTATATTATACATAAACAAGGTGGATGTAAATGGAAGAGTTAAAAAAAGCATTAGATGAAATATTTAAGGATGACATAATAAAGATTGTTATAAGTAATAAGCTTAATAAGGAAGTTAAATACAATAAGATAGCAGTTAATTTAAAGGAAACAAACAAAGGGAGTTTTTATCAAATAGAGAAATTTACAGATAAGCAAGTTTTTCATGAAAATGTAAATATAGAAATTATTAAAGAAAGAGTATATGAATGTTTAAATGGATCATATAAGCAACTTTCAGCATGGTCAGATAATTGTACATATGATATGAAAATATCAAAAAAGGGAAAAGTATTTTTAGGAAAAAAGAAAAGTGATAATTCTAAAGTTGCTAAAAAAGGACATAATAAAGAAAAAAATTATATCTTAAAAGAAGGTATGATTATTGAACCACTTATAGATTTGGGTGTATTTACTAAAGAAGGTAAGGTTATTAATTCTAAATATGATAAATATAAGCAGATAAATAGATTTATTGAAATAATCGATGATGAAATTAAAAAAAATGATTATAAAGAGTTAACTATATTAGATTTTGGATGTGGTAAATCATATTTAACATTTGTTTTATATTACTATTTTGTAAAAATAAAAAATATAAATGTGAAGATGATTGGCTTAGATTTAAAGGAAGATGTAATTAAAAAATGTAATGAAATAGCACAAAGATATAAATATGATAATCTTCACTTTGAATTAGGTGATATTAATGGATTTAAGTATAATAATAAGGTTGATATGGTAATAACATTACATGCTTGTGATACAGCAACAGATTATGCATTATATAATGCTGTTAAATGGAATAGTAAAATGATTTTCTCAGTACCATGTTGTCAACATGAATTTAATGCTCAAATGAAAGCATATGAATTATCAATATTAACTAAATATGGTATAGTTCAAGAAAGAATAGCTGCTTTAATGACTGATAGTGTAAGAGCAAACTTATTAGAATGTGCAGGATATAAGACTCAATTATTGGAGTTTATAGATATTTCACATTCTCCAAAAAATATTCTAATTAGAGCTTCGAAATCAAATGTTTCAAAGGAAAAAAGGGAAAAGTCTCTTAAAGAAGTTAATAATTTAATTGAAACATTTAATTTTAATCCAACATTATTTAAGTTATTAAAAAATGATAATTTAATTTAACAAATAAAGGCAGTAAAGATATAAGTTTATATCTTCGCTTTGAATGTTCTACATTCTTTTATAAAACTAATACTGTAAATGATGTAGAAAGTGATTTTCAAAATACATTATCTTCATGTAAATTGGTAACTATAGAGGATTATAATAAATTAAATATTTTTTATAAAATTGGTGGAGGTCTGTTAAAATTAATTGCTCCATTGATGTAACAAATTAATTTGAAATAATAATGAAAGAGTAAAGCTACTTCATTATTATTTTTTTTTTTATTTGTCTTAAAACATAAAATAATTACATAATAATAGAGTGTATAAGCATTTTAAGAAATACTATTAGGGGGAATGGTTATTTTGGGTAAAAATAAAAAAAGTAGTATAAGCTTTATTATGATTACTACTATTTTTTCTTTATTAATAATATATTTTCTAATTTCAATTTATTTTAATAAGCATTTTTTTATAGGTACATATATAAATGGTGTAAATGTATCTTTTAAAACAGTAGAAGAGGCTGATACTGAATTACTAAATGAATCCTATAATTATGTTTTGGAAATTAGGGAGAGAAATGATGTAGTAGAATATATTGAAGGCGATAAAATTAATTTTAAATATAAAGGGAGTAATAAAATAGGTGAGTTAAAGAAAAAACAAAATGGATTTTTATGGCCTAAGTTTTTATTTACCCAAAATATATATAATATAAATAATGTTTATACATATGAAAAAAGTTTACTTGATGAGGAATTTAATAAATTATTATGTTTTGCTAAAGAGAATATTATTGAACCTTTAGATGCCTGTTTTCATTATAATGGTACAGAATATGAGATAATTAACGAAGTATATGGAAATAAAGTTAATAAAGATTACTTACATGCTTATATATTAAACTCTGTTTTAATAGGAAGAGAAACTATTGATTTAGAAGAAATAAATGCTTATGAAAATCCAGATTTTACATCAACAAGTGAAAAAGTTATAGAAGCTCAAAAACAATTAAATACATTTGTATCTACTAGAGTGTATTATAATTTTGATGATGAAATAGAAATTTTAGATGGAAGTATTATTAATGAGTGGTTAGAAGTAGATCAGTTTATGAATGTTGTATTTAATGAAAAGAAGATTAAAGAATATTTAAATGACTTAAGTGTCAAATATGATACATATGGAAAGACACGTAGTTTTAAAACTACTACTGGAAAAACTGTAGAGGTAGTAGGTGGAAATTATGGTTGGAAAATTGATAAAAGTAAAGAGTTTGATGAATTAATTAATAATATAAAAAATGGTGAAACTATAAAAAAGGAACCACTATATATACAAAAAGCATGGGGAACTAGAGAAAATGATATTGGTAACACTTATGTAGAGATAAATTTGACTAATCAATATTTATGGTTTTATAAAAATGGAGAACTAATTGTACAGGGAGATGTTGTAACAGGAAATGTAAGTAGGGGAAATGCAACACCACAAGGTACTTATATATTAAATTATAAACAGAAGGATGCAACATTAAAAGGTGCTGGATATAGTTCAAATGTTAAGTATTGGATGCCATTTAACTGTAATATTGGTATACATGATGCAAGTTGGAGAGGATCTTTTGGAGGAGCTATTTATAAGAGTGATGGAAGTCATGGATGTGTAAATGCACCTGAATATTTGGCTAAAAAAATATATGAAAATATAGAACCAGGAACGCCTATTGTTTGTTACAAGGAAGAATAGGAAATTTAATAAGTAGGAATATTACAAAATAGGATTTCAGAAGTGATTTCACTAATTTCAATTGAATATAATGATAATAAAAAATTAGAATATGAAAAACAGTATTATGAACTTCTAAAGAAAATAAGATTACTATAATTAAAAATTTAAAATATCAAGAGCAACATGTTAATTAAATATGTTGCTCTTGTTGCAATTTACAACTAATAATTAAATATGGTAACAATTAAATATAATTACATTATTTTCATTATATGGTATAATAAGCGAAGGAGGTTCGTGTAAATATATATTGAAATATAAAATTATAAGGAGATATATTATGGAGATTTGGGATTTATATACGAAAGATAGAATTAAAACTGATGAAAAAATGGTGAAAGGTGAAGAAAGTACTAAAGGTTTTTATAGGCTAGTAGTTCATGTATGTATTTTCAATTCTCAAGGAGAAATGCTAATTCAACAAAGACAACCTTTCAAAAGTAGTTGGCCAAATATGTGGGATCTTACTGTTGGGGGTAGTGCTATTTCAGGAGATACAAGTCAGTTAGCGGCAGAGCGTGAAGTTTATGAAGAAATTGGATACAAGTTATCGCTAGATGGAATAAGACTAGCTCTTACAATAAACTTCCAAGAGGGATTTGATGATATTTACTTAATTCAAAAAGATATAGAAATATCAAATTTATGCTTGCAATATCAGGAAGTTAAAGCTGTTAAATGGGCTTCAAAGGAAGAAATATTAAGGATGATCAATGAAGAAACCTTTATACCTTATCATAAAAGCTTAATAGAATTGTTATTCGTTATTAAAGATAAAAAAGATGCACATACATAACAACTTGATGGATTATATCATTATTTACTATGATATAATCCATCAAATTATTTCTGTAATATTTTATTAGTATACATAATAAAATATATTATATTAAATTATAAAATTAGAATCTCATTAAAGGGGTGGAGATTTATGGGGAATAAGACAGAGACTATAATTTTAAGATTATCAAGAAATGATGAAAGAAAGATTAGAGATAAAGCTATAGAAGATAATAAAAGTATAACTGAATATATAAAACAGATATGTATATATAAGCCTTGGATTGAAAACTATGAGGAATAAGAAATATGGATTTTATAAGTGTTAGTATATTACATAAGTTATTTATTGTTTTTTATAGTTCTATAATAATTTATGGATTTTATTCTGATCTTAAAGAAAAAAATAAAATTGAAAAAAGAATAAAAGAAAAAATATATGATCAATATAAAACTGAAATATTATTAGAGATAGATGAAGATGAAAAATATATGTTAAGTAATTTAGCTTATGATTATGGATATAATTCAATAGAAGATTTTATGATTACAATATTAAATGAAGAAATAAATGAGGAATGAATTATTTAATAATAATTATTATCTATTGATAGTATTCCGATATTGTAGTATATTTAGATTACGGAAACACGCTACTAATATGTATTTGTGGATGTAAATTTACTAAATTAAAGATTTAAAATTTCATTTAGTGTAAATATATAATATTGGAGGTTTACAAATGTTAAACATAGGATGTCACCTATCTACTACAAAAGGATTTAAGAATATGGGAAAGGAAGCTTTATCTATTGGAGCTAATACTTTTCAATTTTTTACTCGTAATCCTAGAGGTGGAAAAGCTAAAGATATAGATGAAAAAGATATTAATGGACTTTTAGAAATAATGAAAGAAAATAATTTTGCAAAAATATTGGCGCATGCTCCATATACTTTAAATGGATGTTCTGCAGATGAAAATACAAGAAAGTTTGCTACTGAAATGATGGCAGATGACTTAGTTAGAATGGAGTACCTACCTAATAACTTATATAATTTTCATCCAGGTAGCCACGTTAAACAAGGCGTTGATGTTGGGATAGATTATATTGTAGAAATGTTAAATACAGTATTAAAACCTGAACAAACAACTACTGTTTTACTTGAAACAATGGCTGGAAAAGGTACAGAAATAGGAAGAAGTTTTGAAGAAATAGCACAAATTATTGAAAGAGTAGAGTTAAAGGATCATTTAGGTGTATGTTTAGATACATGCCATGTATATGATGCTGGATATGATATAGTAAATGATTTAGATAATGTTTTAGAAGAGTTTGATAGAATAATAGGATTAGATAGATTAAAGGCTATACATTTAAATGATAGTAAAAATCCTTTTAAGAGTCATAAAGATAGACATGAAAAAATTGGTGAAGGAACTTTAGGACTTGAAGGAATAAGCAGAATAATTAATCATCCAAAGCTTAAACATTTACCATTTTTCTTAGAAACTCCTAATGAATTAGATGGATATAAAAAGGAAATAGAGTTATTAAAAGAGCAATATAAATAAAATAAGATAAGTGAAAGTATTTTTTTAGGTACCAAATTAGGTAAATAAGAAATACTTTCATTTTTTTTATAAAAAATAGATAAGCATAATATAAAACAATAAAAAAGACTAAAATAATGTTATAAATATTATTTTAGTCTTTTAATAATATACATATAATAAAGGTTAAAATATTAGGGGTGATTTTTATGAGTGAAAATAATGGAAAAGAAACTAAAGCTATTGAGGTATTATTTCAAAAATTAATAAATGATACTTATAAACAAAAAGAGTATAGAGATATTTATGTAATTGATATACTACCTAGAAAAGTATCTAATATAGAAAAATATAGTGACTTTAAAAATATTATCTTAAAAAACAATAGTTATAACGTTTTAAATAAGTTTGTTTTGGCAATGAGTAAATTATATCTTTATGATAGTCATATTTTTAAATTAGTGCATGAAGTTGGAGATAGTTTATCTTTTGAACCATATAATAATGATTTAAATAGATTTATAGATGATGTTATTTATAATTTATCTGTACCTGAAAAAAGAATGGATATTATATTTAATGAATTAAAAATTGGGCTAGAAGTAAACTCATGGTGTATAAAGATTATGGACTTTGGTTGTATAGATTTAAGATTTGTTATGGATATGTTTAAGTCAGAAGGTCTTTTTATAAGAAGACCAATTTTATAAACTATAAAAATATTATTATACATTATTTACCAAACATCTTAATTATATTATAATTGAAGTAACGTATATTGATATTGTTTACAGTGATTGTGAGGATAAAATATAGAGGCGAGAGGTGAGTTAATGTCTTATAAAATTTTAGGTAATGATGTTAATAGGGTTGATGCTGTTGCAAAGGTAACAGGAAAAGCTAAATATACAGATGATTTTATAGAAAGAGATATGCTTGTAGGTAAAGTTCTTAGAAGTCCTTATGCACATGCTTATATTAAAAATATAGATATACAGGAAGCATCAAATTTAGAAGGTGTATATGCGGTAATTACACCTAAGGATTTACCAAAGATAAAATTTGCAACAGCAGGACATCCCTATTCATTAGATCCTAGTCATAGGGATGTAGAGGATAGATTAATATTGACTGATAAAGCAAGACTAGTTGGGGATGCAATTGCAGCGGTAGTAGCTAAAGATGAAATAATAGCTGAAAAAGCATTAAAGTTAATAAAAGTCGATTATGAAATTTTACCTTCTGTATTTGATGCAGAAGAAGCGATTAAAGATGATTCTCCTAAAATTCATGAAGATAGAAAAAATAATATAATTGCCTCTTCTGTTATAGATATAGGAGATATTGAAAGTGAATTAAAAAATGCAGATTTTATATTTGAAGATGAATATGAAACTAGTATAGTTCAACATTGTCAGTTAGAAAATCAAACAGCATATGCTTATGTTGATAGTGATAATAGAATAGTTATAGTTACATCAACTCAAATACCTCATATAGTTAGAAGAATAGTAGGGCAAGCATTAAATATACCATGGGGGCGTATTAGAGTTATTAAGCCATATATTGGCGGTGGTTTTGGAAATAAACAAGATGTGATAATAGAACCATTAACAGCAGCCATGACATTAGCGGTTAATGGAAGACCAGTTAGATTTTCATTAAGCAGAGAAGAAGTCTTTATTGATACAAGAACTAGACATGCTATGAAGTTTAATATTAAAAGTGCAGTTTCAAGAGAAGGTAAATTATTAGGAATTTATATGAAAAATATGGTCAATAATGGTGCCTATGCTTCTCATGGACATTCCATTGCTATGAGTGCAGCAAGTAAGTTTAGACCACTATATGATTTTAAATCTATAAGGGTTGAACCAAAAACTGTGTATACAAATTTACCAACTTCAGGTGCTATGAGAGGTTATGGAATACCACAAGTCTGTTTTGCTTTAGAATCCCATATTGATGATATAGCAAGAAAGTTAAATATTGATCCAATAAAATTTAGAAAAGATAATTTTATATCACTTGGCCATATTGATCCTTTAAATGAAATCAAAGTAAGATCTTTTGAATTAGATAAATGTATTGAAAAAGGAAAAGAATTAATAAGATGGGATGAAAAAAAGAAAATATATAAAGAACAATCATCAAATAAAAGAATAGGTCTAGGAATGGCTTGTTTTAGTTATTTCTCAGGTACTCACCCTGTATCTTTAGAATTGGCTGGTGCAAGAATTGTAATGAATCAAGATGGTTCTGTTCAATTGCAAGTAGGTGCAACAGAAATAGGACAAGGTAGTGATACTGTATTTTCTCAAATGGTAGCAGAAGTTTTAGGAATAAGTATAGAGGATGTTCATATTATTACAACTCAAGATACTGATATTACTCCATTTGATACAGGTGCATATGCTTCAAGACAGAGCTTTGTTACAGGAGCAGCAGTTAAAAAAGCAGCACAAGAAGTAAAGGAAAAGGTTCTTTCTATTGCAAGTAAAAAATATGGTTTAAATATTGAGGAATTAGATATTGAAGATGGAAATATAATTGAGAAAAAATTAGGAGATGTACTATGTCCATTAGGAGATATAGCATTATATTCTTATTATGATAGGATAAATGCAAAACCAATAACAAGTGATACTTCAGAAAATGTAAGGATTAATGCAGTTGCATATGGGGTAACTTTTGCAGAGGTTGAAGTTGATATTGAAACAGGGAAAATTGAGGTTTTAGAAATATACAATATCCATGACTCAGGAAAAATATTAAATCATAAGCTTGCAGAAGGACAAGTTCATGGAGGAGTAAGTATGGGACTTGGTTATGCATTATCAGAGCAATTGTTATTTGATAAGAAATCAGGCAAACCATTAAATAATAATTTATTAGATTATAAGCTTCAAACAATATTAGATACTCCTACTATTGGTGTAGATTTTGTAGAAGAGGCAGACCCAGCAGGTAGCTTTGGACAGAAATCTTTAGGAGAAAATCCTACTATTTCTCCTGCTCCAGCAATAAGAAATGCGGTATTAGATGCAACTGGAGTAGCATTTAATAAAATACCTATGAATCCACAAAGTGTTTTTGAAAAATTCAAAGAAGTTGGATTAATTTAAGGGGGATGTCTATATGTTTGATATAAAGGAAATAAAGGAGCCAAAATCTTTAGATGAAGCACTAAAAGTATTAGATAGTAATACTAAATTAAAGATAATAAGTGGAGGTACTGATGTATTAATAAAATTACATCATGGTAAATTTAATGATGCAGAACTTTTAAGTATAAAGAATTTAGATACATTAAGAGATATTAAGGTTTTAGAGGATAATACAATTTCAATAGGAGCAAATGTAACATTTTCTGATATTTTTAGAAGTGAAGTAATTAATAATAATATTCCTATATTAAGTGAAGCGGCTGTATCAATGGGAGGTCCTCAGATAAGAAATATGGCAACCATAGGGGGAAATATATGTAATGGAGCAGTATCAGCAGATAGTGCACCAGCTTTATTTTCACTTAATGCAGAACTTAAGCTTAAGAGTTTGAATAATGAACGTATAGTTAAAATTACAGAATTTTATGATGGACCAGGTAAAGTTAAAATTCAAAGAAATGAAATATTAACTGAAATTTTAATAAAGGAAGAAAATTATAAAAATAAGAGGGGTAGATATATTAAGTTTGCTAATAGAAAAGCACTTGATATATCAATGTTAGGAGTAGCTCTTTTATATGAGATAGAAGATAATAGCTTTAAAGATTTAAGAATTTCTTTAGGAGTAGCATCTCCAACACCTATACGCTGTAAAAATGCTGAAAATTTTGCTATAGGGAAAGGTGTAACTAATGAAGTTATTAATAAAGTTGCTGAATTAGCAAAAATGGATTCTAATCCTAGAAATTCATGGAGAGGTTCTAGGGATTATAGATTACATCTGATAAGTACTTTAATCAAAAGAATATTAAATGATGATTTGATAAAAAGTGAGGTAAAGTAAGATGAATGATCCTATTATGAAAAAGATTAATATTATAGTAAATGATACTGAATATAACATAGAAGTTGATATTAGAGAGTCTCTTCTAGATGTATTGAGAAATAGACTTTTTTTAACTGGAGTAAAAAGAGGATGCTCCGTAGGGGAATGTGGAGCTTGCACAGTCCTTATAGATGGTGTGCCAGTAGATTCATGTATTTATCTTGCTATATGGGCAGATAAAAAGAGGATATTAACTATTGAAGGTGTAGCTAAAGATGGGAAATTAAGTAACGTTCAACAAGCTTATATAGATGAAGGTGCTATTCAATGTGGATTTTGTACACCTGGACTCGTTTTAACAACAACAGCATTAGTTAATAGTGGAAAAGAGTATACAGATGAAGAGATTAAAAGAGAGTTATCAGGTCATTTATGTAGATGTACAGGATATCAAAAAATATTTAAGGCAACTAAAAAATCTTTGCAGAAAAGATAATTAAATATTGACTAAGGGGAGATTTAAAGTGAAAAACGTTTATGGAATAAAAGGAAATATAATATATACAAAAATATTTGGAAAATATGAGGTTGTAAGTAATGGAATAATAGTAGTAGAAAATGAAAAAGTTAAAGGCGTTTATAATGACTTACCATTAAAGTATAAGAATATTGGTATAAAGGACTATGGAGATAAATTAATTATTCCTGGATTTATTGATTTACATTTACATGCTCCACAATTCCCTAATATGGGATTAGGCTTAGATAAGGAATTAATGCCATGGCTAAATAAATATACATTTCCTGAAGAAGCAAAGTATGAAAACTTACAATATGCTGAGGATGTATATAAAAAGTTAATAAAAAAGATATGGAGTGTTGGTACAACTAGATGTTGTATATTTAATACAATTCATAAAGAAAGTACAAAGTTACTTTTAGATTTATTTAATAAATCTGGATTAGGAGCATATATTGGAAAAGTTAATATGGACAGAGAATCTCCAGATATATTAATAGAGGATACTAATAAATCAATTTCAGAAACTATAGAGTTAATAAAAGAGTATAAAGATAAGTATAAATTAGTAAAACCAATAATAACTCCACGATTTGTTCCAACCTGTAGTTTTGAATTACTAAAAAGTTTAGGAGAAATAGCAGGTAAATATGATATACCAGTACAATCTCACCTTTGTGAAAATTCAGGTGAAATAGAATTAGTCAAAAAGCTACATCCTGAATGCAGAAATTATACTGAAGTGTATGATAAAGCAAATTTATTAAAAGAAAATAAGACTATAATGGCTCACTGTGTATTAGTAAATGAAGAGGAAATAGATTTATTAAGAGATAAAAAGGTATTTATAGCTCATTGTCCAACATCTAATTTAAATTTATCTAGTGGAATAGCTCCAATTAGAAGATTAATTGAAAGAAAAGTTAATGTTGGATTAGCTTCAGATATATCGGGTGGACATACTTTATCAATACCAGAAGTTATAACCTCTTCAGCTCAAGTATCAAATTTAAAATGGCTTAATAGTAATAAGGTTGAAGAAAAACTTACAACAGCAGAATTATTTTATTTAGCAACTAAGGGTGGAGGAAAATTCTTTGGTAAAGTTGGTAGCTTTGAAGAGGATTATGAGTTTGATGCTTTAGTTATAGATGATAGTGATTTACTTATTGAAAATAATCTTTCTATAGAAGAAAGATTACAAAAATTTTTATATATAGGAAATTCTAATAACATTATTTCAAGATATGTTTCTGGAAATCTTATTAATGAACCTATTTTATAGAGTTATAAAGCCTTAAATAATGATATTTTATTTGTCAATGGATTATAT
>NZ_SMUS01000033.1 GCF_004353185.1 Clostridium cuniculi | reverse complement strand
CAAATGTCATAATTATTCTTATAATAAATACAGAGGCTAATATTACAAGTTCATCCATACTTTTTATAGTAACAGTTTTTAATATTTCTGCAGCTAACTTAAAATCTAAAGTTGTAATCATAACATCTGCAAATTCATATTTAATATTGACATCCTTTTTAAAAAATCTTTTTTGAATATAGTGATAAAAGGCTGTGAAAACTCCTAATGTTAATATTAAAATTCCCATCAGTTCAAATAAATGAATAAGTATAGGTAAATATTTATTAAATAATTCTTCCAAAATAACTACACCTCAAATAAATAATATATTTAAATTGCCCTAAAATTAAATATATTATTACAATAAAATAATAAAATATTATAAAAAATAATTTGTTTTAAAATACGATAATGTAGGAAAACTAATTATAAAAAGAAGATATGAAAAAATATTAAAAAGGAGAAAATCATGGAGGTAAATAAATTAAAAGAAATACAAGAAAATTTACTTATTTGCGATAAACCATCAATTTACTTAGAAGAAATAAAAGATTCACTAAAAAATACTCCTTTAGAAGTATTGATAAATCTAGAGAAAATAGAGCAAAATAAGCAATACCATCCTGAAGGTAATGTATGGAATCATTTAAAGCAAGTAGTAGACACTGCATCTAAAATAAAAGATTTTACAAATGATAAAGCAAGTTTTATGTTAGGTGCTTTATTACATGATTTAGGAAAAGGTACAACAACTAAAAAGAATAAACAAGGTAGATTAATATCATATAATCATGATACTGAAGGAGAAAAAATAGCAGATAAGCTATTAACATATTATGATTATAAAGATGAAGAAAAGAAAAAAGTTTTGAACTTAGTAAAATATCATATGCATCATCTTTATATAATTAAAAACTTACCCTTTGCTAAAACAAATGAATTAGTAAAGGAAGTAGATTTAAATGATATGATTTTAATGTTTGTAAGTGATAGATTAGGAAGGGGGCAGGTTAAAAAAGAAAAAAAGTTAAATGAAATTGAAGATATTGAAAAAGTTATAAAAATATTAGAAGAAAATTATGGTTTAGATTTAAATGAAATAAAAGAAAAAATCCAAAAAATAAAAAAAATTATATAAAATTATAATTTACATATATTCACTTATGAATATAGTTGAAAATACCATCATATTATTAAGATATAACAATATGGAGGTGTTTTCGATGAATATAATAGGTAAATTAAATTTAAATAAAAAGGAAAATAAATTTTTTTATTTAATGGTTTTTATATTTTTCTGTGTAGGAATAGCCTTAGGTACATATATAGTAAAGTATATGAATGCAAATGATGCTAGTGATCTTACAAGCTATTTTTCTACATTTACAGAAAGTATTGTTAAGGAACCAGTTAATAGTAAGGTTTTATTATTAAATGTTCTTAAGAAAAATTTGATACTTATAACAATAATAATAGCATTATCATTTACTATATTTGGTACGCCAATAATTTTACTTGTAGATCTTGTTAAAGGGTTTACATTAGGATATACTTTCAGTTTTTTGATTTCAACTTTTGAAGGAAAAGGATTATGGCTCGCTTTAGCCTCCACAATACCACAGAATATTATTTATATTCCTTGTTTTATTGCATTAAGTATAGTTGGAATTGAATTTTCTTCAACAAAACTTAAAGAAAGGTTCTTTAATAAAGGTAAAGTAAATACAATAGTAGAGAGAGAACTAATTTTAAAGATAGGGGTATTTGCATGTGTATTTATTATCGGTACTTTTATTGAAGCATATATTTGTCCAAATATCATTAAATTCGTAGTAACAAATGTTTATAAAGTTGTTTAATAAATAGATAATTATAAAAGGAAATTAAAAGCAAGTGTCGAATAATAATAAATAAGGTGGGAATGGGGAGAATTATGAAAGAAATAGTAAATGAATATAGGGAGTCATTACTTGAAAGTCATAAAAGTGATAATACTGTTTATGCTTATGTAACGGATGTTAATTTGTATATTAAATATCTAAATAGTAAAGATATATATTTAGATGAAACTGATAATGTAACAGTTAAAAATTATATAGATCATCTTTTAGAAGAAGGAAAATCTGAAAGGTCTATAAGTAGAATTGTTATTAGTTTAAGAAGTTTTTATAATTATTTAAAGGATCAAAAAATAATTAGAGATATACCAAAGATATATTATAAGAGTACGGACCAATCTAAAAAACTTCCAGAAATATTAACTGTTGAAGAAGTAGATAAGATAATTAAGATAGTTGATAAAGATTGTAATAAGGGCATAAGAGACAATGCTTTATTAGAGTTAATGTATGCAACTGGTATGAAAGTTTCTGAAATAATAAATCTATCAGTAGAGGATGTAAACCTTGATTTACTCTATGTTAGATGTCATGATAATAAAAATTATGAAAGACTTATACCAATAGGTAGAAGTGCAGAAGCTGCATTAAAGGAATATTTATCTATAAGAGATATAATTGCTTCAGCTGGAGTACCAAATTTATTTGTAAATTTAAATGGTAATCAATTAACTAGGCAAGGTGTTTGGAGAATAGTAAAAGAGTATTCTCATAAAGCTGGAATAAATAAAGATGTTAATTTAAATACCTTTAGACATTCTTTTGCTGTACATTTATTACAAAATGGAGCAAATGTAAGAGCAGTTCAAAAGCTTTTAGGAAATCAAGTATTAACTTATATGGATACTTACTATGAGATAATAAATAATGATAAAATAAACTTAGTTTATAAGAACTCCCATCCAAGAGCTTAAGGGCTTTGAAAAGGGGCTTTGTATACGAAAGGAGAAAACAATATGAAAAGAGCTATATTAATAGTATTAGATAGTGTTGGAGTTGGAGAATTAAAAGATGCCAAAAGTTATGGTGATGAAGGAAGTCATACATTAGACAATGTATATAAAACATGCAACGGTCTTGAAATAAATGAATTAGAGAAATTAGGAATAGGTAATATAGAAGGTGTAAATGGTCCTAAAAAATGTGATAATGCAATAGGAGCATTTGGTAGATGTGAAGAAGCATCTAAAGGAAAAGATACAGTAACAGGACATTGGGAGATAAGTGGAGTTATACTTGAAGAACCTTTAAATACTTATCCACAAGGATTTTCTGATGATATAATAAATGAATTTAAGAAAAGAGCAAATGTTGAAGGGATATTAGGTAATATAGTAGCTTCAGGAACTCAAATAATTGAAGATCTAGGAGAAGAACATGTAAAAACTGGATATCCTATTATATATACTTCTGCAGATAGCGTATTCCAAATTGCTGCACATGAGGATGTTATTCCAGTTGAAAAGCTATATGAAATGTGTGAAATAGCGAGAAATATGCTTGTTGATAAGTGGGCAGTAGGAAGAGTTATTGCAAGACCTTTCATTGGTGAAGCTCCAAACTTTAAAAGAACTTCTAACAGAAGGGATTATGCATTAGATCCATTTAATAAAACTATGCTTGAATATTTAAAGGATGCAAACTATGAAGTTGCAGCTGTTGGTAAAATAGAAGATATTTATAATAAAAAGGGTATTACAAGTGCAGTTCATACAAAGAGCAATATGGATGGTGTAGATAAGACTTTAGAATATATGGACACTGTAAAAGAAGGGCTTATCTTTACAAATTTAGTTGACTTTGATATGTTGTATGGACATAGAAATGATCCAGCTGGATATGGAAAAGCACTTGAAGATTTTGATAATAGATTACAAGAAATCTATAGTAAAATGGGCGAAGAAGATATCCTTATAATTACAGCAGACCACGGCTGCGACCCAACTACTAGCAGTACAGATCACTCAAGAGAACACATACCAGTTCTTGTATATGGTAAAAATGTTAAAGCAGGTGTTAACATTGGAACAAGAGAAACATTTGCGGATATAGGAAAAACTATATTAGATTTCTTTAATGTACAAAATGAATTAGTAGGTAAAAGTTTCTTGGATGATATAGTAAAGTAGCTAGAGGAGGAAAGACTTATGAGAATGTATGATTTAATTATGAAGAAAAGAAAAGGTGAAGAATTAACAACAGAAGAAATAAACTTTTTTGTTGATGGATTTACTAAAGGGGAAATCCCAGATTATCAAGCATCAGCAATGCTTATGGCAATTTTCTTCAATAAGATGAATAAGAGAGAAACAGCAGATTTAACTAATGCTATGGTTGAGTCTGGAGATAAAATAGATTTAAGTAATATAAAAGGTGTAAAGGTAGATAAGCACTCTACAGGTGGAGTTGGAGATAAAACTTCAATTTGTTTAACTCCTTTAGTAGCATCATTTGGAATTCCAGTTGCAAAAATGTCAGGAAGAGGACTTGGTCATACTGGAGGAACTATTGATAAGCTAGAAACATTTAAAGGATTTTCAGTTGAACTAACAGAAGAACAGTTTATGGAAAATGTAAATAAAATAAATATTGCTATAATGGGACAAAGTGGAAACTTAGTTCCTGCAGATAAAAAATTATATGCATTAAGAGATGTTACTGCAACAGTTGATAATATGTCATTAATTGCATCAAGTATAATGAGTAAGAAATTAGCTTCAGGTGCAGATGCAATAGTTTTAGATGTTAAAGTTGGTGATGGTGCATTTATGAAAACACCAGAAACAGCTAAAGAACTAGCACAAGAAATGGTTGATATAGGAAAACATTTAGGAAGAGAAACTATTGGAGTTATATCTGATATGGATCAACCTTTAGGATATGCTATTGGAAATAGCTTAGAAGTTATAGAAGCTATAGAATTATTAAAAGGCAATGGGCCTAAAGATCTTTTAGAGTTAACATTAACAATTGGTTCAAATATGTTACTTTGTGCTAAGATGGCAGAAAGTGAAGAAGAAGCAAGAAAAATGCTTATGGAAAATATAGAAAATGGAAAAGGTCTAGAAAAGCTTAAGGACTTTGTTAAGGCACAAGGTGGGGATATTAGCCCAATTGATGATTATAGCAAATTCCCTCAAGCAAAATATGTAGAGAAAGTTACTTCACCTGTAGATGGTTATATAACAAAAATTCATGCGGAAGCATTTGGTCTTATAGCAATGGAATTAGGAGCAGGTCGTGCAACTAAAGAAAGTGAAATTGATTTAGCTGTAGGAATTGTTTTAAATAAGAAAAGAGGCGAAAAGGTTAATAAAGGAGATGTTCTAGCATACATACATTCAAATAATGAGGATAAAATTGAAAAGGCTAGAAAAAGCATCTTAGAAAATATAGTTATTGAAGATAGCTATGATTTAAATATACCATTAATATATGATATAGTAAGATAGTTTTATTAAATGATTTTATGCTGAAGTTAGAATTATTGGAGGGGATTCCGGTAATCTAAATAAGTTTTATAATAATGTAATGTTTATAAAATATGATAAAAAGAATGTTAAATTCTTTTTATCATATTTTTATTTTTTTAGGAAATAATAAGCTTAAAAGGAGGAGAACAAATGAAAAAGAAAATATTTAACAAAATCTCTATTATTCTTTTATGTTTATTATGTTTAAATACAGTTATTCCAATTGCTGCAGTTAAGGAAACTTCAGAGGAAGAATATCCAAATGATGTTTATACTGCATGTTTAGAGGAAGGAATGAATGTAGATGCAAAATCTGCATTACTTATTGAGCCTATAAGTGGAGCAGTATTGTATGAAAAGAATCCAGACGAAAAATTTGCACCAGCATCTGTTACAAAGATAATGACAATGTTACTTGCAATGGAAGCTGTAGATAGTGGAAAAATAAGTTTGGATGACAAGATTATTTGTAGTGAAAATGCAAAGAAAATGGGTGGAAGCACTATGCTTCTTGATGTTGGTGAAGTTAGAACAGTAGAAGAAATACTAAAAGGTATAGCTATTGCATCAGGAAATGATGCTGCTGTTGCTATGGCAGAATTTTTAAGCGGTTCAACAGATGAGTTTGTAAAGGCTATGAATGAACGTGCTAAAGAATTAGGTATGACAAATACAACATTTAAAAATTGTAATGGCTTGCCAGAGGAAGGACATGTAACAACTGCAAGAGATATTTCTATAATGTCATTAGAGTTACTAAAACATCCTACAATATTAAAATATAGTGGTACATATATGGAAACTATATCTGAAGGAAGAAAAAGTCCAATAGAGCTAGTAAATCATAATAAATTAGTTCGTTTCTTTGATGGATGTGATGGATTAAAAACTGGATTTACACAAGAAGCTAAATATTGTATAAGTGCTACAGCAGTTAGGAATAATGTTAGAATGCTTGCAGTAATAATGGGAGCTCCAACATACAAAGTTAGAAACCGTGATGCAAGTATGCTTATGAACTATGGATTCTCTAAATATGAAGGAAAGAAATTATTTAACAAAGATGATGATGTAGAAACTGTTTATTTAGGAAAGAGTAATGATAGATTCTTTATAGCAAAAGCAAAGGATGATTTAATCATTGTCACTTTAAAAGGTAGCGATGGAGAACCAATAAACAAAATAGTATTAGATGAAATGAAAGATAGCTACACAGAAGGTGAAGTTATAGGAAAATGTGAAGTATATCTAGATGATCAAAAGGTTGGAGAAGTTGAGCTATACTGTGATAGAGATGTTGAAAAGGGTGGATTCATAGATAACTTAAAGGATAATATGAAAAATTTATTTAAAAAAGGTGTTTAAAGAAAATTAACATATTTAAAGAGATTAAAACATTTATATAATGGATTAATCTCTTTTTTTATATTAAAATGGAAGGGGGAAGGTGAGTATTTTGAATAAAAAAATAATATGCGTCATTATTATGTTAGGATTATTAACTGGTTGTTCAAGTAATAATAACAATAATGTAAATAGCAATGATAATACAAATAATGAAGTTGTAGAAGTTGAAAGTGTAGTAGAAGAGCCTAAAGTATATACACAATTTACTGCACTTGGAAAAATATATAAATCTAGTAAAGATATAAATATGCTAAATGATGGAGATTTAATATATCATGATTATGGAGATATTCCATATGTTGAAGGTGAATATAAAGAAGTAGATTTTGGATTAAATTTATTAACAGAATATTTAGCTAAAAATCAAGGTGTATATGATTTTATTGTAAGTGAGTGGGATAGTACAAGTGATGACGTTGAACTCATTTCAGGGGAAGAAAAAGAAAGAATTATGGAAAATGTACAATTTTTAGGAGAGCAATTTGCAGTAGGTACAGATGATCCTATTTACTTTAAAATAGATAAAGTGATTTTACAAGAAAAATTGGAGGATCAAGTAACATTAGAGTTTAGAGGATATTTATCAGCTACTAATGGAAACTTTAGACCATTAGGAACATTTACTGTTACAGTATATACAAAAGAAGATAAATTATATGGGGCAATATTATAAGAGCTATAAAAAAATAGCTCATTTTTTCTATTAATATACAGTTAAAAATTATATATAATAAAAAATAATGGATTTCGTTTTGAATTAAATAATGATAAAATATATTTGTATAAATAATGGTAATGAATTTAGGAGGAGTATATATGTCAATATTAAAAAGATTTACTGACATAATGTCATCTAACATTAATGCTTTATTAGATAAGGCGGAAGATCCGGTGAAAATGATAGATCAATTAATGAGGAATTTAAATGATGATTTAAATAAGGTTAAAGCAGAAACTGCATCTATTATGGCAGAAGAAACTAGAGCAAAAAGAGAAGTTGATGAATGTCAAAGTGATGTAAACAAGATGTTAGATTATGCAAAAAGAGCTGTAGAGGCAGGAAATGATGATGATGCAAGACAATTTTTATCTAAAAAGGCATCATTAACAGAAAAATTAACAGCACTTAATACTAAATATGAAGCAGCAAAAGCTAACTCCGAAAAGATGAAGCAAATGTATAATAAGTTAAATATGCAAATAGAAGAGCTTAATGAAAGAAGAAGTACTATTAAAGCAAAAATGGCAACAGCAAAAATGCAAGAAAGAATAAATAAAATGGGTTCTTCAATTAATAATTCTGCTTCAAGTATAGATTCCTTTAGTAGAATGGAAGAAAAGGCTAATAGAATGTTAGATGAAGCTAATGCAATGGCTGAATTAAATTCAAAACCAACAGATAGCATAGATGATTTAATGAATAAATATAATACTAACAATTCTTCAGTAGAAGATGAGTTAGCGGCATTAAAGAGTGCTAATAGTAGTGCAATTGAAGATGAATTAGCTAAATTAAAAGAAAACAAATAATAAAACAGTGCTATCAAAATAGCAGGAGGAAGAGTAATGGGTTTATTTAGTAACCAGTTTTTAGATGTAATTGAATGGAATGAAACTAGAAATGACGTTATTTTTTGGAAATGGAAAAATAACGAAATAAAGAAGAATAGTAGATTAATTATAAGACCAGGTCAAGATGCTATATTTATGCATAATGGAAAGGTTGAAGGTGTTTTTACTGAAGAGGGTAATTACGAAATTGAAACAGAAATAATTCCATTTTTATCAACATTAAAGGGATTTAAGTTTGGTTTTAAATCAGGGCTTAAGGCTGAGGTTTTATTTATAAATACTAAAGAGTTTTTAGTAAAGTGGGGTACTAAAAGTCCAATTAATATTCAAGCTCCAGGAATGCCAGGAGGAATTCCAATAAGAGCTTTTGGTTCATTTAATGTTAAAATAAGTGACCATATGGTTTTAATTGATAAAATTGCAGGAATCAAAAGTCAATTTACTGTAGATGATGTAAAACAAAGAGCTTTAGCTGTAGTTGATCAGCTTTTAATGAAGTGGATTGTTAAAGAAGGAAAGGATATGTTTAATTTACAAGCAAACTCCTTTGAAATAGCAAAAGGTATAAAAACAGATTTAGATATGGAAATGATTAAGATAGGTCTAACTGTAACAACATTAAATATTGAAAACTTTAGCTATCCTGATTCAGTACAAAATATGATTAATAAAAATGCTGCTTATGGAATGGTTGGTAATATAGGTCATTATCAAAATGTAGCTATGACTGAAGCTATGGAGAAAAATCCTAATAGCAGTATGGCTAGTATGGCTCAAGCTGGTATGGGAATGCAAATGGGAATGCAAATGATGAATGAAATGAAGAAAAATATGACATCAAGTCCATCAGTAAATAATAATAAGAATACTTGTAAAAATTGTGGTGAAAGCTTAAGTGAAGGAGCAAAATTCTGTAGTAATTGCGGAACAAAGGTTATAACTATTGAAAATACAGAAAAGAAAAATAAATTCTGTAGTGAATGCGGTGCAACAATTGCAAGTGATTCAAAATTCTGTGGTGAATGTGGTGCAAAGGTTAAATAAAGAAGTATTTTAATAGCTATTATAAGAAATACTATTAATTATAATATAGCTTTATTTAAATTTAGGAGATACAAATGATTATAAGTAAAGAGTTTTATAATAGAAGTGCTCTAGATGTTGCACAAGATTTACTTGGGAAAGTACTAGTTAGAGAAGTTGATGGGAAAGTTTTAAAAGGAAAGATAGTTGAAACAGAAGCTTATATAGGAGCAATAGATAAAGCTTGCCATGCATATAATGGGCGTAGAACTAAGCGTACAGAAATATTATATGAAGATGCAGGGGTTTCATATATTTATTTTATATATGGATTATA
Organism: Clostridium cuniculi; assembly: GCF_004353185.1. Lineage (GTDB taxonomy): Bacteria > Bacillota > Clostridia > Clostridiales > Clostridiaceae > Clostridium > Clostridium cuniculi. Next base: position 36,347 of record NZ_SMUS01000033.1, on the reverse strand, counting down.
TCATTGCTTTAATGTTGTTACTAATAAAAAGGATGTGGCTGAAGCTGTTTTAATTCGAGCTATTGAACCAATTAATGAACTAGATTATATTTCAAATATTAGGTATAATAAGAAATATGATAAACTTACAAAAGCTCAATCAAAAAATTTAACCAATGGTCCATCAAAGTTATGTTTAGCGTATTTACTAAATAAGGATTTAAATGCAGTGAAGCTTTATGAAAAGGGAGCTGTATATATTACTGATGATAATAATGAAACTTTTGAAATTGTTGAAAGTAAGAGAATAGGAATAGATTATGCTGAAGAGGCAAAAGATTTCTTATGGAGATTTTATATAAAAGATAATATATATGTTTCAAAAAAATAATTAGTTTATAAATTAAAATTTATATAAAGTTTAATAGAAGAGGGAGAGAGTACAAATGAGAGTAGCATTAATTGCACATGATAAGAAAAAAGATGAAATGGTTAATTTTGCAAAAGCAAATGAAGAAAGGTTATCTAAATTAGAACTTTATGCAACAGGAACTACTGGTTTAAGAATAATGGAAAACACTAATTTAGAGATTCATAGATTAAAAAGTGGTCCACTTGGTGGGGATCAACAAATAGGAGCATTAGTTTCAGAACAAAAGTTAGATTTAGTTATATTCTTAAGAGATCCATTAACATCACAACCACATGAACCAGATGTTAATGCATTACTAAGATTATGTGATGTATATGCAATACCACTTGCAACCAATGTTTCTACAGCTCAATTAGTTTTAGATGCTTTACACAAATAAGAATAATGAAATAAAATTAAAAAGGAGTTGCTAAATAGCAGCTCCTTTTTATTGTATAACGTTCACAGGAGAGTGATACGTTTACAATATTATTATATGTATAAAATAGATCTAATATTCAACATTCCTTAGGAAATAAAACTTGCATAAATATTAAATATAAATCATAGAATTTTTTGAGAACAATAATAAGGGAAAGTAATAAGTTATGAGTGTTAAAGTAGAGATTTTTTCAGGGTTTCTTGGAGCTGGGAAAACACAATTAATTAAAAAGCTTATAGAAGAAGGATATTATAAAGAGAAAATTGCCATCATTGAAAATGAATTTGGTGAAGTAAGTATTGATAGTGCAGTTTTAAAAAGAACAAATACTTTAGTAAAAGAGATAAATGCAGGATGTATTTGTTGTCAAGTTACTGGAGATTTCAAAGAATCAATATTAGATGTTGTGGAGAATTGCAATGTAGACAGATTATTAGTTGAACCAACAGGAGTTGCAAAATTAAGTGACATAAAAAAAGTATTTACTGAAAAAGAATTAAAGGGTATAGCAGAAGTAGAGAAAGCTATAACTGTAGTAGATGCAGAAAAATTTGATTTGTACTTAACTAACTTTAAGAATTTTTTTCTTAACCAAATAAAAAATGCAGATATTATAATTTTAAGTAGAACTCAAAATATTAGTAATGAAGAAGTGAGAAGATTAGAAATTGAAATCAATAAATTAAATTCTAGGGCAATAATAATGGGAAGACAATGGGATAATACAAAATCAGAGGAGTTAATTCCAAAGGTATTTCTGTCTAAGGATAAAGTTAATGTAAAAGAAAAAGTTAATTTTAGAAAGAGCAATCTTAATATTGGAAATATTAAAAAAGAAAAAAGTGAAGACAATTTATTTGAAAGCTTTGCTTTAAAAATAGACAGAGATGTATCTAGAGAAGAATTACTAAGTAAGTTTAATTTTATAAAAAATAGTTTTGAATTTGGTGAAATAATTAGAGCAAAGGGGATTGTTAATACTAAAAATGGTAAAGAACAATTTGATTACACCTTATCTGAAATAAATATGCAAAAGATAGCGTATAGAGGAGAAACTGTTATTTCATTTATAGGAACTAACTTAAATAAAGAGAAAATTAAGAAGTTTTTCTTATAAGTAAAAGTTTAAATTTTAATTAGTTAAGAAGGTAGAGATATGAAGGTTGGCATAGATGTAGTTACTGGATTTTTAGGGGCTGGTAAGTCAGCCTTTATTAATTCGTTAATAAATAAAACTATTGCAGATAAAGAAAAAATAGTTGTTGTTACTTGTGAAAGTGGAAAGACTCAAATAAATGAGTTTAATGAAAATGGACAAAGTGTAAAACATATTAGTTTTATGGGGGATAGTTTAGGACTTAACAATGAAATTTATGAAATAGTAAAAAAATATAAACCCCATAGAATAATTATAGAATATAACGGAACTGATACATTAGAGAATTTGTACAAGTGTGTATTTGATAATGAAACAGGGAAACTGATAAAGCTTTCTACTATTTATTTTGTTTGTGATGGAAGAAACATTGAATTTTATGTTATGAATATGGGAGAAATATTATTACCATTTATACAAAATAGTGATGTAATTGTAATTAATAATTATAATATAGAAAAAAGTTTAGAGTTGGAAAAAGGTATTAAACTATTGGAGAGTTTGAATCATAAGGCACAAATAATAAAAGCAGAAAGCAATAATGGTTTTAATTTAGCATTAGAAAATAGTAAGTTATTAGAAGAAAAGTTAGTAAGAAATATGAGGGTAAAATTAATAGAGTATATGAGAAAGTAAGATAGCGGGTGAGAAAGTGAGTATAAGTAAATTTGAATCATGGATGTGGAGTTACCTAGGGATTATTGTTGAAGCATTACCGTTTCTACTAATAGGAGCAGTATTATCAGCTTTAATTCAAATTTACGTATCAGATGAAGTAATAAAAAAAATAATTCCTAAAAATAGTATCATAGCATATTTTATAGCAGCTATATCAGGAATACTTTTTCCTGTATGTGAATGTGCAATAGTTCCAATTACAAGAAGTTTAATAAAAAAAGGATTACCAATAGGAGTTGGAATAACATTTATGTTATCAGTTCCTATAGTTAATCCTGTTGTAATTATGTCTACATATTATGCATTTCCTAATGATATTAATATTGTTATATATAGAACTATAGGTGGAGTAATAGGAGCTTTAATAGTTGGAATGATTGTTGGATTCATTTATGATAAAAAGAAAAATACAGAAGTTTTAAAAAGTGAAGAGGTTGCTCTTTACTGTGATTGTTGTACTTTTAGTAATAATTATTATATTTCATTAAAAGGAAAAATCAAAAATTTAGTTTTAAATGCCTCTAATGAGTTTTTAAATATTAGTGTTTATTTCATTTTTGGTGCACTTCTTTCAAGTATTTTTGTAGTATTTCTTCAAGACAGTTTAATTAATAATATGACATCAGGAAAGATAGTTGGAATAGGAATAATGATGATATTAGGATTTTTATTATCTTTATGTTCAGAAGCAGATGCCTTTGTTGCAAAAGGATTTATGGACAATTTTGGAGTGGCAGGAGTGATAGCATTTTTGATATTAGGACCAATGATGGATTTAAAGAATTTAATATTATCTTTTGTTTTTTTTAAAAAGAGGTTTGTATTACAATTACTTTTAATAATTTGCATAGTTGTATTTGGAATATGTCTAGCAGTAGTATAATTTAAAAAATTTGGATGATTAAGTTTTTGTTTTTAACTAATATAAGAGGTGTGTATGAAGAAATTTAATATTGATGAGTTAATATGGTTTATTATATTAATATTATTAGACTTATCTATAGTATTTTTAATAAGAAGTGGAAATATAACTAACTTTGTAAGTAGTGATATGATTATTTATTTCTATTTGAGCATAATAATATTAAGTGTTTTTACTGTATTTCAATTTGGAAGAATTTTTACAATAAAAAGGAGAGTAGAAACTACAAATAAATTTATTCCTTTAACATTTACATTATGTATTGGAGTAATATTATTATACCTTTTCCCATTGTTAAAAGGAAATGAAGATATAAATGAGAATTTATTACTTAAAAATCATACTGATGCAATAATTATAAATAGTGAAAATTATGATATATTAAATAAAATTGAAGAACATAGAGATGAATATGAAGGAAAAAATATATTATTTTTAGGATATATTGATAAAGATGAAAATAGTTCAGATTTTAAGATTATAACTAGACAAATGATAAAATGTTGTCAAGCTGATAAGGAAAAGCTACAAATAAAAGTAAAGGGTATAGAATCTAATTTAGAAGAAGGGCAATGGATTAATATTTATGGTAAGATATGTTTTGATAATGATTTTTACGTTTTAGTAGAGGATTACACACTACAAGATGAGCCTAAAGATATATATTTTCATGAGCATCTTTAAGGCTTGTTCTTTTAAAAGAAAATTGTTATTATATAAGTTATGAAACCCTTAAAAGTAGCATAATAAAAACACAAAGGCGGGATGAATTAATGGAATTGCCAAAGATTAAAGTGGCAGATTTTGAAGGACCTTTTGATTTATTATTACATCTTATAAAGAAGAATAAGATGGATATATATAATGTAGAAATATATAAAGTTACAAATCAATATTTAGAGTATCTTAATACAAGAAAAGTTATGGATCTTGAGATAACATCAGAATTTATTGTTGTTGCAGCTACATTAATAGAGATAAAATCAAAAAATCTTCTTCCTAAGATAAAAGTAGAAGAGGAAGAAAATGAAGAAGATATTGAAAAGAGATTAATGGAAAAATTAATTGAGTATAAGAAGATAAAATCAGTATCTGAATTCTTTAAAGAGCGATATATAAATCAAGGCGATGTTTATAGTAAGAAGCCAGAAATAATTGAGGAAGTTAAAAGTGAACCAGTTAATAATGTTGACATATTTAAGAATATAACATTATTAGATTTGTATAATATTTATAATAAAATATTAGAAAATTATAGAGAAAAGCAAAATAAATTTAATGTAGTACAAAAGAAAATATACGTAGATAAGTATAAAGTTGAAGATAAAATGAACGAGCTCTTAGAGAGAGTTAATTGCAATAAAGTAATTGAATTCGAAGACTTAATGAAAGAAAGCTCTTGTAAACTTGAAACTGTAGTTACATTTTTAGCACTGCTTGAGCTTATAAAAATAAGAACTATTAACGTTTATCAAGATGAGAGTTTCGGAAATATACTTATCAAGAGGAGGAGAGATAGTGAGTAACATTGATGTTAAGCAGTATGAATTTAAAGAGCTATCTAGAAAAGCCAATATAAAATCAGCTATAGAATCAATGCTATTTGTAAGTGGGGAACCTTTATCATTAAGGGATTTAAGTAATAATTTAGAGATTAAAGATAAGGTTGTTGAAGAAATAATCAAAGAAATGATGAGTGAATATGAAGAAGAAAGTAGAGGAATTAGGTTAATAAGCATAAATGGAGCTTATCAACTAGTTACTAAAAGTGAAAATTCAGATTATATTCAAAAGTTATTAAAGAAGAATAAAAGACATTCACTTTCACAAGCATCTATAGAAAGTTTAGCAATTATAGCATATAAGCAACCAATCACACGTATTGATATAGATGAAATAAGAGGTGTTAAGTCAGAATCAGCTATTCAAAAGCTTGTTGAAAAGGGACTGATAAAGGATATAGGAAGATTAGAAGTTCCAGGTAGACCTATACTTTATGGAACTACAGATGAATTTTTAAGACAATTTGGATTAGAAACATTAAAAGAGTTGCCATCGCTTGATTTATATAGTGATGAAGAGGCTAAAAGTTCTATGGATGTTTTAAATCAAGCTCTTAAAGAGATGAATTCTGAAGATGTTAATGATGAAATAAAAGATGAAAATAATGAAAATTATATAAATGATGCAGAAGTCGCATCAGATAAAGAAGTATAAAAAATATAGCTACTGAATAATTTTCAGTAGCTATATTTTTTTATAATATATCGTTATTATCGATGTTATCGACTTTTTTATCAGTAAAGAATCCCTTTACCATCTCAAGAACTTGTGGGATAGAATCAACTAGTCTATCAACACTGTTATCATAATCAACAGGTTGTAATCTTACCATTCCATCCTTAACAATTAAAAAAGCAATTGGTTTAACACTAACTCCAGCACCAGATCCACCACCAAAAGGATATTTTTCATCTTCTCTTCTTAATGAAGTATGATTACCAAACTCACTTCCTCCAGATGCAAAACCAAAAGAAACTTTAGAAATTGGAACGATTGAAGTACCATCGCTAGTTTCTACAACATCTCCAATTACAGTATTAACATCTATCATATCACGTAAGTTTTCCATAGTGCTTCTCATTAAGTTTTCTAATTCATGTTTATCAGTCATAATAATCCCTATATTTAGGGAGTCACCTCCTATTTTTACGAATAGATTTATAAATAATAAAGAATATATAAATAATTTGAGCTAAATTAAAGGTAATTATACTACTTATTGTAAACTCAAATAGTATTTCATCTTTAAATATTGGCTTAAAATCATTCTTTAATAATTTGACTTTAAATAATATAGAAAAAATATAAAGTAAAATTGGGTTAATATTATAAAATAAACCCAAACATATAGCAGTTCTGCTTGCATCTCCTAGAGAGTAAATAGTATCAGTAGAAAACTTTATTGATGGTTTGAATTTATTTCTTTTTAGATCAACATAAAGAGTTTTTATAAGTTGTTTTAAATTTAATTTTTTTTCCTTAGAATCAACATCTATATTATCTTTAGGTTTCGAATTATTTGTTTTTGGTTCTTTTATAGTTTTCTCTCTTTTTTCTTTTTTATCTAAAATTTTTTTTAGTATACCACCATCATTAGATATTATATTAATATTATAAAATTTTACGTAATACCTATCTTTAGAATAATGAAGCTTAAACTTTAAAGGGATAGGTATAAATAGAATTAATATTAAAACAACAATAATTATAAAAAAAAGCATAATTAACCTCCCCTAGCTTTTTATAGTATTGCCACAAAAATAAAATATAAATCATAAAAATTTATTATTTAGGTTTAAAATTTTTATAAATGAAAATACTACATGTGTAAGGAGAAAATAGGAGTGATACTAATGATGAAATTTAAAATTATAGGAATAACTTTGAGTTTATTTTTAATAATTTCTCAATTATTAAATAATTGTGTATATGCTCAATGTTTTGACGATGAAGATGATAATGAAATAGCGATACTTGAAGATGATGAAATAGATGATGTAGATATGAACAATATACTAAATAGTATTAGAGTCTCAGCAAGAAACGCAATAGCGTTAGATAGCAAAACAAAGCAAGTTTTATTTGAACAAAATGCTGACGAAATAGTACCAATGGCCAGCACAACAAAAATCCTTACAGCTTTAGTTGCAATAACTCATGGAGACTTAGATAGAGAAGTTACTATAAGTAAAAATGCAGCATCTATTAGAGGGTCAAAAGTAGGATATGTAGCAGGAGAAAAAATAAGATTAAGAGAGTTGCTATACGGATTGATGTATAAATCAGGTAATGATGCAGCTATAGCAATTGCTGAAGATATAGGAGGAAGTATTGAAGGTTTTTCTAAGATAATGAATGATTATGCTATTAGCTTAGGATTAATAAATTCACACTTTGAAAGTCCTCATGGATTAGATAGTCCTAAACATTATACATGTGCATATGATTTAGCTCTTTTAACTACAAAAGCTATGGAAAGTGATTTGTTTTGTCAAATTTGTGGAACAAAAAGCATAACTAGAGATACTTCAAATTTTACAAGAGATTATAATAATATAAACAAGATTTTATACAAAATTCCAGAAGCAAATGGAGTTAAAACAGGATATACAGGTCAAGCAGGAAAATGCTTAGTATCTTCAGTGAAACATGAAGGAAGAAATATAATTATAGTTGTCTTAAATTGTAGTGATAGATGGAATGTTACAGAAAAGATATATAAATATGTTGCAGATAACTATTGTTTTAAGAATGACAATATAAAGGATATTACAAAATCATCAGAATTTATTAGCTTAGGAAGTGTTATTGAAGATTGTGATTTTGAATATGGATTTAAAGGTGAAGGCGCTATAGAAGTAGAAGTTTTCAACACAATAAATAAAAATTCTGGAGATATAATTGGAAAAGTAGCCTTAAATAATCAGGGAGAAGAGTTATTAAAAAAGGCATTGATTTGTGATAAGGACATAACAGAAAATGAGTTTGAAGAAATAGTTAATAAAGGAAGCACTAATTATTAGTGCTTTTTTCTTTTATTGTATAAATTTATATTATAAAATATAAATATATAAGTTATAATGATAAAGTAGTTTTAAATAATATTATATAAAAAATATAGCTATAGGATAAAGTGGAGGAGAATGTTAAAATGAAAAATAAAGTACAAAATATAGAGGCATTAGCACAAACTAAATTTTTAAGTCTTTATAATGCTAATTATATTAATAAAGGTGGAAATAAAAAGACTTGGACTATTGCTACTAGAAAAAGTAAAGAAGTATTAGAGGATCAATTCTTTAATGGGAAGGAGGATAAAGTTGATGCAGTTGTTATATTAGCTTATCATAAGGAAGAAAAGAAATTAGTTGCAATAAGACAATTTAGAATTCCTTTAAACAATTATGTTTATGAATTACCAGCGGGTTTAATAGATAATAATGATGATATTATATCAACAGTAAAAAGAGAGTTAAAGGAAGAAACAGGATTAGATTTAGAAGAAGTTATAGAAAATAAAATGGGACAAAAATTATATTTATCACCAGGAATGACAGATGAATCAGTTTCTTTAGTTTATTGTACATGTTCTGGGAAAATATCTGACGAAAATTTAGAAGAAGATGAGGATATAGAAACAATGTTATTATCTAAAGAAGATGCTATAAAAATACTAAATAGTGGTGAAAGATGTGATATAAAATTCTTTATGGCCTTACAAAGTTTTGTTCAAATGGGAGAGGAGATTTTTAAGTAATATTTCAATAATTTGTTAAAAATGTTAAAATAAAATTAACAAAATAAAAAAAATACAATGCAATATTTACTAAATAACGAATTCATGATATATTTATAGAAACCTAGAAAATAATAGAAGAATTCGCCTTTATTTTCATAGAAAATAAAAGGTGAAAAATTTATTCTTAAGAAAAGTTATGAAAGAACAATGGGGGGAAAAACATGAAGAAAAACGAATATGGATTGTTTACAGCCATAACTATGATAGTTGGTATAGTTATAGGATCTGGGATATTCTTTAAAAGCGATAATATATTAGTCGCTACTGGGGGAAGTATTGCTTTAGGAGTATTAGTATTTTGCATAGCGGCTATTGCAATAATATTTGGAAGTTTAACAATATCACAACTTGCATCTAGAAGCTCACAATCAGGAGGAGTAATAGCATATGCTGAAGAAAATTATAATAAATCATTAGCATGTGCATTTGGATGGTTCCAAACATTTTTATATTTTCCTACTTTAATAGCAGTTGTTTCTTGGGTAGCAGGAATATATATATGTATGTTATTTGGGGTAGAAGGTACCTTAGAGATACAAATGTTAATAGGATTTGCTATTATGGCATTCTTATTTATAATAAATACCTTATCTGCAAAGTTAGGTGGATTATTTCAAAATGCTTCTACTATCATAAAATTAGTACCATTAGTTTTAATTGCAATTGCAGGGTTAATTTTTGGTGATGTAAGTAACATTTCATTAAGTCATGTAACATCAATGAAATCAGTTGGATGGATTTCAGCTATAGCACCAATTGCCTTTTCATTTGATGGATGGGTAGTTGCTACATCTATAGGACATGAAATAAAAGATTCAAAAAGAAATTTACCAAAAGCTTTAATAATAGCACCAATATTTATTTTAGCTATGTATGTATTATATTTTGTTGGAATAAGTATTTACATAGGACCAGAAACAATTATGGCTCTTGGTGATGCCCATGTTGATTTAGCAGCTAATAGTTTATTAGGGCCATGGGGAGCTAAAATAGTATTAGTGTTTGTAATAATATCTATAATGGGAACAATTAATGGATTAACTTTAGGAATGATAAGATTACCACATTCTTTAGCAAAAAGAAATATGTTCCCTAATTCAGAGGTTGTTTCTAAAGTAAATGAAAAAGTATTAATGCCTGTAAATTCTGCTTTAGTTGCATTTTTAGTATCTTTAGTATGGTTTGGTGTTCATTATATAACAACTAAATTTGGAATTCTTCCAAATTCAGATATATCAGAAATATCAATTACAATGAGTTATACTTTATATATTATTTTATACGTTAAGGTATTCCAACTAGGTAGAAATGGTGAAATAAAAGGAATTTGGAATTCTAAAATAAATCCAATATTAGCTATAATAGGATCATTAATAATTTTATTTGGTAGTATGGGTAATCAGTTATTCTGGGTATATGCAGGATTCTGTTTATTAGTAATAATATCAGCGATATTATTCTGGAAAAGCAAAGAAAGAGTAGTTAGCGGAAAATTAGCTGAAGATTAAAAATATATTTTAGTCACAACATATATAAGATAGGAAACTATTTTATATATGTTGTGACTTTTTATATGTATATATTATATTCAATAGCTGAATAATTGTTTATTAAATATATAATAAATTTATTGATTAAAAAATAGTAGAATATTTTATATATTAGACGACTTATAGTAACAAAAAGAAATTTTTGAAATAATCTATATAGTGTATAGTATTACTTTAGGAGTCTAAATGTTTAAGGAGACAATTGATTGTATAGATGCAGGGACAGAATTTTGCCCATGTCATTTAGCTGAGAGTGGTGAATGTATTTTATGTTCACAATTGCAAGGAAGTCATTTTTGCGATTGTTTAAATTGGAAGGGAGTATGTATATATCAAGAACTTCATGATAATGGAAACAAGGCAAAAGAGCAAAGAAAAATGTATACTTGTAGAGTATGTGAAAAGATATTATATCCAGATGATGTATTATTAATTAAATTTGAAGCGCCACATAAGCTTGTAATAGATTTAGCAAGACCTGGTAGCTTCATTTTTATCAGAAGCGAAGAAAATGTATATTTTGATGTTCCTATTTCAATTTTAGAGTCAGATATTGAAAAAGATATAATTTCTATCATGATAGAAATAAGAGGAATTAAGACTAAGCAATTATTAAATATTGAGTCTGGAGGAAATATAACAATAAGAGGACCTTATTGGAACGGAGTATTTGGATTAAAAAACATAAGAAAACAAAAAAATAATGAGGCTTTAGTTATTGCCAGAGGTATTGGTATGGCCCCTATGATGCCGGTAATTGAGAGATTGGTCGAAAATGGTAATACAGTAACACTTATATTAGATAAGCAACCCTTTAAGGAAATATATGTTTCGGAGTGGTTAGATAAATTAAATATAGTACCTCAGGAGATGAATTTAATAGAAAAAGGAGAGTTATCACCTGAGGGAAAGGTTGCTATAAAATCTATTGTTAAATATAATAATATATCTTTAATCCATATAGCTGGAGCAGATATATTAACTTATAGTGTTATTGATTTTTTAGATTCTTTGGATAGAAAAGATATAGATTTATCATGTTGTAATAATTTTAAGATGTGCTGTGGAGAAGGTGTATGTGGAAGTTGTACAGCTAGATTCTCAGGGCATAGAGTAAAGAGATTTTGTAAAGTACAAGCTAGTCCAAGAGGTATTTTTGAGGGGAGGAGATTAATATGAAGGTAGTAGTTGTTGGTGGAGGATGGTCAGGCTGTGCAGCTGCAATAACAGCAAAGAAAGCTGGAGCAGATGTCCATATCTATGAAAAGACTGACCTTTTACTTGGGCTTGGTAATGTTGGCGGTATAATGAGAAATAATGGACGTTATACTGCATCAGAAGAACTTATAGCTTTAGGTGGAGGAGACTTAATTGAAATAACAGATAAATGTGCAAGGCATGCTAATATAGAATTCCCTGGTCATAAACATGCAACTCTTTATGATGTTAATATTATTGAAGGTGTAGTAAGAGATCATTTGAAATCATTAGGAATACACCTTCATTTAGAGAGTCGTGTTAAAGATGTTGATGTTGAAAATAATAAAATAAGGGGAATTTTATTAAGTGATGACACTTACGTTAAAGGTGATGTGTTTATTGAGACAACTGGTTCAACAGGACCTATGGGTAATTGTTTAAGATATGGTAACGGATGTTCTATGTGTATCTTGCGTTGTCCTGCTTTTGGACCAAGGTTAAGTATAAGTGCAAGGTGTGGAGTTTCAGATATTCAAGGTGAAAGAAATGGAGATGCACTTGGAGCATTTTCAGGATCTTGTAAGCTTGCCAAGGAAAGTTTATCTAATGAAATCAGAGAGCAATTAGACAAAACAGGTGTTGTTGTTTTAAAGGTTCCTGAGGAAGATGTAAACTATGGTAAACTTAGCACAAAGGTATGTCAACAATATGCACTTAAGGAATTTGCGGAGAATATAGTTTTACTTGATACTGGTCATGCTAAGCTTATGACAACTTATTATCCACTTGAAAAGCTTAGAAAGGTTCCAGGACTTGAATATGCTAAGTATGTTGATCCTTATGCAGGAAGTAAGGGAAACTCTATAAGATATTTATCTGTGGCACCAAGGACTAATGATATGAAAGTTATTGGAGTAGATAATCTTTTATGCGCAGGTGAAAAAGCGGGATTATTTGTTGGTCATACTGAAGCTATATGTACAGGTAGCTTAGCAGGTCATAATGCTGTAAGGTTAATGATGGGAATGCCATTATTAATTTTACCATCATCAATAGCAATAGGTGATTTAATTTCTTTTGCTAATGAAAAAGTTGAAACTAGGGAAGGTAGAAAGGATAGATATACTTTTGCTGGAGCTAGCTATTTTAAGAGAATGCAAGAGTTAGGTCTTTATAGTACTGATAAGGATGAAATTAATGATAGAATTAAGAAGGTTAATTTAGATAATATATTTGAACAAAAATTAGTATAGAGTATAAAGATAATAGAGGCTTAGGAGTAATTCTAAGTCTCTTTTTATGCAAAAAATTAGATTTTATTTTAGTTTAAAAGAAAAATATATCTTTATGTTATAGCTTTATAGAAAAAACAATGTTAAATTAATAGTATAAAAAAGAAATTTTTTAAAGAAACATATTAGGGAGAGAGAAAATGGATATAAAAGAAAAAATGCATAATACAGAATTGTATTTGCCAGGAAATGAAGAATTAATGAAAGAGCAATTAGGTTATTTGGATCGATTATATGATTTTAATATGACACGTCCTACAGAATTAGAAAAGCGAAAAGCTATGTTAAAAGAAATGTTTGCTGAAATTGGTGAAGGATGCTATATTGAACCGCCATTTCATGCAAATTTTGGTGGTAAGCATGTTCATTTTGGAAAGAATATTTATGCAAATTTTAATCTTACATTAGTAGATGATACACATATTTATGTAGGAGATTATACTATGTTTGGACCAAATGTAACTGTAGCTACAGCAGGACATCCCATATTGCCAGAGCTTAGAAAAGAAGGTTATCAATATAATGCGTCTATTACTATAGGGAAGAATTGTTGGATTGGAGCTGGAGCAATTATTTTGCCAGGAATTACAATCGGTGATAATGTTGTAATTGGGGCAGGAAGTATTGTAACAAAGGATATTCCTTCTAATGTAGTTGCTGTAGGAAATCCATGTAAAGTACTTCGTGAAGTTAATGAACATGATAAAAAATATTACTTCAAGAATCGTATGATTTCAAATGATTTCTTAGATTAAAAGTTTTTTATTAAAGATTTTAGTTTAGAATAGATAAATTAAAACCTCAAGTAGCCATTATAGGGGCCTTGAGGTTTTTGTATATTGTAGGAAGAATTCCTGGAGATATTAGTATTAATGTAAAGAAAAATCAAAAAAAGACAATAGGTTTTTATTATTTTTAACAATAATTTTATATTTGCCTTTATTATTTTTTTATGATAATATTGTTCGTTGTTTAAGATTAAATATTTAGAAATTTATTAAATAATAATTAGAAAAACGAAAGAAAGAAGGAGGGCGTTTTATGAAAAAGAAGATTATATCTAATACTATAATATTTTTAGTAATTTTATTGTTTGTTAATGGATTTAAATTTATATTTGGATCAAATAATAGTCTAGTTGGAGTTACTATAATAATATCTATATTAGTATTAATGCAAGAGGATTTAACTAAAAATTTATCTAGTAATTTAATAAAGTTACTTTTTATTAATTTAATTTCTGGAGTTTTTTCTAATATAGCAACTCATAATATGTATTTAGGTTTAATTCTAAATTTTAGTATTTTATTGTTAATTGGTTATTCTTTAACTTCTAAATTAAATAAAGTAATGGTTGTACCATTTGGTTTACAATATTTATTCATGTTATATACTCCTGTAACTGGTAGTGATTTTACAAAAAGATTAGTAGGATTAGCAACAGGTGCTCTTTTAATAATGTTAGTTCAACTTATAATTTATAAAGGTAGTAAGAATAATAAAGTTGAAGATAGCAAGATAGAAAATACTATAGATAATGAAAGTAATTCCTTTAATGAAGATAAAACAGAAAATGAATATGTAAAGCTGTTTAATAAATTTAATATTCATCATGTAAGAGGTGCTTATGCAATTAGAATAGCATTACTTACTACTATAGCAGTGTTCCTAGTAGATTACTTTAATTTAGCTCAAGGACGTTGGATAGTATATACAATATTTTCATTAACAGAATTATATTCGGAACATTGTAGAATAAGATCAAAACAGCGTTTACAAGGAACTGTTATAGGAATAATTATAATAATGTTATTATTTACAGTTATTAAAGATAGTGCTATAAGAGGTTTGATAGTATTGTTAGGTGGTTATTTAGATACATACACAACTAACTACAGAGATAAAATTATATGTGTAACTATGTCAGTAGTTGCTTCTGTTTCATTAACTAATGGAACTATTACAACAGCTATAGAAAGAGTGGGTTATATATGTGTAGGAATTATATTAGCTCTTTTAGCTGATAAATTAGTATTTAATAAAAAATTAGAATATAGAGAGAAGCTTATATAAGAGTATAAGCTTCTCTCTATTTTTATGTTTAGGATAAGGTATTGAAAATGTACCACTTACAGAAATTTTAAAAACTGTATATATAAATAATTAATTGTATAGATAATTTATAGATAGTTATATATAATAATTATATAATGCTAAAAAATAGGAGGTATTCTAATTTATGGATAAGAATTCAACAGTCCCGATTTATATTCAATTAGAAGAGTCAATAAAGGAAAAAATTAAAAATAAAGAATATTTGCCAGGAGAGGCATTACCAACAGAAAGAGAACTTACTGAATTATATGGAGTAAGTAGAATGACAATAAGACAAGCTATATCTAATCTTGTAAATAAGGGCGTTCTTTATAAGATTCGTGGAAAAGGAGCTTTTGTATCAAAAGAAGTAATAGAAAAAAAACTTGATATTGAAAGTTTTAGTCAAGATATGATGAAAAGAGGTTTTACTCCAGGAAGTATATTAATAAAATTTGAAAAAATTAAGAATACTGATGAAATAAAAGAGAAACTTGAATTAGAAGATAATGAAGAAATATATTTTTTAAATAGACTTAGACTAGCTGATAATGAACCAATAGCAATAGAATATTGTTATCTACCTGAAAAGTTTTTTCCAGATCTTATAAAGTATAATATGGTTCATTGTTCCTTATATAAGATAATGAAAGAAGAGTATAATATGCATTTTAATTATATGAAGCAAAGTTTAAAGGCAATGCCTCTTAATAAAAAGCAGGCTGAAATGTTATTAGGAAAGCCTAAAGGTGTAGGGTTAGTATCTGAAAGACTTATGTATAATATTGATGGAGCTCCTATTGAATTTACTAAGACAATTTATCACTCTGAAAGATATACCTTTAATATGGTGTTATTTAATAATAATAATAATGATTAACAAAAAAGTAAAAGTGTAATTCTAAATATATAAATAGAAATACACTTTAATTTTATTTTAAATATAATTTTTTAATTTAATAAATAAATATTGTATAGACAGTATAAATAAGTATAGACAATATTTGGAAGATATGGTACAGTATGTATATAAAATGTTTTCGAATAAGTATTTATTTAATTTTTAAAAAGATGGAGGGATAAGGTGTATAATTCAGAGAAAGTACTAAAAGCAATTAAGGGAGGATTAATTGTATCTTGTCAAGCTCTTGAAGATGAGCCTTTACATAGTTCGTATATAATGATGCGAATGGCTAAGGCTGCATTAGAGGGTGGGGCAATAGGGATAAGAGCTAATTCACCAGAAGATTGCAAAGAAATTAAAAACAATGTTAATTTACCAATGATATCAATTTATAAGAGGGTTTATGGTACAAGCAATGTGTATATAACACCTACAATTAATGAAGTAAAAGAGCTTTTACCTATAAAACCAGAGATAATTGCTGTAGATGCTACAAGAAGGGAAAGACCAGATGGAAAATCACTTGAAGAATTTTTTAAAGAAATAAGAGAAGTCTATGATGGATTACTTTTAGCTGATATATCTGATTTAGAAGAGGGAATAAAAGCTGAAAAAATAGGATTTGATATGGTGTCAACAACACTTAGTGGATATACTGATTATACATTAGATAGATCCAAACCTGATATTGAATTAATTAAAAGTTTAAGGGAGTCTATAAAAATTCCTATTATTGCTGAAGGAAATATAGATAGTCCTGAAAATGCTATGAAATGTTTAGAAGCAGGAGCTTGGGCAATTGTTGTGGGGGGAGCTATAACTAGACCACAATTAATTACCAAAAAATTTGTAGAATATATCAAAAGTTCTATTTAATGAAAACGTTTATAAAACAATAGAATAAATTTTATAAGTATAGGGGGAAGAATAATGAGAAAAGTTAAAAATTTAGTGGCTTTAAGCCTTGCTACATTAATATTTTCAAGTGCTTTTGTTGGATGTGGAAAAAGTGAAGTAACAAAAAATGAGAAATCAGAAGGCTCTGATAAAGTAGTTGAAATAACATGGTGGAATTATCCTAATTATGACACAATTGACAATACTCCTGGAAAATTTGAGCAACAAATTATTGATGACTTTAATAAAAAATATCCCAATATAAAAGTAAATGTAGAGATGATTGACTTTAATAGTGGACCACAAAAAATAAATACAGCTATAGCATCTAACTCTGCACCAGATTTAATTTATGATTATCCAGGAAGAATTATTGAATATGCAAGAAGTGGAGTATTAGCACCATTAGATGATATGTTTACAGATTCTTTTAAAGATGATGTAAATTCAACGATTTTAGATTCCTGCAAATTAGATGATAATTACTATATGTATCCTATAAATACAGCACCTTTTATGATGTCATTTAACAAAACTATGTTAGAAGAAGCTGGTATTGCAGATATGCTTCCATTAGATAATCCAGATAGATTATGGACAATTGATGATATGACAGCTCTTTTAAAAGCAATACAAGAGAAGATTCCAGATGTTGCACCTATGACATTATTCAGTAAATCAAGTGGTGGAGACCAAGCTACAAGAGCCTTAATATCTAATATATATGGTGGAGAAACAATATCAGATGATTTAACAGAATATACACTAAATAGTCCAGAGGCTGTAAAGGCTCTTGAATGGGTTGTTAATGGAGTTAAAGAAGGATATATAGCAAAAGGTTCAGAAGCTTTAACAAGTAATGATGCTATGGATATGTATCTACAAGGAAAATCAGCATCAACTATAATCTATTCAACAGTGTTAATGAAAACTAATTCTACAAAGAAAGCTGGAGATTTTGAAGAGGTGTTAGTTCCATTCCCAACTCCAAGTACATCTGTAGAACCAAAATTAGAAGCTTTTATAGGTGGTATGGCTATATTTGATAATAATGATCCAGATAAGATTGATGCAGCTAAAAAATTAGTTGACTTTATAGCTAATGATCCAGATACATTTAAAATTAATTTAATAGCTACTGGAGGATTATCAGTAAGAAATTCAGTTACAGACTTATATGATAATGAAGAATTTAAGTATGCCGAAAATATGATTAAATATATAGGCACATATTATAATGCAGTTCCAGGCTTTACAGAAATGAGAACTTATTGGTTCCCAACTCTTCAAAATGTTTTACTTGGAAATACAACTGCAAAAGATGGGTTAGATGATTTTGTTCAAAAGGCAAATGAAACTTTAAATAAGTAGTGAATGTATAGGATTACGTATGGAGTGATAAATCACTCCATACTATATTTAATTTTTTATAAATAATAGTGGAGGTTTTATTATGCAAAATACTCAGAAGATAGAGGCTAATTTAGTAAAAAAGCGTAAAAAAGTTAATAAATTAGCGTTAAAAGAATGGATTTCTGCTTACTTATTTCTAGCGCCAATTTTAGTTATTTTCGGCTATTTTGTCATTTACCCAATGATTAAAGGTATATATATAAGTTTCTTTGATTACTCTCTTAGAAACTTTGATTTTATAGGGCTAAGTAATTATAAAAGTTTATTATCTGATGAAATATTTATAAAATCATTAGTAAACACCTTAGTTATAGTACTTGGAACAGTACCAGTAGTAATTGTTTTGTCATTGTTTATATCATTAGTAATCTATAAGAAAAATCCCTTTTTAAGATCATTATTTAGAGGGATATTCTATCTTCCAGCAGTTTCATCAATAGTTAGTATAACTGTAGTTTGGGGATGGATATTACATCCTAATTATGGAATATTAAATTATATAACTGGTCTTTTTGGAGCTGAACCACAAACATGGCTTGGAGATCCAAAGTATGCATTGATATGTATTATAGTAGTTTTAGTAACTTTATCAATAGGACAACCTATAATTTTATATGTAGCATCACTTGGAAATATTCCAACATCTTATTTAGAAGCAGCTCAAATTGATGGAGCAACATCTTGGCAGATGTTTAGAAAAATTACATGGCCTCTTTTAATGCCAACTACATTATACATTGTAATAATCTCAACAATAAATTCATTCCAAACATTTGCAATAATACAACTTTTAACTTCAGGTGGTCCTGCATATTCTACATCAACTATTATGTATTTAGTATATGAAAGAGCATTTACATTAAATAAATATGGTTTAGCTTCAGCAATGGGAGTTATTCTTGCAATAATAATAATGATAATTTCAATAGTACAATACAAGTTCTTTGGAGAAGAAGTTGATTATTAAAAGAAAGGAGTTGAAAATCTATGAATAAGCTAAAAAAAATATCACCTAAAGATATAATTTTTATGACAATTATAATAATATTAAGTATCTTATTTCTTTTCCCATTTTATTGGATATTAACAGGTGCTTTTAAGAATCAAAGTGCTACAATACAAATACCACCTCAATGGTTTCCAAAACCTGCTACTTTCCAAAACTTCATAGATTTAGCTAAGTCACCATTATTAAAGTGGACATTTAATAGTTTTTTCATTTCTTTTTGTACAATGTTATTAGTATGTTTAACATCAACTATGGGAGGATATGTATTAGCAAAAAAAAGATTCCCAGGAAGAAGAATAATATTTTGGTTATTTATAATAGCTATGGCATTACCTAAACAAGCTGTTTTAATACCTTTATTTACAATACTAGCTAAATTAAATTGGATTAACTCCTATAAAGCATTAATACTTCCAGCTGTGGCTTGGCCATTTGGAGTATTTTTGATGAAACAATTTTCACAAGGAATTCCAGGAGAACTTTTAGAAGCTGCAAAAATAGATGGATGTTCAGAAATTAGAATTTTTTGTAACATAGTAATTCCCCTTGTAAAACCAGGTATTGGTGCACTTGCTATATTTACGTTTATAAGCTCTTGGAATGATTATTTTATGCAACTTATACTTATAAGAAGTAAGGATATGGTTACTTTACCTTTAGGAGTTGCCTTATTACAATCAGAGTTTACAACAAATTATGGATCAATTATGGCTGGTGCAACTCTAGCATCATTGCCTATGATAATAATATTTATAGCATTCCAAAAATATTTCACTCAAGGTATAGCTATGGGAGCTGTAAAAGGATAGAGATAAAAAAAAGAAGAAGGTGTAGAAATATGGATTTTTGTAAAGAAGATTTTAAGGGAATATTTATAGCATTTTATACTTGTTTTAATGAGGATGGAAATATAAGTATAGATGCTACTAAAAAGTTAGCAAGATTTTATGCTAATAAAGGAGTAAAGGGTTTATATGTTGGTGGAAGTTCAGGAGAAGGATTCTTATTAACTGTAGATGAAAGAAAAAAGCTACTTGAAGCAGTAATAGATGAGGTAGGAAAGGAACTAACTATTATTGTTCATGTAGGAGCAGCAGCAACTAGAGATAGTGTTGAACTTGCTAAACATGCAGAAGAAAAAGGAGCTCATGCCTTATCAGCGGTTCCTAATGTTTATTATGGACTTCCAGAAAGAAGTATTGAATTACATTGGAAAAATATAATTAATAGTACAAACCTTCCATTTATAATTTATAATATACCTCAAACTACAGGATATTCATTATCAAATAATTTATTGAAGAAAATGTTATCTTGCCCAAGTGTTATAGGAGTAAAAAATAGTAGTATGAGTACTTATGACATTCAAAGGTTTAAAGCTATTGGGGGAGAAAGACTAATAGTTTTCAACGGACCTGATGAGCAATATATATCAGGAAGAATTATGGGAGCAGATTCAGGAATAGGAGGAACTTATGGAGTGATGCCAGAACTTTTCTTGAAAGCTGAAGAATATTTTTCAAATAATGACATAGAAAAAGCGAAAGAGGTACAATTTACAATTAATGAAATAATAGAGGAACTTCTTTCATTTCCATCTCTTTATGGTGTTGCAAAAGAGATTATTAAATTAAGGGGTATTGACATAGGTACAACAAGACTTCCATTAGAGCCTGTAGATGAATGTGAAATGCCAAGAGTAAGGGCACTTTATGAAAAAATTATTAGTGCAATAGAAAAATATACTCTTTAAATAAAGGTATAGGTATAGATAAGTCTATACCTATATTTTATATTTATAAAATTGTTTTGGTATTTAAGTATATATGAGGTGTTAAAAATGAGAATTTTAGCTTTAGATATTGGAGGAACAGCTATAAAAATAGGTATTATCAATGAAAAAGGAGAAATTATTGATAAAAGTGAAGTACCCACTATGGCACAGGAAGGGGGACAAGCATTAATAAATAGAGTTTTTAATATTATTAGTCAATATGAAAATATAGATAGAATAGGGATAAGTACAGCAGGGCAAGTAGATCATGTTAAAGGTAAAATAATATTTGCTTCAGATAATATTCCAGGATGGACAGGAATGGAAATAAAAAAAAGAATAGAAGAAAAATTTAATATACCAACTGTTGTAGAAAATGATGTAAATGCAGCAGCTATAGGTGAAGCTTATTATGGAGCTGGCTTAAATAATAAAAGTTTTTTATGTATTGCATATGGTACTGGAATTGGCGGTGCTATTGTAGAAAAAGGAGAAATATACAGAGGGGGCTACGGTTCTGCTGGTGAATTTGGACATATAATTACTCATGCACATGGCAAAGTATGTACTTGTGGGGCTAATGGATGTTATGAAGCTTATGCATCTACTACAGCATTAGTTGAAAAAGTAAAAAAAGAATTAGGGTTAACTGAAGTAGATGGTAGATTAATTTTTGATCTTATTAATGAGAATGAAAAAGTTAAAAACATAGTTGATCAATGGATTCTTGAAATAATATTTGGTTTAGTAAATTTAGTTCATATATTTAATCCATCACTTATAGTATTAGGTGGAGGAATTATGGAACAAGAATATATAGTAGAATATATTAAAGAGAATATTTGTAAGTTTATAATGCCTAATTATAGGGATATTAAATTTGAAAGGGCAAAAGTAGGTAATAATGCTGGAATATTAGGTATAGCTCATCTTGCAATGAGAATGTAATTAGGTTTTTTATTGAAGCTAATAATATTATATTTTAATAAATAATATAACAATATTATTAATAATTTGTAAAATTATTTTAAAATATTAAGGTATATGTTAGTAAAGATAACTTATTTATTCTGAATTAATAAATTAAGAGAAAAATGTTGTATTTTGGTATAAAAGATGATATATTGTATAAAAAATACTTTAAATTTAGTTCAGAGAAACTAAGAAGGAGAATGGAATATGGAAAAGATATCAGAAAATGAAGTATTAATGGTAGATGTTAATGAGAAAGTACCAATGAAGAGAGCAATTCCATTAAGTATACAACATTTATTTGCAATGTTTGGATCATCTGTTTTGGTTCCTATTTTATTTAATATTGACCCAACAACAGTGTTATTTTTTAACGGAATAGGTACTTTGCTTTATGCATTTATTACAAAGAAAGGTATACCATCATATTTGGGATCTAGTTTTGCTTTTTTAACCCCAACATTTTTATTGTTTAGTGAAGGATATAACTTTCAAACTGTACAAGGAGGATTTGTAGCTTCAGGACTTGTGTTTTCAATAGTAGCAATTATTGTAGGTTATACAGGGACAGGCTGGATTAATAAATTATTCCCACCTGCAGCAATGGGAGCAATAGTTACTATTATAGGGTTAGAACTTGCAACTACAGCAGCTGATATGGCAGGTTTTCCTGTGGGAGGATCAAATTCACCAGAGCTTAATAAAACTTGGGTTATAGTATCAATGGTTACTCTTATATCAGTTATATTAAGTAGTGTATTATTAAGAGGATTTTTAAAAGTAATACCTATTTTAATAGGAGTTGTTGTTGGATATATAACAGCTTGCTTTATGGGGCTTGTTGATTTTGGGGCTATAGGAAGTGCATCATTTTTTACAGTACCACAAATAAAAATAGCTAAGTTTGATATTACAGCTATATTAACTATACTTCCAGCTACATTTGTAGTAATAGCTGAACATATAGGACATTTAAAAGTTACTAGTAGTATAGTAGGTAGAGATTTATCAAAAGATCCAGGACTTCATAGATCACTTTTAGGAGATGGATTATCAACTATGATTTCTGGTATGTTTGGTTCAGTACCAACAACTACTTATGGTGAAAATATAGGTGTTATGGCACTAACAAAAGTATATAGTGTATATGTAATATGTGGTGCTGGAATATTTTCAATGATATTAGGATTTTCAGGTAAGCTTTCAGCTATAATAAGTACAATACCAACTCCAGTAATAGGTGGTGTGAGCTTATTATTATTTGGAACTATTGCAACATCAGGGCTTAGAACTTTTATAGAAGCCAAAGTAGACTTTTCAAAATCAAGAAATTTAATACTTACATCAGTTATATTTATGGTAGGATTAAGTGGTATAAAATTAAGTATAGGTGTTATAGAGTTAACAGGAATGGGATTAGCAACTGTAGTTGGAATTGTTTTAAATTTAGCATTTATAATCTTTGATAAACTTGGAATTATGAATGAAGAAGCTTAAATAGTTATATTTAGGAAATAGAAATTTAATATAAATTGAGAGATATAATTTAACTGTAATTATGTATATCTAACTTTAATAGGTATACTAATGTTGAATTATATCTCTTTTTTAATTTTCTTAGGTAGAGCAAGATATTTTATTAAAAGATATAAGTAAAAAATAAGAAGAAAATACTAATAAGAACTTTAAGAAAGTTCTTATTAAATGATTAAAGCTAAATCATCTAAATTACCAGCACATTTTACTATTAAATCACCTTTTGAGTATGATGGTAATATTAGTGATTTAGAAAACGTTATTAAAAATATTTGTAGTAATGAAAGTTCTACAAATTATATAATTGATGGATATGATCATTTTGATGATAGAGTTATATATATGAAGGTTATAATGTCTAGTAAAGCCAAAGAGATACATGATAAATTGATAGAAGAACTTAATAAGTTACCATATATAGATTTTAGTGAAACTGATGGGAAAGATAAAATTTTTCATGTTACTTTATCATCAAAAAGAATACAGAAGATTTTTAATTCTCTTTGGGAATATGTAAATAAAATACCATGTTATTTTAATTGTAGCTTTGATAATATTTGTATTTATAAATGGGAAGATAATACTTGGAAGCTACATAAGGAATTTCTATTAAAGAGTAAATGAGAGTTTCTGTAAATTAAAATTTAAATATGATATATAGTTATTAATGGTTATTAAATAAATTTTGATAATTCTGATGTCTTTTGTTTAATATAAAATATAAGAAGTGAAGCCTCATTAAGAAAGAAACTTCACTTCTATTTTGTATATACTTAAACTATATTTTATCTTTAACTATTATAGCCTTATTCCAAATAACTAAATTCAAAACAATTAAAATTAAACTATATATTACTATTGCAAAAGTATTTTTACTTAATA
Source organism: Clostridium cuniculi (assembly GCF_004353185.1). GTDB lineage: Bacteria > Bacillota > Clostridia > Clostridiales > Clostridiaceae > Clostridium > Clostridium cuniculi. Next base: position 11,873 of record NZ_SMUS01000033.1, on the reverse strand, counting down.
AAAAGTGTATTAATGCACCTAAACCAACTATGCAAAAAGATATAAAGAAAACAATAAGATTTTGTGATGAATCTACTACATTTGCTTGTACACTAAATGGTAATTTAAAATTACTAATAAAGTGTTCTACTGGAATAACTAAGGTTGCAAAAGCAAGTATAACTATTAGATGTGGTATTACTTTTAAACCAAATAACCATATAAAAGCTATTGATTGAACCATAAATAGTGGTAATAATAAATTTATAAAAACAGCTTTATAGCATCCTTTATATATTATAGATTTATTTTTAATAGGTGTACTTATATATAACCATGAAGCTTTATAATCACTAGAAAATTGGAGAAGCGATAATGTATTGCCAAACATTAAAATAAAAAAGTAAATATATAAATAAGAGTTTGAGTTTGCTATACTATTTTTCCACTCTGAGAAACTTCCTATATTATGACTATCATTAATTATGAACATAAATAAGAAAGGCATAATAAGAGAAAATCCTAAATTGGGATATAATTTTAGTTTAAAATCTCTTTCATTTTTTATTAGTGAACTACTAAAGCTATAAATAGCTTTTTCTTCATTATTCTTACAAAATATATATCCTAGTTTATATAGCAATCCTTTTTTCTTTTTATTTTCTTTTCCATCATTGGCGTTTAGTTTTGATAGATAATTTTCAAATTGCTTACTCTTCTTTACATAAGTTACTATTGCAATTAATGGTATAAATATAGAAAAAGCTAACAATGATAATGATATACTTGTTAATTGACCTTGATCTAAAGCATATATTGGGGCTGCAAACCACATTGGAGGAACTAATAAGTTCCAAAGTTTTTCTGTATATGAAATATTTAAATCAGTAAATTCAAATATTCTTGGAATAAGTTGATATCCTATAACCATGGTTGACGTTAATATTATTTGTACGAAATTTATGATGTCTTTTACCTTTTCTCCATTGAAGTGTTTAAGTATAAAATAATATACTAAGGCTGTAATAACTATCATAAATATATCAATTATTATAATATCTAATAAGAATAATATTCCTATTGCTATTCCATTAACGAAAGCACCTATTATAGCAAGCCATCCTAAAGCCACTGAAATCATAAGTACATAATATACAATATGTGTTATTTTTGCTGCATTTAATGTTTTATTATTAACCCCAGTAATTTTAATTAAATTGCTATCTCTTACATCAAGTAATACAGTAGAAAAATCTGCAATAAAAACAGTTAAGACTAAAAACATAAACAAAGCCAAAATTATTGTATATACATACATTTTATTTATTGGTATAAAAGTTATTAGTCCAATAAACAGTCCCATGAAAGCATACATAATTAATGATATAAGAAAGTAGTTTTTTTCTTTTCCTTCATTAATATTTCCATTTACTAAAGTTGAAGTTCTTCTACTATCCATAGTTAATTTATATTTCAAAATTAACCTCATTTTTTCATAATCTACACCCATAGATATATATAGTAATTTTATTTTATCTAATATTCTTAAAAATATATGTTCATTCATAAAACTACACCTCACTAATTAAAGATGTAATTTTATTAGCTATTTCTTTATGGTTATTAAATCCTGTTAATTGATTAAATATTTCTTCTAAAGTTCCTTCATCACTACTTTTTTGTAATTCTTCAAAGGTACCATCTGCAACTATAGATCCCTTATTAAGAAGTACAATTCGATTACTTAGTTTCTCAACTACGTCCATGATGTGAGATGAGTAAAAGATCGTTTTCCCTTGTGCTACAAGAGATGACATAAGCTCTTTAACTATCATAACTGTATTTGCATCTAATCCACTTAAAGGCTCGTCCAAAAATAAAATATCAGGATTGTGAATTAAGCTAGATATAAGGAGTATCTTTTGTTTCATACCTTTAGAACAAGCTGATATTCTTGTATTAATACATTGTGATATTCCTAATAACTCCATAAGTGATTTTGCTCTTTTTTCAAGAGAATTTACCTCTACCCCATATAACTGACCAATGAAAGTTAAATATTCCATAGCTGTTAAGCTTTCATAAAGATCTGCAATTTCAGGGACATAGCCTATTCTTTTTTTATATTCTCCATCTCCATCCTTTATATTTTCACCAAATAATATTACATCGCCTTCATAATCTTCAATTAGACCTAATATAATTTTTACAGTAGTACTTTTGCCAGCACCATTTGCACCTATATATCCAATAATTTCGCCTTTTTTTACCTTAAGGTTTATACCTTTAAGAACTTCATTACTACCATAATTTTTCTTTAAATTTTTCATTTCTAATATATAATTTTCATTCAATATAATATACCTCAATAATTTACTATTTATTTATATTTTACCATTAATATTATAAAAATAATATTAATTAACAAATTTATTTAGTAAAGAATAGCTTAATTTAATTCTAAATTTCTTGTAAATAATTAAAAATATTAAATTCAATTAGTGGAAATTTTTGATGAAATTAATAACAAATTATTGCCATTAACATAATATTTAATATATTATATAATTATATATTAATATAGGAGGAGTTAAGGAAATGCTTAGTGAAAAATTATTAAAAGCTCTTAATGAACAAGTTAACTTTGAATTTTATTCTTCTTATACATATCTTGCAATGGCTGGATATTGTGAATCTATTGATTTAAGTGGATTTGCTAATTTCTTTAGAGTTCAAGCTAAAGAAGAATTAGATCATGCTATGAAATTATATGATTATGTATATCAAAAAAATGGATCAATTGAATTAGAACAAGTAAATAAGCCACAAATAGAATATGATGGAATCATTGATGTGTTCCAAAAGGGATATGAGCATGAGCAATTAGTTACAAAGAAAATATATTTATTAACAGATATAGCTTATGAAGAGAGGGAACATTCTACAATTAGTTTACTTAAGTGGTTTATTGATGAACAAGTAGAAGAAGAAAATAACTTTAATGCTTTACTTAAAAAAGTAAGAAGAGTTGGAGATAACCAAGCAGCATTGTATTTACTTGATGATGAACTGCAAAAAAGACAATATGTATCTCCACAAACTGTATAGTTTCTGTATTATATTAAATGCTATAAGATAATAATTAGATAAAAAGTGCTAGGTATTTATATTTTAATATATCTAGCACTTTTTTAATTAAATTATATTGTTATTTCAATTTGATTTCCTTCAATTCCAATTATGCAACTTTCATAATATCCATCTCCAGGTATATCTTTTTTTAATTTATTAAGATATTTTCCGATACACTTTTATTTAATTTAATATGCATTACCACCATAACTATCAAAATTAATAGTAAATATATTGGGAAAACTATTGCACTTATATGATTTGCAATAATACCAAATAGTGGTGGCATTAATAAATTTCCAACATAGGCACTTGCCATTTGTACACCTATAATTGCTTGTGACTTATCTTTTCCAAAATTGCTAGGTGTAGAATGAATAATGCATGGGTATATTGGAGCGCAACCAAGCCCAATAGTAACTAAGCCTATTAAAGCTACTTGATGCCCAAGTGGTAAACACATAAGTATAATACCAATTAAAATTAAACCTTGTCCTAAATAAATCATTTGTTTATCATTGAGCTTCATTGTAATAAATCCACTAATAGCTCGTCCTACTGTAATACCTATAAAAAATAGACTTCCATAACTTGTTGCTACTTCTAAATCAAATCCATGTTGTAATACCAAGTAACTACTAGCCCATAACCCAGCTGTTTGTTCTAATGCACAGTAACAGAAAAACATAAGCATTAATTGTTTAGCTCCAGGAATATTAAATATCTCTTTCAATGTAAGTACTTTATCTTTTCCATTTTCAGCTTCTTGTATATCACTTATAACAGGACGTTTTTTCCAAAGAGGCAAACTTAACATAATTATGATAGTTAGAGCAACTTGAATTAGAGATATATAACGATATCCCATATTCCAAGTTTGTCCATTAACTAATGCGAAACTCATAATATATGGACCTATACTAGCACCAACACCCCACATGCAATGAAGCCAACTCATATGATGACTCTTATAATGGAGTGCTACATAATTATTTAAGGAAGCATCAACACTACCTGCACCAAGTCCATAAGGTATTGCCCATAAAACTAACATCCAATAAGAATGACTTATGGAAAAGCCAAACAAGGCTACTGCTGTCATTAGAACACTAAATGCTGTAACTTTACCTGTGCCTAATGATTTTGTAAGACGATCACTTTGTAAACTAGAAAAAATTGTACCAGCAGAAATAATCATAAAAATTGCACCTGCATAAGATACAGGTACATTAAATTCCTGATAGATTGTAGGCCAAACAGAGCCTAATAATGAATCTGGCAGTCCTAGACTAATAAAAGCTAAATATATGACTGCTAATAATAAACTAAACATATTGCCTTCCCCCTTTATATCTTGATATGATTATATCATCAAAAAAATAAAATTGTTAAAACAAAATAGTCATTTTTATATGATAATATCTTCAAAAAGGAGTAGTTATGGCGTTATCAGAATGTATATCAAAAATAGATAAAACAGGTCTTGAATTAATTGAACATGGAATTACTAGCTTTCCTATAGCATGTTACCATGATGATTTACAGAGAGAATCTGTTGATTGGCATTGGCATGAAGAATTAGAATTGATTGTTGTTTCAGAAGGTAGTGCCATTATTGCAGTAGATGGTGAAAAATATATTGTAAATGAAGGAAATGGTTTTTTTATTAATACAGGAGTTCTTCATGGTGGTTGGATTTATGAAAGTCCTACCTGTAGATTTCATTCTATTGTATTTCATCCTCGTTTAGTTGGTGGTAGTCCTAATAGTATATTTTGGACAAAATATTTAAATCCAATTTTAAATAATATTTCTTTTAAAGGATTGTTTTTAGATTGTTCAATACAATGGCAAAAAGATTTACTATCTAGTATTGATGAAGCATGGTTTCTTTGTGTTAATGAAGAGGAGGGACATGAATTTGAAGTTCGTAATGTTTTATCAAAAATCATTTATCTTATGTCTAAACATTTAGATTGTATAGAATCAAATACTTCAACAAAGAAGTTACGAGACAGTCATCGTATGAAAAATATGCTTCAATATATTGAAGAACACTATTCAGATAATATTACTATTAATGAAATTGCTGAAAGTGTATCTTTAAGTGTAAGTGAATGCCTTCGTTGTTTTCATAGTACTATTGGAACTACACCGATACAATATTTAAAATCTTTTCGTATTAAAAAAGCTGCTGAGTTATTGACAAATACAGATATGAAAATAGTAGATATTGGTATAATTTGTGGTTTTCAAGATATGAGTTATTTTGCAAAAACATTCCGTAATATATATGGTTGTACGCCATCAAAATACAGAGAGAAATAGTAATTAGAAATCCAAGTAGAGTAAAAAATACTGTTACTACTTGGATTTTATTTATATGTTCTTAACTTACTATGATGTATAGTATATAATTTAAATAATTTAAATAATTTATCTATATTTATTGTAAATTTATAATTTTTTTGGAATATTAATGTTAGAAAAAACGTAATTATAAATAAGTTTATATTTATGGTAATTACCTTTAAGGAAAAATCAAAACAGTTTTGAAAACGTATACCGAAGATGTTAGTCTGTATAATTTTTTATTACGCAGGCTAATAAGTTATTTTAGGAGGTCTTTTATGAAAAAAAAATTATTATCAATTATTCTTTCAACAATAATGAGTTTCACACTTATATCTTGTGGTAGTAGTTCTACTACAGAAGATTCAAAAGATACTACATCTACAAATACAGAAAATACTTCATCAGATTCCAATAGTAATAAGCTTACAGTTTGGTGTTGGGACCCAGCATTTAATATTTACGCAATGGAAGAGGCTGAAAAGGAATATCAAAAAGAAAATCCAGATTTCGTATTAAATATAGTAGAAACACCTTGGGCAGATGTTCAAACGAAGTTAACTACAGCAGCTACATCAGGTGATTTGAGTACTTTACCAGATATATTGTTAATGCAAGACAATGCTTTTCAAAAAAATGTTATGGTTTATCCAGATGCATTTGTTGATTTAACTAACTATAACATAAATTATAACGATTTCAGTGATTCAAAAGTAGCTTATTCAGTAATTGATGACAAAAATTATGGTGTACCATTTGATAATGGAACTGTAGTAAATTGCATGAGAACTGATATTTTGGAAGAGGCTGGATTTACTATTGATGATTTTACTGATATCACTTGGTCAGAATATATTGAAAAAGGTAAAGTTGTTTTAGAAAAGACAGGAAAACCTTTATTATCAATGCAAGCAGGGGAGTCAGATTTAATTATGATGATGCTTCAATCTGCAGGTGCAAGTTTATTTAATGAAGATGGACAACCTAATATTAAGAATAATGAAGTTTTAAAGGAAGTTGTTACTACTTATAGAGATTTAATTGATAGTGGTGTACTTATTCAAGTTAATGATTGGGATCAATATATAGGAACATTAACTAATAATACTGTTGCAAGTACAATTAATGGTTGTTGGATTTTAGCATCTATTCAAACAGCTGAAGATCAATCTTCTTTATGGGAAATTACAAATATGCCTAAATTAGAAAGCACTTCTGATGCAACAAATTATTCTAATAATGGTGGATCAAGTTGGGCAATTACATCAAACTGCAAAAATATAGATTTAGCTGTTGATTTCTTATCAAAAACATTTGCTGGAAGTGTTGATTTCTATGAAACTATTTTACCAAGTTCAGGAGCTATGGCAACATATCTACCAGCAGGTGATTCTGCTGTTTATGATGAAGAGCAGCCTTTCTTTAATAATCAAAAAATATATTCAACTATTCTAGATTTTGCAGCTAAAACTCCAAGCAATAATACTGGGGTTTATTACTATGAAGCTCGTGATGCTGTTGCAACGGCTATAACTAATGTTGTATCTGGTGCAGATATTGATTCAGAGTTAGCCAATGCAGAAGATACAGTTAAATTTGCAATGGGAGAATAATATATACAAAGATTAAAAATATGTAGTTATTAATAGTACTTTTATTATAAAAATTAAAGTGGCTATATGAAAATATTGGTAATATATTCATGTAGCCAAATTATAAAGTATTATTTCTACATAGCAATTACAAAGTGAAAAGGGAGGGAAATGAATATTGATAAGTAAATCAAAAAAAATTAAACTTAGTAAAAAACAAAATTTAATTGGATGGGCATTTTTAACTCCAGCAGTAATTTTAATTGTAATAATGAGTTTTTATCCAATGATAAAAGCTTTAATTTTATCTTTTCAATCAGGAGTAGGAAGTAGTATTAAATGGGTTGGATTGAGCAATTATGCTAGAATGTTTAAAGATAAAATTTTTATTCAAGCTTTAGGTAATAATTTTATATACTTGATTATACAAGTTCCTATTATGCTTATATTAGCTTTAATATTAGCTTCTATGTTAAATAATAAAAATCTTAAATTTAAGGGCTTGTTTAGAACCGCAATATTTTTACCTTGTGCTACATCTTTAGTTTCTTATGCTATCATTTTTCGTTCATTATTTGCTGTAGATGGATTTGTTAATCAAGTTCTAATAAAGTTTGGAATTTTAGAAACTGGATATAATTTTTTGACAAATCCTACTAGTGCACGTGCGATAATTATTATTGCACTAATATGGAGATGGACTGGTTATAATATGGTATTTTATTTAGCCGGATTACAAAATATTGATTATAATGTCTACGAAGCTGCTAAAATAGACGGGGCATCACCTTTCCAATCTTTTTGGAAAATAACAGTTCCATTACTTAAACCAGTTATACTTCTTACGGCAATTATGTCTACTAATGGTACTCTTCAGTTATTTGATGAATCAGTTAATTTGACAGGTGGAGGGCCTGCTAATGCCACAATAACAATGTCCCATTATATCTATAATGTTTCATTTAAATATGTTCCTAATTTTGGATATTCAGCTGCAATGGCATATTTAATATTAATATTAGTAGCAATATTAGCATTTTTCCAAATGAAAGTAGGTGATAAACGTGATTAGTAAAACTAAAAAGTTTTTTCAATATTTTTTCTTAATAATAATGTCAATAATTTCAGTATTCCCATTGTACTGGATGATAAATGCATCAACAAATAAAAGTGTAGATATTACAAGAGGAAAATTATTACCTGGCAGTGCTTTTTTTGAAAATTTTAAAAATTTGTTGGCATCTCAGGATGTTAGTTCTGCAATGATAAATTCATTCAAATATGCACTAATCCTTACATTTTTATCTTTATTAGTATGCTCATTAGCTGGATATGGTTTTGAAATTTATCATGATAAAGGTAAAGATATAGTTATGAGTATAATCTTATTAGCAATGATGGTTCCATTTGCTGCAATTATGATTCCTTTATTTCAAATGTTTTCTAAAGCAAAATTACTAAATTCTACGTTAGGTTTTATTTTACCTACTATATCAACACCGTTTTTAATTATGTTATTTAGGCAAAGTTCACGTTCATTTCCCCATGATATAATTGAGGCTGCTAGATTAGATGGATTAAATGAGATTCAAATATTTTTTAAAATGTTTCTTCCTACTATGAAATCAACATATGCAGCAGCATTTACAATTACATTTATGAATGCATGGAATAGTTATTTATGGCCTAAAGTTATTATGACTAACAAAAATAGTATTACAATGCCAATGTTAGTAGCTAATCTTACAGAAGGATATGTTACTGACTATGGAATGTTAATGCTGGGAGTATTACTTTGTACAATTCCAACAATAATAATTTTCTTTGTATTACAAAAATATTTTGCAGAAGGTATTACAGGAGCAATTAAATAAAAATTTATAATATCAGAAAAAGTTTTCTGATAATTTAGGTTAAGGGGGAGGAGTATAATGAATATAAAGAATAGTTTTGGAAGCAAAACTGAATTTGTTGAATTAAATGCTAATGATATTAATAAAATAAAACAATCTAAGAATATGTTAACAGATGATACTAGACCAATACCTAAAAATGAAAGAGATTGGTCTACTAAAAATTATATAAATTTATGGACTGGAATTTTAGTATCAATTCCAGTATATATGATGGCAAGTAGCTTATTATCAATCGGAATGACATGGTATGAAGCACTATTTGTTTGTGTTTTTGGACATACATTAGTGTTGATTCCATCTATACTATTAGGACATTTTGGGACAAAGTATGGAGCTAGTTTTCCTGTACTATCGAAAATGGTATTTGGCCCGAAGGGAACATCTATACCTACTTTAATAAGAGCATTCATGGGTTGTCTATGGTTTGGAATTCAAAGTTGGGTAGGAGGAGTTGCATTAGATTCAATTATTGGAGTAATAGTACCAGTGTGGAGTAATTTATCTATACATGGAATTATAAGTTTTGTTATTTTTATGATATTTAATATTTACATTGGATATCATGGTTCAAAAGCTATTAAATATTTAGAAGATTTTTCAGCACCAGTACTAATTATATTAAGTGCAGTAGTTATTATATGGGCTTTATATGTTTGTGGAGGTTTTAGCGGAATATTTAGCACTGAGGTTGCAGGAAGCAGTACTTCTGAGTTTTGGAAGTTATTCTTTCCATCATTAACAGCTATGATAGCATTTGATTCAACTATAGCATTAAATTTTTCAGATTTTACTAGACATGCAAAAAGTCAAAAATCACAAGCTATTGGACAGTTAATAGGAGCACCTATTATGACTGCATTTATAGTATTTGTAGGTATTTGTGGAACAGCAGGGTCAGAAGCTGCTTTTGGTGAAGCTTTTTGGGATCCTAGCATATTAGTAGCACAATTTACAAATCCAATTATTGTTATTGTTTTTTCAATATTTATAATACTAGCAACTTTAACAACTAATGTTGCTTGTAATCTTGCATCTGCTGGAGTAATTTTTTCAACTATATTTAGTAAATATATAAAATATAAAAATGCAATAATTGTTGTAGGTTTTATTGGGCTAGTATTTATGCCATGGAAACTTGTAGCTAATCCGAATAGCTATGTATATCTTATAAATGGAACATTAGCTGTTTTATTAGGGCCTATAACAGGTATATGTATGGCCTCATATTGGGTTCAATATAGAACTAAATTAAAAGTAGCGGATCTTTATATACAAGATAAAGGAGATTATTACTACCATAATGGATGGAATATTCGTGCTATAAGTATCTTAATTTGTACATCTTTAGCTATTTTAATTTGTAAATACATTAGTGGATTAGCATGGATTTATGATAGCTCATATTTAATTGGCTGTATTGTAGCATTTTCTTTATATTGTGCAGTTAATTTAAAAAGAAAATAAAAATGATGAATGCATAGGGGAAGGGGCTTATAAAGATGTAGCAATAGAATTGGTTCGCTAGTAATGATATAAAAGTAGCTAGAAAATTTAATTTTCTAGCTACTTTATTTTAAAAATTGAAAAATTTTTTAAAATATCGATTTTAAGTTAATTATGAAATATGAGTACGGGAAAAGGAAGAAATTAATTAAATAAGATTTTATATTACTAAAGTCTCTATATTATGAATTTAGCTAATAATTTCCTTTTTATATCAATGGCAGATATTTTAATAGATTTAGGATTCAAATCTACTACAACAAAATGATGTATAGCAATAGGAGGTATAATAACTCCATTTTTACTATGATACTTACTTTTAAGTTTTTCACCACCACCAGAAATAATTTGATTAATATTATTTTTACCAGAAATAATACGACGAGAATAATTATGTTCATGAGATGAGAAGACTACTTTAACTTCATACTTGTCAACTATTGACCAAAAAGAATTTCTACATTCAGGGTATAAATCAAGGCAATGGCCAAAGTGAGCACCTGTAGGAAAAGCTGGTGAATGGACAAAACTAATTTTCTTTTATTATTTTCTGAACAAGCATTTTCTTCATGATTGACTATTATAGGGAGTAGGGGAGTGTTTTCATAATAACTAGATACTATATTTCTAAAATTATTAACTTGAGTTAAGAAAGTATTAGAATCAGTACTACCAGCTATAGAGTCACCTAATATAACAATAAAATCAGCAGAAGGAATTAGCTTACGGCTTTCCTTTAACAATGAATGCAATATTTTTTTATTTATACCATCTTCTTTACCTTTTGAATCCCCAAAAACAATAAATCTCATTATTTCTCCTTATTTAAATTATTAATCCACTTTTTAAAAATATCAGGTCTTACAATTTTAACATAGTTTAAAAATTGATTTTTATATCCTAAATCATTTAGACCATTAATAATTAAAGTTGGGTATACTACATTTTTACTCATTGCTCTAGCTGTGTCTATAAGTTTTATCTCGTCATTATCAGTTATAAAAATATGAAATAATGCTGTATCTAATCTTGAAAATCCAATTCTATACATAGAATCATATAATTCTAATATCTTATTAGATAATATAGGTGTAAGTGAATTATTAAGTAGATATCTATCTAATTCAATACCATTTATTAATTCTCTTATAATATAATTATCTCCATAGCTATATAGTCTAGGAAAATGACTATCATTTTGTGATATAAGTAGAGTAAATACTTCATTTTCACAATAATTTTTTCTTTTAAAAACTTTAATACATGTTTTTTCATCTATTTTGTATACTTTTCCTTGTGTACCTTTACCTAATAGTTGTAAGTCATTTATATTTATATCACCATATAGTTTCATTTAACACCATTAAAACGTAATACTACAATAATATATGTATAAATA
>NZ_SMUS01000032.1 GCF_004353185.1 Clostridium cuniculi | reverse complement strand
CGCTAGCTTTGTTCCGAAGAACTCCACTCGCTCGACTTGCATGTGTTAGGCACGCCGCCAGCGTTCGTCCTGAGCCAGGATCAAACTCTCACTAAAAAGTTTAATCATTTGCTCAAATTACTTTGAGTCTTTGTTTTAAGACTCTCAAAAGAATTGCTGGTTTACTTTAACTATATTCTGTTCAATTTTCAAAGACCATTTACTCTGTCGCATCCAAGCGACTTCCTTATCTTATCACCGAATAACTTTTGTGTCAACATCTTTTTTCAACATTTTTGTTGTTTTTGTTAACTTACTGTTTTTCGACTTATCTGATGTCCGTTTGGACAAGATTTATGATATCATATTCCATTTACATAACTTAAGTATTTTCTATTATATTAAACAAATATTGCTTAATTACTCCATTTTTCATTGTTATTCTCATTTTTTCTTACATTGATACACCTGGATAAGTTAACTAATTTATTAAACAATCCAATAATAACACTGTGTATTTTATACATTCACAATTAACTTCATTCATATGAAAATAAAATTTAATAAAAAAAGAGCTGTAGCACTTATTTCGCGCACAGCTCTTTTTTATTAAATTATTTTACTATTTCGCTCTTACATAATTTTTTAAACTCATCAGCAACGAATTGTACTTGTGTTCCTACAATTACTTGAACATTTGTCTTACTTGGTCTAATTATCCCTGCTACTCCCGCAGATTTAATTACTTTTTCATTAACTAATGTATGATCTTTAATTTCTAAACGTAATCTTGTTATGCAGTTATCAACAGTAACTATATTTTCTTTTCCACCAAGACCTCTTAATATAGTTTCAGCTACAGCTGTAAAGTTATTATTTGAAAGTTTAGCATCCATTTCTCCAGTAGTATCGTCATCATCTTCTCTACCTGGAGTCTTTAGATTAAACTTAGTAATAGCAAATCTAAATACTACATAATAAACTACTGCGAATACTAAGCCAATTGCTAATAACCAAAGTGGATTTTCTGCAAATGGCGCTTTAAAGCTTAAGAACCAATCAACAAAACCAGCACTGAAGTTAAATCCAGCTCTTACTGGTAACATTGCACAAATAGCAGCAGATATACCTGTTAATACAGCATGAACTACATATAATCCTGGTGCTAAGAACATAAATGCGAATTCTAATGGTTCTGTAACTCCTGTGAAGAATGAGGCTAAACCAGATGCTAATAATAAACCAGCTACAACTTTCTTTCTATTATCTTTAGCAGTGTGATACATAGCTAAAGCAGCTGCTGGTAAACCAAACATCATTACTGGGAAGAATCCAGTCATGTACATACCTGTTTGACCTAGAACTCCACCTTCCATAGTTCCCCAGAACTTACCAATATCATTAATTCCTGCAACATCAAACCAGAATACTGAGTTTAATGCATGGTGAAGACCAAATGGAATTAATAATCTATTAAAGAATGCATATATACCAGCTCCAATTGATCCAGTAGAAATAATAGCTTCACCAAATGATACTAATGCTCCATATACAACAGGCCATACAAAGAATAATATTAACGTTGCAACAAGTGAAGCTCCTGCTGTTACTATAGCAACACATCTCTTCCCACTAAAGAAGCTTAAAGCTGGTGGTAGTTTTGTGTTCTTGAACTTATTGTAGCAAGCTGCACCAATTAACCCTGATAATATACCTATAAATTGTGTTTCTATCTTTCCAAATGCTGCTGGAACTTCTGAAACATCAACACCTTTTAACATGGCTACAACACCACTTGATAATAATGTTGTAATCATTAACCATGATACAAGTCCTGCTAAACCTGCAGTACCATCATTATCATCAGACATACCAACACCAACACCTATAGCAAATAAAATTGCCATGTTATCAATTAATGCGCCACCTGCTTTAATTAAAAAAGCTGCAGCAACATTGTTTGCTCCCCAACCTGTTGGGTCAATCCAGTAACCTATTCCCATTAAAATAGCTGCTACAGGTAAGCAAGCAACTGGAAGCATTAAAGATTTCCCGAGTCTTTGTAAATACTTCATCATAATAATAAAGTCCCCCTTATTTTTTTGTTCCATATAAGGCTAGCAATATAAAATTAAAAATAATTTCGGTAATAAAAAAAGCTGAAAAGAATATAAAATACCCTTTTCAGCTAATGCCCATTTCTTATGGTTGCACGCCTCATAATTTGAACGTTATTTACTTTACAATCATATTATAGTATAAAATTGCTACAAAAGTCAACGTTTTCATCGAATTTTTATTTATTATTTTTATTGACATACTAATTGCTAATATATATAATTTTATGTGAAACGTGTTACTGTTAAATCAGGCATAAGTTATTCTTTATTAAAGATATACTTATGCCTTTTTATTTTATTACCTATATTATAATATAAAAATTGTGTAAACTTATTTTAGAAAGGATGTGAATCCTGAATTATCAGGAAATATCATGGCTAATTTTTCCAAAAAATTATTTGGTAAATCAGAATCAAACACTGTAGAATCAAATACTGTAGAAAGCCCAAAAAATGCACTAGTTGCAGTTGCTACAGGTGATTTAATACCTTTATCAGAAGTTCCAGATCCAGTTTTCGCTGGAAAAATGGCTGGAGATGGTGCTGCTATAATGGTTAAAGGTGATACTGTAGTTGCACCTGCTGACGGTGAATTATCATTAGTATTCAAAACTAAACATGCATTTGCTATGACATTAGAAAATGGACTAGAATTATTAGTTCATATTGGTGTTGATACAGTAAGCTTAAATGGAGAAGGATTTGAACAACTAGTTGAAGCTGGTACAAAAGTTAAAGCTGGTACTCCTATAATTAAGATTGATAGAGATTTCATCTTAGGAAAAGGATTATCTCTTGCAACTCCAGTTTTAGTAACAAATGTTGATGCTGCTAAATCAATAACTGCAGTAGAAACAGGATCTGTTGTAGCTGGTAAAGATATAGTTGTTAACTATGAAGTTTAATAAATATAAAAAATAGCTAAGGATTTATTCCTTAGCTATTTTTTATATTTAAAGTATTTTATAGAAAGTAATATGATCACTCCATTTACCATTTATATATAAATACTTTTTATTAATTCCAATTTCCTCAAATCCGCAGGATAATAAAACACCCTTAGATCTTTCATTAGTTGGTAAAACTGAAGCTTCTATTCTATGTAAATCTAAATATTCTTTAGCATATTCTAACACTAAGTTTATAGCTTCTTTCATATATCCCTTTCCTTCATATTCTTTATCTATAGAATATCCTAATATTCCACTTTTAAATACTCCATAAACTATACTAGAAATTTTAGCTTTTCCTATAAGTTTATCATCTTTATATATTCCCAAGTCACTTCCTACCCCAGTCATAAGGTGTCTATAGCTTTCTAATAAAATTTCCTTTTGCATTTCATAGGTGAAAAAACTAGCATCTCTTACTGGTTCAAACTCTCTTAAATGTTCCTTATTTCTCACATAATAATCTAAAAGTTCTTGTGCATCATCAGGTGTAAAATTTCTAATTAAGATATTTTTCCCTTTAATCTCAACAATATTATTTCTTCCTGAATTCAAATATTCATTTCTATTTATTCCAAAACTTAATTCATCATAGAAACTACCCTTTGTAAATATATTATCAGTAAAAATAGCTTCTAATGTAAAACCAATATCTAAAAATGGCTTTAAATTTATATTCTCACTAACTACTACATTAGCCTTAAATATATTTTTATCTTTAAATACAGCCTTAAGAATAGCTTCTAATGTAATCTTTAACAAATCATAGTTATCTTCTCTATAAAACTTTAATTTTAAATTACATTTTTTATTTTCCTTATCTAGTTCTGTTATAGTAAACCTTCCTATTACAATCTTATCTTTATCCTTCACTATATAATCATCTAAAGTACCCTTAATAAGTTCTATATTTACTTCCCTTTGATTATCCATACTAACTCTCCTAAAAACAATTTCACTTATTTTTATTATACAAATAAACTAATATAAAACTCAACCAACTTTACTTTAAAAGTAAAAATATTACTTAAAGGAATATACCTATTTATATTTTAATATATTTAATTTATGTGAATTTAATATATAAATGTTTCAAGGTGGGGATGACTATTTTTTTATATAAGAAAAAACATAGATTTAAACTTCATAAAATATTATTTTATTTATTTATTTTATTTGCTTTATTCATATTAATCTTATTTTTTAAATATCCTAGTAAATTTCAAAAGTTATTTCCTTACTTTCACACATATAAAATTGAATCCTCTTCAATTTTATCTGATGATACTTTAATAAACGAAATAAAAAATGTAAATAAATTAATTCCCTTAGAAATTGAACTATCAGAAACTTTAACAATAGATAACACTTACTTTAACTTAGATATATTTAAAAAATCTAAAAAGATAACTTTTTTTGCAAACTGTTCTTATGCTATAGATTTTTCTACTTTATCTAACTCTAATTTTGAAATAAATACTGCAACTAAAGAAGTATCTATAACAATCCCTCAAATAAATATATTCAGTATAGATATAGATGAAAGTAAAACTATATATTATGATACAGAAGTTGGATTCTTAAGATTTGGAGATTTAAAACTATCATCAGAGGAGTTAAGTTCCATATATAAAAATCTAAATAATTTATTTACAGAAAAAATGAATAATCCTGATTTTTATGAACAAGCTATTTTAAATACAGAAAACTCATTAAAATCACTTCTACTTAATTTAACAGGAGAAGATTATAATGTAACACTTAAAGTTGATTAATATAATTTTTAAGGGTAAGAACTCTACTATTTTAATATTATTAGAATAGTAAACTCTTACCCTTAAATCTTTTTTTCAATTATATTAATTTAATCCTGTTAAATCTTTAATTACTTCTCCACCTATTATCATTCCTGCTACTGGTGGAACAAATGATATACTTCCAGGAGTTTGTCTTTTTTGAGACGGAACAGCTCTTCCCTTATTAGGTACCATTGGTATCTCTTCTGAATATACAACCTTTAACTTTTTAACTCCTCTTTTTCTTAACTCAGTTCTCATAACCTTAGCTAGAGGACAAACTTTAGTCTTAAATACATCTGTTACTCTAAATTGAGTAGGATCCATTTTATTTCCAGTTCCCATAGATGCAATTAACTTAATATCATTTTTATAGCAATACTCTGCTAATGCTAATTTTGACGTTACTGTGTCTATAGCATCTACAACATAATCTATATCTTCTGGAATTATTTCTTGTATATTATCTGCTGTAATAAACTCTTGCTTTGCCTCAACATTACAATTAGGATTTATAGATAATACTCTTGCCTTCATAGCCTCAACTTTAACATTGCCTACTGTAGTTTGTGTAGCATGTATTTGTCTATTTAAGTTAGATATACAAATAGTATCATTATCCACTAATATTAAATTTCCAACTCCAGCTCTTGTTAAAGCTTCAACTACAAAGCTTCCTACTCCACCAATTCCAAAAACTATAACTTTAGAATTATGTAACTTTTCTATTCCCTCTTCACCTATAAGTAATTCAGTTCTGCAAAATTCATTTAATGCCATATGTTTACTCTCCTTCGTTCAAGTTTATTTTCCCGCTGAGACTATTATATATTTCAGTTTAAATTAACACAAGTAATTCTATCGGTTTTCTTTGTTTTAAAATTTACTAATAAATCTGCTATTAATTAATTGAATGTCAGTATATAATATATTTTAAGTAAATTTATATAAATTATATACTTATATGGAGGATTCAAAATGATTTTAGGAATAATAGGTGCTATGTCTGAAGAATTAGAAATTCTTTTAAAAGACATGGAATTAGAAACAGTTGAAGAAAAAGCAAAAATGAAATTCCACAAGGGAAAACTATGGGGACATGATGTTGTTGCCGTTGTATGTGGTATAGGTAAGGTTAACGCTGCTGTATGTACTCAAATACTTGCTTCTGAATATAACGTATCATCAGTAATAAACGTTGGAGTTGCTGGTGGTATAGGTAAAGATATTTATCCTGGTGATGTAGTAATAGCAGAAAACTTAGTTCAATATGATATGGATACAACTGCTTTTGGTGATCCAATGGGTCAAATTCCAAGAATGGATACTTTTGATTTTAAATGTGATGCAAAGTTAGTTGAAATCGCTAAAGCTGCTTGCGATGAAGCTTCTGACTTTAAAACTTTTTCTGGAAGAATAGTATCCGGAGATATGTTCGTAGCATCACTTGATAAAATTCAATGGCTTGAAAAGGAATTTGGTGCATTAGCTTGTGAAATGGAAGGAGCTAGTATAGCTCATGTTTGCTACTTAAACAATATTCCTTTTGTTGTTGTTAGATCTATATCTGATAATGCTAACAACGGAGCTCATATGGATTTTGAAAAATTCACTCCTATTGGAGTTAAAAACTCAACATTTATACTAAAAACAATGTTAGAAAAACTTTAATAAATAAAAATGGTACTAGATTTTTTTATTTCCAGTACCATTTTTATTAACTATTATTTTTTAATTTTCTACTTCCTTAAACTTATCATTTATTCTCAGCTTCAAATTTTTTCATAAATTCAACCAAATATTTTACTCCTTCTATTGGCATAGCATTATAAATACTAGCTCTCATTCCGCCAACAGTTCTATGACCTTTTATATTCTCAATTCCAGCTTCTTTAGCCTCTTTAACAAACTTAGCATCTAAGTCTTTATCACCTGTTATAAATGGCACATTCATTAAAGAACGATCTTCCTTTACAACTGTACCCTTAAATAACTCACTTGAATCAAGATAATCATAAAGTATCTTAGCTTTTTCTTCATTTTTCTTTTTCATAGCTTCTAATCCGCCAAGCTTTTTAAGATGTTTAAACACCTTTCCACAAATATAGATACCATATGCTGGTGGTGTATTATATAAAGACTTATTATCTGCGTGTATCTTATATTGAAGCATTGTTGGAGTACCTTCAAGTACATCATCAGTAATTAAATCTTCACGAATTATTACAACTACTGTACCAGCCGGCCCAATATTTTTCTGAACTCCTGCAAATATTAATCCATACTTAGTAACATCTATAGGTTGAGATAATATATCTGATGACATATCTGCAACTAAAACTTTTCCTTTTGTATCAGGTAACTTATGATAAGTAGTTCCGTAAATTGTATTGTTATGACATATATATACATAATCTGCATCATCACTTACTTTAATATTACTTACATCAGGAATATAAGAGAAAGTCTTATCTGCTGATGACGCTAATTCATTTACTTTTCCATATCTTTTTGCTTCAGCTGCTGCTTTTTTAGCCCATTGTCCTGTTATAATATAGTCTGCAACTCTATTCTTCATTAGATTCATTGGAACCATTGCAAATTGTGTTGATCCGCCCCCTTGAAGAAATAATACCTTATAATTATCAGGAATATTCATCAAATCCCTTAAATCTTGTTCAGCCTCTTGAATTATTTCTTCAAAAGCCTTAGAACGATGACTCATTTCCATTACTGACATTCCTGTACCCTTATAGTCTAACATCTCTGCTGCGGCTTCTTTTAAAACCTCTTCTGGTAAGACAGCTGGACCAGCTGCGAAATTATATACTCTTGACATATAAATGTCCCCCCAATTTTTATTAAATTTAGTAAATTTGCTTATTGCCTATCACTCGCTATAACTAACTAAGCTTATGAATAAATAATCCACTTCTAGGCTTTGGTTCAAACCATGTAGATTTAGGTGGCATTATCATTCCACCATCTGCAATACTCATAATATCATCAGTTGTTGTAGCAAACATTGAAAAACTTACTTTCATATCTTTATTAGCCCTTTTTTCTAACTCATTGATTCCCCTTATCCCACCAATAAATTCAATTCTATCAGACTTAGTAGGATCATCAACCCCTAGTATTGGAGAAAGTAAATTATTTTGAAGAATTGATACATCTAATCTCTCCATTGGATCTTCTTCATTAAAAGTCCCTTCTTTTGCTTCAAGTTCATACCAAGTATTATTCATATACATACCAAATGTATGTCTTCTCTTTGGCTTGACAGCTTCTTTAGAAATCTTAATTTTAAAATTCTTTTCTATAGCACTTAAAAACTCATTTTCATTTAATCCATTTAAATCTTTAACTGTTCTATTATAATCCAAAACCTCTAATTGATTATCAGGGTACACTATAGATAAGAAATAATTAAACTCTTCTTCTCCTGTATAACCTGGATTTTCTTTTCTACGCTTTAATCCAACTTCTACAGCTGATTTTGCTCTATGATGTCCATCAGCTATATATAAGCTATCCACATTTTTAAAAAGTGTAGTTAATCTTTCTATATCACTATCATTATTAATTATCCATACAGTATGTCCATTCCCATCTTCAGATATAAAATCATATAATGGCTCATTTTGTATCCACTTATCCATTATTTTAGATATTTCAGCCTGATTTCTATAAGTTAAAAAGATTGGACCCGTATTTGCATCGCAATAGTCAACATGATTTATTCTATCAACCTCTTTATCTTTTCTAGTATGTTCATGCTTTTTAATTTTATCATTAATATAATCATCTATTGCTGCACAAATAACTAACCCAGTTTGACTTTTTCCATTCATAGTTTGTCTATATATATACATACAAGGTTTATCCTCTTGAACGTATAAACCATCCTGTATCATTTTATCTAATACATCTCTTGCCTTTTCATATACGACTTTATCATATATATTAGTATCATTAGGCAAGTTAACTTCTGCCCTATCTACATGTAAAAATGAATACTCATTATCTTTGACCATTTCACGAGCTTCTTCACTATTCATTACATCATAGGGTAATGCCGCTATTTTTGATGCCAAATCTGCTGTAGGTCTAAATGCCTTAAATGCTCTTATTATTGCCATCGCTCTTCCTCCTCTAACTGTAAAACTATATAGTTACTAAATTATTAGTTACAAAATTAGATATAGTAGTAACTACTTCTTCTCCTATTCTCTCCTGAGCCTCTTTTGTAGCAGCTCCAATATGAGGAGTTACGCTAACTTTAGGATGATTTACTAATGCTTCATTTTTAGTAGGTTCTTCTTCAAAAACATCTATTCCTGCACCAGCCACTTTTCCATTGTCTAAAGCTTCTAATAATGCTGCTTCCTCAACAACCTTACCTCTAGCACAATTAATTAAATAGACTCCATCCTTCATAATATCAAACTGAGCTTTTCCTATTAAAGATCCCTTCTCTTTATCATAAGGAACATGTAAAGATATAAAATCTGAACTCTTTAAAAGATCGTCTAATTCTAAGAATTCATATGATAATTCATCTTGCTTACCGAATATATCATTATATACAACTTTCATACCTAACGCTTCTGCCTTTTTAGCCAAAGCCTTACCTATTCTTCCCATGCCTACGATCCCTAATGTTTTTCCTCCAAGCTCTATCCCCTCATATTTTTTCTTATTCCATTGACCATCTCTCATAGTACAATTTGAAATAGCTATAAACCTTGCTAATGCAAACATATGTCCAATTACTAATTCTGCAACTGATTCAGAACTTGCATTAGGAGTATTTTTCACAACTACACCTTTTTGTGTCGCATAATGAACATCTATATTATCAATTCCTACTCCAGCCCTTATTATAAGTTTCAGCTTTCCTCCTTGTGCTTGGTCTAAAATATCTGCAGTAACCTTTGTTGCAGATCTAATAACTAAAATATCAAACTCTTTTAAAGCAGTACCTAATTCATCTTTATCATAATGATTATTAACTACTTCAAACCCTAATGATGTTAACTTATTAATAGCCCCTTTTTGTAAACCGTCATTAGTCAATACTCTTATCATTTTCTAACCCCCAATTAAAATTATTATAATTTTTATTTATTGCTTTTTGATATTTTACTACTATTTAACAATTTATACAACTATTGCATAGATATATTTTGTAATTTTTTATAAATTAATATATTTTTGTAATTTTTAACTAATGTGATTAACTTAATATTAAAAAAATTTATACTTTATATTTTATTTATTTAAATGAGATAATGTGATAATAATTATAATATTCTACAAAAAAATAGAGGACTAATTTAATAGCCCTCGTTATAATCTTCATCAAAAATTAAAATTGATTCTGTTTCTCTACAATATTTAACACACTTACATTGTCCTAAATGTCTTGGACATTTATAACATAAACATCCCTTATCATCTCCATTACATCTTTTCTTTTCAAACTCTGGACAGTACTTACAATTAACCCCATTTCCTGCTGGCATAATCTATTCCTCCTATAAGTAAAATTATAAACTTAATTTAGTATTAAATTTGAATACATATTTATATTTCAAATGGTTATATTAATAGTATAGACGATACATTAATTATATTAGTGTATCATTTATATATAAAGGGTGTAAACGGATGTAGTGTTTACACCCTAATTTATTTTTTAATTTTGTAACAACTTTTATCATTTTAAATAATATATAGTATGCAGAAGCTTTTCGCTTACGGCAATTAAGAAAATCTTCTAACTCCCGTCTATATAAGTTTAGGGAATCTTCATACAAATGAAGATTCCCTATCTCTTTAAATAACATCCAAGCTTTTAATTTAAAAAAATAATTGAAAAATTACTAAAAATATAACTCCCGGAATACCTAAAAATCCTGCAATAAGTGCAGTTATAGGATTAATAGTTATATAAAAGTTAAAATATTCTCCTATGTAATTTGCCACATATAATAATACAATTCCTATTATTCCATTAATCAATATTTTAATAGGCCATTTTAACAACTTTATAATCAAAAATAAAAGTGCTAATCCAACTAGAGCATAAATGATCATTTCAACACTCATTTTTATAACCCCCTATATAATATAAAATAATACAATACTATATTATTTTATATTATATAACAATATTCATTATATTTCCATTTCTTCATTTGATTCTATTTTTTGTCTTGAATATTGTTCTTTAGCTATAGATAGTAAATAGTCAAATTTCTTCTTTGCAGCCTCTTCTCTATAAATTGCAGCTTCTATTAGTTTTGGATCATTAACACTATTGAACATAGATTCTGCAGCTTCCATTTCCCTAATAGATTCCTGTATTTCTTCTAGTACCTTCTCACTAATTCTATCATCATTATTATATTTTACTAAAATTAGACTTAATACATTTTTTATGTTCATATTCTACCTCCTAAAAGTACTTATTTAGATACTTTCCACATTAATAGAATCTTATTCAAAATATATTTATATATATATTCATAGTTTCAAATTATTAACATATATTTTCTGTACTTAACTTTATTTGTTTGATATAATACCTTAAATAATGTTAAATTTAACAGGAGGTGTTTATTTTTGAGCGTAAAAATAATAGCAGATAGTACTTGTTACTTACCCAAAGAATACACTGATAAATATAAAGTTTCTATAGCTTCTTTAAACGTTTTACTTAACGGTAACAGTTATAGAGAAACAGACTTATCAAATGATTGGTTTTATAATGAAATGGCTAAATCTCCGACTATTCCAACTTCATCCCAACCTAGTGTTGAAGAATTATATAGTACGGTAGAATCTCTAGTAAAAGATGGTCATGATGTTGTAGGAATATTTTTATCTTCAGATATGAGTGGTACATTTTCAACATCAAACTTAGTAAAAAATATGATTCTTGAAAATTATCCAACTGCTAAAATAGTAATGATAGATTCTAGAAGTAATTGCATGCAAGCTGGTTTTGCTGTATTAGAGGCAGCTAAAGCAGCAAATGAAAATAAATCTTTAGATGAAGTAGTAAGTATTGCCAAAAATGTTATAGAAAATAGTAAATTTATATTCGTACCTGAAACTTTAGACTACTTAAAAAAAGGTGGTAGAATTGGTGGTGCTGCAGCTTTATTTGGCTCACTGCTTCAAATAAAACCTATACTTACAGTTGAAGATGGAAAGACTACTGTATTTACTAAGGTAAGAACAAAGAAAAAAGCTATTGATAAAATAGTTAATACTATTTTAGAACAAAATTCAAAGTCACCAATAAAAGGTATTATTGTTCACCATATAAACTGTGAATCTGAAGGTCAAGAACTTGCTGATAGACTTAAAAGTAGCTTAGGATTAGACAATGTAAAAACTCAATCAATAGGCCCTATTATAGGATTACATGTAGGTCCTGGAAGTATTGGTGTTGCATATCATTATTAAAATAATATTTAAATTAAGAAATTAAATTTTGAACTACACTTCTTTTGTGTAAAATGGTTAAGAGTTGCCAAAGGCAACTCTTAATTCTAATTTATAAAGACGTTTTTTAAATTTCTTTTCTACCTTCAAGAGCCTTTGAAAGTGTTACTTCATCAGCATATTCTAAGTCTCCACCAACTGGTAAACCAGATGCTATTCTTGTAACTTTAACTTCTAATGGCTTAAGTATTCTTGATATATACATAGCTGTTGCTTCCCCTTCAACATTTGGGTTAGTTGCAATTATAACTTCCTTAACATCTGCACTCATTCTTGCAACAAGTTCTCTTATTTTAATATCTTGAGGTCCTCTACCTTGCATTGGAGAAAGATTTCCATGTAGAACATGATATACACCATTAAATTCTTTAACTTTTTCCATTGTCATAATATCTTTAGGCTGTTCTACAACACAAATAACATTCTTATCTCTATTAGGATTTCCGCATATTGCACAAGGGTCTTTATCAGTAAAGTTTCCACATACAGAACAATACTTTATAGTTCCTCTAGCTTTTACTAATGCATTAGCAAACTCCTTAACTTCTTCTTCAGGTAAATTCAAAACATGCAATGTAAGTCTTTGTGCCGTCTTTTGACCAATGCTTGGCAATTTTGCAAATTCTTCAATTAATTTTTCTATAGCCACTGGATAAAAATCCATAATTACACCACTTTCTATTATTTTCTTACTAAAAAAGTATTACTTTACAGTATTTTTTCAAAAATGAAGGACTGTTTAAAAAAACAGCCCCTATGTCCTAGAACATCCCTGGTATGTTTAAACCACCAGTTAATTTACCCATCTTATTTGAAGTTTCTTCATCCGCTTTCTTTAGTGCTTCATTAACTGCGCTTAGCACTAAATCTTCTAACATTTCAACGTCATCTGGATCTACTACTTCTTCTTTTATATTTATAGCTAAAACTTCTTTCTTTCCGTTAACTTTAACTAGAACAGCACCACCACCAACTGATGCTTCAAACTCTTTAGTTTCAAGTTCTTTTTGTGCTTGCTCCATATCTCTTTGAAGCTTTTGAGCTTGCTTCATTAAGTTATTTATATTTCCTCCCCCGAAACCTCCTGGGAATCCACCTCTTGCCATAAAATATCCTCCTTTAAATAACTAAATCTATTTTTTATTATATAGCATTTCTTTAATATTTACTAGAATAAAGTAGCTATATACTTTTATTCATCTATAAAATCAATTAGCTCATCACCTAATGTCTCTCTTAAAATATCCTCTGTACTTTTTCCATTATTATCGTCAGATTGAACTACAAAATTAACTTTAACCTTTTCTCTAAATATTTCAAAGAAAACATCATTTATAACATCTCTATTTTTAGCTTCACTTAATCTATTCTTAGCAAATTCATTTTGACTATCAAATTCCACAGTAATTAATCCATTAGAACAATCTACTGGCTTTCCTATCATAATTAAAGAACTTATTATCATTTCTCTTCTAGCTTTAAATCTTTCTATTATATCTTTCCAAGACTTCTTAACATCATTTATAGTAATTTTAGAGTCTGGATTTTCACCAACATTTCCTGCATTACTATATGGTTCCTTAACTACCTTGTTATTAGGCATAGTGTTAACTTGTTTACTATTACTTATCTGTGTAACTTCTTTTGATGCAGTAGCAACTTTAATACTACCATTTCTTAAACTTTCCTCTAGCCTATTTAACCTAGTTAACATTACTTCATTTGATGTATCATACTCTATCTTACACATTTTAATAACGGCTAACTCACAATATAACCTTGCTTGTTTACTTAACTTAGCATTATTTTCTGCCTCTTGAAGTATTCTTATACATCTCATTATTTCTTCTGCTCTTAAACGTGCCCCTTGTTCCTTAATTAAAGCAATATTTTCTTCTGACATATCTAATACTTCTTCAGGATTATTAGTTACCTTAACCATAAGTAAATTTCTATAATGAGCAATTAAATCCTTTATAAATAAATATATGTCTTTTCCTGAATATATTACATCTTCTATAATTTCAATACTTTTTTCTACACTTCTTTGAATTACTGCATTAACTAAATTAAATAGATGCTCATTAGTAACTAAGCCTAACATACTTACTACAGTATTATAATCAACATTTCCATTTCCCATAGAAATAGCCTGATCTAATATACTTAATGAATCTCTCATTGCACCATCTGAAACTCTAGCAATTAAATTTAAACTTCTTTCATCTGCTAAAACATTTTGATCGTTTACTATTTTTCTAAGCCTTGCTGTTATATCACTATTATTTATTCTCTTGAAATCAAATCTTTGACATCTTGAAAGAATAGTAATAGGTAACTTTTGTGGATCTGTTGTAGCCAAAATAAATATTACATTATTAGGTGGTTCTTCTAAAGTTTTTAGAAAGGCATTAACTGCACCTGCCGATAACATGTGAACCTCATCCATTATGTAAACTTTATATCTTGCTTCTTGTGGTGGATATTTAACATCATCAATTATATCTCTAATTTTATCAACACCATTATTTGAAGCTGCATCCAGTTCTGTAACATCTATAGCCAAACCTTCATTTATTTTTCTACACATTTCACACTCATTACAAGGTTCTCCATCTTTTAAATTAAGACAATTAAGTGCTTTTGCAAATACTTTTGCTGTAGAGGTCTTTCCTGTTCCTCTAGTTCCACAAAAAAGATACGCATGAGCAATTCTATTATTTAAAATTTGATTCTTTAGTGTTGTTGTAATATGTTCTTGACCTACAACATCATAAAATGTCCTTGGTCTCCATTCTCTATATAAAGCCGTATATGCCACTATACTCACCTCTCTTTTGCGTAGTTGCTTATTTTTTATTATACCCAAATTCTATTAATAGTTAAAGATTTTTCCCCTTTTATTAATTTAAACCCTACATAATATTATTTATAAAAAAAACTGCATATACTAATATGAATGAACCCAAATCTTCCACTCGTATATTTATTCATTTTTTATACATCTTTCTTAAATTATTTTCTGCGCTATTTACCTATGAAAATATTCACCTCTTTTTGTTTGTTATTTTTTTAACATTTTATTGTATTTATTTTACATTTAATTGTTAACTTTTTAACTATTTTCGCTATTTTTCTATTCTTTTAGGTTTAATATGATTTTTTTTATATAAATTTCTTCATTTTTTATATAAGAATTTTGTAGTAAAATAGATAATATACATTTTAGGAGGTGTTAAAATGAGTCTATATGACAAAAAATACTTAAGCATAGTAGAAGACATTTTAAATAATGGTTACTATGACAACAATAGAACTGGTATGCCAACCTATAAATTACCTCATCAAGTAATGCAATTTAACTTAGAGAAGGAATTTCCAATTCTAACTACTAAATTTGTAGCATTTAAAACCGCTGTAAAGGAAATGTTATGGATTTACAAGGATCAATCTAATGACGTAACTAAATTACAAGAGCAAAATGTTCATATCTGGGATCAATGGGTTGATGAAAATAATACTATTGGTAGGGGATATGGCTATCAAATATCTAAGTTCCATCAAATTGATAAGCTTATTGAGACATTAAAAACAAATCCTCAAGATAGAAGAATGCTTATGACTATGTGGAATATAGAAGATCTACCCCATATGACTCTTCAACCATGTTGTTTCATGACTATGTGGGATGTTACTGATGGTAGATTAAATTGTATGCTTGTACAGCGCAGTGGAGACATACCACTAGGTGTACCATTTAATACATCACAGTACGCAGTGCTAGTTCACTTAATTGCACAAGTAACAGGACTTAAACCTGGTTTATTTACTCATGTAATTAATAATGCACATATATATGAAAACCAAGTAGAAGGGATGAAACTTCAATTAACTAGAGCTAATGATGAGTATGAAGCTCCTAAGCTTTGGATTAATCCTGAAATAACTAACTTCTATGACTTTACAGCAGATGATATTAAACTTATAGATTATAAATATCATCCAGCAATAAAAATGGAGGTATCCGTTTAATGCTTTCTATTATAGTGGCTGTAGCAGAAAACAATGTTATAGGTGGAGATAATACGCTTTTATGGCATATACCTGAAGACTTAAAAAGATTCAAAGCAATTACTTCAGGAAACACAATAGTAATGGGTAGAAAAACATTTGAATCTTTACCAGGTGTCTTACCTAATAGAAAACATGTTATAATCACAAGAGATAAAAGTTATACTGTGGATAATGAGAATGTAGAAGTTATCCACAGTTTGTCTAAAGTTATCAACAAATATAAAAACTCATCTGAAACCGCATTTATTATAGGTGGAGGCGAAATTTACGCACAACTTATCCACAATGTGGATAAGTTGTTTTTAACAAAAGTTTTTAAATCTTTTGATGGAGATACAAGTTTTCCACAGATAGATTCTGAAGAGTTTTCTGTGGATTTTGAATCAGAAATATTTACTTGTGAAAAGAACGGATTAAAATATCAATTCGTTGATTTAGTAAGAAAATAATATATTTAATGAAAAACAAAAAAGTCGGCTTAGCCGACTTTTCTTTATTTAATCATTAATTTTATCCAATACTTCCTCTAACTTTACCCATTCTAATAATCCATTCATTTAGAATCTTTAACTCTTCTGTCTTACTTTCAATTATATCAGACTCTAAGCCTATTAAATGCATTATTATTGGTCTTGTAGTATTTAATAAAGTATGATAGAACTCATTATCATTCATAAACTCATAGTCTAATCCTAAATCTAATATTTCATTAACATACTTCATATCTTCCTTATATTCTTGTCTTGCAGTTTCATCAATTATTCTCTTACTAACTCCAGCATTTGCAAATCTAGCTGCAAACCCTAAGTCTTCTCTTAACATAGGATAGAATTCTAATAATTTATCTATTCCTTCTTGTCCGAATTTATCCTTTATTTCCTTAAGACCTCTACCCATACCTAAAAGCTCTGGTGGCATACCTAATGTATACATAGCTCCAGTAAATGATATTGCTCTTGGTACAGCATATTCAACAGAATTATCTATGCTTAATATTTCTTTCTTTAACTCTTCATTACTTACTAAGTTTGCTATATTGTCAAGATTAGCAACTTCCCTATTATATTCTAATCCCGTTTTAGCTTTAGTTAATCTATCTCTATTCTTTGGAATAAAGTCAGATACAAATGAAACAGTATTTATTACCTTTAAGAACGTCGTTAAATAGTGTTTAGATAATATTCCTATAAACTCCTTCATTAACGCTATATCCTCTTCTGAGAAGTTTCTAGGCTCATACATATCAACTTTCTCTTTAAGCTCTCTAGCAGCTTGTTTAGTTTCTTCTTCACCGTGGTCATATCTTAATGCTGATTGGAAAGTAAAAGTTTTTACCCCAGCATAAGTCTGTAATATTTTATCTATATTTCTTCCTGTAAAATGACCTCTAAATGGAAGGGATCCACATCCTAATATAGGAGCTACCTCTACCCCATGCTCTTTACCCCATTTATATGCCTTATCTATAGCCATAACAACAGAAAGAACTCCTGATATTAATCCATATGACATAGCCGTATCAGAACGTGCTATCATAAATCTTAAGTAATCTATATTATGACCTTTCTCTTCTGATATATGATAAAATTCATCTAATATTTTATCAACGTTAACTAATGCCGGAACATCCTCTACTAAAGGAATTATTCTTACACTATTTTCTTCAAATTTTACTGGATAGTTCTTATTTCCTAGTTCTATAACAGAATTAACTCTATCCTGGAATTCTGAAATTTCTTGTCCTGTTTCAACCATTGGAACTACAACTTCTCTAATAGCTTGTATACCTGTAAGCTGATAAGCTTGTGCATTTGTTTCTACAATAGACATTATACTCATTAATTGTCTAAATACAGACTCCTTATTTGCATTTGGTATTCTAGGAGTTATTCTAACATCCTTTCCCGGTATAACATCATTACCAATTAATCCCAATGCAACTTGAGATGTTTGATGATATGGAGTTAATTTACCTTCAAAATCTATCATTATTTCATCTATTCCAAGTCCGCCTTTATCTTGAGGCGTTAATCCCTCTATTGCTTCTGTAGGTTCTTGTTGTATTGATATGTATTTTTCTACATTATCTGGATGTTGTGTCATCATTGAAGTTGGAAAATTTCTCATTTTAAATAGCCCCCTCAAATTTTTTTGCATTTTATATTTCTATTATATTTCATTTTAATATAATTTTACAATACTTTTCTATATAAAATGCAATTTTTTATACTTTTGACTTGCATAAATTAGAATTATTGCTGGTAAATTTATATTATTACATTGATTTTAAAACCCTTTTCTGTCTTATTTATATTTAAAAAAAGACAGAAAAATAGGGATATTTCTAGCGAAATTTCCCTATTTTTCTGTCCTATTGTTTTTTTGTCCTATATTGTTAATCCTATTGAAGAGTAACCATAATTAATAAAATTCTATGATGATAACTAGACTTACTCTATTTTTAATCATCAGTATAATTTAAATAAAATTCATTATAAACATTAAAAAAGCCTTTCTTTCTAAAAGAAAGGATAATTTAAAACCGTGCACCTCACTTCGACAGTAATCTATAAGCGTTACCTATGTAGTTAACTCAGGCAAGATTGATCCACGGCACACGCAGGGGCTGCTTATCGCTGCTTCCTTCCGGACCTGACGAGGTTCACAGTCTTACGTCGCGTGGGACCCGGCCCTCAACATCACTTGCATAGGGCAGACCAAACAGATTAAAGCCTAGGTGAGGAATTAAATCCTGCTGTAGCGGATTGCAGGTTACAGGGCACCGCTAACTCCCCATCTAGCACGGCTATGGCGGAGAAAGTGGGATTTGAACCCACGATAGAGTTTCCCCTATACACGCGTTCCAGGCGTGCTCCTTCAACCACTCGGACATCTCTCCATACCGTAAAATAAAACTAAATTCAAAAAATAATTTATTTTTATTTTATATCTAGTATTGATACTTTCTCATTTTAACATAAATATTATTGTAGTTCAATAAAAAGATTTTCTTTATAAATTTTCCATAAATAAATTAAGTGGAGATACCGTTTTTTAAGGCTACTCCACTTTTTTTAATTAATTATATAATTTTTTTCTTACTATTTCTATTTGCTATGAATATTATTATAGCTCCAACAACTATACCAATTAAACTAATTATTTGTGCTGTTCTTAATCCAAAGAACATTAAACTATCTGTTCTTAATCCTTCTATGAAAAACCTTCCTAAAGAATAAAGAACCATATAACTACCTATAACAATTCCATGTTGATTTTTCTTTTTATAAAGAATAAATATTAATATTGCAAAAACAATTAAATTCCATATAGATTCATATAAAAACGTTGGATGATAATATGTTCCATTTATAAGCATCCCTTGTTGTATAAAATGTGGAAATTTACTTATAAAAGCTTCTGAAACCGGTCCTCCATGTGCTTCTTGATTCATAAAGTTTCCCCATCTACCTATTGCCTGAGCTAATATAACTCCAGGAATTATTACATCAATATATTCAAAGAAATTTATCTTTTTTACTCTAGTAAATATATATGCAACTAATAATCCACCAATAAGTCCACCATGTATCGCCATACCACCATTTCTTATGTTTATTACATCCATAAATGAATGATAATTCTTATATTCAAAAGCAACATAATATAGTCTAGCACCAATTATTGCAAATGGAAAACTCCATAAGAATCCATCTGTAATAATATCAAAATCTAATCCTTTTTTCTTTGCAAGTAAGTATGATACGAAAAACGCTATCAAAACTCCACTTGCAATAATAATTCCATACCATCTTATTGGCATTCCAAAAACTTCAAACGCTACTGGATTCATTTTCTTACCTTCTCCCCTTTTGATTTAACTTTATTTTCTTCTCTCATGAAAGAATTTACTTATTAATTCGCTACACTCATTATTATAACACCAATTTATAGTTACATAGGAATTAAAAATATCATAGTCCAAAATATTTAATATTGTTCCACATGCTCCCATATCCTTGTTAAATGTTCCTATATGTAATTTAGATATTCTAGCCTGCGCTATTGCAGAGGCACACATAGAACAAGGTTCTAATGTGACATACATTTCAGCTCCATTTAATCGCCAATCACCAATTCTTTTACTTGCCTCTTCAATTGCTAAAATTTCAGCATGTGCTATTGCAGACTTTAGAGTTTCCTTTAAATTATGTGCCCTAGCTATTATCTGCCCATCCTTTACTATAACAGCCCCAATAGGAACTTCTCCTTTAGAATAGGCTTTTTTTGCTTCCTCCAAAGCAATTTCCATATAATTCATTATTTAGCCCTCCCTTAGCTATTGCCTATTTTTAACTTTCTAATTTTTATATAAACTAAAAATGGCAAATGACAAATTCCTTTCTATCTCATATTTGTCACTCACCACTTTTTATACCCCTATAATTTTAAATTAATTTATGTGTAAATTCTTACTTTTTTTATTCTGTTTTTATCTACTTCTTCTACTACAAATCTAATATTATTTAGATTTACCTCTTCTTTATTTTCTGGGAATCGACCTAATTCACCTATTATTAATCCTCCAACAGAATCAAATTCCTCTGACTCCATATTTACTCCAATTAACTCACTTATATCATCTAACTTTGCGCTTCCATCTACAATATATTCATCTTCTTTAATTACTTCTATTTCATTATTATAATCATCATATTCATCTTCTATATCACCAAAAACCTCTTCAATTAGGTCTTCTATAGTGACTATTCCAACAGTTCCACCATATTCATCTAAAACTACGCTAATATGGTTTCTTGTCTTTTTCATTTCATTAAATAATTCTTTGATTTTCTTAAATTCAAATGTATAGTAAGGTTCTCTCATATAGTCAGTAACTTTGAATCCATCTTTATTTTGTCCTGCTATAATTAGGTCTTTAACATATAGTATCCCAACTATATCATCTATAGTTTGATTATATACTGGAATTCTTGAAAACTGTTCCGTCTTTATAACATCTAATACTTCTTCATAAGTTGCCTCAGAATCAACTGCTACAATATCAACTCTTTGTACCATAACATCCTTTGCTTGTGAATCTGCGAAGTCAAATACGTTAAATATCATTTCCTTTTCTACATCTTCAAGGACACCTTCTTCTTCACTGACACCAACCATCGTTCTTAATTCTTCTTCTGTTATAAATGGCTCGCTTGCCTTTGGATCTCCTCCTAGTAATCTTATAAATCCACTTGATATAAAAGTAAATATCCCTATAAACGGCTTAAATAGTTTTACTATTATGTTTATTGGCTTACTTACCTTTAATGATACTTGTTCAGATTTTTGCTTTGCTATTGATTTTGGAGTTATTTCTCCAAAAATAAGTACTAATACAGTCATAACTGCAGTTGCTATTCCAACACCACTTGGTCCAACTAATGAAACAAATAATGTTGTAGCTAGTGATGAAGCTAATATATTAACTATATTATTACCTATTAATATGGCTCCTAACAACTTATTTGGGTCTTCTGTTAGCTTTTCAACTAATTTAGCTCCTTTTACTCCATCTTCCACCATATGTCTTATTCTTATTTTGCTTAGTGCCATAAGTGCTGTTTCTGACATTGAAAAAAATCCAGACAATATTAGTAAAATTATAAGTACTATTATCTGCCACACTTGACTGGGTTCCAAAAAAATCACACTCCTAGTAATTTAATATAATATTTTGATATTTTATTATATCATAATAGTAATAACGTATGATATAATTTACCAATAAATAAACATAAAATTTACATTTTTTTTCAGAAAAAATGTTTAGTATTTTTTCCGTATTTATAATATAATTTTTATACAATTATACTGAGTATTCTATATATTTAGTATATTTATTTTATACTTAACATATTTATTTTGAGGTGATATTGTGTTTATTATTAATTTTATCAGAGGTTTTTTTATGGCTCTAGCCGATAGTGTACCTGGAGTCTCGGGGGGTACTATTGCTTTTATTTTAGGATTTTATGATGATTTCATAGGTTCATTAAATTCTTTAATATCAAAAAATAGTGCAGATGATAAGAAAAGGTCTTTAATCTTCTTAATCAAATTAGGAATTGGTTGGATAGTAGGTATGGTATTATCTGTACTAATATTATCTTCTATATTTGATGAACATATTTATAGTATAAGTTCATTGTTTACAGGCTTTATAATAGTTGCAATTCCACTAATAATGAGAGAAGAAAAGGACTCTTTAGTTGGTAAATACAAAAATATTATATTTACTATAATCGGAGCTTTAATTGTTGTTTTAATTACGTATTTTAACCCATCAGGGTCAAATGGTGGATTAAATCTTTCATTAGGGCATTTAAACTTTAGTATTTGTATATTTGTATTTATTGCTGGAATGATTGCAATTTCAGCTATGGTTCTACCTGGTATATCAGGCTCAACCTTATTATTAATATTTGGTCTTTATACAGGAATTATAAGTGCAATAAAAGAAGTTTTATCTTTAAACTTTTCTTACTTACCAGTACTTATAATATTTGGATTAGGTGTTATCGTAGGAATATTAAGTACTATAAAAATAATCAAATTTTTATTAAATAAATATAGATCTGCAATGATCTACTTAATCCTAGGATTAATGCTTGGCTCAATCTATGCAGTATTTATGGGCCCTACAACATTAGAAATTCCAAAGCCAGCGATGGATCTTTCAAGCTTTAGTTGGATATTCTTCATTATAGGTGGAGTAGTAATAATAATATTAGAAAAATCAAAAGACTTTTTAGAAAAGAAATCTAAATAATAATATATAATAAAAAAGTACCTTATAGAATAAATCCTAAAAAATCTATTCTATTAAGGTACTTTTTAGCTAAAGATAAACCTATTCTATAAAATTTATTTTTTTATTTTTTAACAACTCTAATTACACTTAAAATTGCTCCAATTAAACATATTACTCCTATTCCTATAAATACAAATCGCATTGCATATACAAATACATCTGCTCTACCATCTACATATCCAGAAACTTTATATCCCAACTTACTACTCATTCTACTATATAAAATACTTGTAGAAAGTGCTATTCCAGTAGTTGTTCCTAAATTTCTTACTAATCCATTTATACTTCCAGCTATTCCAAGCTCATTTTTTTCAACCGTAGACATAATTAATGAATTATTAGGAGACTGGAATATTCCACTACCTAGTGAAAGTAATCCAACTAAAATTCCCACTACTATAAGAGGTGTATTAACATTAAATAGAACTAAAGAAATTATTCCTATAGACAGAATAGATAAACCTAATGCAGATATTTTTTCACTTCCCATTTTATCTGATAAATATCCACTTAATGGTGCTACTACTGCTAATATTATTGGCGATACAGTCATCATAAGTCCAGCTGCGCTTGGACTTAAAGATAATACATCTTGATAATAGAATGGTAAAATTATATTTACTGCTCCTATTGATATAAATGATGTAAATCCACAGAATATACTTAATGAAAAAAGTCTATTCTTAAATATTTTTATATCTAACATAGGATTATCAGAATTTTTTTCAACTCTAATAAATATGGCAAATAAAATTAATGAAATTATAAATGACATTACTATAAACATATTTGTAAATCCTAAACTTTGTCCAAAGTTTATAGATGTAAATAATAATGTTATAGAAATCATGAATAATATACTTCCTTTAACATCAATTTTAAAATCGCTTGCTTTTTTCTTAAAAGGTAAAATTTTAATAACACCAATATAAACTAATATGCCTATTGGAATATTTATAAGAAAAATATATTTCCAAGGTGCAATTGAAACTATAAGCCCTCCTAATGTTGGTCCTACCATAGTTCCAAGTGCTACTGCTGTACCAGTCATCCCAAGAGCACGACCTCTTTCATTTGGTGGGAAAGTCTCAGTTATAATTCCTTGATTAGTTGCCATAGCAGCTCCCGCTCCTATAGCCTGAACTATTCTAGATAATATAAGCATAAATAATGTATTTGAAAACCCACAAAGTAAGGATCCTATAGTAAAAACCCCTATCCCAAATTTAAATATTCTAGTCTTTCCTAAAATATCCCCTAATTTACCAAATAATAATATAGTTGCACATATAACTATTAAATAACTTGTAACTACCCACTCTATTCCTGCCATACTGGTATTTAACTCTTTGGCCATAGTAGGTAAAGCTACATTTACTATGCTACTATCTAATGTGGTCATAAATGTCATTGGTAATACTGTAAGTAAAATTGCCCACTCTTTTTTTATTCTCATTATTTTCATCTCCTGGTAAATTTATCTGAAGCAATCTTATAATACTATTTTTTGAAAAAAATTAAAAAGCCCTAAAAGGCCTTAAAAAACTTAAATTTCATTATAGGTTTTAATTTGATTAATTTATCGTCATATAATTATTATTTACTTACTCTTATATGTTATAGCTCATATTTTTAACTATATTTTGTAATATTTTGCAGTAAAAAACCATATTTTACACTTTAATATATTTTATTAAATAAAAAAACGACTTAACTTAATTGGTAAGTCGTTTTTTTATATACATGGTACTCCCAACAGGAATCGAACCTGTATCTATCCCTTAGGAGTTCTCTGCGAACCGTGGTAGCTAGAAGTTCGATTATCCTCTTGGGAGCGTTTAATGCCGTAAATTAAAGCATAAGTGCTTGTTATGTTTAATTGTTGATACTCTCTGGTGTACCCTCATACACCGTAGAGTGTTAGCAGGTTGTTAGCAACAAAGGCTAATTTAAAGCTTTAATTTATCAGAAAACATTACAAACAAACTATAAATCATTTATCACTAGAAATCAAGATACTCGTATGTTATAGACGTTCAGAAATGAGCGTCTATTTTTATACCAAAAATGAAAGGAGTATTAAAATTTATGAAAAAGACATTGAAACGATTGTGTACGGGCTTCTTAGCTCTTGCAACTATCGTTACTGCTTTACCGACTACACCCGTTCATGCAGAAAGTAAGCAATACTGGACAGAAAGTGCAGAGCGTGTCGGTATCATTGAAAAAGTAATGAATGACGGTTCTATCGGCTCGACATTCAATGAGGGCATGATGAAAGTTGAGGGCAAAACAGCCTATTGTATCGACATTAACACAGATTTTAGGAATGGCTACAAGACCAGAGCTGACGCAAGCTCACGCATGAATGCCAACCAGATTTCAGATGTGGCGTTATCCTTAGAGTATGTCAAACAGTATGGCGAAGCTCACAAGGAACTGAACTACAAGCAAGTCTATCTGTTGGAACAATGTGTAGTCTGGCAGAGATTGAGCGTACATCTTGGCTGGCAATGCGATAACGTGCGAGCTTCTTATGATGAAATTCCAAAGGCAACGCAGGACGAAGTTTTCTCTGGTGCAAGAACCTTTGTCAAAGAAAATAAAGGACGCTATGAATGTGGCGGTTATATCTACTCTGGCGAGGGGCAGGAATTGGGGCAATTCTGGGCGAAGCTGAATGTTGGAAATGCGAAACTTAAAAAGACTTCCAGTAATGCCAGCATTACAGACGGTAACGGGAATTACTCAATCGCTGGTGCGACCTATGGTGTCTTTACTGATAAGGACTGCACGAAACAGCTTGCCACCCTTACGACTGATGAAAACGGAAATACAGATGTTGCAGAGGTAAAAGCAGGCACAGTCTATATCAAGGAATTATCCGCACCAGCAGGATATAAAGTAGATAAAACTGTATATTCCTTAAAGATTGAAGCTGGAAAGACGGCGACTTTGAACGTATCTGATACGCCAAAAGTAACGGACACTTTGATTGAGCTTTTCAAGATAGATATGGAAACAAAGAAAGACAATCCGCAAGGGAACGCTTCTTTAGCAGGTGCGGAATTTACATGGAAGTATTATGCTGGCTTCTATAACAAAGACAATCTCCCTGCCGAAGCTACTCGAACATGGGTTACAAAGACAATCGCTGAAACAGACAGCTACGGGACAACTCATTACATCACAAAATTAGCGGACGCATACAAGGTGTCTGGCGACAGCTTCTATATGCAAGACGGAAAAGCCGTTCTTCCACTTGGGACACTAACCATAGAAGAAACAAAAGCTCCAAACGGCTACTTGTTAGAGGGTGCATATATGCAGGCTGGCGATAAGTCCGAACAGATAAAGGGCTTATATGTAACACAGATTACCGAGGACGACGACCTTGCCGTATTATCTGGAAGTAACCAGTTTTCCGTATCAGACAAGGTTATCCGTGGCGGTGTGAAAATTCAGAAGCGAGATTTAGAAACGGGCGATATGAAGCCACAAGGAAGTGCAACCTTGAAAGATACTGCTTTTGACATCATTTCCTTAAATGATAATTCTGTTTTGGTTGAGGGCAAGCTATACAAGAAAAATGAAGTGGTAAAGACAATTCGTACCGATATTGAGGGTGTCGCTTCTACTTCTGCTGACCTCTTACCTTATGGAAAATTCCGTATTGTTGAGAGTGAAGCTCCCGACGGTTACTTAACTGACGGTGCAAAGCCGATTGATTTTACAATCACAGAAAATGGAAAAATCGTGGACTTAACCGACAAAGCCCATTCTATCTATAATCAGATTAAGCGTGGAGATATTGAGGGTGTAAAAATCGGTGCAGGCACACACAAGCGTCTTGCTGATGTTCCCTTTAGGATCACAAGCAAGACGACAGGAGAAAGTCATATCGTGGTAACTGACAATAACGGGCAGTTCTCCACTTCTGCTGACTGGGCTTCTCATAAGCACAATACCAACGCAGGCAAGACCAGCGAGGACGGTGTGTGGTTTGGAACTTCTGAACCAGACGACAGCAAAGGTGCGTTACCTTACGATACTTACGTCATTGAGGAATTACGCTCTGAAAGCAACAAAGGCTTTGAACTTATCCCACCTTTTGAAATCGTGGTATCAAGAAATAATCTTTTGATTGATTTAGGAACGCTGACTGATGAATACGAAAAAGAAATCTCTATCCATACCACAGCGACCAGCAAGGACGGCGAAAAGACTATCCTTGCAGGAAAAGAGATTACGATTGTTGATACTGTCAAATTAGACGGACTTACAAAAGGCACAAAATATCAGCTCAAAGGCTGGCAGATGTTAAAAGAGGAAAACGCCGAGCTTATCATTGACGGGAAACGTGCAGAAAATGATTATACCTTTGTCGCTGATGAGGAAGAAATGAAAGTGGAAATTGCCTATACATTCAATGCGTCTGCTTTAGGTGGCAAGAACCTTGTTACCTTTGAAGAATTGTATGATTTGAGCAATCCAGACGAACCCGTGAAAGTTGCGGAACACAAAGACATTGAGGACGACGGGCAGACCGTTTTAATCACAGAGCGTATCATCAAAATTCATACGACTGCTACGAATAAGGACGGCAACAAAGAGCTTGAAGCTGGAAAAAACGTTACAATCATTGATACCGTAACCTTAGAGGGCTTAGAAGTTGGTACACAGTACAAACTTGTGGGCTGGCAGATGTTGAAAGAAGAAAATGCAGAACTTCTTATCAATGGAAAATGTGTGGAAAATGATTATACGTTTACTGCTGACAGCGAAACTATGAAAGTGGAAGTTGCTTTTACGTTTGACGCTACTTCTCTTGACGGTAAACAGCTTGTAACTTTTGAAGAATTGTACGATTTAAGCAATCCAGACGAGCCGAAGAAAGTTACCGAGCATAAGGATATTGAGGATAAGGGACAGACGATTACCTTTAAGGAAAAGCCAGAAGAACCAGAGAAACCCGAAACACCACAGATACCAGAAAAGCCGAGCAGACCGAGCGACAGTCCCAAAACGGGCGACAGTACAAATGTAATGGCATTTCTTGTGATGTTGCTTGCGTCTGCTGGTGGACTGGCTGGAACATATCTTTACAAACGCCGTAAAATGAAGAAATCATAAGGCGGTAACGGTATGATGAAAGAAAAATCACGCTCTCCGCCGAAGCTGTCAAACGGCAGACTTTTGCTTATTCTGGCTTGTCTGCCACCAACCTGCAAGAACACGGATAGTCAAGGGTGCGAAGCATTGATTTTACCCTTTACTATCTGGGGGATTGCTGGTACTTCCCAAACCGCCAGAATAAGAAATTACAATCAATTTATCAAAATAGAAAGAAACGAGGTAAAACATTATGGAAATGAAATATGTCGTGCCAGATATGGCACAGTCTTTTGGAACTCTTGAATTTGCAGGAGAAAGCGAGCCTATCTTTGAAAGAGATAAAAATAACCGCAGGGTCTTAGCCAGACGAAGCTATAACCTTTATTCTGACGTACAGAAAGGCGAAAATGTTGTAGTGGAAATTCCCGTGCAGGCTGGCGAAAAGAAGTTCAAGTATGAACAGAAAGTAAAACTTGTCAATCCGAAGTTGTACGGCAGAGGTTACGCAATCGGGGATATGGGACATACCGATTATGTATTAGTTGCTGATGATATTGTAGCAGTTGAAGAAAAGTAAAGGAGTGAAGAATTTATGAGATTATCAAACGGGTTTGTTATTGACAAAGAGAAAACATTTGGCGAATTAAAATTTACAGCGGTGCGTGATGTGTTTATGCAGAATGAGGACGGGACACCGAGTACCCAGCTTAAAAAGCGTATCTATGACTTGAAATGTAGTCTGCATGGTGGAATTATCCCCGTGTCCGTACCGCCAGAAGTGCCGTTAAGGGAATTTCCGTACAATGCAGTTGTAGAGCTTGTCAATCCCGTAGCCGATACGGTATCAAGAAAGACGTTTGGTGGTGCAGATGTGGACTGGTATGTAAAGGCAGAGGATATTGTGTTGAAGAATAAAGGCAATCAGAACGCAGGCAATCCACAGAACCATGTACCGCAGGGACAGACGAAAAAATAAATCTAGGTCATAGATTATACTCTGAAATTACAGTATAATGAGCCAAAAGAGCCGTATTTAAGCTATGTAAAATAATTTTGACAAGGAAAAAAAGGATTTGTCGAAGATATTGGATAGACATTTGAGGGTTAATATATGACAATGACACCGAAAGGAGCAATCGGAATATGGAAATAGGTAAGAAACTTAAAAATGCACGAGTACAGTCTGGAATGACACAAGAAAATGTTGCAGAAAAAATCAATGTATCAAGGCAGACAATTTCAAACTGGGAAAATGAAAAATCTTACCCAGACATTATCAATGTAATAGAGTTGAGCAACCTATATTCTATAAGTCTTGACGAATTGCTAAAGGGTGATGAAAAAATGATTGAACATTTAGAAGAAAGTACAAATGTTGTAAAAAGCAACCAAAAAATGATATGGGCAATTATTGTAAATATCATTGTCGTAGCATTGCTGATAGCATTAAATATGTTTATACCAGATAACCGTTATTTCTTAGTTGGAATATTTTGTCTTATGGTTATCACTTCATCAGCATTACTTTACCAGATAATCAAAAAATTTTAAGGAGGATATTTTGTTATGAATTTGAACATAGTTTTAGCGGTAATTTGTGGAGCAGTTGCACTTGTAGGAGCGTTTTGTGTTGTGTTTCAGATTTATCATATGACTGTTATAGACGCAACAGCCAGAGGATTAAAGCACCCTAAATTTTGGGGAGTATTTACAATGAGTGGGAATAATTCAAGTGGTTTGCTTATGTATCTAATCGGAAGAAGAAAATACCCTATTGTAAATATGAGTGAAAGCAACTCAAAAGAATTAGAAAAACGTAAAAAATCAGCAGGTATTGGACTGTTATTTTTGGCTATTGGTGTAATTGGCATTATATGTGCGACCTTAATATAACTAAAAATGCAGATTTATGATTATATCTTGCAACATTTACAAAGCAGTTAGTCTATATGATTGACTGCTTTTTTCGTACCCAGAAAGGAGTGAATGATTTATGCGTAAGATTTGGAATAGAGGACACCGTATCAGAGCCAGCGACAAGCACCTTGTCTACCATTTTTCCATAGGGACGCTTCTGTTTTTATTCGTGGCGGTTCTCCTGCTACTGAATATCAAACAGCTCATGCGTACCGACTGGGAGCATTTCAGCTTGTTAGAGAACGGCTTGACGCTTTCCCCTTACAACTTCATAACCATACTGATAGCGACTGGTGTTTGTGCATTGGTCGCTTTTCTGTATTACCGCTTCTGTTACGACAGTTTCAAGAAGCTCCTGCACCGTCAAAAGCTGGCGAGAATGATACTGGAAAATAAGTGGTATGAAGCCGATACCGTACAAGACAGCGGTTTTTTTACTGACCTGCAAAGCAGATCAAGGGAAAAAATCGTCTGGTTTCCAAAGATTTATTATCAAATGGAAAAGGGACTGCTTCATATCCGCTGTGAAATTACGCTGGGAAAATATCAAGACCAGCTTTTACGGTTAGAGGATAAATTGGAAAGTGGATTATATTGTGAGCTGACCGACAAGACCTTACATGACGGTTATATCGAATATACCCTGCTTTATGATATGATAGCGAACCGCATTACTATTGATGAAGTACGGGCAGAAAATGGCTGTCTTAAATTGATGAAAAATCTTGTCTGGGAATATGACGCACTCCCTCACGCTCTGATTGCTGGTGGGACTGGTGGCGGTAAAACCTATTTTCTGCTGACGCTCATTGAAGCCTTACTGCATACCAACGCTGTCCTTTACATCTTAGACCCGAAAAATGCGGACTTAGCAGACTTAGGGACAGTTATGGAAAATGTGTATCACACCAAAGAAAAAATGATTGATTGCGTCAATGCCTTTTATGAGGGTATGGTACAGCGAAGTGAGGAAATGAAGCGACACCCGAACTATAAGACGGGCGAAAACTACGCTTATCTGGGACTGCCACCCTGCTTTCTTATCTTTGATGAATATGTGGCGTTTTTTGAAATGCTGGGGACAAAAGAAAGCGTGGGCTTACTTAGCCAGTTAAAGAAAATCGTTATGTTAGGACGGCAAGCAGGATATTTCCTTATCGTTGCCTGCCAGCGTCCAGACGCAAAGTATTTCTCGGACGGTATCAGAGATAACTTCAATTTCCGCGTGGGACTTGGGCGTATCAGCGAATTAGGTTACGGTATGCTGTTTGGTTCAGATGTGAAAAAGCAGTTTTTCCAGAAGCGTATCAAGGGGCGTGGCTATTGTGATGTGGGAACAAGCGTTATCAGCGAATTTTACACGCCTTTAGTCCCGAAAGGACATGACTTTTTGCAGACTATCGGCTCTCTTGCACAAGCAAGGCAGGACGGGACGGCGACGTGCGAAGCGAAAGGCGACGGCACGGACTAGCCGTTGCTGGTGTGGCGTAAGCCACGCCAGCAGGT
Source organism: Clostridium cuniculi (assembly GCF_004353185.1). Lineage (GTDB taxonomy): Bacteria > Bacillota > Clostridia > Clostridiales > Clostridiaceae > Clostridium > Clostridium cuniculi. Next base: position 18,188 of record NZ_SMUS01000032.1, on the reverse strand, counting down.
AAAACCCCTCGGTATCTAACAGAGGGGTACGTTTGCAAATAGACAATAGACGAAAAACATAGGAAACATAAGGCTTCTGGCATGATTTCCCAGTAAAAATCGGCTGTGAAGTCGCCTTAAAAAACTTCACACTTGACAGATTGGGGGTATGGTTCTGAATGAAGAACAATGGATAAAAGAATTACGGGAGAAACGGATTGCTTACGGTATCTCACAAGGCAGGCTGGCGGTGGCTTCTGGTATCACAAGGGAATATCTCAACAAGATAGAAAGCGGAAAAATGAAGCCGTCAAAGGAACTTCTGGAAACTCTGCATAAAGAACTGGCAAGGTTCAATCCAGAAGCACCGCTTACCATGCTGTTTGATTATGTGAAAATTCGTTTTCCCACGCTGGATATACAGCACATCATCAAAGATATATTAAAACTGAATATCAACTATATGCTCCATGAAGATTACGGACATTACAGTTATACGGAGCATTATTCTTTAGGGGACATCTTTATCTATACGTCGGCTGACGAAGAAAAAGGTGTCCTTTTAGAGTTAAAGGGGCGTGGTTGCCGACAGTTTGAGAGTTACCTGCTGGCACAGCAAAGAAGCTGGTATGACTTTCTCATGGACGCACTCATAGACGGTGGCGTGATGAAGCGTATCGACCTTGCTATCAACGACCATACGGGCATTTTGGATATTCCAGAGCTTGCGGAAAAATGCAGAAAACGGGAATATATCGGAAAGTCCAGAAGTTATAAGTTTTACCAGTCGGGCGAGCTTATCAAGCACAGCGAGGACGACAGAGAATATATGGGACGTACCCTTTATCTTGGTTCGCTGAAATCTGATGTATATTTCTGTATCTATGAAAAGGACTATGAGCAGTATGTCAAGTTAGGGACACCTCTGGAAGAAGCCGATATTATCAACCGTTTTGAGATACGGCTTAGAAATGAACGTGCCTATTATGCAGTACGGGATTTGCTGACGTATTACGACGCAGAGCAGACCGCCTTTTCTATCATCAATCAGTATGTACGGTTTGTTGATGAAGAACCAGACAAGCGGAAAAATGACTGGAAACTCAATGACCGCTGGGCTTGGTTTATCGGCGATAATCGGCAAAGTCTGAAACTGACGACAAAGCCAGAACCTTATACCTTAGATCGTACATTGCGTTGGGTACAAAGGCAGGTAGCACCGACCTTGAAAATGCTGAAAAAGATTGATAAGGGAAACGGTACAGATTACATGGAGACAATCGAACAGCAGGCAAAGCTCACAGAAAAGCATGAAATGATAATCAAACAGCAGACGACCCCTGCAAAAGATTTAGTAGAAATTTAGGAGTGATGAAAAATGTGGGTATTATTAAAAGACTTCCTGCTGGTATCTATGGGAATGGGTATCGGCATAGTCTTGATGTGTATTTTGAATGTCGGCAAAGAAGCTGACTATAAAATGAAACAATTAGAAGAAAGCGAGGACAATTAAATGAATTTCGGACAAAATTTGTATCAATGGTTTTTAAGTAACGCACAGAGCTTAGTGCTTATGGCGATTGTGGTTATCGGTATCTACTTAGGGTTCAAGCGTGAGTTTTCCAAACTTATCGGCTTCTTGGTAGTTGCCTTGATTGCTGTCGGTTTGGTATTCAATGCTGGCGGTGTGAAAGATGTATTGTTAGAGCTGTTCAATAAGATTATCGGTGCATAAAATTTTATTGTGGTACTGATATGCGAATGTTATAATTTGAATGTTGTATTACATAAAACGCTGTACTTACCAGAAAAATCTATGAATTTTGTATATTATACAAGGTTGCAACTTGAAGTTGCTAATGTGCATTTCAAAAAATATAGAATATAACATTATGGCTTGATAAAATTTATTCATCAAATCATAGGAGGTATCACACAATGAGTTTAGGAGAAAAAATCTTCAAGTTAAGAAAAGAAAAAGGAATATCGCAAGAAGCACTAGCTGAACAAATAGGCACTACTAGGCAGGCAATTAGTAAATGGGAAAACAATCAAGGGTTTCCAGAAACAGAAAAGCTTTTACAATTATCAAACATTTTTGAAGTATCTACGGATTATCTTTTGAAAGACGAAAAGAATGTAAAGAATAGTGAAGAACGAGGATATTATGTAAGCAAGGAAATGTCGGTAGGGTTTATCGCTAATCAGAAAAAATTAGGACTTTATCTTGCTTTAGGGGTTATGCTTTGCATTTTTGCTGGAATACCATATACCTTGTTTTTAGATAATATGACTTGGCGTTATTTAGGTATGGCATTTTGCTTTGTGGCAGGAATTATATTTTTTGTCGTAGCAATTTTTTATGAAAAACAAGAATACAACATTTTAAGGCAAGAACCTTTACTACTTGATTATGAATATCTAAAAGAATTGAAAAGCGAATACACTTCAAAAAAGAAAAAATATGTAATAGTTGCTGTTCCTTGTACTGTTCTCTTTATAGCAGGACTAATTTTCTTTCTATTTACTGTGAAAGGCTATATTTCATGGACAGAATATCATTCCTTTGCATTTTTCGGTCTTGCTGTTGGAATGTTGGGTTTTGTATATACAATCAATGTTATGGAAACCTATGAACTATTAGTGAAAAACGAGCAATATTCAACGAGTTTCTTTTTCAAACTAAAAAGAAAGATTAAAAAGAGATTAGGATAAGCTATAATTTAATATTCACACAAAGCAGTTAGTCTTATGATTGACTGCTTTTTTCATACCAAAATTTCAGATTGGAGTGATTACATGAACGATATTTTTAAGGATATGCAGGCAAAAGTCGGCTGTGAATACATTTCTGACCTGCCCTCTTACAAGCGTAAGGTGTGGCGTGAAATGAAACGGCTGAGCCCTGCCGATTATGAAGAAAGACAATTAGAAGATTTTTCAAAGTTTGTGTTTGGTATGCCGTACCAGACCTTAAAAGATGTGATGAAACAACAGAAAGGACGTGAAGAACAATGCAGGAAACAAGGGTGCTGGTGGAAACGAGAGAAACAACTGGCGAAGAAACAACATCATACTGGTTCGACCTGCCGATAGATGTTGCCGAGTTTGAAGAAAAGTTAGGTGTCGGTGCAGAAAGCACGGCGTACCGCATTATCGAAAAGGTGTTGCCTTATGCTGATGAAGTCCACGAACATACAAGCGTGTACCAGCTTAACGAATTAGAGTTTATGTACCGCCAGCTTTCAAGCGATATGCAGGAAGAATATGTATCACTACTTACGGTGTTTGAGAATTTAGAAGCACTTTATATTTGCAGGAACGTGATTACGGTTTATCCCGACTGCAAAAGCATGATAGATGTTGCAAGGCAAAAGCTGATGAATGACTCGACGTTCAAACATTTATCCGAGGACTGTCAAGAATACTACTTTGACTTTGAAGCCTACGCTTCTCACTTGCAGGAACACGGGAAATTCTTAGTAACGGAACACGGTATCTTTGAACTACCAGAGTAGGAAATGAGGTGGTGCTTATGATAGATGATATGGCGGTTTACATTGCTAATCTCGGTAAATACAATGAGGGTTATTTAGTCGGTGCTTGGTTCACGTTCCCCATTGACGAGGAAGATGTAAAAGAAAAAATCGGCTTGAATGAACAGTATGAGGAATACGCTATCCATGATACCGACAACTTCCCCATTGCGATTGGCGAGTATGTTTCCATTGAAGAACTCAATGAGATGTATGAAATGATAGAGGAACTTCCCGACTATATCGTAGAGTGTCTGGACGAATTTATCAGTCACTACGGGACGCTGGAAGAAGTCGTGGAACACAAGGACGATATTTATTATTATCCCGACTGTGAAACCATGACAGATGTTGCCTATTACTACATAGACGAATTGCAGGCACTTGGGGACATTCCACCCAGCTTACAGAACTACATTGATTATGAAGCCTACGGGCGAGATTTGGATATGGGCGGTTGCTTTATTGAAACAAGCCGAGGGATATGCGAGATACCATATTAACGCTGGAAGATCAGCAACGGCATGGTTGCTACTGACAGCGTATTTCTCTTTTAAGGGACAGTCTGAAAATGGCTGTCCTTTTCTCTTTGAAGAACTTACGAAAGGAGCTGAAAGAACTTGAAAAAGATTAAATCTTATACGGGTATCTGGAACGTGGAAAAAGTCTTGTATGCAATCAATGACTTTAACCTGCCTTTTCCCGTTACCTTTACACAGATTACATGGTTTGTGATTACGGAATTTATCATCATTCTGTTTGGGGATATTCCCCCACTTTCCATGATTGAGGGAGCATTTCTCAAATACTTCGGTATTCCCGTTGCTCTCACTTGGTTTATGTCGCAGAAAACCTTTGACGGAAAGAAGCCGTACAGCTTTTTGAAATCACAGATAACCTATGCCCTGCGACCTAAAATCACTTATGCGGGAAAAGCCGTAAAACTGCATAAGCAGACCTTGAATGAAACAATCACGGCAGTAAGGAGTGTGAACTATGTTCCCGATAAAATATATTGACAATAACCTTGTCTGGAACAAGGACAATGAGGTGTTCGCTTACTATGAGCTGATACCGTACAACTATTCTTTTCTATCCGCAGAGCAGAAATTTATCGTGCATGACAGTTTCCGACAGCTTATCGCACAGTCCCGTGAGGGTAAAATTCATGCGTTGCAGATTGCTACGGAAAGCTCAATCCATAGTATGCAGGAGCAGTCAAAGAAGCTGGTAACTGGAAAATTAAAGGAAGTTGCCTGCCAGAAAATAGACGAACAGACCGAAGCGTTAGTATCTATGATTGGTGACAATCAAGTGGACTACCGCTTTTTTCTTGGCTTTAAGCTCATGGTTACGGAAGAACAGCTCAATCTGAAGAACATAAAAAAATCGGCGTGGCTGACGTTCACGGAATTTCTCCATGAAGTGAACCACACGCTGATGAATGATTTTGTTTCCATGCCGAATGATGAAATCAACCGTTACATGAAAATGGAAAAGTTACTGGAAAATAAAATCTCCCGTCGCTTCAAGGTGCGTCGCTTGGAAATCAATGATTTTGGGTATCTCATGGAACATCTTTACGGCAGGAACGGTATCGCCTATGAAGATTATGAGTATCAGTTACCAAAGAAGAAATTGAACAAAGAAACGCTGATAAAATACTACGACCTTATCCGTCCGACAAGGTGTGTGATTGAGGAAAGCCAGCGGTATTTACGATTGGAACATGAGGACAAGGAAAGCTATGTGTCCTACTTTACCGTCAATGCGATTGTCGGGGAGCTTGATTTTCCGTCAAGTGAAATCTTCTATTTCCAACAACAGCAATTCACATTCCCCGTTGATACTTCTATGAATGTAGAAATCGTGGAGAATCGAAAGGCTCTTACCACAGTAAGAAATAAGAAAAAGGAATTGAAAGATTTGGATAATCACGCCTATCAAGCAGGAAGTGAAACCAGTTCAAATGTGGTGGACGCATTAGACAGCGTGGATGAGCTGGAAACGGACTTAGACCAGACAAAAGAAAGTATGTATAAGCTCTCTTATGTAGTGCGTGTATCGGCTGATGATTTGGACGAATTAAAACGCCGTTGTGATGAAGTCAAGGACTTTTACGACGACCTCAATGTAAAGCTGGTGCGTCCTGCTGGGGATATGCTGGGGCTTCATTCTGAATTTTTACCTGCCAGCAAGCGATATATCAATGATTATGTGCAGTATGTAAAATCAGATTTTTTAGCTGGGCTTGGCTTTGGTGCGACACAGCAGTTAGGAGAAACTACGGGTATCTATATGGGCTATTCCGTTGATACGGGAAGAAATGTGTACCTGCAACCGTCCCTTGCCAGTCAAGGTATAAAAGGTACAGTTACCAACGCCCTTGCGTCTGCTTTTGTCGGTTCGCTTGGCGGTGGAAAGTCGTTCTGTAACAATCTTCTGGTGTATTATTCGGTTCTCTTTGGGGGACAGGCGGTTATCTTAGACCCAAAATCAGAGCGTGGCAACTGGAAGGAAACACTTCCAGAAATCGCACATGAAATCAATATCGTAAACTTAACCAGCGATAAAGGAAATGCAGGACTTCTTGACCCATTCGTGATTATGAAGAATGTAAAAGACGCTGAAAGTCTGGCAATCGACATCTTAACATTCCTTACGGGTATTTCCTCTAGGGACGGCGAAAAATTCCCCGTACTTCGTAAAGCGGTACGCTCCGTTACCCAGAGCAACAGTCGGGGCTTGCTCCATGTGATAGACGAGCTACGCCGTGAAGATACGCCCATATCAAGAAATATCGCAGACCATATCGACAGCTTCACGGACTACGACTTTGCACATCTGCTGTTTTCAGACGGGACGGTAGAAAATGCTATCAGTCTGGATAACCAGCTCAACATCATTCAAGTAGCTGACCTTGTACTGCCAGATAAAGATACCACTTTTGAGGAATACACGACCATTGAATTATTATCGGTTTCTATGCTGATTGTGATTAGTACCTTTGCCCTTGATTTTATCCATTCGGACAGAAGTATTTTTAAGATTGTAGACCTTGACGAAGCGTGGGCGTTCTTAAATGTGGCACAAGGAGAAACGCTCTCTAACAAGCTGGTTCGTGCTGGACGAGCTATGCAGGCAGGCGTTTATTTTGTTACCCAGTCTGCCTATGATGTTTCAAAGGAAAGTCTGAAAAACAATATCGGCTTGAAGTTTGCCTTTCGTTCTACTGACATTAACGAGATAAAACAGACCTTAGAGTTTTTTGGTATCGACAAGGACGACGAGAACAACCAGAAACGCTTGCGTGATTTAGAGAACGGACAATGCTTATTGCAGGACTTATACGGACGTGTCGGTGTGGTGCAGATACACCCCGTCTTTGAAGAACTGCTACACGCCTTTGATACCAGACCGCCCGTACAGAGAAATGAGGTGGAGTGATGAAAGAAAGGATAAAAGGTGCGTTCACAAAAAAGAAGATTTTCCACTTTCTCAAAATGGTTCTGTTCGTGGTGGCACTCTCCCTTATCCTGCTTTCACTTCTGGGGACGGTGGCTCATGCGACGGGGCTTGTGGACGATACCATAAATGCAGAAAATCTTTACTCAAAATATCCGCTGTCGAATTACCAGCTTGATTTTTATGTGGATAATAGCTGGTCGTGGCTTCCGTGGAACTGGCTGGACGGTATCGGAAAATCGGTGCAGTATGGGCTTTACTGCATTACCAACTTTGTCTGGACGATAAGCCTTTATTTAAGCAATGCCACGGGCTATGTGGTGCAGGAAGCCTATAAACTGGACTTCATTAACGATATGGCAGACAGTATCGGAAAAAGCATACAGACCATTGCAGGCGTAACACAGAACGGTTTTTCTTCTACGGGCTTCTATGTTGGTTTCCTGCTTCTCATTATCTTAGTGGTGGGACTTTATGTTGCCTATACGGGACTGATAAAACGGGAAACCAGCAAGGCACTTCATGCCGTTATTAACTTTGTGGTGGTGTTCGTGCTGTCCGCTTCGTTTATTGCCTACGCTCCCGACTACATCAAAAAGATAAATGAATTTTCAAGTGATATTAGTACCGCTTCGTTGGACTTGGGAACAAAAATCATGCTCCCAAACTCTGACAGCAAGGGCAAGGACAGCGTGGACTTGATAAGGGACAGCCTATTTTCTATTCAAGTGGAACAGCCGTGGTTACTCTTACAATTCGGGAACAGCAACGCAGAAGAAATCGGGGCAGACCGTGTAGAAGCTCTGGTATCGGCAAGCCCAGAGGACGAGGACGGAAAGACCAGAGAGGAAGTCGTGAAAACAGAAATCGAGGACAACGACAACAACAATCTGACGATACCGCAGGTCGTGAACCGTTTAGGTATGGTGTTCTTCCTACTGTTCTTCAACTTAGGGATAACGATATTTGTATTCTTGCTTACGGGCATGATGTTATTCAGCCAGATACTTTTTATTATCTTTGCTATGTTTCTGCCTATCAGCTTTTTACTTTCCATGATACCGAGCTATGAAAGCATGGCAAAGCAGGCAATCGTGAGGGTGTTTAATACCATAATGACACGAGCAGGAATAACGCTCATTGTAACGGTGGCGTTCAGCATTTCCAGTATGTTTTATAACATATCCACGGACTATCCGTTTTTCATGGTGGCGTTCTTACAGATAGTGTGTTTCGCTGGTATCTACATGAAGCTGGGTGACTTAATGAGTATGTTCTCTTTGAACGCTAATGATAGTCAAAGCATGGGACGAAGAATTTTCCGCAGACCATATCTATACTTGGCACATAGGGCTAGACGTATGGAAAGACGGCTTGCTGGTGCGGTTACTGCTGGTGGTGTTGCTGGTGCGGTGGCTGGTAGCACGATTTCAAACAGAAAAGCGACAAGGAACACAGCTACAAAAGATAGTCGGGGTAATACATCTTCCAGCATGGGACAGCGTGTAGGTTCAAAGGTGGGTGCTGTCTTAGATACAAAAAATAAAGTGAAAGATAAGGCAAGTGCTGTCAAAGAGAATATCAAGGATATGCCGACACAGACCGCTTATGCCGTCCACTCCGCAAAGGAAAAGGCAAAGTCCAGCGTGTCCGACTTCAAGCGTGGCATGGTGCAGGAACAGCAGTCCAGACAGTCGGGACGTATGGAAAAACGGGAACAGCATAGGCAGAATATCGCCGATAAGCGTATGGAGCTTCAAAAGGCACAAGAAGCAAGGCAGGCACAGCGAAAGGCTGACGGATCAGCGACAACGGGAGCTACCCGTCCCCATGAGCGACCAGCCACAGCTTCAACCATTCCAAAGCCGAGTGCTGAAAAAACGCAGGAAGTCAAACGCCCTGCCACAGCGACGACTTCAAAAACAAATGAGCCAGTCAAGACAACGGTTATCAAAGAGCGTCCCTTATCTTCGGGTACTTCTGATAGGAAAACGAGCCAGCCTACACAGCCAGTACATAGGCAGAATGTAGAAAAAGTGGTATCGCAGGAAACACGCCAGAATGACACCAAAGACCGCAGGACAAAAGTTCAGCAGACGCAAAGCGTCCAGAAAAACCAGCAGACCACAGAGAAAACCCGTAACCTTGTAATGAAGAAAGGACAGAAGAAAAAATGAAACTGAAACATATTGCTATTATCGGCAGTCTGTTTCCTATCCTCTTTTCACTGGTGCTTTTCTTTGGGGTGTTGATTAGTGCGGACAGCGACGACGAGAACAGCAACTTTTCTTCTGGCATTACGGGTATGAACTTATCCGCAGAAGTCTTGAAACATCAGCCTATGGTGGAAAAGTACGCCAGAGAATACGGCATTTCCGAGTATGTCAATGTGTTGCTGGCAATCATACAAGTGGAAAGTGGCGGTACAGCCGAGGACGTTATGCAAAGCTCTGAAAGTCTGGGACTACCGCCCAATTCATTAGATACAGAAAGTTCAATCAAGCAGGGGTGTAAATATTTTGCGTCCCTGCTTTCGTCCTGCAAAAATCAAGGTATGGACGATTTGAATGTAGCGATACAGTCTTATAACTATGGCGGTGGTTATGTGGGATATGTGGCAGGAAAAGGAAATAAACACACTTTCAACCTTGCAGAGAGCTTTGCCCGTGAAAAATCGGGTGGAAAGAAAGTAACATACACCAATCCAATAGCTGTTGCGAAGAATGGAGGCTGGCGGTATAGCTATGGAAATATGTTCTATGTGGAATTAGTCAATCAGTATTTAACTGTTCCGCAGGTGTCGGGAGAGCTGGCACAAAAGGTAATGAATGAAGCGTTGAAGTATCAAGGCTGGAAGTACGTCTATGGTGGTAGTAATCCCAACACTTCCTTTGACTGTTCGGGACTGACACAATGGTGTTATGGAAAAGCTGGTATCTCCTTACCGAGAACGGCACAAGCACAGTATGATGCTACCCAACATCTCCCACTCTCGCAGGCAAAGGCTGGGGACTTGGTATTTTTCCATTCTACCTATAACGCTGGTTCGTATGTAACCCACGTCGGCATTTATGTAGGAAATAACCAGATGTACCATGCAGGCGACCCGATAGGATTTGCAGACCTAAGCAGTAGTTACTGGCAACAGCACTTAATCGGTGCAGGACGAGTAAAACAATAGAAAGGACTTGAAGATATGTTTAAGAAAAATAAGAAACAGACAGAAACTATCAAAGAACCAAAAGAAAAAAAGGTGCGTACTGTCAAGGTAGGCACACATAAGAAAACTGTGATTGCCTTGTGGGTGGTGCTTATCGCAAGCGTGAGCTTCGGGGTGTATAAGAATTTTACCGCTATCGACCAGCACACCACCCATGAAAAAGAAATCATTGAGCTTCGCTTGCAGGACACCAACGGGATAGAAAATTTCGTGAAGAACTTTGCGAAGTCATATTACACATGGAATAACAGCAAAGAAGCGATTGAAGCAAGGACGCAGGCAATCAGCGGTTATCTGACAAAGGAATTGCAGGACTTGAATATAGATACCATTAGAACCGACATACCGACCAGCTCCACAGTTACAGATGTGATTGTATGGCATATCGAGCAATCGGGAACGGATACTTTTTCTGCTACCTACGAAGTAGATCAGCAGATAAAAGAGGGCGAACAGACAAGCAATGTGAAAGCAACCTATACTGTAAAAGTTCATGTAGACGCTGACGGGGATATGGTAATCGTTCAGAACCCTACTCTTGCACCAGCAATCGAAAAATCAGACTATGATCCAAAGACACCAGAAACAGACGCAAGTGTAGACGCTGATACTGCAAATGACGCTACCGCATTTCTGGAAACATTCTTTAAGTTGTACCCAACAGCCACAGAAAACGAACTTGCTTATTATGTGTCGGGGAATGTGCTTGAACCTATCGGCAGGGACTACCTTTATTCTGAACTGGTAAACCCTATCTTTACAAAAGACGGGGAGAATGTAAAAGTTAAGGTTGCTGTAAAATTCCTTGATAATCAGACAAAGGCAACGCAAGTATCGCAGTATGAGCTTGTGCTACATAAGGATAGTAACTGGAAGATTGTAGGATAATTGTAAAAGGCTTGTATCATATTTTTATGCTCTGCAAGCCTTTTAATATTGACAACTGTATTTTTAAGTATTATGCTGTACTTGTATAAGCTATACAGTATAGAACAAGGCGGTGTTTAAATGGAAATCTTTATCAATAATCATGCAAGCATACCTATTTATGAACAAATTTCTTCGCAAATAAAAGCATTGATTATAAATGGGGAATTAAAGGCTGGCGAAGCTCTACCATCAATAAGAGGACTTGCAAAATCATTGCATATAAGTGTATTGACTGTTCAAAAATCTTATGATGTGCTTCAAAAAGACGGTTTTATCGAAACAACAGCAGGCAAAGGGTGTTTTGTATCTGCTCAAAATCAAGATTTTTATATAGAAGAACAACAGAAAAAAATCGAAGATAGATTTGTAGAAGCTATTGAAATAGCCCGTGCAAGTGGCATAAACCTTGATAAATTGATTGGATTATTAAAATTATTATATGAGGAGGACGAGTAAATGGCTGAAAATATTTTAGAAGTTAAAAACCTTACAAAAGATTATGGCGATTTTGTATTAAATGACTTAAGTTTTTCCATTCCTAGAGGTGTAATTATGGGGCTTATTGGCGAAAATGGAGCTGGAAAATCGACCACAGTAAATTGTATTTTGAACGAAATTAAGAAAAACAGTGGAAACATTTTGATTTTTGGAAAAGACCACATAATTGATGAATGTGAAATAAAAGATAAAATCGGAATTGTATTTGACGAAAACCACTTTCCAGATATTTTTACACCAAAAGAAATTGAAAAATATATGTCGGGAATATATACCAATTGGGACAGTATAGCATTTCGTAATTATTTGAAACAGTTCGAATTACCAGCAAAGAAGAAAATTAAAGATTTTTCTAAAGGAATGAAAGTAAAACTTGCATTCGCTGTTGCTCTTTCACATAAAGCAGAATTACTTATATTAGATGAAGCAACAAGTGGATTGGACCCTATTATTCGAGATGATATTCTTGATATACTGATTGATTTTGTGCAAGATGAAAATTACTCTATTTTGTTTTCATCACATATTACAAGTGATTTAGAAAAAATAGCAGATTATATTACTTTTATTCATAAAGGACGGTTAGTTTTCTGCTCATTAAAAGACGACTTAATTGATAACTATGGTGTTGTAAGTTGTGGAGCAAGTGTCTTTGATACGCTAGATAAGACAGAAATTATTTCCTATCAAAAAGAAGATTATCAATATAAGGTTCTTGTTCGTGATAGAAACAAGATTGCAAAAGATTTTCCAAAAGCACTTGTAGAACCTGCTACTATTGAAAATATTATGTTGTTTTACGTAAAGGGGGAATTACAATGAAAGGCTTATTGATGAAAGATTTATTAGTAATTCAGAAAAAATATGGAATTACTAGAATTATTATGGATATATTCATTATAGTAGCTTTGATGTTATTTTTAAAAGGGACAGGAGCTATTTACATTAGTTTATTGTTAATTCCAGTTGAAATAATGACAATGATAATTTCCTTAACGACTTGCGACGAACAATGGAAATGGGGGAAATATGTTGTTGCACTACCCGTTTCAAAAACTACGATTGTAAAAAGCAGATATATAGTTGCTTTGATTATGACTTGTATTGGCTTTGGGGTAGCTTTGCTTGTTAATACCATAACATATTTTATATTCCCTCAATTTGCATTTGGTTATTATATGTTTATTGCTTGTGCTTCTTTTGCCGTAACCTTAGTATTTTTGTCATTTGTATTGCCTTCAAATTATTCACTTGGAGTTAATGCAGGTTTTGCGGTTATGTTTACTCTAGTGATTATTCTTGTTGTATTGGCAGTTTGGACAAATGTGACTAACAATTCTATTTTATGGTTTGTAGTCGATAATTTTGAATTGAGTATCGGCATAGCTTTTATAATAGTTATAGCTCTTGCTTTCAGTTCTTATCTTCTATCAAAAGCATTTTTTACTAGAAAATACAATTAGTGAGGTATTGTTATGAGAAAATGTCTTAGATGTCATGAAGAAATGGTCGAAAATTTAGATGTTAAAGTTGATATGCAGGGATATGGTATTAGAATAACTACTAAAGGCGTTTTTGGAACTACGGTAGAAAAACCTAAAGTTGCAGTTTGTCCAAAATGTGGCGAAGTTTCCTTATATATTGAAAATTTTAAATCAATAAAATAAATGATTAAAATCTGCATATAGACTGAGGGTTTATTGTTTGCTAACGTCCGAGCGGATATTGAAGAATTTATGAATAGTACATACCCAGAGATGCAAGCAAATTTCAAAAGGTATTTTGGAAATAGACATTTTACGCCGAAAAAATATGTTTATATCACTACGAAAAAGCAAAAATTAAATTTCTTAAAAGAATAAGGGGGGGCTATGGATAAGCAATTATGGGTATTATGTCCTATTTGCAATAATAAGACACGAACTAAAGTGCGAGAAGATACAGAACTGATAAATTTTCCTTTGTTCTGTCCGAAGTGCAAAACGGAAACTTTAATCAATATAAAGCATGGAAAAGTAACTATTATCAAAGAGCCAGACGCAAAGACGCAGAGCCGATAATTTGTAGGTTATTATGACTTATAGATTGTTGGCTCTTATTTGTTACCTGCGGAGCAGATCAGCAAATAGATAATGCAGAATAGCAAAAAGGGAAAACAAGAAGCTGATTACTTCTTGCTCTCCCTGCTGTTCAAGATACCGTCAATCGTACCTTGAATGATTTTTAATTCGTTATCACTCAATAAATCAAGAGAGGTTTCTATCTGACGGCGAGCTGTACTTTTTACGACGTTCTCTGCTGGATAGAAATATTCATCGACCGATATATTGAACATGGTAACTAAATCATGGAATAATTGAAAACTAGGGTGTGAACCAACATTTTCAATATCTGCGATATGGCGTTCTCCATAGAACACTTTATCGCCTAAATCATTACGAGAAAGCCCTGCTCTCTCACGGGCTTCTCTGATTGCCAGTCCTAAAGGTCTGAAATCAAAAGTTTGTGTTTCTTTTGCTTTTCTCATTTTAAATCACCTAGCATGAGTTTATACTTCATGCTGTATATTTAGAATGTGTTAAAATTGAGCGAATCATTCAATTAGAAAACGAAAAAGAATAGAATCACAAATCACTTGTGATTTGTGATTGTTGATGATAAAATAAGAGTAAGAAGAAATAGAAAGAAGTGAGTGGTTGTGGGAAATTTAGGCGCACAAAAAGCAAAACGAAATGATACACCAATCAGTGCAAAAAAAGATATTATGGGGGATAAGACGGTTCGTGTTCGTGCTGACTTGCACCATATTATAAAAATCGAAACAGCAAAGAATGGCGGAAACGTAAAAGAAGTTATGGATAAAGCCTTAGAAGAATATATTCGGAAATATTTACCTGACAAACTTTAAAAGGAGTGAAAATGAAATGGCAGTTACTTATGAAAAAACATTTGAAATAGAGATCATTAACGAATTATCGGCAAGCGTTTATAATCGAGTATTAAACTATGTTTTGAATCATGAATTAAATAAAAATGACTCTCAATTATTGGAAGTCAATTTATTAAACCAATTAAAGCTTGCAAAACGTGTAAATCTTTTTGATTATTCTTTAGAAGAATTACAAGCCGTTCATGAGTATTGGCGGTCAATGAATCGCTATTCAAAACAAGTTTTGAATAAAGAGAAAGTGGCTTAATATGGCAAATATAGTCAATTTTACTGACAAACAATTTGAAAATCGCTTAAATGATAATTTAGAAGAATTGGTTCAAGGAAAAAAAGCGGTTGAATCGCCAACCGCTTTTTTACTTGGTGGGCAACCAGGGTCAGGGAAAACGAGTTTGCGAAGAAGATGATTGAGCAGGCAGGAACAAAGTGATAAATTCAAATTGTGAGGGAAAATATAGATGAATCAAGGAAGAATTATTGTGATTACAGGCTCACCGGGGACAGGAAAAACAACAACTGCGTCAATTGTCGCAAAGGAATCAGATATGGATAAATCAGTGCATATGCACACCGATGACTTTTTTCATTACTTAAGCAAAGGCGCAATACCACCACATTTGCCAGAATCCAACAAGCAAAATCTGGTTGTCATTGAAGCCTTTTTAGAGGCTGCAAAGCGATATGCTCGTGGCGGATATGATGTAATTGTAGATGGGATTGTCGGGCCATGGTTTTTGGAGCCATGGAAAGCTCTTGCCCAAGAAGATTACGAGGTACACTATATTGTATTAAGAGCGAGTATGGAAATAAGACTTAGAAGCAAACTTAAGAGTGTGTTGATAGTGCAGTATCTTAAAATTTTGTATAATAGGAATTGAAGTTAAATTAGATGCTAAAAATTTGTAATTAAGAAGGAGTGATTACATGAACAAAAATATAAAATATTCTCAAAACTTTTTAACGAGTGAAAAAGTACTCAACCAAATAATAAAACAATTGAATTTAAAAGAAACCGATACCGTTTACGAAATTGGAACAGGTAAAGGGCATTTAACGACGAAACTGGCTAAAATAAGTAAACAGGTAACGTCTATTGAATTAGACAGTCATCTATTCAACTTATCGTCAGAAAAATTAAAACTGAATACTCGTGTCACTTTAATTCACCAAGATATTCTACAGTTTCAATTCCCTAACAAACAGAGGTATAAAATTGTTGGGAGTATTCCTTACCATTTAAGCACACAAATTATTAAAAAAGTGGTTTTTGAAAGCCATGCGTCTGACATCTATCTGATTGTTGAAGAAGGATTCTACAAGCGTACCTTGGATATTCACCGAACACTAGGGTTGCTCTTGCACACTCAAGTCTCGATTCAGCAATTGCTTAAGCTGCCAGCGGAATGCTTTCATCCTAAACCAAAAGTAAACAGTGTCTTAATAAAACTTACCCGCCATACCACAGATGTTCCAGATAAATATTGGAAGCTATATACGTACTTTGTTTCAAAATGGGTCAATCGAGAATATCGTCAACTGTTTACTAAAAATCAGTTTCATCAAGCAATGAAACACGCCAAAGTAAACAATTTAAGTACCGTTACTTATGAGCAAGTATTGTCTATTTTTAATAGTTATCTATTATTTAACGGGAGGAAATAATTCTATGAGTCGCTTTTGTAAATTTGGAAAGTTACACGTTACTAAAGGGAATGTAGATAAATTATTAGGTATACTACTGACAGCTTCCAAGGAGCTAAAGAGGTCCCTAGCGCCTACGGGGAATTTGTATCGATAAGGGGTACAAATTCCCACTAAGCGCTCGGGACCCCTTGTAGGAAAATGTCCTAAGTGTGGCAACAATATTGTATTAAAAAAATCGTTTTATGGTTGTTCAAATTATCCTGAATGTACCTTCACTTTAGCTGAACATTTTAGAAAGAAAAAACTCACCAAAACAAATGTAAAAGAATTACTAGAGGGAAAAGAAACCCTGGTAAAAGGAATCAAAACGAAAGATAGAAAGTCCTACAATGCCGTTGTAAAAATCGGAGAAAAGGGATATATTGATTTTATCTCTTTTTCAAAATAAGCATAAAAGCCCTTTAAAGAGGGCTTTTATATATTAATCACAAATCACTTATCACAAATCACAAGTGATTAATCACAAATCACTTGTGATTTGTGATTCCTAATGATACAATATTACTATACAAAAAAAGAATGGGGCGTAGTTATGGAGAAGGAAGAACTCAAAATACTTGAAGAATTAAGACGTATTTTAAACAGTAAAAATGAAGCGATTGTTATCTTAAACAATTATTTTAAAGGTGGTGTTGGAAAGTCAAAATTATCGACTATGTTTGCTTACTTGACAGACAAATTTAATTTAAAAGTTTTAATGATCGATAAGGACTTACAAGCAACATTGACAAAAGACTTAGCAAAAACATTTAAGGTAGAATTGCCACGTGTTAATTTTTATGAAGGACTGAAAAATGGAAACTTGGCTTCTTCTATTGTTCATTTGACTGATAATTTAGACTTGATCCCTGGCACGTTTGATTTGATGTTACTGCCAAAATTAACTCGCTCATGGACTTTTGAAAATGAAAGTAGATTGCTTGCTACTCTTTTAGCACCTTTAAAAAGTGACTATGATCTCATTATTATTGATACTGTACCAACGCCAAGCGTTTATACAAATAATGCAATCGTGGCAAGTGATTACGTCATGATCCCTTTACAAGCAGAAGAAGAAAGTACAAACAACATTCAAAACTATATTTCCTATTTGATTGATTTACAAGAACAGTTTAACCCTGGACTAGATATGATCGGTTTTGTTCCTTATTTAGTTGATACGGACAGCACAACGATAAAATCAAACCTGGAAGAACTGTACAAGCAACATAAAGAAGATAACTTGGTTTTCCAAAATATTATCAAGCGAAGTAATAAAGTAAGTACCTGGTCTAAAAACGGCATTACAGAACACAAAGGCTATGACAAAAAAGTTTTATCTATGTATGAGAACGTATTTTTTGAAATGCTTGCATATAGTATGCAGTAATAATTCAAAAGCTGTTATCGTGTGCGGTAAATAAAAAAAACCGTTCCTAGATAATACACTTTTGTGCGTCTTGAAAAATAACGGGACGGTTTTGGATATAACCAGAACTGTCCTTTTTTCTTAGGAGTAAATAAGGCATAGCTCTGGTTAAAGGGGGCTATACCATGATTGCATACGGAAGAACGTTCTGCCGTTCTCAACTGAATAAATATTTCAGTCCACTATTACAATCATTACACCCTTTACAAGAATTAAAAATTCATATCAATAGAATTTATAAAACAGTCTGTTTGTGTAATTACACATTATCGGGCTGTTTTTGTTTTGTTAAAAATTTTTTTCAACTTTTTTCGGTTTCAACTTAGCAAATCACACCTGTCGTTCCCTATATGGTGCGGAAAGAGGGATAATGGATTTGTGTCAATATCTTGGACACAAAAATTCGAACTTACTTAAGCTGCATTCAAAGCCTTAAATTCTACCTCATTAGGAGTATTATAATCAAGAGCTGAATGCAGTCTTTTACTATTGTAAAAA
>NZ_SMUS01000031.1 GCF_004353185.1 Clostridium cuniculi | reverse complement strand
GGAGACCACATCGATATGAACGTTGAGTTAATCACTCAAGTAGCTATGGATGAAGGTTTAAGATTCGCTATCAGAGAAGGTGGAAGAACTGTAGGTTCAGGAGTTGTTACTTCTATAATCGAATAGTTTTAAACTTTTAAATTTAAGTTTTAAATTCTTTTTAAATATAAATTTTAAATTAAAGCGCTTAACAATTGTGATCACAAAAATAGAAAGAGTAAGGGGACGCCTTTACTCTTTCTTTTTTATATCTTTTTTTGGGGGATAATTATAATACAAAATATTTAGAAGAGATAAAATTAGTTCTAAGTATATATTTTAATATGATATTATGAAAAGTTAATTTGCTAGAGATAAATTAGCATATTGGCATTGAGAAGATTAATGTTTTTTAATTACAAAAACTTAAGTTATATAATTTGTTATATACGTATATTTAAAATAAGTAATCAAATGTTTATTGAATTAGAATTAGATTATCGTAATGGATATATATTTGTAGAAATGATTAATTAATTATTTCTATTCTATGTATTATAGAGATATTTAATTTTATTTAATAAAAATATAAATAAAAACTAAAAATAGACACAAAAAGTGTTTATAATAGAATAAATTGGTTAAATATATATAATATAAGGTAAGAGAAACTAAAATTTCATCAAATATACTATTGAAAAAATTTTAAATTCGATATAAAATTATAACAGTTGAACGACAGGATTACTTCTAAAAACTTAAAAAATTTTTATAAAAAATGGTTAAAAAAAGATGAAAAAAAAGTCTTGATAAAGATTTATAAAGATAGTATAATAAAGAAGTTGTGTAGCATAACGCGATGAATCAAGAGGTTGCCGGACTTCCGGGTTATTCTTGAGGAGCAAGTCAGGATCTAGAATCCGACGGCAGGAATAGTAATTTGTGTTCTTAGGTAGGAAACACCAGGAACAGTTTACATAACTATTGCTGTTGTGCGTTAGAAGTAAAGCGTACATGAAAAGGAGGGAAACCAGAATGTCAAAACAAAAAATAAGAATCAGATTAAAGGCTTTTGATCACACTATATTAGATCAATCTGCTGAAAAAATCGTTGAAACAGCTAAATCAACAGGAGCTAAGGTTGCAGGTCCAGTACCACTACCTACTGAAAAAGATGTTGTTACAATATTAAGAGCTGTTCATAAGTACAAAGATTCAAGAGAACAATTCGAAATCAGAACACACAAGAGATTAATCGACATCGTTAATCCATCACCAAAAACTGTTGATGCATTAATGAGATTAAACTTACCTGCTGGTGTAGATATCGAAATAAAGCTATAATAGCTTAACTATTAAATAAACAGTTTGAACGGTTATGATTGCAAAAGCAATCCGCTAATACGTTTAGGAGGTGTAAATACATGAAAAAAGCTATAATCGGTAAGAAAATAGGAATGACTCAAATTTTTGATGAAAATGGAAAGGTAGTTCCTGTAACTGTAGTAGAAGCTGGACCATGTGTTGTTGTTCAAAAGAAGACTATCGAAAAGGATGGTTATGAAGCAATACAAGTTGGTTTCGGTGAAATAAGAGAAAAATTAGTTAATAAGCCAAGAAAAGGACACTTTGCTAAGGCTGGAGTATCTTTAAGAAGAACATTAAAAGAGTTCAGATTAGAAGATTGCAGCGCTTACGAAGTAGGTCAAGAAATCAAAGCTGATATATTCGCAGCTGGAGATAAGATTGACGTTTCAGGAGTTTCTAAAGGTAAGGGATTCCAAGGTGTTATTAAGAGATGGAATGCAAACAGAGGGCCAATGTCACACGGTTCTAAGTTCCACAGAGCAGTAGGTTCAATGGGAGCTTCTTCTGATCCATCAAGAACATTCAAGAACAAGAACATGCCAGGTCACATGGGAGCTGTTAACACTACAGTATTAAACTTAGAAGTTGTTAAAGTAATAGCTGAAAAGAACTTAATATTAGTTAAGGGTGGTATCCCAGGTGCTAACAAGAGCACAGTTGTAATAAGAAACGCTGTTAAAGCTTAATTTCTTTAGAAAGGAGGAGACAGAATGCCTACAGTAGGATTATTTAACAAAGAAGGAAATAAAATTGAAGATATTCAATTAAATGATAAAGTATTCGCTGTTGAAGTGAATGCAGATGCTATGCACCAAGTAGTTGTTGCATTATTAGCTAACAAGAGACAAGGAACTCAATCAGCTAAGACTAGAGCTGAGGTTAGAGGGGGCGGAATCAAGCCTTGGAGACAAAAGGGAACTGGTAGAGCTAGACAAGGATCAATCAGAGCACCACAATGGATCAAAGGTGGAGTTGTATTCGCACCAAAGCCAAGAGATTACAGAATGTCAATACCAAAATCAATGAGAAGAGTTGCTATGTTATCAGCATTAACTAGCAAAGTTCAAAATGATGAAATGGTAGTATTAGATAGCTTAACATTAGAAGCTCCTAAGACTAAGGAAATTGTTAAAATGTTAAATGCTTTCAATGCTAAGAAGACATTAATCGTTACTGCTGAAGCAAACGAAACAGTTTACAAATCAGCTAGAAACATAGAAGGAGTAGCAGTACTTCCAGTTAACAACATCAACGTTTATGATTTATTAAAATACTCAAAAGTAATCATGACTAAGGATGCTGTATCAAAGATTGAGGAGGTGTACGCATAATGAAGTTAACAAGCCACGATATAATCAGAAAACCAGTTATAACTGAAAAGTCAATGGCTGCAATGGCAGAAAAGAAGTACACTTTCATAGTTCATATGAGCGCTAACAAAGTTCAAATAAAGAAAGCGGTTGAAGAAGTTTTCGGCGTTAAAGTTGAAAAAGTTCAAACAATAAGAACTATGGGAAAAACTAAGAGAATGGGCGTACATGTTGGTAAGAGAGCTGACCAAAAGAAAGCTATAATCACATTAGCTCAAGATAGCAAAGGTATTGAATTCTTCGAAGGAATGCAATAATATCAAAGCGAAGTATTGGTAAAGATACCAGATAAGCTTAAAGAAGGAGGGAATTAGCATGGCAGTTAAAAAGTTTAGACCTACTACACCATCAAGAAGACAAATGACAATGGCAAGTTTTGAAGAAATAACTACAAACAGCCCAGAGAAATCACTTCTTGTTTCTTTAAAGAAAACTGGTGGTAGAAATGCTCAAGGTAAAATAACTGTAAGACACCACGGTGGTGGAGCTAAGAGAAAATACAGAATAATAGATTTCAAGAGAAATAAGGATGGTATTCCAGCAAAAGTTGCTACAATAGAATACGATCCAAACAGAACAGCATACATTGCTTTAGTAGTATATGCTGATGGTGAAAAGAGATACATTCTTGCACCAGTAGGATTAAAGGTTGGAGATACAATCGTATCTGGACCAGAAGCTGATATCAAAGTTGGTAATGCAAAAGCATTAAAAGATATGCCAGTTGGTACAGTTGTTCACAACATAGAATTACAAGCTGGTAAAGGTGGCCAAATGGTTAGATCAGCAGGTACTTCTGCTCAATTAATGGCTAAAGAAGGTAACTATGCAACATTAAGATTACCTTCAGGTGAAATGAGATATGTAAGAATCGAATGTAGAGCTACAATCGGTACAGTTTCTAACACTACTAACGATATCATCAACATTGGTAAAGCTGGTAGAAAGAGACACATGGGATGGAGACCTACAGTTAGAGGTTCTGTAATGAACCCTTGCGATCACCCTCACGGTGGTGGTGAAGGTAGATCACCAATCGGTAGACCAAGTCCAGTTACTCCATGGGGTAAACCAGCACTTGGATACAAGACTAGAAAGAATAAGAAGTATTCTGATAGATTCATAATAAAGAGAAGAAATAGTAAGTAATTGAAGAGAAATTAATTCTCTTCAGGCTTACTGGGCCTAGAGATTATGAAGGGAGGCAAATTATAGTGAGTAGATCAATAAAAAAGGGACCTTTCGTACACGAAGGACTTTTAAAGAAGATAGAAGAAATGAATGCTAATGGTGAAAATAAGGTTGTTAAGACTTGGTCAAGATCATCAACAATTTTCCCACAAATGATTGGTCATACAATCGCTGTTCATGATGGTAGAAAACACGTTCCAGTATATGTGAGCGAGGATATGGTAGGACACAAATTAGGAGAATTTGCTCTTACTAGAACATACAGAGGACACGATTACGACGAAAAAGCATCAAGAAAAAGAAAGTAATCTGGGAAAGGAGGAACACCAATGGAAGCTAGAGCTATAGCTAAATATGTTAGAATGTCTCCAATGAAAGTAGGAGTTGTTCTTGATTTAATAAGAGGAAAAAACGTTAACGAGGCTTTCGCTATATTACAATACACTCCAAAAGATGCTGCAGTTGTTATAAACAAAGTTTTAAAATCAGCTGTTGCAAATGCAGAGAACAATCATGACTTAAATGTTGAAAACTTATATGTTGCTGAAACATTCGTAGGTGCTGGTCCAACTTTAAAGAGATTCAGACCAATGGACCACGGAAAAGCGTTCAGAATCAACAAGAGAACAAGTCATATAACAGTAGTAGTTAAAGAAAGAGCTTAGTAAGAAGGAGGGAAAAACAAGTGGGTCAAAAAGTACATCCTCACGGACTTAGAGTTGGAGTTATCAAAGGTTGGGATGCAAAATGGTATGCTGATAAGAGAACATTTGCAGATAACTTAATCGAAGATAACAAAATAAGAGAATTCGTAAAGAAAGAACTTTTCTCAGCTGGTATCGCTAAGATTGAAATCGAAAGATCAGCTAAAAGAGTTAAGTTAAATATATATACTGCTAAACCAGGTGTTGTTATCGGTAAAGGTGGTGCAGGAATCGAAGCTTTAAAAGCTAAGGTTGCTAAATTAGTAAACGGAAAGAACATTTTAATAAACATAGTTGAAGTTAAGAATGCTGAAGCAAACGCTCAATTAGTTGCTGAAAACATTGCTGCTCAATTAGAAAAAAGAGTTTCTTTCAGAAGAGCTATGAAACAAAGCATCCAAAGAGCTATGAAATTAGGAGCTAAGGGTGTTAAAACAGCTTGTTCAGGAAGATTAGGCGGAGCTGAAATCGCTAGAACTGAACAATATCATGAAGGAACAATTCCACTACAAACATTAAGAGCTGATATCGATTATGGATTTGCTGAAGCAGATACAACATACGGTAAGATCGGAGTTAAAGTTTGGGTTTATAATGGAGAAGTTCTTCCAACTAAAAAAGTTGAAAAGAAGGAAGAAGTTAACGCGTAAGAAAGGAGGAATATAATCATGTTAATGCCTAAAAGAGTTAAGCATCGTAAGGTACAACGTGGTAGAATGAAAGGAAAAGCTACTAGAGGTAATTTCCTTGCATACGGAGATTTTGGTATCCAAGCGCAAACTTGTGGATGGATAACAAGTAACCAAATAGAATCTGCCAGAATAGCAATTAACAGATACATTAGAAGAGGAGGAAAACTTTGGATAAAAGTATTCCCAGATAAGCCAGTTACTGAAAAACCAGCTGAAACAAGAATGGGTTCTGGTAAAGGTTCACCAGAATACTGGGTAGCTGTAGTTAAACCTGGTAGAGTATTATTCGAATTATCAGGAGTTAACGAAGAAGTTGCAAGAGAAGCAATGAGACTTGCATCACACAAACTTCCTGTAAAGTGTAAATTCGTTACAAGAAGAGATTTTGAGGAAATGGGTGGTGAAGAATAATGAAGGCTAGAGAATTAAAAGATTTAAGAGCAAATAATCCTCAAGATTTAGTTGCTAAGTTAGGAGAATTAAAAGCTGAATTATTCAACTTAAGATTCCAATTAGCTACAGGACAATTAGAAAATCCTATGAGAATAAGAGAAGTAAAGAAATCTATAGCCCAAATCAAAACCATCATTAGAGAAGAAGAGATCAGGGCATTTGAACAGTAAATCTGGAAGGAGGTAGCCCCTAATGGAAAGAGGATTAAGAAAGAAGAAAATCGGTAGAGTTGTTTCTGATAAAATGGATAAAACTATCGTAGTTGCTGTTGAAACTAAGGTAAGACATCCACTATACGGAAAAACTATGAACAGAACTACTAAATTCAAGGCTCATGATGAAAACAATGAAGCTAACATGAATGATAGAGTATTAATAATGGAAACTAGACCATTATCTAAAGATAAGAGATGGAGACTTGTTGAAATAGTTGAAAGAGCTAAATAAGCTTTTAAAGACTGAAAGGAGGGTAAATTTCAATGATACAACAACAAACCTTATTAAAGGTAGCAGATAACTCAGGTGCAAAAGAAATTATGTGTATCAGAGTTTTAGGCGGATCAAAGAGAAAGTTCGGTAACATTGGAGATGTAATAGTAGCTAGCGTTAAAAGTGCAACACCAGGCGGAGTTGTTAAAAAAGGTGACGTTGTAAAAGCTGTTATTGTTAGATCAGTAAGAGGATTAAGAAGAGCTGACGGTTCATACATCAAATTCGATGAGAACGCTGCTGTTATAATAAAAGAAGATAAGCAACCAAGAGGAACTCGTATCTTCGGACCAGTTGCTAGGGAGCTAAGAGATAAAGAATTTAACAAAATATTATCATTAGCACCAGAAGTTCTATAATAGAGGAGGTGGCTAATTTGAAGTTACACGTTAAAAAGAACGACACAGTAGTAGTTATTTCTGGTAAAGATGCTGGAAAGACTGGTGAAGTTTTAAAAGTATACCCAAAAACAGGAAAAGTTCTTGTTCAAGGAGTTAACATAGTAAAGAAACACCAAAAGCCAACTAGAGCAAACGCTCAAGGTGGAATAATAGAAAAAGAAGGAGCTATATACAGCTCAAAAGTTATGTTATACTGCACAAAATGCAAAAATGCTACAAGAATTAGCAATAAAATCTTAGAAGATGGTACTAAGGTTAGAGTTTGTAAGAAGTGTGGAGAAACATTCTAAAATCTGAAAGGAGGTACTAATTATGACACCAAGACTTCAAGAGAAGTACACAAATGAAGTAATTCAAGCTATGACAGAAAAGTTCGGATACAAAAACATCATGGAAGTTCCAAAGCTTGAAAAAATCGTTATAAATATGGGAGTTGGAGAAGCTAAGGATAACCAAAAGGTTTTAGAATCTGCGGTTGCTGATTTACAACTTATCTCAGGACAAAAGCCAATCTTAACTAGAGCAAAGAAATCAGTTGCTAACTTTAAGATAAGAGAAAACATGGCATTAGGATGTAAAGTTACATTAAGAGGAGCAAAGATGTTTGAATTTGCTGATAAGCTAATGTCAATAGCTCTTCCAAGAGTTAGAGACTTCAGAGGGGTTTCTGATAGAGCATTTGATGGAAGAGGAAATTATTCTTTAGGAATTAAAGAACAATTAATATTCCCAGAAATAGAATACGATAAAATCGATAAGGTTAGAGGAATGGATATCATCTTCGTTACAACTGCAAAAACTGACGAAGAAGCAAGAGAATTATTAAGATTCCTTGGAATGCCATTCGCTCAATAATAAGGAGGGAAAACTGTGGCACGTAAAGCTATTATTGAAAAGTGGAGCAAAGCTCCTAAATATAAAACAAGAGCTTATACAAGATGCAGAATATGTGGAAGACCACATGCAGTATTAAGAAAGTTTGGTATTTGCCGTATATGCTTTAGAGAACTTGCTTACAAAGGTGAAATTCCTGGTTGTAAGAAGGCAAGCTGGTAAACCTAACGACTGAAAGGAGGCAAATTAAATGGTTATGACAGATCCTATCGCAGATTTACTAACTCGTATTAGAAATGCGAATGCTGTAAGACACGAAGTAGTAGAAGTTCCTTCTTCAAACGTAAAGAAGGCTGTTGCAAATATATTATTACAAGAGGGATACATCAAAAATATTGAAGAATACAATGACGGTGTTGTTCCAATGATGAGATTATCTCTTAAATACGGTTCTAACAAAGAAAGAGTTATAACTGGAATTAAGAGAATATCAAAGCCAGGTTTAAGAGTATACTGTAAGAAAGATGAAGTTCCAAGAGTTCTTAATGGATTAGGAATCGCTGTAATTTCAACTTCAAAAGGTATAGTTGTAGACAGAGAAGCTAGAAAATTAGGCTTAGGCGGAGAAGTTGTTTGCTACGTTTGGTAGTAACTAATTTTGAAAATTAACTAGATTAACATATAGATCTAACAAGTAATACAGGAGGTGCGGTTATGTCAAGAGTAGGTAGATTACCAATAGCTATCCCTGCTGGTGTTACAGTAACAGTTTCTGAAGATAACGTTGTTACTGTAAAAGGACCTAAAGGGCAATTAGTTAAGGCTATGGACAAAGACATGAATATAGCAGTTGAAGACAACCAAGTTGTTGTTACAAGACCTAGTGACGTTAAAGAGCACAGAGCTCTTCACGGTTTAACTAGAGCATTAATCAACAACATGATCATAGGAGTTGAAAAGGGATACCAAAAGACTCTAGAATTAATCGGTGTTGGTTACAGAGCTCAATTACAAGGAAAGAAACTTGTAATGAACTTAGGATATTCACACCCAGTTGAAATAGAACCAGCTGAAGGAATTACTTTCGAAACTCCAGCAGCTACAAAGGTAGTTGTATCAGGAATCGATAAGCAATTAGTTGGTGCTGCTGCTGCTGATATCAGAAAGTGGAGAAAACCTGAACCATATAAGGGTAAAGGAATTAAGTTCGAAGGCGAAGTTATCAGACGTAAAGAAGGTAAAACTGGTAAGAAATAATTAGGAAGGAGTGAACCTTATGTTCAAGAAGGCAGACAAAAAGGCAAATAGAGCAAAGCGTCACCTTAGAGTACGTAAGAAAATTTCTGGTACTCCTGAAAGACCAAGACTTTCAGTTTACAGAAGTGAAAAAAATATATATGCTCAAATCATAGATGATATAAATGCTGTTACTTTAGTATCTGCTTCAACATTAGATAAAGATGTTGACGTTAAAGTAGGCGGAAACAAAGAAGCTGCTAAATTAGTTGGTGAACTAGTTGCTAAGAGAGCTTTAGATAAAGGTATTACTGAAGTTGTATTCGATAGAGGTGGATACGTATATCACGGAAGAGTTCAAACATTAGCAGAAAGCGCTAGAGAAGCAGGCTTAAAATTCTAATCAAACAAGGAGGGAAATCAATGAGAATCGATCCTAGCACACTAGACCTTAAGGAAAAGGTTGTTTTTATAAACAGAGTTACTAAGGTTGTTAAGGGTGGTAGAAACTTCAGATTCAGCGCTTTAGTTGTTGTTGGTGATGAGAACGGACACGTAGGCGTAGGAATGGGTAAGTCAATCGAAATCCCAGAAGCAATTAAAAAAGGTATCGAAGACGCTAAGAAAAACATGGTTAGCGTTGCTATAGTTGGAACAACAGTTCCTCATGAAATATATGGTAAGTTTGGAACTGGTAAAGTTTTAATCATGCCAGCTAAAGAAGGTACAGGAGTTATCGCTGGTGGACCAGCAAGAGCTGTACTTGAATTAGCAGGGTTAAAGGACGTTAGAGCTAAGTCTTTAGGTTCAAACAATCCAAGAAACATGGTAAATGCTACAATTAACGGTTTAGCAAGCTTAAGAACAGCTGAAGATATAGCTAAGTTAAGAGGCAAAACTGTAGAAGAAATATTAGGTTAGGAGGTATACGCAATGGCAAAGATAAAGGTTACTTTAGTTAAAAGCTTAATAGGCAGAAAGAAAGACCATATCGCTACTGCAAATGCTCTTGGTCTAAGAAAGATTAATAAAACTGTAGAGCATGAGGATACTCCTCAAATCAGAGGTATGATCAACAAAGTTGACTACTTATTAAAAGTAGAAGAAGTATAATAAAGAGGAGGTGCACTAAGATATGAAACTTCATGAATTAAAGCCAGCAGCTGGTAGCAAGAAAGCTCCTAAGAGAGTTGGTAGAGGTACTGGTTCAGGTTTAGGAAGAAACGCTGGTAAAGGTGAAAAAGGACAAAAAGCTAGATCAGGCGGTGGAGTTAGACCAGGATTTGAAGGTGGTCAAATGCCATTATACAGAAGACTTCCTAAGAGAGGATTCACTAATATCTTCGCTAAGAAAATTGTTTCTATCAACGTTGATAGATTAAACATATTCGAAAACGGCACAGTAGTAACTCCAGAATTATTACTTGAAACAAGAGTAATATCTAAAGTTTTAGACGGAGTTAAGATATTAGGAAACGGAACATTAGAAAAGAGCCTAACTGTTCAAGGATGTAAAATGTCTAAGGCAGCGGCTGAAAAGATAGAAGCAGCTGGAGGAAAAGTTGAGGTGATATAATATGCTATCAACCCTACGTAATGCCTGGAAGGTTCCGGAACTAAGAAAAAGATTTTTATGGACGATATTTTTAGTAGCAATTTTCAGGATAGGAATACATATTCCAGTTCCTGGAATTGATACTAGTTATTTAAGCTCAATGACTAACTCTGATGGGTTGCTTGGGTTTTACAATTTAATATCAGGAGGAGCTTTAAGCAAGTTTAGTATATTTGCATTAAGTGTTTCACCTTATATTAATGCATCAATCATAATGCAATTATTAACAATTGCAATTCCATCTTTAGAACAACTTTCTAAAGAGGGTGAAGAAGGTAGAAAGAAAATTCAATCTATTACAAGATATGCTTCTATAGCAATCGGATTTGTATTAGCAATTGGAATTTATTCAATGATTGCAGCACAAGGTGCAGCAAGTGGATTAGGAACAGGTGAAAAAGCTGTAGTACTAATTTCATTAGTTGTAGGATCTACTTTCTGTATGTGGCTTGGTGACCAAATAACTCAAAAAGGATTTGGAAATGGAGTTTCAATATTAATATTCGTTAATATAGTATCTCAATTACCTACAACTTTAATGTCATTATTTACATTAAAAGAAGCAGGTGAAATTTCTATAATAGAAATAGGATTATTCTTAATTGGTGCATTAGCACTATTAGCAGTTACAATTTACTTCTCATTAGCAGAGAGAAGAGTGCCAATCCAATATGCTGGTAAGGCAGTAGGTGCTAAGGTTATGAAAGGTCAATCCACTCATATACCATTAAGTATAATAGGATCAGCAGTTATTGCGATAATATTTGCAATGTCTGTAATGATGTTCCCTGAAACAATAGCTAATTTCTTCCCAGATAAGGGATGGTCTAAATGGATATTAACAAGTTCATATAGTATTTTTAATAAAAGTACATGGATGTATCCAGTTTGTTATGCAGTATTAACAGTATTCTTTACTTGGTTCTATACTCAAATAACATTTAAACCAGATGAAATGGCTGAAAATCTTCATAAGTCTGCAGGCTTTGTACCAGGTGTAAGACCAGGTGAGGCTACAGAGAAGTATTTTGAAAGAGTACTTACAAAAGTATCTCTAATAGGGGGATTATTTGCAGCGTTACTAGCTGTTACTCCAATATTAATTAGTAATTATACAGCTTTAAGCGGAATTCAATTTGGTGGAACGTCATTATTAATATTAATTGGAGTTGGTTTAGATTTTTCTAGACAATTAGATTCACAATTAGTTATGAGACACTATCAAGGATTCTTAAAATAGATTTTATAATGGAGATGATGCCCGTGAAGATAGTATTATTAGGTCCTCCTGGGGCTGGAAAAGGAACACAGGCAAAATCAATTAGTAATAGATACTCTATACCACATATTTCTACTGGGGATATCTTTAGAAAGAATATTTCAGAAGAAACCCCTTTAGGAATAGAAGCTAAGCAATATATTGATAATGGTCAATTAGTACCAGATGAAGTAACTATTAATATGGTTAAAGATAGACTAACATGGGAAGACTGTGAAAATGGTTATCTATTAGATGGTTTCCCAAGAACTGTTGCTCAAGCAGAAGCTCTACAAGAGTTTTTAGATTCAAGAAATGAAAACTTAGATACAGCTTTATGTATCGAAGTACCTAGCAGTTTCATACTTGAAAGAATGACAGGAAGAAGAGTTTGTTTATCATGTGGAGCTAGTTATCATATCAAGTTTAATCCACCAGTTGTTGATGGAGTTTGCGATGTTTGTGGTGATAACATTATCCAAAGAAAAGATGATGTTGAAGAAACAGTAAAAGAGAGATTAGATGTCTATGAAAGACAAACACAACCACTGATTGATTTTTATAAAGAGAAAAACTTACTTTCCACAGTAGATGGAACAAAAGCTATTAATGAAGTATTCGAAGGTATCTGTGATATATTAGGGAGTGCAAACTAATGATTATTATCAAAAATGATAAAGAAATCGACCTAATGAGGATTGCAGGAAGAATTGTAGCAGAAACTCTACTACTTGTTGAAAAAAAAGTTAAACCAGGAATAACTACTGCTGAATTAGATAGGATAGCAGAAGAATTTATAACTAAGCATGGGGCAATACCTTCATTTAAAGGGCTCTATGGATTTCCTGCTTCACTATGTATATCTGTTAATGAGCAAGTAGTTCATGGAATACCAGGAGGGTATGTATTAAAAGAGGGAGATATTATTAGTGTAGACTGTGGAGCACATATTAATGGGTTTCATGGTGATGCAGCAAGAACATTTGCTGTAGGTGATATTTCAGAACAAGCAAATAAACTTATAAAAGTTACTGAAGAATCTTTCTTTAAAGGTTTGGAGTTTGCTAAAGTTGGAAATAGACTAACTGATATTTCGCATGAAATACAACGCTATGTTGAGGCTTCAGGTTTCTCAGTTGTAAGAGATTTCGTAGGTCACGGAATAGGAAGAAGTGTCCATGAGGATCCAGAAGTTCCTAACTTCGGAAGACCAGGCCGAGGTCCAAAATTAGTTGCTGGTATGACTTTAGCTATAGAACCTATGGTTAATATGGGAACATATAGAGTAGCTACTTTAGGTGATGATTGGACAGTAGTCTCAGCAGATAAGAGCCTTTCGGCTCACTACGAAAACACTGTTGTAATTTTACCAGATGGACCGGAGATATTAACACTGATTAAATAAGTGTTGCTTAGTTATAAATTCGCATGATACCAAAAGGTGGCTTGTAGATTTATGGCTAAGGTAATCATCGAGGTGAAAGAAATTTGCAAAACAATGACTTAATTGGGAAAATTGTTCTTTCAAAATGCGGAAGAGATAAAGATCATTATTACGTTATTGTTGATAAAGTAGATGATGATTATTACCTTCTAAGTAATGGAAGTAATAAGACAATTCAGATGCCTAAGAAGAAAAATATAAAACATTTTATTGTTTTAGAAAATGTAGATGATGAGATTAAAGCATCAATTATATTAAAGGATAAAGGTACTGATTTAAAAATTAAGAGATTTCTAAAACTAAAAGGCATTGTTAAGGAGGGTTGATTACCTTATGTCAAAAGATGATGTAATAGAAATGCAAGGTGTAGTCTTAGAGGCTTTACCAAATGCAATGTTTCAAGTTGAGTTAGAAAGTGGTCATAAAATTTTAGCTCACATATCAGGAAAATTAAGAATGAACTTCATAAGAATTCTACCTGGAGATAAGGTTACTATAGAGCTTTCTCCATACGACCTAACAAGAGGAAGAATTACTTGGAGAGCAAAATAAGGTAAAAAAGTTTACCATAAATTACACAAGGAGGGTTAGCGATGAAAGTAAGACCATCAGTTAAGCCTATTTGCGAAAAGTGCAAGATTATAAGAAGAAAAGGAAGAGTAATGGTAATCTGTGAAAATCCTAAGCACAAGCAAAAACAAGGCTAATATAATTTAATATTAGGCAGAATAATTTACAAATATTAATATGTTGACTTTTTTTTGAAAGTTCAATATTATTATATAGGCGTTTAAATCAGCTTATTAATTTTAGGTACGGCTGACGATAGGTTTTTAACCTATTGACCTAAGATTTTAATATAAATTTACCAAAAGCAAAAATAAAAAATTGCATTTCAATAAACAGGAGGTGTAAGTTCAATGGCAAGAATAGCAGGAGTTGACCTACCAAAGGAAAAAAGAGTTGAAATAGGTCTAACATATATATACGGAGTTGGTTTATCTACTTCTCAAAAGATATTAGCTACTACTGGAATTAATCCAGATACTAGAATTAAGGATCTTACTGAGGATGAAGTAAATGAAATCAGAAACTATGTAAACAAGAACTTAATGGTTGAAGGTGACTTAAGAAGAGATGTTGCTTTAAACATTAAGAGATTAGTTGAAATAGGTTGTTACAGAGGAATCAGACATAGAAAAGGTCTTCCAGTTAGAGGACAAAAAACTAAGACTAACGCTAGAACTAGAAAAGGTCCTAAGAAGACTATCGCAAATAAGAAGAAGTAGTGAGGAGGGATTTCGATGGCTCAAAAAGTCAAAAAGACTACTAGAAGAAGAAAAGAAAGAAAGAATGTTGAGCATGGTGCTGCACACATCCAATCAACTTTCAATAACTCAATAGTTACTTTAACTGATGCGGCTGGAAATGCTTTATCATGGTCAAGTGCTGGAGCTTTAGGTTTCAGAGGTTCAAGAAAGAGCACACCATTTGCATCTCAAATGGCAGCAGAAACTGCAGCTAAAGCAGCTATGGAACACGGTTTAAAGAGTATAGAAGTATACGTTAAAGGACCAGGTGCTGGTAGAGAAGCAGCTATAAGATCATTACAAGCTGCAGGTTTAGAAGTAACTCTAATTAAAGACGTTACTCCAATTCCACACAACGGATGTAGACCACCGAAGAGAAGAAGAGTCTAATTATATTTAAATTCAACAGGAGGTGTAACGAATGGCAAGATATACTGGAGCTACATGTAGATTATGTAGAAGAGAAGGTCAAAAGCTATTCCTTAAGGGAGATAGATGTTATACAGATAAATGTGCTTTCGTAAGAAGAAGCTATGCACCAGGACAACACGGAGCAGCTAAGAAAAAGTTATCTAACTACGGAGTACAATTAAGAGAAAAGCAAAAAGCTAGAAGAATATACGGTGTTTTAGAAGGTCAATTCAGAACTTACTATGAAAAGGCTGACCACATGAAGGGAATCACTGGTGAAAACTTATTAATGTTACTAGAAATGAGATTAGATAACGTTGCGTACAGATTAGGATACGGTGCTTCAAGAAACGAAGCTAGACAATTAGTTACTCATGGTCATTTCTTAGTAAATGGTAAGAAAGTTGATATTCCATCATACAGAGTATCAGTTAACGATGTAATATCTGTTTGTGAAAAGAGCAGAGGAACTGAAAAGTTCAAGACTTTCGTAGAAAATCCAAAAACATTACCAAAATGGTTAGAAGCTAATGTTGAAAACTATGAAGGTAAAGTAGTTGCTGCGCCAGCTAGAGAAGACATTGACGTACCAGTTAA
This sequence comes from Clostridium cuniculi, assembly GCF_004353185.1. Taxonomy (GTDB): domain Bacteria; phylum Bacillota; class Clostridia; order Clostridiales; family Clostridiaceae; genus Clostridium; species Clostridium cuniculi. The sequence continues at coordinate 34,878 of NZ_SMUS01000031.1, read as the reverse complement.
CGAAACTCTAATTGTCGAATTATACAGCAAATAATAAATTAATATTTTTAATATTAAGATATTATACTAGATTATTAAATGGAATCAGTTGCCCTCGTAATAAGGTTGCCATTTTATATACAAGGAGGGTTTGTACATGTTAGAAATAGAAAAGCCAATAATTGAGTGTATAGAATCAAATGAAGATGGTACATATGGTAAATATGTAGTTGAACCATTAGAAAGAGGATATGGTATTACACTTGGAAATGCAATGAGAAGAATTCTTTTATCATCACTTCCAGGTGTAGCTACTACATCAATTAAAATTGATGGAGTGCTTCATGAATTCTCAACTGTACAAGGAGTTAAAGAAGATGTTACTGAATTAATTCTTAATATCAAATCTTTAGCACTTACAATGGAAGGCGAAGGTCCACAAACTATTTATATAGATGCAAAAGGACCTGGAGTTGTTACAGGTGCAGACATTAAGACTGATGGAAATGTTGAAGTTATAAACAAAGATTTACACATAGCAACTCTTGATGAGAATGGAAGACTGTATATGGAATTAACAGTTAATAGAGGAAGAGGATATGTTACTCAAAATAAAAATAAGAGTGATTCATTACCACTTTCAGCAATAGCTATTGATTCTATCTACACTCCAGTTAAGAGAGTTAACTTTACTGTTGACAATACTAGAGTTGGTCAAATCACTGATTATGACAAATTAACACTTGAGATTTGGACTAATGGAACTATTAAAATAGATGAAGCTATAAGCTTATCAGCTAAGATTTTAATAGAGCACTTCAAATTATTCATGTCATTAGGCGTTGCAACTAATGATGTTGAAATTATGATTGAAAAAGAAGAAGATAAAAAGGAAAAAGTCCTAGAAATGACTGTTGAAGAACTAGACCTTTCAGTTAGATCTTATAACTGCTTAAAGAGAGCTGGAATCAATACAGTTCAAGAGCTTGCTGGTAAATCAATGGATGATATGATGAAGGTAAGAAATCTAGGAAAGAAATCCTTAGAAGAAGTTGAAAGAAAGCTTAAGGAATTAGGTTTAGCCTTAAAACTAAGCGACGAGTAGGGAGGTAAATCCATGGCAGGTTATCGTAAGTTAGGTCTTTCTACAGACCAAAGAAGAGCTATGTTAAGAAGTCTTGTTACTAGCTTCTTAAAGCATGGTAGAATTGAAACTACTGAAACTAGAGCTAAAGAAGCTAGATCTATAGCTGAAAAGATGATTACTCTTGCAAAAAGAGGAGATCTTCACGCTAGAAGACAAGTTTTAGCTTACGTTTTAGAAGAAGATGTAGTTAAGACATTATTTGATGAAATCGCTCCAAAGTACGCTGAAAGAAACGGCGGATACACTAGAATGATCAAAAAAGGTCCTAGAAGAGGAGACGGAGCTGAAGTTGTTATACTTGAATTAGTATAATTTCACTCTGGGGATTAAGTTTAACTTAATCCCCATTTTTGTATATAAAAACAAAAAACAGTGATTAAATATTTTTTTCTTGCAAAATATAAGAAGATAACAACTTAAGTGAAATACTTGTAATTAATTGATGCTTATATATAATTAAGTTATGGAAATTTATATCAAATTTATATAACTTAATTATATAATTTAATAATGCTACTAAAGGAGGGATATATATGGAGAAAATGATAGAGTGTAAAAATGTAGTATTCAAATATTCTACAGGTGAAGAAGGAATAGAAAAATTAGCAATAGATGGATTAAATTTAGAGGTTAGCAAAGGTGAATTTTTAGTAATATTAGGACACAATGGATCAGGAAAATCAACAGTAGCAAAGCATATGAATGCGTTATTAACTCCTACTGAGGGGACTGTTATAGTTAATGGATTAGATACATTAGATGAAAATAATATATGGGATATAAGATCTACTGCCGGAATGGTGTTTCAAAATCCAGATAACCAATTAGTAGCCACTATAGTAGAAGAAGATGTAGCATTTGGTCCAGAAAATTTAGGTATTCCGCCACAAGAAATTAGAGAAAGAGTTGATGCTGCATTAGAAAAGGTTGGAATGAGTGAATATAAAAGACATGCACCTCATTTATTATCAGGTGGTCAAAAACAAAGAATTGCTATTGCTGGCATATTAGCAATGCAACCTAAATGCATAATTTTTGATGAACCAACAGCAATGCTTGATCCATCAGGAAGAAAAGAAGTAATTAATAATATTAAGGAATTAAATAAGAAGCATGGAATAACTGTGATATTAATAACTCACTATATGGATGAAGCAGCAGAAGCTGATAGGGTTATAGTAATGGATAAAGGAAAAGCTATCATTGAAGGAGTTCCACGTGATGTTTTTTCACATGTTGAGACTATGAAGAAAATAGGATTAGATGTTCCTCAAGTAACAGAAATATGTTATGAGCTTAGAAAAGCTGGAATAGATATAGATACGAAAATTTTAAATGTGAATGAGATGGTGAGTGCATTATGTCAATTAAAATAGAAAATTTAACGCATGTATATATGCCTAAAACACCTTTTGAAAAAAAAGCATTAGATGATGTAAACTTAGTTATTGAAGACGGAGAGTTTTTGGCTTTAATAGGGCATACAGGATCAGGAAAATCAACTTTAATACAACACTTAAATGGATTATTAGAACCTAGTTCAGGTAGAATTCTAGTTGATGATATTGATCTTACTAATAAAGAAACTAAACTTACAGATATAAGAAAGAAAATAGGTTTAGTATTTCAGTATCCAGAATATCAATTATTTGAAGAAACAATTGAAAAGGATATAGCATTTGGACCCAATAACCTAGGACTAAGTCAAGAAGAAGTTTCTGATAGAGTTAAAAAGTCTATGGAGATGGTAGGATTAGATTATGAAACATATAAGGATGTTTCACCATTTGATTTAAGTGGAGGACAAAAGAGAAGAGTTGCTATAGCAGGTGTTATTGCAATGGAACCAAAGGTTTTAATATTAGATGAACCTACAGCTGGATTAGATCCTAAAGGAAGAGATGATATTTTAGAACAAATAAAAATACTTCATGAAAAATACAAAATGACAATTGTATTAGTTAGCCATAGTATGGAGGATGTTGGAAAGCTAGCTGAAAGAATAGTTGTTATGAATAAAGGAAAAGTTGCATTAATGGGTAAACCAGCAGAGATCTTCAAAGAGGTTGAAATATTAGAAGAGATAGGTCTAGCAGTGCCACAAGTAACTTATTTAATGAGAGCATTAAAAGAAAAAGGATTTAATGTTTCTGATGAAGTGTTTACAGTTGAACAAGGTAGTAAAGAGATTTTAAGAATGTTATTAAAAAAATAATATTTTATTAATTGTATAAATTTGTTTAGATAAAAAATATATGAAAGAGAGAAGTTTTAAATGATTAAAGATATAACTATAGGTCAATATATACCAGGTGAATCTTTTATACATAAACTAGATCCAAGAACAAAAATATTAATTTCATTTTTATTTATAATAAGTTTATTTATTATTGATAAATTTGTTGGGTATATATTTGTTGTAGCGTTTTTAGCTTTGGTAGTTTATATTGCAAAAATATCTCCAAGGTATCTTTATAAAGGATTAAAACCTGTATTTTTATTAATAGCACTAACAGCTATATTAAATATTTTTATGCTTAGAGAAGGTAGATTGATTTTTCATCTTGGATTTATAAAAATTTATGAATCAGGAATAAGAACTGCATTTTTTATGGCAATAAGATTAATACTTCTTATAATGGGAACTTCAGTTTTAACATTAACAACATCCCCTATAGAATTAACAGATGGAATAGAAAGACTATTAAAACCTATTGGAAAAGAAATTGCACATGAATTAGCTATGATGATGACAATAGCATTGAGATTTATACCTACTCTTATAGATGAAACTGATAAAATAATGAAGGCACAAAAAGCAAGAGGTGCTGATTTTGAAACAGGTGGATTGATTCAAAAAGCAAAAAGCTTAATACCATTACTAGTACCGTTATTTATTAGTTCTTTTAGAAGAGCAGATGAGCTTGCAATGGCTATGGAAGCAAGATGCTATAGAGGGGGAGCTGGTAGAACTAGAATGAAAGTTTTAAAGTTCACTTCTAAAGATTTTATTGCATTTGGAGTTTTTGCACTATTATTTGTAAGTACGCTTATCGTTAGATTTGCAATTTAATAATTTGGATTAAAAAGGTGATAACTTGAATAATATAAAGTTAACTTTGGAATATGATGGAACTAATTATTATGGTTGGCAAAAACAAAAAGGAATGAGAACAATACAAGGAGAGATAGAAGAGGCTCTCTTTCTTGTTACTAAGGAAGTTTGTGAAGTAACAGGAAGCTCTAGAACAGATGCTGGAGTACATGCAAAAGGTTTTGTTGCTAACTTTAAAACTAATACTAATGTGCCTCCAGAAAGGTTTAGAGAGGCACTAAATGTTAAACTACCTAATGATATAGTTGTAATTAAATCTGAAAAGGTAGAAGAAGATTTTCATGCAAGATATTGTGCTAAAGGTAAGACATATGAATATTACATATTAAATGATCAGGTGCCTTCAGCATTAATGAGAAATCAAGTATACCATTATAAATATGATTTAAATATTGAAGAAATGAAGAAAGGTGCAAAACAATTTATTGGAACTCATGATTTTGCTGCCTTTAAAACCCAAGGAAGTTCGGTAAAAGGAACTATAAGGACTATTTTTGATATAAAAGTAGAGAAAACAGAAAAAATTATAAAAATTTCTGTAAGTGGTGATGGTTTTTTATATAATATGGTTAGAATAATAGTTGGGACCTTAATAAATGTTGGAAGAGGAAAGATTCCTGCGAGTTCTATATCAGATATAATAGCTAAAAAGGATAGGACTTTAGCTGGTGACTGTGTTCCACCTAATGGATTATTGTTAAAAGAAGTATATTATTAAAAATTTTTAATAAAAATTGTTGACACGCCCGTAAGCGTGTATTATAATTTAATTTGTTTGTTAGAATAATTTATGTACGAAAGGCCACGAGCCCCGAGGTCTTGACATAAATGTTATACATATGAGGTATAACGATAAATGTAAGTTCAGGGAGGGAAAAACATGAAATCATACATTGCAAAAGCACAAGAAGTTGAAAGAAAATGGTATGTTGTTGATGCTGCTGGTAAGCCACTAGGAAGAGTTGCTAGCCAAGTTGCTTCAATATTAAGAGGAAAGAATAAGCCAACATTTACACCAAATGTTGACTGCGGAGATTTCGTAATAGTTATCAATGCTGAAAAGGTTGTTTTAACTGGTAAGAAGTTAGATCAAAAAATGATGAGAAAGCACAGTTTATATCCAGGTGGATTAAAAGAGACTCCATATAGAGAAGTATTAGCTAAGAAACCTGAGTTCGCTTTCGAAGAAGCTGTTAGAAGAATGCTTCCAACAGGAGTATTAGGAAGAAAAATGCTTAAGAAGTTAAAAGTATACCAAGGTGCTGAGCACGAACATGCAGCTCAACAACCAGAAGTACTTGAATTAAAGTACTAATACAGGCTCGGGAGGAGGAATAAAAAATGGCAAAAGTTCAATACATGGGTACTGGAAGAAGAAAAAAATCAGTTGCAAGAGTTAGACTTGTACCAGGAAACGGTAAAGTTGTTATCAATAACAGAGAAATCGAAAATTTCTTTGGTTTAGAAACTTTAAGAATGATCGTTAACCAACCATTAGTTTTAACAGGAACTAAGGATAAATTTGATGTATTAGTTAACGTTCACGGTGGTGGATTCACAGGTCAAGCTGGAGCTATCAGACACGGAATAACAAGAGCTTTAATTAAATCAGATGAAAACTTAAAATCTGAATTAAAGAAAGCTGGTTTCGTAACAAGAGACCCAAGAATGAAAGAAAGAAAGAAATACGGTCTTAAGAAAGCAAGAAGAGCTCCACAATTCTCTAAGAGATAATATTTGGAGTTTACAAAATCCCACAACTCAAGTAGTTGTGGGATTTCCTTTTATATAAAAATATATGAAAATCTCTATTTTTTTATCTATAACTAACATATAACTAACATGTAACTAACAAATTTTTATATTAAATCTACTGCTTTTCTCAATTCTTCAATATCTTTATGTGTATAAATCTTTTCTGTTGTAGCATAACTACTATGACCTATAATTTTCTTTATTGCAGTTTTATTAGCATTACTATTACTCATAAGAGTAGCAAAAGTATGACGGCAATCATGAGGCTTATGGTCCATGTTTAATTGCTCCATTATAGGTATAAACTTTTCTTTATAATAATTATCATATTTCATTTGTTTACCTAAATCATTTATAATTAAATATTCATTATTTTCATTTAATCTTTTTTCAATAAAAGGTAGAACTTTTTTATTTATAGGAATTATTCTATTTTTACCTGCATCAGTTTTTATACCACCAGTTATTGTTCTTTCCTTCAAGTTTATATCAGAAGGTTTTAATATTAATAATTCACCTATTCTTAACCCAGTATAAATCATTATAAGAATTGTATCTGTATAGGGGATAGAATCAACCATAGAAAATAAGCGTTGGATTTCTTTTTCTGTAAATGGTTTTCTAGATGTAGGTTCTACTTTTTTCCCTATATCAATAAAAGAAGAATAGTCTTTATTAACAATATCATTTTCCATAGCATATTTGAAAAGTTGATTGTATAAAACACGAATTTTTCTTAGAGTATCATAACCTTTACCACAATTGTTTATAATGGATTGTAGATGCATTGTTTTTATATCAACAAATTTTACATCATGTAATTCTTTTGACGTCTCATAAGCAGCATTATAGCCATTTATAGCAGATTTAGAGATATCATTGAATTTTTGTTCTTTCCATCTATCAAATACATCCGAAAATGTTAAAGTTGATACTTCAATATCATAAGGATTATCATTAAAGTCGGCTAGTGCTTGCAAGGCTAATTTTTTAGTTTGATAGTATCCAATAGTTCTATATATTTGTTTTCCTTCATCATTCCATCCAATAGTTTTTCTTGCTATAAATGGATTTCTTCTTTTTCCTGATAATTTATATACGCTTCCATATCCGTTTGGCAGTCTCATAATAAATACCTCCATTCTTTAGTTAATTAAAATATAAAAGAAATAATAAATCTAATGTGTATGTATAAATATTTTTTTATTAATATGTATTAAAGCTAAATTGTACATGAGTTATATTGAAATTCATGTTCTTTTAACTTTTCTTTTATTTCTTTATATTTCTTTTCGTCCCTTAAAATAGAATTTATTTTAGTACTTAATATCTCAGAATTTACATTGAAATATTCACACATATCATATTTACTACAAATACAAGCTAGAAGAGCTTGGAGAAATTCATCATTATTTATTAAGAATTTAGCAGCCCATTCACGAGCTAAACTTTCTTTTTTTATTTTTAGCAAGCTATCATTAAATGACTTACTATTTTCAATTAGATCTCCATGTGTAGTAAAGTAATGTCCTAATTCTTCAGCTAGAATAGAGATATAAGTATTACTAATATGTATAATTTTTTTATCTATAAAAATCATAGGCTTATATCCATTAAGTTTAATATACAAACCTTTTGATTTAAATTTAGAAAGGTCTCTTTCTTCATAAAGAATTTTTTCTTTTTCTATAATTTTATAAATGTCTGTAATGTATTTCATATAATGTTACTCCCTTACAAAAATATATAACAAAATTATAGCAAACGTATGTTCTTTTGACAATTATAAAAAAGGTGTTCATGAAGAACACCTTAAAATTTAAATCCAAATAAATTACTTTTATCATCATCGTCAGATAATGAAACAGCAATATTAGGAGAAGTATTAAATTTATAATTATTTTTAGTTATATCACTTTCGATGGCAGTTAAAATGTATTGTATATCATATTTATTACACAATTCTTCAATTAATTTCAAGTAATTATATTGTTTTCTAGGGTCTAAACTTTCAAGACAACCATCATGGTAAACGAATCTAACAAAATTTTTATCTAAGTAATTAATAATAATAGATAAATCGAAACAAGCACATAATATTTTTCTATAAGTAAATCCATCTGCTTCAGAAGTTGTAGCTCCATTTTCATCTATTATTTCAGCTTCAAAATCTATATTTCCGTTTTTATTTTGGTTTATAGAAAGCAATCCTGGTTTCATTATAATACTGTTTACTAATTTAGAGAAAGTATTTTTTATATTAATATAACGTGTATTATTAGGATTAGAAATAAGATCCCCCAATATAGTAGAGAGTGAAGCTATTCTATTCCTAATTTTATATACTTCTTGAATTTCCTCCCTTGCAACAGAAGCATTTTCAATTTTTGATTCTAATGTTGCAATTTCACGTTCTATTTTAATTAAATCCATTTCAAAAGATTTATATTTCTTAAATGTATCTGTTTCTTTAAGTAATGATAAAATATCTTGTCTTCTAGAATTAAGAGCAGTTAGTTCTTTTTTTACTTCTAACAATTTATATTCTTTATCTAAAAGTGTTGATTTAATATGTTTATTTCTTTCAGTAGTGATTTGAGTGTTGAATTTTATTAAGTCTTCATAGCTTTTTTTCAACTGTTCGGTAAAATAAATATTAACTTCTTTAAATATTTTTTCTGTAGAATTGATATCAAAAGTTACTTCGTTGTATATTGAATCTTTTAAGTTGTTAATTTCATATTCAAGGTTATATTGTTCAGTATTTAACTTTGATATTTTCTCTTCAATATTTTCAATAAGTTCTTTATTCAAGCCTTGCTCTTTTATATAAAAATTAAATTTATTAATCGTTTCAAGAATATTTTGTTTTTCATTTTCTTTTATTTGTATTAAGCCATTAAGTTTATCTATTTCATTATGATTTACATCAAAATCTTTTTCTATTTTCTTTATATAATTTTCTTTTTTTTCTAATTCAGCACTTAATTTATATTTTTCTTTCAATGAAGTATTGTCAAACCCTAACAATTCAAACAGAATAGGTTTCCAACTTGCATCATTACCTTTAAATTTACTAAGTTGAAAAGTATCTATATAATCTTTTTGATTTCTAAGAAAATAATTTATTATTTTTCTATATCCATATTCATTAAGAGTATTAAAATTAAGAAGATTATTTAAAATAAATTTAGGATTTTTCGAGTTGTTACTACTAGTAAGAGGTAAATCAATATAATCCCAATTTAATTCATTTGTAAAATTATTATTTTTTTCAGAAGATATTTTTATACTAATTTTAGAATTATTTTTAACAGCTCGTTTAATTGTTATATATTTTTTTTCAATTGTTTCTAATTCTAAGAAAAAAATATGATTTTCAAAACAAGTCTTCTTAAGGAAAAAATTTTTATCAATTTCTTTAAGTAATAAGAAATCTATTAATGAGATTAAGGTTGTTTTTCCAAGATTATGTCTATCTCTAGAGAGATCATATTGTTTATTAGTTTTACCAACAATAAGATTTAATCCATCACTAAAATAAACAGTCTTAAATCTTTCATCATTGGAATAAATTTTAATTAATTTCATTTAATCAACTCCAAACTATCAGTTTCAGAAATATATTTAATTTTTCCTAGAAGAAACAAAAAATCTAATGAGGGAATAAATAAGTATTTAATTTCAGATCCAAACTTAGTAGATAGTTTATTATATAAACTGTCATAAGAAATACTGTTATTTTTTAATAGTTCAATCAAAATATCAGTACATAAATTTAAAATACAACTATTAAGATTAAGAAATTTAGTTGGTTTAATCATAATATTCCCTCCTTAATTTATTACTTTTTAAAACCTATATCACAATTATAATACATGAAGTGTAAAAAAAGTACTATTTTGTTTCTATGCTTAATAAAGTTTTTATCATCTCTATTACTTTCTAAAATATATGTTTTTAGTAAATCGAATATTTCTTGAAACTTGTCCACTTTATGTCTAACCGCAAGTATTTTTTCTTGAAGCTCCTCAGTAGTATTTTGATATAATTCTACAAAATATTCATTTCTAGGATCACTCAAAAAAGATTGTATCTTATTAAAATTAGGCAGTGATTTAGATTTTATTAGTTCAAAGTAATCTTCACTAAGATCATTAATCTTATTTTTTTCTTCTATAGGAATTGAACTATTATCAATAAAATCAGTTTCTTTAATACTGCTAGATATGTTAGAAAAGAAAATAATAATTTCTTTAATGTCATCTTCATAGAATCGCATTATATTATAATCAATATTATAGTGGTTACTTATATTTATATCCCTTCCTGCTTGCAAGGAATCACCTTTAGAATATGAAGTTTGATTAACTTCAATTTTATTTAACATTTATATCTCTCCCTGATTGATAAACTTTATCATTAGAAAAAGCTTGTTGGTTTATGTTATTAATCTTATTTGAATCTTTATCTTTATTAGAAGAATGTGATTTATAAAGTTTTAAAGCACCTCCAGCGGCAAATATTCCAATAATAGCTAAAATTATTTCTTTCATATACATATAAACTCCTTTCATTAGTATTAGTAAATATTAAATAAATTAATTAACATAATTTAATTGAAAAAATATCAATAAATAATAAAAGTACATTTAATATCAATAGTTATTTATATTTTGTAAACTATAAAATTCGTTTACTACACTTAAATTTGATAATAATAATTCAACATTTAAAGCATCATTAGACTTTATTTTTATATATCCATATTGACATATGGGAAGTTGTCTATTATTTTTATATCTTTTATCTGGACCACCATTTTTATTTACATATTGCCATGTATAGGACAATATTTTTGAATCTTTGGGAACAGATTGATTTTCAATAAAACTTGTTGGCTGAATATTAATTTGAATATCATTATAAGATATAGCTCCAATTTTATTATTATTAAAAATTAAGATTTTATCTGGAAATATAAATAACTTTTCTTTTTTTAACTCTAATAAAATTGGATTAATATTACTTTTAATAAAGTAAGGTGTCTTTTTTAATATTTTTAATGGCGCTCTTTTTATATTAGTTGAAGCTCCTGCAGATATTTTTTTATTTATTACAGTAGCTTCATGAGTTACTTGCCATTTTTTTTCGCTTTGATTTAAGTTGAACCAAGCGTTTACTTTATTCTCAAACTCCTTATAAGTATCATCTTCAAAACTATAATCTAAATTTACTCTCCATTTTGTTAGAATTAAAATTTTCAATATTAATCCAACTATAGGGCAAATAATTAAACCAGGAATAGTTGAAAATATTATTAAAAATAATAAAATATTGCTGATAGCATCTAAGCTTGAGATATTTTCTATTTTATGTATTAAATCTTTATGCTCAGCAGATTGAAGTTGTTCAATTTGAGCATTAGTTATTTCTTGCATACTATTTTCAACATTATATATGTATTGATTATTTAAATTATTAGAATTATTATATGTTTTATTTTTTTGGACTTTTTTGGATTCTTGAATATAAGAAATCCCAGTGCCAGGAATAGAATATGTTTTTCTAGTTTTTCCTTTAGCAGTTTTTGTAACTCTATAGCCAGGCACACCAAAGCTGTAGCCTATACCACTTTTACTTAGATTTATTCTAAATCCACCGCCTAAATTTATACTTTTTCTAAATCTAAACCCCATTTTTATAACCTCCTAAGGTAAATAAATTTATACAATAAGTGAATTGTATTCATAATAAGTAAAATAATTGAAGTAAGTTGACATAAATAAAGGTGTTATAAAAAACACCTATTTATCTTTATATTTAATTTTTATAAACTCTATAAAGTTTTCAATTTCTTTTCGAGCTTCATCTGGAAGTTCATCATAATTATAATCACTATGAAGTGCTATAGTTACATCCTCTTTAACATTGTTTCTAACACTATTTCTTCCTAATAAATAATCAACCGATACATTAAAAAAATTTGCTAGTATATTTAACATATGTGTATCAGGATTTCTTTTTTCAGATTCATACATTCCAATAGCACTAGGAGAAATTCCAAGTTTTTCAGCTAATTCTTTTTGAGTAAGTTTTTGTTCTTCTCTTAAACATTTCAATCTTTTAGCAAACATATTGAACCTCCAATCTATAAAAATATTATAACACAATATGTGGTTAAAAAATAATAAAATCACAAAAAGTGGTTGACAACACATAATGTGAGTAATATAATAAAACTGTAATCACAAAATGTGAGGGGTGAAAATGTGAGTAACTATTTAGCGGAGTTTAGAATAAAAAATAATTATACTCAGAAGGCTATTTCAGAGAAATTAAACACAACATTGTCTTTTTATTCAAAGATAGAATCTGGTGATAGAAATCCAAGTTATAATTTTTTAATTAAATTTAAAGAGACTTTTCCTAAAGCAAGCATAGATGAAATTTTTTTTAACAACAAAAATCACAAAATGTGATTGAAATTAAAAACAGAGTAAGTAATTACTCTGTTAAATAGTGAGATATGTTTATAGATAAATAAACTCTTATTTATATTATTACATAATTTAGGAGGGGATAAAATGGTGAAGCAATACAGAAATATTTACCAAATAGCGAGGGAAAGTACATGTTTAACTCAAGAAAAAGCATCAGAACTACTAGATATATCAGTGGATAGCTTAAGAGCATATGAAGGAGATAAAAGAATACCACCCGATAGAGTAGTTATTAAAATGATAGAAATATATGATAGTCAATATTTAGCTTACCAGCATTTAAAAACATCTGATGAAGTTGGAAGAACGTATTTGCCTAATATAGAAATTAAAGAACTTCCAGCTGCAATATTAAGATTACAAAAAGAGGTATCAGATTTTTTAAAGCTTAGAGAAGAAATATTAGAGATAACTTATGATGGAATAATTGATGAAGAAGAAAAACCAAGATGGGAAGTAATAATGAAAGAACTTGATGATGTAGTTGATGCAATAATGTCACTAAAATTTTCAAAGAAAGGGGATGTATAAAAATGGGTAAATCTATATCAGTTAAAGAGGCAGCTAAAATTATGGGGAAAAGTGAGCAATTTGTGAGAATTGGTCTACAAAGAGGCTTATTACCTTTTGGTCATGCTATAAAAATGAGCTCTATTTATACTTATTATATTTCTCCAAAGCTTTTTGAGGAATACGTAGGTTATAAATATGAACAATAGTTGGATTAAATAATTTTAAATAAAAAATATAGTTTTTAAGGAGAAGAAAATGAGTGAAAAAGTTATAAGTAGATTTCTATATTTATCAGAATTAGCAATAAAGGTTAACACTTATACAGAGCATGATGTATTTATTGAGTTTTCTGGACATGTAAATGTTATGGGTATTCATTATGTTAAAAATGGTTATAAAGATACTGAAAATAATAGAGTAGATTTATTTAATATATATGGTAATCATGAAAGTGAAGAATATATTTTGAAAGTGTTTGAAGATGCAGAAAAGAAATTAATGGATTTAATGAAAAAAGAATCCTTATAAAAGGATTCTACAAAACACTTTTGAGATACGGACTGCCATCCGTATCTCCATTATAACATAGAAGGAGAGAAATGAAAATGGTAATTATATCATTTATAAATATAAAAGGTGGAGTAGCTAAGACTATATCATCAGTTAATGTAGCAGCAGAGCTAGGGAAAAATGGCAAAAGTGTTTTAGTTATCGATTTAGATCCACAAGCAAATGCTACAAAGAATTTTAACTGTTATGATCCTGAAGGTCTTTCAACATATGAAATGTTAAGGGGAGAAAAGGTTAATATTAAGCATACTGGATTTGAAAATGTGTATTTAATGCCATCAAACATAAAGTTGATATTATCTGAGAGTGAAATATTAACTGATACAAAGAGATCTAGAGAGTTGAGACTTAAAAAGTATTTAATGAATCTGGAATTTAAATATGATTATGTAATTATAGATTGTCCTCCATCGTTAGGAGTATTAAGTACCAATGCATTAGCAGCAAGTAATCATGTTTTAGTTCCTGTAAAAATAGATATGTTTGCGTTAGATGGATTTGAATATCTTTTATCTAGCATTGAGGAGATTAGAGAAGAGTTTAATCCAACACTTAATTTATTAGGGATATTTATAACAATGGATAGAGCAACTTCTATAAATAGAGAGATAAAAGAAGAATTAAGAAAATCGCTTGGAGATAAATTATTTAAAACAAGTATAAGAGAGAATGTAGATGTTGTAAAAAGTACATTTAATTTAATGCCAGTAGTCTATTTTAACAAAAGGGCAAATGCAACTAAAGACTATAAGGAGTTAGTAAAGGAGATAGAGCAATGGCTTATTTAGATGGGTTAAAAGGTATAGCAGATAGGGTAAATAAATTAGAAGCAGAAAAGAATTTCAATTTACAGTTAATAGATATAGAGAAGTTAATACCTTCAACTAATAATTTTTATGAAATTAGGGAAATAGAAGAACTTGCAGGAAGTATTAAGGAAAGTGGATTAATGCATAATTTGGTTGTTAGAAAGATTAGTGATGATGAATATGAAATTCTTTCAGGTGAAAGAAGATACCATGCATTAAAGTCATTAAGTTATAAAAAAGTACCATGCCAAGTTAAAGAATTAAATGATACAGATGGAGAGATACTTCTTATTCAAGCTAATGCTAAGCAAAGAGAGTTAACTCCTACAGAAAAAATGAAAAGTATAGAAAGGCTTGAACAACTCTATGCTATAAAAAAAGCTAATGGTGAAGAAGTTCCTAAAGGGAAAACAAGGGATATAATTGGCAAGGACATAGGGCTTTCAGGAGTGCAAGTTGGGAGATATAGTAAAGTATCTAAAAACTTAATAGAGCCACTTAAGGAAAAACTAGATGAGGGAGCTATTACATTAACTCAAGCAGATACTTTAAGCAATCTAAAGTCTAAAGAGCAGGAAGAAATATTAAATCAAATAAGTAATACATCTACTAAAATTTCTAATACTGAGATAGATATTTTAATAGAAGGCATTAAGCAACCATTAACAAGTAAAAAAGATATGGAACTTTTAAATGAATTAAATGTTAATAAAGATGTGGATAAAGATAATAAGATTGTTGATGAAATAAAAAAATTATTAATAGAGCATAGAGCTCCCAAAATAATGATTTTAAGTAAGTATGTAAAGAGTAAATTATTTACTAAAGAGGTCTTATTTGATGGGGAGGTATTTAACATTACCTTATCAGGTTTTTGCAAGGCAAATAAGATTACTATATTGGCTAAAGATATAAAAAAGGCTAATGAATTAATTATAGATAACAAAAAGATTATACCTAAAATAGCATATGAAATATCTCCAGATTGTTTTATTTGGTTTTCGGATATGGAGGAGTAAATGTGAAAGAGAAGTTTTATACAGTTAATGATAAGAATAGAGAAGAGTTTTATAAGATTCCCAAAGACCTATTTATATTAAAAAGATATGCTAATTTAAGCAATGAAGCAAGAATGTTATATGGAATTTTAAAAGATAGATTAGATTTATCAACACGAAATAACTGGATAGATGAAGATGGATATATATATTTTAATTATTCAAGACAAGCTATAGCAGATCTTTTAATGGTAAGTTTAAATACGGCTAAAAGCAGATTTAAGGAACTTAGAGATGTTGGTTTACTTATAGAAAAGAATTCAGAAAAAGGACAATCACTTAGATTATATTTATGTAAGATTATATCAAACAATGAAGAAGAAAATATTATAGATTTAGATAAAGATGATAATGAAAAAGTATCTCAAAAGGGGTCAAAAATTGATGGGGGTCAAATTTTGACCGGGTCAAAATTTGGTTCTGAGGGGGGGCAAAATTTGGCCCCTAATAAGACTAATATAATCAAACTAAATATATATAGTCATTTTAATTCAAAAAACATAATTGTTCATAGGCAATTAAATTCTAAAATAAGTAATGCAATTACTAAAGCTTTAAAAGATTATAGCCATAAAGAAATTATAAGTGCTATAGATAATTATGCAGAAATATACCATAGTGACTTCTACTATGAACATAAATGGTCACTAGATAAATTTTTAAAGCAAGACAATGGAATTTCCAGATTTACAGATGAGGGTGATATTTGGAATAGCTATTTATCTAAAAAAGAAATTGCTAATTCAAATAATCAGTTTAACAACTCAGTTGAGGAAGTTAAGGATAAAAAGAAACCTATAATAACTTTTGAGGAGGCTATGTAAGATGATTAATAATGTTATGCCACAAAATATAGAAGCTGAAGTAAATTTGCTTGGTTGCTTAATAAATAATTATAAAAAAATTGATGATGTAAGCTATATCCTAGATACTACAGATTTTTATTTAGATAAACATAAAGCTATATATAAATCAATTTTAGAATTAAATTCAAAAGGAATAGTGGACTTAGTTACTTTGACAAATTATATAAGGAGCAAAAATATAATAGAACAATGTGGTGGAATAAGTTATTTAAGTGAATTAGTCGCAACAGCTTTATATAGTTTCAATGTTATTGATTATGCAAATATAGTTAAAGATAAATCAAAAAGAAGAATATTAATAAATACAGCAAGACAAATGATAGAAAAGTCATATGGAGATACAGATCTTGAAAATATAGTTGAAAGTATAGAGGATGATTTAGTTATCGCAGCTAGTAAAAATAAAGAAGATGATCCAGTAGCTATTTCAGATGCAGTTAATAATGCATTATTGAACATTGAATCTAGATGGCAAGAAGGTGGGAAGATTCAAGGTATAACAACAGGATTTAAAGAAATTGATAAGGTAATTTCAGGACTTAAAAAAGGTGATTTTATTATACTAGCAGCAAGACCATCAATGGGGAAAACTGCTTTTGCACTTAATGTTGGTCAATGTGCATCAAAGGAAGGGTGTGTAGGAATATTTTCTTTGGAAATGTCGCAGGATCAAATTATGAATAGGTTAATAGCTTCAAGATCATTAGTGGAGCTTGGCAATATTCAAAATGGAAAACTTAAAGAGGATGAGTTTGAAAAAATAGCAATAGCAGCTAATGATTTAGCAAATAGAGAAATATTTATAGATGATAAATCTATGACTATTAATCAAATAGAAAGTAAGTGTAAAATTATTAAAAGAAAAAATGGACTAGATGTTGTTATTATAGATTATTTACAACTTATAGAAGGAACAGAAAAAAATACTTCAAGAGAACAGGAAGTAGCTAAAATATCAAGAAAATTAAAGAAGTTAGCTATGTCATTAGATATAACAATAATTGCATTATCACAGTTATCTCGTGCACCTGAACAAAGAGCAGACCATAGACCAATGCTTTCAGATTTAAGAGAGTCTGGAGCAATAGAGCAAGATGCAGATGTAATTATATTTTTATATAGAGATGAATATTACAACAAAGAAAGTGAAGATAAAAATATTACAGAAGTAATACTTGGCAAAAATAGAAATGGAGAAGTAAAGACAATTAAGTTAGGCTGGGTTGGTAAATATCAAAGATTTAGTACTCTTGCTTGGGTATAGGAGGTAATGGGATGAGTAACTTAAAAGAAGTTAGCATTGATGAATTAATAGCAGAAATAACAAGAAGAGAAGGTGTAAGATCCATGATAATAAGCAAAAATGAGTATGTTAAATCTCAAGTACATTTATCATATACATATGATAATGGAACAAGATATTTAAAATCACATGGACCAGGAATTATATTGGAAATTATTAAAGATAAATAAGAGTTTATTACAGAAAGAGAGATTGAAATGGAATTAAGAAATAGAAGTTTTGTGTTAGTTGATACTGAAACAACAGGGTATGATGAAAAGAAACATCAAGTGTTAGAAATAGGACTATTAATTATTAAGGACATGAAAATTTTAGCTGAATTAGAGGTTAAAGTTAAACATAAAGAATATCTTTTAACTTCTGGAGCTATGAAAGCTAACGGAATAGATATTATGGAACATGAAAAAGAAGCTTTAGAAGAAAAGGAAGCATCAGAATTAATATTAAAATTCTTAAATGACAATAAAAGTGAAGAAGAAGGCTATATAGTTCTTGGGCAAAACGTAGGGTTTGATGTTAAGTTTTTAGAAGCTATGTTTTTAAGATGTTATTTAATAAAAGAATATAGAAAAGTTGTAAGCTATAGAAATTTAGATTTAATGCAATTAGCCCTTATAAAAAATCTTGAGGGAAAGATTAATTTAGAAAAACAAGATTTAGACCATATCCTAAGTAAATTAGACATTGATATTCCAGTTAATAGGCATAGAGCATTAGTAGACTGCAAACTAGAGTATGAAGCTATTATTAAATTATTAAACTTATAGTTTTAAAATAATTGATTTAAACAATAATTTAGATAAACAATGCTTTAAAGCGTTTTTATAAATAATTTAAGAAAGGAACTTTGGACAAGCTATTATGTAGTGGGGATTATAAAATAGAATGTTTTAAGAGCCTTTCTAAAGTATTTATCTGGAGTGGATTATGGATAAAGAAATTTTAGAGAAAGATGTAATAAAAGCAGTAGGATATTATTTTAATGGACTAAGTGCTAAAGAGGCTATAAATAAAGCTTTGGAAGAGATAGGAGTAAAAATAAATAATATGGAGCTAACTTGTTTATATAGAGATAAGTATGATGGTGTAATAAAAGAAATTAAGTTTGATAGTTATGATTTTTTTGGTAAATGGGTAGCTGATAATGCTACAGAAATAGAGCTTATAGATGTTACTCAGGAAGAAGATTAATGAATAATTTGAAATTATTGTAAAGGAGATTTAGGAGTTTTTATGAAAATATGTGATGGATTTGAATGTGATAATGAAAAATACAATAGAGGGTGTATTTGCTGTAATGAATGCGTTGTAAGGGATTGTAAAGATAGATGTGAACAAGAATGGAAAAATTGTGGTCAAGGTATAAAAGAAATTTTTAAATTAAAGTAACGAACAATTCAAAATTAGTGTGAGTAGAAGGAGAAGAGAAAATGAGCAAAATAGTTAAAGGTTATGAATTGCCACTTACAACTTATGATTTATCAGAACAAGACCATAAAGAGGTGTTAAAGGGTGCTTCAATAGAGGTAGCTTGGGGAGATGATAAAATTGTTTTAGAGAAATTAGTATGTGGTTGGGAACATTCTAAATTAACAACTAAAACTAATGCAATTAAAAAGAAACTTAAGATTTCAGAAGTGCCAGTTGCGTATCAAATTCAAAAATTTGATTTTAGAATTATACCTTTGTATAGAATTTTAGATGAAGAAAAAAAATAATAATTTTGAAAGGTGTTCATCACGAACACCTAATATTGTGAAAGTGAGATACGATATGTTAATAGATGAAAAAAAATATAAGATATTTAAAAAGCAAGTAGAGGATAAATTACAAAAGTATTATTTTTACTTAATAAGTTTAGAAACACCAGGATTAGGGCAACCAACAAGATGGGATCAAGTTTATGAAAAGAGCAATCATCCATCAGATCCAGTAAGTAAAGTAGTAGTTGATGATGAATATAAAAGAATATTAGTTAATGCTATAGAAAATGTATATGATAGATTAGATGTTAAATCACAAGAAATTATAAAGCAATGTTATTTTGAAGATAACTTAGAAAGACCAGAAGAAGTTATGAAAAAACTAGGAATAAGTAAAAATAGATATTATGAATTAAAAAAGATAAGTTTATATAAATTTATGATAGGCTTAGGATACTGCTAATAAAAAAATATTATAAAAATAAAAAAAAGGCACTCTACCCAACCGACCAAAGTTTGTAGAATTGCCTGAAGACAAACAATACCAAATGAATATTGCTTTAATAATTATAGCATAATTCTAATGGTATAATCAAGAAAGGAAAGATAAATATAATGAGTATTTATGTATTATTAGAATATGTTGAGGAATGTAAAGAAAGAGGAATTGAACCAACTTTTATTGGATTAAAAGAGTTTAAAAAGTTATGGAGAGATTAAAATTTTTAAAAAAAGGAAAAAACAAGGAAAAAATCGGGAAAATAACATAGACAACTAAAAAACTAATTGTTAATATTATGATATAGTGAGAAAACTGTATAAATTTAAAAATATTAAGCACAGGCGTTAGAGCTTGTGCTTTTATTTTATCTAAAAGGGGTGAACATATGAGGATAAAAGATATATTAAAGGAAAATCAGCCCGGAATATATGGTAAGTTACACTATGAAAAAGAAGAAAAACTTACTATGAGAGATTTAAAAAAACTTATGAGTCATAGTTCTTACAGAAGATGTTCTGGAGCAATTAGGCAGGTGAAGCAATGAATACTGTTGAGCCTATAAGGGATTTTTCAATGATACTAGATATAGCAGATTATTTAAAATCTAAAAATAAAAGAGATTATGTATTATTTATGACTGGAATATATCTAGGAAGAAGAGTAACTGACATGTTATCTTTCAAGGTTAGAGATGTAAAGAATAAAAGTTATATCTATTTTAGAGAAGGAAAAACAAATAAAGAGTCTAGAATAGCAATAAATGATGAACTTAAAAAAATATATAAAGAATATACCAAAGAAATGAATGATTATGAGTATTTATTTAAAAGTAGACAAGGAAAAAATAAGCCGATAACAAGACAAAGAGTTTGGCAAATTTTAAATAATGCAGCAAATTATTTTGAGTATAAAGAAAATATAGGTTGTCATACATTAAGAAAAACTTTTGGATATTGGTTATATCAAGAAAGTAAAGATGCTGTTGCTATAAAAGATTTATTAAATCATAGTGATATTTCAGTAACCAAAAGATATATAGGAGTTACTCAAGACAGTAAAGATAGTTTAGTTAAGGGATTATCGTTTAATAGTAATAAACGATGATTTTTTTATTTTTTACTATTATGTTTTACTTATTTTGATGATGTAAAAATAAAGTATAAAAATTTAAAGCATATATTAGTAATAATTTTTTTATGAAAGTTTTACAGAATTACTAGATAAGTAAAACTAAACAAATTTATAAAATATGCTTTAAAGTAAGTAATATCAATGCTTAGAGAGGAATGTGATAAGTAAGAGAAAAAAATAGAAGTTATAATTAAAAAATAATTTGGGAAATACCTTTAAAAATTTAGGTTTTAAAAAGTCAATTGTCCAAAATGTTAGGAGGTGTTTTTACATGGCAAAAAGTAAACTTAATGATGTTTTAAAAAGGCTTGAAGACATTGAAACTTGGGCGTCTATGGGATTATCAGAAAGTCAAATTGCTTATAATTTAGGGATAAGTAGGTCAAGTCTTGAAAACTATAAAAAGCAGAATTTGGACATTGTAAACAGTCTAAAAAGGGGTAAAAATAGAGCTAGTTTTAAGGTTGAAAATGCATTATATAAAAAGGCTACTGGATATGTTATTAAAGAAACAGTTCCTTGTAAAGTTAAAGAAAATTATTATGATGATAATGGAAATAAATGCATGAAAGAAAATATAGTGGTAGTAGAAACTGAAAAGGAAGTTCCAGCAGATATTCAAGCTATAAAATTTTGGTTGATTAATAAGGAAAAAGGAAAGTGGAAAGAGAATCCATCAAAAGTTGAAATTGATAGAGCTCTATTAGAATTAAGAAAAAAACAAGCAGAGCAAGGTGAATGGTAATGAGTACAGGTGTATTAAAAAAGTTTTATTCATCAGATGAATGGTTAAGATTTAGAGAAATAATATTACTTGATAGACGTAAGCATGACGGTATACATTGTGAGAGATGTGATAAGAGAATAGTAATATCAAAGCACATACAAGTACATCACATAATAGAACTTACGGAAGATAATTATACAGATAAGATGATAAGCCTTAATCCTGATAATGTAGAAGTGTTATGTCACATATGTCACAATAAACATCATGGACGTTTTAGTGGCGGAGGACATAAGAGAAAAGAAAAAGCGGTATACATTGTCTATGGACCACCAATGAGTGGAAAGACTTCATATGTAATTGAGCATATGGAGAAGGGAGATATTGTTGTAGATATGGATAGTCTTTATCAAGCGGTTACATTGCTTCCTAAATATGATAAGCCAGATAATCTTAAATATAATGTTTTTGCTATAAGAAATTCTATAATAGAAAATATTAAAAGAAGATATGGAGGCTTTAGAACAGCGTGGATTATAGGGGGATATCCTAGAAAAGTAGAAAGAGAAAGACTAGCAAAGGAAACAAATGCTAATCTAATATTTTTAGATGTAGATAAAGAAACATGTATAAAAAGATTAGAGTCATGTGATGACTATAGAAGTGATCATAAAGAAGAATGGATAAATTATATTGACAAATGGTTTTCTGAATATAGAAGATAACCCGCCCCATATAAAAATTTTTTGGCCTTAAGAAGGACCGAGAAGGAAGATAGGTAATTTGTATACACACTAAAATTTTGACTTTTTTTGAAAAAGTTTTTGAAATGAGGTGTAAAAGATGAAAGTCAAAAAAGAATATGAAAGAATAAAAGAAATATTTAGCAAAGCAGATGAAACACTATTAAGTTTAAATGATGGTGCTATTTGGGAAGCTGCAAGAATTAAAGTAGAGCTTGACGAACTTCATGAAATAATCAAGGCAAGTGGCCGTATAAAAATAAATCCTAAAAATCCAGCAATGCAAAAGGAACTACCAGTATCAAAAACTATTGAAAAGATAAGAGCAAGTTATATTAATTACATAGTCAAATTATCTAAGATATTAGGTACTACTTTAGAAGATGATGAAGAGGAATTAAGTGACTACGAATAATGATGTCTTAAAAAGAAGTTGGATACTTAAATATATTGATTTAATTGATAATGGGGAAATAAATGTTGGAGAAGAGTTGTATTTACAACTTGAAAAATTAAAAAAGGAATTAACAGATCCTATTTATCAAAACATAATGAATATAAAAATGGATTTTGAAGATTCTGAAAAGCGTATTAAATTTATTGAAAATGAATGTAAGCATTTTGAGGCCCCACATGCAGGTAAGCCGTTCATATTAGAAATATTTCAAAAAGCATTTGTTGAAGCTATATTTGCTATAAAAATATATGATGAAGAAGTTGGAAGGTATGTCCGAAAGTATCAGGATATACTTTTTTTAGTTGGCAGAAAAAATGGTAAAACTCCACTTATTGGAGCGATTTGTTTATCAGAATGGTTTTGTGGAGAGATGGGAAAGAAAATTCTTTGTGCTTCTAATGATTATGAACAGGCAGGGTTAATGTTTGACGCTATAAATTCTATGAGAGAAGAAAGTAGAACTTTAGAAAAAGTTACTAGAAAAAATCTTAAAGGAATTTACTTCGGAAATCCTAAGACTAAGAAGAAAAAAGGAAAGTTTAGTTATCAAAATAAAGGTAGTATAAGAAAACTTTCAGCAAAATCAGGAGCAAAAGAAGGGCGTAATATTGGTATTGGTGCAGTAGATGAAGTTTTTGAGATGGAAGATGATACTCTTGTAATGCCTATAAGACAAGCTTTATCAACTCAAGATGAGCCGTTATATTTTGAATTAACCACAGAAGGATTTACCCAAGATGGGTATTTAGATAAAAGGTTAATTGAAGCTAGAAAGGTTCTAAATGGAGAAAAACAAAATGAAAGATGGCTTATTTGGTTATATACCCAAGATTGCGAGGAAGAAGTTTGGGAAGATGAAGCTAGTTGGCAAAAAAGTAATCCTGGAATAGGGAAGATAAAGAAATGGTCATTTTTAAGAAGAATGATTGAAGAGGCAAGAGATAGTTCTAGTGTTAAGGCTTTTGTATTGGCCAAAGATTTTAATGTTAAGCAAAATAATGCACAAGCATGGTTAAGCAAAAAAGTAATTGAAAATGAATTAAAAGCTAAGCTGGAAGACTTTAAAGGTAGAGTTGCAATTGGTGCTGCTGACCTTTCAGAAACGAACGACTTAACAAATGCGAGAATATTATTTTATGATCCTAAAACAAAATCAAAGACAACTTTTTCAAAATATTTTATTCCAGAGGCTAAATTGCGAGATATGGAAGAGGGAGAGACAAAGAATAAATTTAGAGAATGGATAAAAGAAGGATATATTCACTTGTGTGAAGGCAATGAGGTAGAGCAATCAGATGTAGTTGAATGGTTTGTTATGCTTTATAAAAGATATAAAATAAAAACTTTTGTTACTGGATATGATAAATGGCAAGCTAAAGCATTTAAAAGTGGCATGGAAGATTACGGCTTTGATGTTGAAAAGATAGGGCAAGCCTTTGAATTATCAGCAGCTATGGATAAAGTTGAAGCAGATTTAAAAGATAATTTATTAAATTATGCACAAAATCCAGTTGATATTATGTGTTTAAAAAATGTATCAGCTAAATGGAAGAGTGATGGAACTAAAAGAGCTCCTGTTAAGGTTCAAGGGAAACCAGATAACTGGATAGAGGGAGCAGTAACAATATTAATTGCCTATGAAACGTTAACCCGATATAAAAAGGATTATGCTGATATAGTGGGGAGGTGAGTAAAATAGGAATATTTAATTTTCTTAAAGGTGCAAAAAAGACAATGCAAAATATGAAATATGCAAAAATGATGAATGGCTATACTCCTGTATTTAGTCAATTTGGAAATGATGTATATGCAAGTGATATAGTTCAAAATGCAATATCAATAATATGTAACGATATGAGTAAGTTGTTACCAAAACATATAGTAATAGATCCTAAAACAGGAATGCAAACAGTAGTAAATGATGAATTAAATAGATTATTGAAATTTGGACCAAATCCATTAATGACAACATCAGATTTTATTTCTAAGATTGTATTTCAATATGAATATAATAAAAATGCATGGATATATCCAACATATAATAAAATTC
Source organism: Clostridium cuniculi (assembly GCF_004353185.1). Taxonomy (GTDB): domain Bacteria; phylum Bacillota; class Clostridia; order Clostridiales; family Clostridiaceae; genus Clostridium; species Clostridium cuniculi. The sequence continues at coordinate 9,947 of NZ_SMUS01000031.1, read as the reverse complement.
CTTTAGAAAATGGCAAGTATAAAAGATACTATACTGGTTTGTGGCCATTAAATCCAAGATCAGTTGAATTTTTAGAAGATACAACAGGAAAATTATTTGTAAAATTTTATTTTGCTGATGGAGAACCATATATACTACCTTATAATGACGTTATTCATTGGAGAAAAGATTATAGTTTAAATGACTTTATGGGTGGAGATGAAAATGGAAATCCAAATAATAAGGGATTATTAAAATTATTAAGTGCTAATGATACAATACTTCAAGGTATAGAAAAAGGTGTTAAATCTAGTTTTGCTATAAGAGGGATTGTAAAAATAAATACACTGCTTGATGATGAGAAGCAGGAAGAAGAACGTTTGAAATTTGAAGGAAAATTAAAGAGTGGAGAAAATGGAATATTAGCGCTTGACAATAAAAGTGATTATATTCCATTAAAGGTAGATCCGAAATTCATTGATAAAGATACAATGGAATTTATTGATAACAGAATATTATCAAATTATGGGGTATCCAGAGCAATATTTAATGGTGATTTCACTGAAGAACAATATCAATCTTATTATGAACGTAAATTAGAAGCAATGATTATAAGCTTGGGAAGAGCTTTTACAAAGACACTTTTTACTAATAGGCAATTAGAAATAGGCCATGAAGTAATATTTTATCAACAAGGTTTAATGTATATGAATACAACAAATAAAATAAATGCTGTAGACATATTAACAAGGATTGGAACCTTAACAGATAATCAAGTTTTATCTGTATTTGGATATCCGCCATTTGAAGGTGGAGACGTAAGAAAGCAATCTTTAAATTATATTAATAGAGAAATTGCAGACCAATATCAATTAATGAATTCTGTGAGTAAAGGAAAGGAGGGGAAGAATGAGCAAAGTTAAAAATGAACAAAGGTACATTGAAATGAGAGCTGTAGACAATGAAGAGGGTAAAATGATAATTGAAGGTTATGCAATTACATATGATCAACCTGCAACTCATACATATGGTTGTAGAAAGTTTACAGAAGTAATAAAAAGAGGTGCTTTAGATTATACAGATATGGAAGATGTTCCATTAAGATATAATCATAATGATACTTGGTGTATTATGGCCAGAACTAGAAATAAAAGTTTACAGTTAATCAAAGATGAAAGAGGTTTAAAAATAGTAGCAGAGTTAATTGATACTCAAAGCAACAGAGACATCTATAAATCTATCCAGGAAGGGTTGATTGATAAGATGTCTTTTGCATTTTCAGTTTCTGATAAAGGGGACAATTGGACATATGGAGATGAAGAAACTGTAAGAGAGGTTACAGCTATAAGGAAGTTATATGATGTAAGCGTAGTTGATACACCATTTTATGATACAACTTCCGTATATGCGAGAAGTTTTGAATTATTAGAAGATAATTTAAATCAAAATGAAGAAATAGAATTAATAAAAAGAAAAATAGAATTTCAATATAAAAATAAATAATTAAAAAGGAGAAATTAAATTATGAATTTAGAACAATTATTACAAAAAGCAAAAGAAAAAAGAGGCGTTATATATGAAAAGAGCAAGACTGTAAAAACTTTGGAAGAAATGAGAGCACTTGAACTTGAAATGTCACAAGTAGACATGGAAATTAAAAATTTAGAAGAGCAAATAGCAGAGAGAGACGCAGGGATAACAGAAGATCCAGCAGCAAGAAAAGATGAAGGAGAAAGTCCAGAACAAAGAGCTTTCAATCCGTTAGCAACATATGGTAGACAAACATCAACAAGGAGTGTAGAAGGAGAAGAAGATATGTATAGTTCATTAGAATATAGACAAGCATTTAAAAATTATATAGTTAGTGGAACGCCAATTCCTGAAAAATTTAAAAATGAACAAAGGTCAGCGGAATTAACAGTTGTAGGAGATGTTGCTGCAGTTATTCCGACTACAATTATGAATAAAGTAATTGAAGATTTAACTGTAGAAGGAAAGATAATTAATAAAATAACACAAACTCAATATCAAGGTGGAGTTGCTATTCCTATTAGCGAAATAATGCCAGAGGCAACATGGTTATCAGATGAAAGTTCACCATCAGATGAACAGAAGGGGAAAATGGAAGCGAAAATAACATTTGGATATCATATGTTAGAGGCAAAGGTTGCAATTGGATTATTAGCAGCAACAGTAGCTTTACCAATATTTGAGCAAACAATGGTGAAGCAACTTAAAAAGGCCATGATTAGAGCTATTGAAACTGCAGTTGTAAGTGGTTCAGGAAGTGGTCAACCTTTAGGATTAACAAAAATTGCAGATTTACCAGAAAAGAATATTGTAACATTTAATACAACAGAAGTAGGAACTGTTAAAGGTTGGGCAAAGGCTGAAGCTGCAGTTGATGAAGCATATGATAATGACAGTTTAGTTTACATGATGAACAAACAAACTTGGGAAATGCATTTAAATTCAATGGTAGATACTACAGGGCAAAAGATAGGTTTAGGAAGAATAGATGAAAAAGGAAGAAAAATATTAAATGGTAGAGAGGTATTAACAACAGACCAATTCAAGGGATATGATAATGCTGCAGAGGATGAAGTATTTGGAGCATTAGTGAACTTAGAACAATATTTATTAAATTCTAATTTATCTATGTACTACAAAAAGTATTTTGATGAGGATAAAAATAAGTGGATCCATAAATGCTTAATGATTGTAGATGGAAAAATGGCAATAGGAAAGGATAGCTCTAATAAATTAGTAGGTGCAGGTGGATTAATTTATTTAAAGAAAAAGAGTGCAACTAGATCAAGAAGTAAAAACCTACAAGAAGACTTACAATTAGATAAGGAGTAAATATGGACGAAGAAATTTTAAATTTTGTGTTATCGGATTTAGGGATTACCACATATGACGAAGATGTTTTAAGGAATATAAAAGGTAAGATAAGAGCTGTTAAGCAATATCTTATAAATGGTGGCCTTAAAATAAAGGAAGAAAGTAAAGAAGAGGTATACGCTTGTATATCAATAGGAGTTAATGATTTATTGAACAATAAGTCGGGGGATACTAAGTTTTCCCCTGCCTTCAAAATGATAGCAATGCAAATTTGTAGGGGGTAAATTGATATGAAATATATAAATCCTATATATTTAATAGAAACTGAACTTAAACAAGATAAAATTGGTGGCTGGATAAAAACAGATAAGAAGAGAAAAGTATTAGTCGATTTTTCTTCAATATCATTAAGTGAGTTTTATAATGCTAAAATAGCAGGCATGAAACCTGTATTAAAATTCAACATAAGAAAATTTGAATATAAAGGTGAAACAAGCCTTGTATATTTAGATACTAAATATGTAGTTACAAGAACTTACGTAAAAGATGATGGAGTTATAGAGATAGTTTGTAGTGAATTTGTAGGTGAAAAGAATGAGTAAAGTAAATATTAATGGGATATCAAAAGAATTTGCTAAGATACTTTCAGATTATAAAGAGGAAGTTGAAGAGGGAATTTCAATAGCAGGAGATAAAGTTGCTAAGAAAACTGTAAGTAATTTAAGAAAAAATAGTCCCAAAAGAAAAAAGAATGGTGGAGCTTATGCTAAAGGTTGGAGAGTTTCTACTATAAAGGGGAAAAGAATAATTCATAATAAAACTAAGTATCAATTAACACATTTACTTGAAAATGGCCATGCAAAAGTTAATGGTGGTAAAGTTGATGGAATACCACATATAAAACCTGCAGAGGAAGAGGCTATAAAAGAATATGTAAGTGAAGTAAAAAAGGTGATTAAAAGATGACATTAGAGAATTTATACGCAATTCTAAAAGCTACTGGGTATCCAGTGGCTTATTCACATTTTGAAGAAAAAACAAGTTTACCTTTTATAACATATTTAGCTGCTGGAAGTGAAAATTTCTTTGCTGATAATGAAGTATATAAAAAGATTGAAAATATTAGAATTGAACTATATACAAGTACAAAAGATTTAGAAGCAGAGAAAAAATTAGAAGATTTATTAAATGAAAATGAAATACCTTACGAATGTTCAGAGGAATGGATAGCAAGCGAAAAAGTGTTTCAAAGAATATATGAAGTGGAGATGATATAGATGACTAGAAAAAAAGAAAATAAAGTTACGTTTGGATTAAAAAATGCACATTATGTGCCTATAGAAGAAGAAACAGAAGAAAGTATAACTTATGGAACGCCTGTGAGAATACCTGGAATGGTTGAGTTAACATTAGAGCCAAGAGGTGAAATGACTGAATTTTATGCAGATGATATGTTGTATTATACTGCTGCTAATAATCAAGGTTATGATGGTACATTAAATATTGCTAATATCCCAGATCAATTCGCTATAGAGTGTTTAGGAGAAGAAAAAGACGAAACAGATGAGGTAATCACTGAAAAGGCAAATAAAACAGGGAAAGATTTTGCGCTTTTATTTGAGTTTGATGGAGATGTAAAAGCAACAAGACATGTATTGTATAAATGTAGTGCTAGTAGACCAAGTATAAGCTCTTCAACAAAAACTAATACAAAGGAGCCAAATACAAATGAATTATCTTTTGTATCAAGTCCTAGAATGACGGATTTAGCAGTTAAAACAAAAACTACAACAAATACACCAGATAATATTTATAATAGCTGGTATAAAAAAGTATATGAAAAGGCAGAGGCGATTTCTTTACAAAAAGAAGCAGAGTCAAAAGAAAGTAAGGTTAAGGAGTAAATAATATGGAAAAAACGATAGTGATTGATGGAAAGAAAGTAACTTTTAAATCTACTGCAGCAACTCCATTAAAATATAAGAAACAATTTAAAAGAGATTTCTTTGTAGACATAATAAAATTAAGTGCTTTAGATGGATTAAATAGTAAAAAAATAAACATGAAAAAAATAGACAGAGTGGACTTTGATGTTTTTTATAATGTTATTTGGGTTCTTGCAAAAACCGCAGAGCCTAAAACTCCTGATCCTATAACATGGCTTGATGGATTTGATGAATTTCCATTGTTTGATATTATTCCAGAATTACAGGAGTTAATATTATCAAGTATACAGACTAAAAAAAAATAGAAAATTCAGGCGGGGATAGTGAAAGTTTAACAACTGAACTATTCCTTTATTTATGTAAAAAAGTTGATTTGTCTATATATGAAATGGAAGAAATGACAATAGGAATGTGCCTTGATTATATGGACGAGTGGATTGAGATAAATAATAGAAATAATGAAGATAATAAACAAGCTAGAAGAGCCACACAAAGCGATTACGATAATTTCTAAAGTAAGGAGGTGAAGAGTATGGCAGGGAAAAGTAGAATAAAAGGAATTACTATAGAATTAGAAGGTAAAACTACAGGATTAGAAAAGGCGCTTAGTGATGTAACAAGTAAGTCTATGGAGTTACAAGGAGAGTTACGAGATGTTGAAAGATTATTAAAATTTGATCCAGGTAATGTTGAAGCATTAGCACAAAAACAAGATATATTAACTAAGCAATTAGAAAATACAACTGAAAAACTTAATAGATTAAAGGCGGCGCAAGAAGAGGTTGAAAAACAATTTAATAGTGGAGAAATTGGCGAAAAACAATATAGAGCCTTTAGAAGAGAAATAGAATATACAGAAAAATCTATAAGTAATTTAAAAGAAAAATTATCTAAGGTAAATAGTGGAGATATTAAAGAAGTAACAGAAGAGGTTATAGATTTACAAAGTGAATTAAAAGAAGTAGAAAAATTATTAAAGTTTGATCCAGGTAATGTTGAGTTATTAGCACAAAAACAAGAGTTGTTACAAAAGCAATTGGAAGAGTCAACACAAAGTCTTAGAAAATTAAAAGATACTCAAGAAGAGGTAGAACAAAAATTTAAAAGTGGAGATTTAGGAGAAAGTAATTACAGAGCTTTTAGAAGAGAAATTCAAAAAGCAGAAAAAGAAGTAAAAGACTTAGAACAACAGTTAAGTGATATAGATAACTCTGCAGATGATATAGATAGAGTTAGAAATAGCACTAATGATTTAAGAGAAAGTATGGATAGTGCAAAAGATAGTGCTATGGATCTAGGGGATAAAATAGTTGGTATTGGAGCAGGTGCAGGAGCAATACAAGGTATTGAGGACGCTATAGAAAAATCTCTTGACTTTGCAAGTTTTAATACTAAGGTAGATATAGTTTTTGATGTTCCTGAAGAAAGTAAAGAAAGTGTTAAAAATGCAATTTATTCTGTACAAACTTATGGAATTGAAGCGGAGGAAGCACTTGAAGGTGTAAGGAAACAGTGGGCTTTGAATAAAGACGCTAGTGATGAAAGTAACGAAGCAATAGTAAAATATGCTGGAGCCATATCATCAGCATTTAGTGATATAGATTTTAAAGAGCTTATTCAGGAAAGTAACGAGATAGCAGCAGGACTTAATATAAGTCAAGAAAATGCTTTAGGAATGGTTGACGCATTATTAAAAATAGGTTTTCCACCAGATCAATTAGATATTATAGCAGAATATGGTTCACAACTTAAACGTGCGGGATTTTCTGCAGAAGAAATACAACAAATAATGGCTAAAGGTGTAGACAATAAGAGTTGGAACATTGATAACTTATTAGATGGATTAAAAGAAGGTAGAATTGTTTTAGCTGAATTTGCTCAAGGGGTAGACGATGAAACATCAAATTTACTTAAGAAAATAGGTGTAACAGGGAAACAGTTAGAACAATGGGGCAAAGATGTTGCAAGTGGAAGTGAAAAAGGCGGAGAAGCAATGAGACAAGTTGCTATGGAGTTATCGAAGGTTGAAGACGCAACTCTTAAAAATCAACTAGGCGTTAAATTGTTTGGAACCATGTGGGAAGATCAAGGCGATGTAATAATTGATACTCTTTTATCTATGGATTATGGTATACAAACAGCAGAAGAAAATATGAATGGCCTTAATGATACAATGAGTAAAGTTAATTCAGATCCTATGGTTAAACTTAAACAAGCATTATCAGATATAGAGACAGCGTTATATCCATTATTTGAAGCCATAGCCAATATAGTATCAAAAATTGCAGAATGGATGTCAGCAAATCCAGAACTTGCAGGTACAATAGTAGCAATAATAAGTGTGCTAGGAATATTAATGGGATTATTTGCAGCAATTATGCCCATGATAGTTACTTTAACAAGTCTTGCAGGTGCTTTAGGTGTTGGGATAGGTGCAATTTCAGCACCGGTATTAATAGTTATTGGAGTTATAACAGCACTTATAGCGATAGGCGTATTATTATATAAAAATTGGGATGAAATAAAAGCTAAATGTATTGAAATTTGGGGAAGCATAAAAAATTTCTTTAGTGAAACATGGGCTAAGATAAAAGAAACGTTTTTAAATACTCTAGAAAATATAAAGAATTATGTAAAAGAAAAGTTTACTAATATAAAAGAATCTATTTCAGGAAAAATGAAAGAAGTTAAAGAGACAATATCGAACATTTGGAACAATGTCATGGATTTCTTTAGAAATATTAATTTATTTGATATTGGTAGAAATATAATTCAAGGATTAATAAGCGGAATAAAAAATATGGCTAGTAGTGTTGTTGAAAGTGTTAAAGGTGTTGTAAATGGAGCTATTCAAGGAGCTAAAAAATTATTAGGGATACATTCACCTTCAAGAGTATTTAAACAATTTGGTGTTTATACTGGGGAAGGGTTTGTAAATGGTATAACAGAAATGAAGGACGAAGTGGCAAGAGCAGGTCAAAGAATGGCAGACGCTTCAATTCCTAATATAGTAGCACCTGATTTTAGTAGTAATGGATCATCAAACGAAAACCAAATTAATGTATACTTAACAAATGAGACTAAATTAGATGGAAAATCAATAGGAAAAGAAACTAAGAAATTGGTTGTAAATGGTGTAGGAAAAAGCGCAAAAAATTATAAAGTGAAGAAAGGTAGAGTTAAAATTGCATAGATTTTTTATTGTTTTTAATAATAGAAGTAATTTAGATGTTAAGGCAATGGTAGAAACAAGACCTTCAAAGCCTTCACCAGAAATGGAGTATGAAACAGTTAGGGTGCCAGGCGGGAAAACTTTATATAGAGAAAAAGGATATAAGGATATAGAAATACCTATATCCTTTAATTTTATTTCTAAAAAGCCTAGTGAATGGGGCCGAGATTTTAGAAGTATAAAGAAATGGCTATTAAGCATTAATGATAATAAATTAAAGTTTAGCGATGATTTCGATTTTTATTATAAAGTTAATACGGTAAAAATAGATACTCCTGAAAGATTAATAAGAAAAGCAGGAAAATTTACAGCAATTTTTACTTGTGAACCATATGATTATTTAGTGGAAGGGTTAGAAGAAATTATATTAGGGAAATCTTTATTTAATCAATATGAGGAAACTAATCCTATTTATTTAATAACTGGTGAAGGGAATTTAAAATTAAATGTAAATGGGAAAGAAGTAACGGCAAATATAGGACAAAATCTTACTATTAATACGGAGCTAGGATTGTGTTATCGAGAAGATGGAACAATTAATAACGTAGCTTTAAAAGGAAGATATCAAGATTTAGAACTAAAAGAAGGAGATAATACATTTAGCTTTAATGAAGGTTTTGATATAAAAATAATACCTAATTGGAGGTGTTTATAAATGATAGAAATATATCTTAAAAATAATACTAATTATGAAAATAATGGAGATATAACATTACAACCTATTTCATGTGTATATAGTAATAGTGAAAGTATGATTACTTTAGAACATCAAATAGATGATATAGGAAGATGGAAATATATTAATACGGACAATGTATTAGCTTCTGATATAACAGGAAAGAAAGTGCTATACAGAATATTTAATATAGTAAAATCATTTGATACTATAACAGCTTATGCAAGGCCTTTATTTTATGATTTGATAGACAAAGTTTTACTAGATGTAAGACCAACAAACATGACAGGGGAAGAGGCTTTGAATTATGTTTTAAAAGATACTCCATTTACTGGACATAGTAATATAACAGCAGTTAATACATCTTATTATGTTAGAAAAAATATAGTTGAGGCTATTGTTGGAGATGATGAAAATAGCTTTTTAAATAGATGGGGCGGAGAATTTTACACAGAGAACTTTGATGTATATGTTAATGAGCAAATAGGTGAGGATAATGGAGTTAGAGTTGAATTTGGTTATAACCTTAATGCTATAGAAGAGGATATTAATTTTGAAGATGTAGTAACAAGAATTATACCAGTTGGATATGATGGTTTAATGTTAGATGGTGCTACCCTTTGGGTTGATAGTCCGAATATTAATAAATATGCAAATATTAAAGAAAGAGTTATAACCTTTGAAGATATAAAAGTTAAAGAAAGTGTAGAAGATGAAGAAGGTTTTAATACAATTGAAGAAGCAAGAGCAGAGTTAATAAGACAATGTAATTTACTTTATGAGAATGGAATAGACAAGCCAACGGTTAATTACAAAATTGATATGATTGATTTAAGTAATACAACAGCTTATAAAGATTTTAAAGTCCTTGTTGATGTAAAGCAAGGTGATACAGTAACTTGTTATATAAAAGAATTAGATATAGATGTAAAAGCTAGAGTAATTGACTTTGAACGTGATGAATTAACAGGGGAATATAATTCTATAGAGTTAGGGAATGAAATATCAAATTATTTTAATGAGCAAGTTGATATATCTAATAGAGTTAATAGTATTTTAAACAATGATGGTAGCGTGAAAGCTGGAGAGGTACAAGGATTTATTGATTCTACTAAAGCTATGATAAGAGCCCAAAAGTCGGTGGCACAAAAGCAACATATAAGAGCTATGCTTTTTGAAGATTTAGACGAAAGTAGTGAAACATATGGAGCAGTAGCACTTGGTACTTTAGGTTTTATGTGTAGTAGACAAAGAACTCCAGACGGAAGGG
>NZ_SMUS01000030.1 GCF_004353185.1 Clostridium cuniculi | reverse complement strand
TACCAGATGATATAGAATTTGAAGATATACCTATAAATGATCTAGGAGAAGACTTTGTAAGAAGTATTGTTCTAACAGATCTTTATGCCTTTTTATCTTTTGTAGAAAAACAAAGAGGTAATGGGAATTATGCTAGAGCTAGAAAGGTGGCTACATTTAAATCTTTTTTTAATTACTTACAAGGGAAAGCTAAAATAATAAACTCTAATCCAGCAACAGAGTTAGAATCTCCTAAAATAAATAAAAGACATCCAATATATCTTACGTTAGATGAAAGTGTTTCACTACTCTCCTCTTTAGATACTAATAATTGCAATTATTTAAGAGATTATTGTATATTAACTTTATTTCTTAATTGTGGAATGCGTTTATCAGAATTGTGTTCAATAAAAATAGATAAGATAAAGGGAGATACCCTAACTATAATAGGTAAAGGTAATAAAGAACGTACTGTTTATTTAAATGATGCATGTATATCAGCTATAAATAATTATCTTTCTAAAAGAAATGATTCTAAAGCTACAGATGAAAATAAAAAATATCTATTTCTATCTTCTAGAAATACTCCGATAAATAAAAGAACTGTAGAACTGTTGGTAAAAAAACATGTTAAAAATGCTGGTTTAACAAATGCTAAGTATACACCGCACAAACTTAGACATACTGCAGCTACTCTAATGTATAAGCATGGGAATGTTGATATTAGAAGTTTGCAAAGTATATTAGGACACGAAAATATATCTACAACACAAATTTATACCCATGTAGATGAGGAAATTCTAAGAGAAGCAGCTAATTCAAATCCTCTTGCAAATATAAATAATAAATAAAAGAACATATGTTCAATGCTCGTAAAAAGTTCATTTTAGTATTAAATAGATAAAAAAATACATTATAAATTAAAAGAAACTCAAAAATAATAAGAGTTTCTTTTAATTTTAATATTTTCTATTTTTTCATTTTTCTTATACCTGGATAAATTTCTTCAGTTAATTCTTCTAATTCTGTATCGTTATCTACTCCAAGTTCATCGAAGTAAACAATATTATCAAAAGCATCAACATAATCTTCGTTACCATCTAAATTATTTAAAATATCGTTGTAATTTTCTAGTGTAAGCTCTTCTTGAGAATCTTTTTCTTCTTCTTTTAATGCATCTAAAGCATTTTTTAGCTCTTCTTCAATAAATGCATTTTCTTCAACTGTTTTAGCTATATCATCAATATTAATGGCTCTAATGTCAATGCCATCTTCTTCTAAGCATTTTCCACAATTATCACAGATTTTTTTAGAAAATAAATCACAATAATCATCTTCAGTATATTTATAAGTCATAAAATCACCACCTAGTTCTATTAACCTTATTATTCTATCAGTTATTTTATTATATTTCAATAATAAATAATATTTAAAGATTATTTATTATTATAAAGAACATAAGTTTGATATTGTAATTGGTATATGTTATAATGTATTTAAATAAGTGAGGTGTTGAAAATGCGTAAAGTAAGCGAAAAACAAAATGAAATATATGAATTCTTAAAAACTTACACCGATAACAAAGGATACCCTCCTTCAGTAAGAGAAATTTGCGAAGCTGTAGGATTAAAATCTACATCATCAGTTCATGGACATCTTAAACGTTTAGAAAGTAAGGGCTTGATAAAAAGAGATCCTACTAAACCAAGAGCGTTAGAGATAATAGATAATTCAGTGAAAAGAGAGATGGTTAATATTCCTATAATAGGAAAGGTAACTGCTGGTTTGCCGATATTAGCGAATGAAAATGTGGAGGATATATTCCCTATTCCACTTGATTATGTTAGTCATAATAAAGAATTATTTATGCTTAATATAAGTGGAGATAGCATGATTAATGCAGGTATATTCGACGGAGATTTAGCTATAATAGAAGAATGTAAAACAGCAAATAACGGTGAGATAGTTGTTGCATTAATAGAAAATGAAGCTACTATAAAAAGATTTTATAAAGAAAAAAATCATATTAGATTACAACCAGAAAATGATAATATGGATGCTATTATAGTTGACGATTGCAAAATTTTGGGCAAGTTAGTTGGACTATTTAGGACATATTAATATTTAAAGAGTCATACAATATTGTATGACTCTTTTTATTTTAATGCGAAGGTGTGTGATTAATATGAGAATAACTCTAGGTAGGTTTATTAAGAAATCTGGAGATTATGATAGCGAAAATATAATATGTCCTATAGAAAATTACGATAGAGATAAGTATTTAAATAGACGAATTCTTATAAGAATACTATTTATTCTTTTATATGGATATGGCTTTGGATATATGCTAGCTAGCTATTCCAGAACGATTCAGGATATTAAAATAATGATTTTTAATTTTATAATATTTTATATTCTTAGTTTCTACTTAATTCAAATTCCACATGAATTTATTCATACTTTGTTTTATAAGAACCCTTTTAAAAATACAAATAATAGTTTAGTATTCTTTAACAACAAGAGAATTGTTACTAGTGAATTAAAGGAAGAAATACACCCTGCTCTACTATGCTTTAATTTAATTATGCCATTTATATTATTTTCTCTTTTACCATTAATAGCAATTAAGTGCTTAGGAGAATTCGATTTATATTTATACTCTCTTTCTTTTGCTAATGCTATATTATCTTCAGATGACTTACTTAATATAATTTTACAATTTTTTGTTAGATCTAATGAAGATGGATATAAGAAGTTATTTATTATACCTAATAATTATGATTATTTGATTGCAAGTGAGGATTTCACAGAAAGTTTAGAAAGTAACCATATAAAAAGTGATAATATTGAAATTGTTGAAGAAACCTTTGCAGAAAGTACTGTAGAAAATGATTTTGATAAGGAAGAAGATAAGGAAGACTTGAGTAGTGATATTAATAATAGTGAATTAGAAGTTTTAGATAATGCTGAGACAGAAGATCTTAATATTGAAAGTAATGAAAAAATAGAAGGTATAAATATAGATAAAATAGATGTTGATTCTAATATTAATGAGGTAGAATTAGAGGCTAATGATATTGTACCTGAATAAAAATATCATTAAAAAAGGGCTATATAATTGAATATAGCCCTTTTTTAATGATTAAATTATGTTATTTAGTGAAATTAATATGCCTATTTTAGCGTGATCGAATGTTAAGCCACCTTGTAAATAGGCTATATAAGGCTCTCTTATAGGAGCATCTGCAGATAATTCAATAGATGAACCTTGAATAAATGCACCAGCTGCCATTATAACTTCATCGTTATATCCAGGCATTGCCCATGGTTCACATTCAACATAAGAATCAATTGGAGAGCCCTTTTGAATACCCTTACAGAATTTTATTAAGTTTTCTCTATCGTTAAATTTAATAGCTTGAATAATATCACTTCTTTTATCATTATATTTAGGTAAAACTTCAAATCCTGCAATCTCCATTATTCTAGAACAGAATACAGCTCCTTTAAGAGCTTCCATAACTATATGAGGTGCTAAGAATAGTCCTTGATAAAGTTGTCTCATAACGCCGAATGTAGAACCACACTCCCCTCCTATTCCAGGAGTTGTTAATCTATAGGCTGCTTGCTCTACGTATTTTGTTTTACCAGCTACATATCCACCAGTTGGTGCTATTCCACCACCTAGATTCTTTATAAGTGATCCAGCAACTAAATCTGCTCCAACATCTGTAGGTTCAATTTTGTCTATTAATTCTCCATAACAGTTATCTACAAAAACACAAACATCGCTTCTGACTTCTTTTATTTTTGAGATTATTTCGCCTATTTCAGAAACTAAGAAAGATTTTCTCCATCCATACCCTGTACTTCTTTGTATATGTACTAATTTAATTGTAGAGTCTTCTTTAAGAACTTCGATAATCTTTTCAGTATCAAAAGTACCATTTTTTAAATCTACTTGTTTATAGTTAACTCCATACTCTTTTAATGAGCCTATATTTTCTTTTCCGCTTATGCCAATTATGTTATGTAAAGTATCATAAGGAGCACCACTAATACATACCATAGTATCTCCTGTTTTTAAATTCCCCATTAATGCACAACCAATAGCATGAGTACCATTTACAAAGTGTGGTCTAACTAAAGCACTTTCAGTATTAAATATTCTTGCGTATACTTTATCTAAAGTATCTCTACCAATGTCATCATATCCGTATCCTGATGAATTTGTAAAATGCATATCGCTTATTCTTTCTTCTTGGAATGCATTAAGTACCTTTAGTTGATTATACTCTCTTATTTCATCATAAATTTTAAATTGTTCTTCTACATCACTTAAAGCCTTTTTATATAATTCAAATACATGTGGCTTTATGTTGTAAGATTCCATCATTAACTTTTCTGTTTCTCTTAACATTAAAGTTCCTCCATTATACATTATTTCATAATAATTATATATAATAATATGTAAAATATAAAGTTTTTTATATTTAAAAGTTATAAAATTAATATAATTAGAGAAAAGGAACTGCTATAAGCAGTTCCTATAAGTTTTCATTATCTAAAAAAGGTAGAGGTTTTGATGGGGTTATTGTTGTAATTGAATGCTTATATACTAGCATTTGCTTTCCTTCGCAATCTAAAATAACAGTAAAGTTATCGAATCCTTTAACTAATCCTCTTAGTTGAAAACCGTTAACTAAATAAATAGATACTAATGTTTTACTTTTTCTTGCGTTATTTAAGAAAATATCTTGAATATTATTACTTTGTTTATTCATAATAACCACCTCCATGGCTAAACATTTATTTTTATATAATTATAAACTTATTAATTGTTTAAATCATCTATTATTATTTGAAGTATTTCATCATCAGATAATAGATCTTTATTTAAGAATTTAGCTCTTGGATCCTTTCTAAACCAAGTTAATTGACGTTTAGCATAGTTCCTAGAACCTTGTTTAATCATTTCTATAGCCTCTTCTAAGGTTATAGAATTTTCAAGATATAAAAGTACTTCTTTATATCCTATTCCCTGCATTGCTTGCATAGATGAATTATACCCATTTTCCTTTAATTTAATACATTCTTCTAGAAGGCCATTTTCAAACATTATATCTACTCTTCTATTTATCCTCTCATAAAGCTTTTCTCTATTCATATCTAAAACATAGTAATGAACGTCGTATTTGCTTTTATAGAAGTCTTCACCGGCATTAAATGAACTAAATGGCTTATTAGTTACTTTATATACTTCTAATGCTCTTATTACCCTCTTCCTGTTATTAGGATGAATTGAGTTATAGCTTATAGGATCAATTTCTTTTAGCATTTCATGAATGTAACTATCTCCATTAGCTATTGCAAGTTCTTCTAATTCTTTTCTATATTCTTCATCACTTGGTGCATCAGTGAAGTTCATATTGCAAGTTAATGCATTTATATAAAGTCCTGTACCTCCAGTTAAAATAGGAAGCTTATTTTCTGTTAGTAAATCATCAATTATTGGTTCTGCTAAGGTTTTAAAATCTACAACTGAAAATGGTTTATCTGGTGTTGTTACATCTAGCATATGATGTTTTATACCATCCATTTCAGAAGGAGTTATTTTTGCTGAACCGATATCCATGTATTTATATATTTGCATAGAGTCTGTTGACACTATTTCTCCATTTAATTTCTTAGCTAATTCTATAGATAAAGCTGTTTTTCCTACTGCTGTTGGACCAGCTAAAACTAATATTTTATTCTTCATATTATAAACCTTTCTATACTATCCTTCTAAACTTTTTATCTAATTCATATTCTGTAAACTTGATTATTATAGGTCTTCCATGTGGACAGTTAAAGGGATTATCTATATATCTTAAATCAGAAATAAGTTTCTCCATTTCTATTTGTGTTAAATAATCATTTGCCTTAACTGCAGCCTTACATGCCATAGTAGCAATTTTATTTAGCTTAACTTCTACTGTTTTACCACTACCTAAGTTTTTCAAGTTATCGATTATACTTAATAAGAAGTTTTTAGCATCAAGTTTTCCTAAAAAGTAAGGCACTTCTTTTAAAGCAATAGTATTACCGCCAAACTCTTCTATAACAAATCCTGAATTAGTAAATACTTCTGTATTTTCCTTATAACATTCATAGTCATCTAAAGATAAATCTATTATGCAAGGAATTAGTAACTGTTGTACTATAATTTCCTTGCTTTCTATATCTTTTACATATTTTTCATATAATATTTTTTCATGAGCAGCATGTTGATCTATTATATAAAGTGTATCTAAATACTCAGCTAATATATAAGTTTTACTAAATTGTCCAATAACCCGTAAATCCGGAAATTTGGCCTTATTTACTTCTTTTTCTGTTGATATTTCTTTTTTTATTTCTACAGAAGCTGTAGATGAATTAAAATTATTAGACTTTTCTACCGTAGGTAAATTAGCTTGTGAAGAGGTAAAATCATTTGTAGCATAATACTCACTATTATTAATATTTTCATTTATAGTTGTATTATTTAATGATTCAGAATTAGTATTTACATTATCATTATAAGAAGTAATAGCTTTATTTCTATTTAATTCCTTCAATTTATTATATAAATCCTCTTCTTTAGCAACATCATGTATAGTTACATTATTATATATATCCTTTATAGAAGGTTCAACTTTATTAGAAATAATTGGTTCATCTATACTGCTACTTTTAGATGCTGTATCTAAATCTAATTTAATTTCCTCAACAATTTCTTCATTTACAAATTTATCTTCTACTGCAAATGAATTAAATATATCTTCTTTTAAAGCATTATGAACTGCATCAAATACCCTTTTATAAATAACCCTTTCGTCTTTAAACTTTATTTCTGCTTTTGTAGGATGTATGTTAACATCTATGGAATCTGGTGATAAATCTATAAAAAGTACAAAGAATGGGAATTTATTAACTGTTGAGAATGATTTAAATGCATTTTCAACGGCTGCCACAATTGTTTTATTTTTTATATATCTATTATTAACAAATATACTTTCGTTATTTCTAGAGCCTCTAGCAATTATTTCTTTGCCTATATAACCATGAACTTTTAAAGTTTCATCTTCATAGTCAAAGGGTAATACATGATCAGAGATATTTTTGCCATAAATAGTTCTTATAACATTGTTTAACTTACCATCTCCATATGTATGTAATGTCTTTTTGCCGTTATTAAATAGTTTAAAAGATATATCAGGATTAGATAAAGCTATTCTTAAAATAATATCATTTATTAAACTACCTTCTCTTGAAGTGGATTTTAAGAACTTTCTTCTAGCAGGAACATTGAAAAATAAATCTTTAACTTCCATTACAGATCCATTATTCATCCCTATATCAGTTAATGATAATTTTTCACCAGCTTCTAAAACTATTTCTTTACCAAAGTCGCATTCAGAGGGCTTACTTCTAAAGGTTAACTTAGATACAGAAGCAATAGAAGGTAAAGCTTCTCCCCTAAAACCTAAAGTGTTTATAGAGTATATATCTTCAACAGTTTTGATTTTAGATGTAGCATGTGGTAAGAAGGCCTTTTCTATATCTAAGTTATGAACTCCAGAGCCATCATCAATAACTCTTATAAGTGCTATTCCCCCCTCTTCTATTTCAATAGTTATATTCTTAGAACCAGCATCTATAGAGTTTTCTACAAGTTCTTTAACTACAGAGGAAGGTCGCTCTACAACTTCCCCTGCAGCTATCTTATTAGAAGTATGTTCATCTAATAGGTTAATTCTTTTCATAGAGCACCTCCTATTTTAATTTTTTAGCATCCTGAACGATTTTAAATAAAGTATTCATTGCATCTAAAGGTGTCATAGTCATAACCTCTATATTCGCAATTTCTGATAATAAAGATTCCTTTTCAAGCATAGTGAAGTCTATTTGTAATACTCCATTACTTTCTTTAGCTATAGTAGTTTCATTACCTTTTTTTATTTCCTCTTTAGGCTTTTCTTCTATAGGAGTTTCTATAATAATTTCCTCTTTTTCTATAGCTACTTCTTTTTCATTAATATTTTCACATTTTATTGAGGTTTCTTTTTCTTTATAATTATGAAATAGTTTATCTATTTCTATTGATTTTTCATTTTCTAATTTAGCTAATATATGTTTTGCTCTATCAATTACTTCTAAAGGTAATCCAGCAAGTTTAGCAACCTCAATACCATAAGATTGATCTGCGCCACCTTCAACTATCTTTCTTAGGAATATAACTTGCTCATCAGTTTCTTTAACAGCAACTGAATAGTTTTTAACACCCTCAATTATTCCTTCTAGTTTAGTTAGCTCATGATAGTGAGTAGCAAATAGTGTTTTACACTTTAAGTTATTATTTTTAGAGATATACTCTATAACAGACCAGGCAATACTTAATCCATCATAAGTTGATGTTCCTCTCCCTACTTCATCTAATAATACTAAACTATTAGGAGTAGCATTTTTTAATATATTAGATACTTCCCACATTTCTACCATGAATGTTGATTTACCACCAGCTAAATCATCTGATGCACCTATTCTTGTAAATATTTTATCACAAACAGATATATTAGCCCTTTTAGCAGGTACAAATGAACCTATTTGAGCCATAAGAGTAATCAATGCAACCTGTCTCATATAAGTTGATTTACCAGCCATATTAGGTCCAGTTATTAAAAGTAATCTGTTATCATGTTTATTAATACACGTGTTATTAGATACAAACTCTCCGTTACCTATTACCTTTTCTACTACAGGATGTCTACCGTCTTCTATTTCTATTATTCCTTCATTATTTATATTAGGTCTAATATAATCATTATCAACAGCAACTTTAGCTAAAGTAGTAAGAGCATCTAAAGATGATATTATATTAGCGCTATTTTTTAATCTAGGAATTTGAGCTTCTACCTTATCTCTTAATTCTACAAATAACTCATATTCAAGAGCCATTAAGTGTTCGTCAGCACCAAGAATTTTTTCCTCAACTACTTTAAGTTCTTCAGTAATATAACGCTCAGCATTTGCTAAAGTTTGTTTTCTTATATACCTTCCTTCTGGTATTAGGTTATAATTAGCCTTAGAGATTTCTATATAATATCCAAAAACTTTATTGTATCCTATTTTTAATGATTTAATTCCAGTAAACTCTCTTTCTTTACTTTCTAATGAAGCTATCCATTGTTTACCGTTTAATTTTGCCTCTCTTAACTCATCTACTTTATCAGAGTAACCAGGCTTTATTATATTACCTTCTTTAATAGAAGTGGCAGGATCCTCTAATAAAGCCTTTGAAAGTAATGTACTTATATCTTCTAATACATCTAAGTTTTTATACCATTTACTTAATAGATCTGCTTTACATACAGACAGTCTTTCTTTTATTTCAGGTAATTTTTTTAGTGATATATTTAAAGATACCAAATCTTTTGCATTTACATTTTTATTAGAAATTTTACCTACTATTCTTTCAATATCATAAATATCTCTTAAAGCTTCACGTAATTCTTCTGTAAAGTAAATATTATTAAATAATTCATCTACAGAATTTAGTCTATTATTAATTTCATTTATATTAATTAGTGGTTCTTCTATCCATTTTCTTAATGCTCTTCCACCCATTGTAGTAGATGTTTTATCTAAAACCCAAATTAAACTACCTTTTTTTGATTTTTCTTTAAGGTTTTCTGTTAATTCTAAGTTTCTTCTAGAACTACTATCTATAGTCATATAATTAACTATATCGTAAGTTTCAAGAATATTTATATTAGAAAGGCTCATTTTTTGAGTATCTAATATATATTTTAATAATACAGAAGAGGCTATTTTACTTCTTAAGTCTAATCCAGCAACTTCTACTTCACTAAATTGATTTATAAGTTCCTCATCAGTACAGTTAAAGTGAAGTATATCTTTCTTTGTTATTAATGCATTGCTTATATTATGAATTTCATTTATTAACTCTTCGTCAAAGTTTATATCAACAATTACTTCTTTAGGTGAAATCTTAGAAACTTCATCTAAAAGAGTTGTTTTTAATTCTTTAAAGAAAGTAGTTTTGAATTCACCAGTAGAAATATCTGATGATGCAATTCCATAATATCCATCTTGACTGTATATAGCCATTATATATGTATTTTTATATTCCTCTTCTCCATTTGCTTCTGAGAATGTTCCTGGTGTAATAACTTTTATTACGTCTCTCTTAACAATCCCTTTAGCTTGTGCTGGATCTTCTATTTGCTCACATATACCAACTTTATATCCTTTAGCTACTAGTCTAGAAATATAGTTTGAAGCTGCATGGAAAGGAATACCACACATAGGTGCCCTTTCTTCTAGTCCACACTCTCTTCCTGTTAAAACTAATTCTAGCTCTTTAGATGCAGTTTTTGCATCTTCAAAGAACATTTCATAAAAATCACCTAATCTATAAAAAAGGATACAGTCTTGATACTTATCCTTTATTTCCATATATTGTCTCATCATCGGGGTTAATCCCATGTTAATCACCTCGGTTATAGTTTATAGCTAAATTCAATATCTTAGCCGTTTATCAACAATTATACAACATTTCTAAATTAATAGAAAGTAATAAAAACGAAAGTAATTTTTGTAATTTGGCGAACTTTTATTTAAGTCAATATTTTTGATTTTTATAGATAAATTTAATTATAAAAATATTTAAAGACTTAATATAAAAAGGATAACCTCTATATAGAAGTTATCCTAAAAAACTATTTAATTGCTTCACCAACTAATGAGAAGTTTTGTGCTTTAGTAATTTTAACATTTACTATGTCTCCAATATTTACTCCTTCTGCAGAGAAGTTAACTAATCTTCCATTTCTAGTTCTACCTGAAAGTTTAGTTTCATCATTTTTACTAGTACCTTCAACTAATACTTCAACAATTTTACCATCATAAGCCTTATTTTTAGATATAACACTATTATTTACAGCCTCAACTAGTCTATTAAATCTATCGTGTTTATCCTCTTCAGAAACTTGGTTTAACATCATATCAGCAGGTGTATTATTTCTTCTAGAATATATAAATGTAAATGCTGAATCATATTGTACTTCTTTTACTAAGTTTAAAGTATCTAAGAAGTCTTCTTCAGTTTCACCAGGGAATCCAACAATTATATCTGTTGTTATAGAAACATCAGGTATTTCTTGTTTAATTTTATTTACTAAAGACATATAGTACTCTCTTGTATAATGTCTATTCATTTTCTTTAATATTCTATCAGATCCGCTTTGTACAGGTAAGTGAATTTGTTCACATAACTTACCACATTCTTTAATTGCTTTAATAACATCTTCATTTAAATCTTTTGGATGAGATGTCATAAATCTAACTCTTTCTAAGCCATCAATTTCATTTATCATTCTTAAAAGTTCTGCAAATGAAACTTCATTTTCTAAGCCTTTTCCATAAGAGTTAACATTTTGACCTAATAAAGTAACTTCTTTATATCCTTTTGAAACTAAGTCTTTTATTTCGTTTATTATATCTTCAGGCTTTCTTGATCTTTCTCTACCTCTTACAAATGGTACTATACAATAAGTACAGAAGTTATTACATCCGTACATAATAGTTACAAAGGCTTTTACATCACTTTGTCTATCTATTGGTAATCCCTCAACAATTTCTTCTTCTTTATTGAATATTTCTTTTATTTGAACACCTTCTGTTTTTACTCTGTTTAAGTATTCAGGGAATTTATATGCATTGTGAGTTCCAAATATAATATTAACATAAGGGAATTGTTTTAATATTTTATCTGCCATACCTTCTTGTTGCATCATACAACCACATATACCAATAATTAAATCAGGATTTTTTTCTTTTAATTTTTTTAATTGTCCTAAGTTACCAAATACTTTATTTTCAGCATTTTCTCTAACACAACAAGTGTTAAATAAAATTATTCCTGCTTCATTTTTATCTTCTGTTCTTGTATATCCAATTCTTTTAAGCATACCTGAAAGTTTTTCAGAATCCTCTTCATTCATTTGGCAACCCCAAGTTTCTATATAGTATTTTAATAAGTTATTATTTATTTCGTTAACCATAAAAAATTTCCTCCATTGTTACTTATATAATCAATCTTAATGTATTATAACATAAGATTTTGTAAAAAATAAATACTAAACCACTTAGTATTTTTTGTTTAATAATATTTTAATTAAAAAAATAAGGATAAATTTAGCTATAACTTAAAAATTTTTTAAATAATAAATTATGATTTTATCTTTCCCATCTATTAATTACAGACTTGGGAGTAAATCCTATCCAATTATATAATTTTAATGCACTATAATTACTTTCTTCAACTCTTATATATAAATCATAAATATTCATATCCTTAGCTGTTTCAATTAAATGATTTAACAAAATTTTACCAAAGCCATAATTTCTAAATTCTTTTAATATACCAAAATTAACAACAGTATACATATCTCTATTATAAATAATTTGTCCATATCCAATAGCTATATTATTAATTTTAATAAAAAGTGATAAATCTTCAATGTAATAATCTTGTTCTATGTCATTTTCTATATCCTCAACTTCTAAAGGAATTCTAGTGGAAGCAGAAAAAATAGAATTTTGTAATTTACAGCGTAGCTCTTCATCTTTATTTAAAACAACCTTTTCTATAGAAATTTTTAATTCCTTTATATTAGAATTAAACAATAAATTTATTGTTTTCAGTAAATCTCTATTATTTTTTAATGAAGATATTAGATTGTTTGTTTGTTGTGTTTTATTATAATTTTCTAAATTCATACTCATCAAAATTGATGGTTTTACTTTTTTAAAGCCTAATTTTGAAAGCATTTCATTATTAGTTTTATCATCACAAGTTTCATAAGAGAGAATAGTATTATTAAAGCTATTAAGAATGTTAGGTGATAATAAATCTAAATATTCTTCCTTAACATATAATGACCATACTCGTACTGGAATTTCTACAGGAACTTCATGCCATATATAACCTATAACTTTTTTATTATAGATAAATAGTTTAACAAACTTTTTTAAAAAAATCTTTAAAAAAAATTTTTCATTTTCATAGTATTCAAAAAAGTTTTTATCGTAGTTTTCTTTACTGAATCTCTCTAAATTCAAAGTTTTAAAATTCTCAAAATTATTACTAGACAACCTTTCTAACAATACCATACTTAACCCCTAATTTTTAATTTTCTCATAACCCTTAATAGATAAAAAGATTACACTTATATATATGTGTAATCTTTTTTTTTATTGCTAAAAATTATTGTGCATCTTTAATGCTTAAAGCAATTCTTTTATTTTCTTTATCAATACTTAAAATTATGCATTTAACTTCTTCATCTATTTTTAATACTTCAGATGGATGTTTAATATGATCGTGGCTTATTTTAGAAATATGAACTAATCCATCAATTCCAGGTTCTAATTCTACAAAAGCACCAAAATCATTAATTCTAACTACTTTACCTAAAACAGCTGAGTTAACAGAATATTTTTCATCTACTACGCTCCATGGTTCTGGAGTTAAAGCTTTTATACTTAAAGATAATTTCTTTTCTTCTTTATCTAAGCTTAAAATCTTAACATCAACTATTTCACCAATTTTTAATATTTCTTCACAAGAATTAACATGCTTCCATGAAAGTTGAGATAAGTGGATTAAACCATCAATACCATTAATTTCTGCAAAAGCACCAAACTTAGTAAATCTTTTTATTTCAGCCTTTACAACATCACCTTCATGTAATGAATCCCAAGCTAATTGTTCTTTTTGAGCTTTAGCTTCCTCTAATATTATTCTTCTTGAAGCAACTATTTTTGAAAGATTATCTCTTGAAAAATCAATTAATCTAACATTTAAAGTAGTTCCAACTAAATCCTCTTTATTCTCTACATATTTTATATCTATTTGAGATGCTGGAATGAATATTCTAACACCATTATAATATGCTACTAATCCTTTTTCTTTAGCCTCTTTAATGATAACATCAAATTCAGATTTACTATTAAATAAATCTTCTAATTTAGATAATGTTTCCTCTTTTTCATATTCTAATCTAGATAAAACTACATAGTTATCTTCATTTTTTAATTTTATTACTTTAGCTTTTATTGTATCTCCAACTTTTAAAGTTTCTAATACTGAATCAATTCTATCTTCAGATGTTAATTCTTTAAAAGGAATTATTCCATCAGACTTATATCCTACTAAAGATATTTGTAATTGACCATCTTTTATTGAAAGTATTTCTCCTTCAATTTCATCACCAATTTTAAATCTTCTATCCATTTCATTCATTAATAATAATTGTTCTTCCATTTTATAATCCCTCCATAATTTTGACTACTTCCTTTATAATCCAATCTGGAGTTGAAGCTCCAGCTGTTATACCAATACTTTTAATATTCTTATTTTCTAATAAATTTTCAGGTAATTCACTAGCATTTTCAATGTGAATTGTATTATCACAGTTTGATTTAGCTATTTGATATAGTTTAGTTGTATTTGAACTATGTTTACCACCTATAACAATCATTAAATCAACATTTTTTGATAAATCATATACACTTTTTTGCCTTTCTTCTGTAGCTGCACAAATTGTATTAAATGATTTTAATTCTTTAATTGATTCATTAGATAAATTAGTTATTGTTTTATTCCAATTTTCCTCTTTCTCTGTAGTTTGAGAAACTACACAGACTTTATTAGGAAGATTTTCTTTAAAGCTACCATCATTAGTAATTATGGCATCATTATTACACCAACCATTAATACCAACAACCTCAGGATGTTTTTCATCACCAAGAATAACGATTTTATATCCTTCATTAGAGAATTTGTTAACCTTTTGTTGAATATTTGTTACGAATGGACAAGTTGCATTAATAACAATTAGCCCTTTTTCGTTTAGATCATCAAATATTTTTTTTGATACTCCATGAGATCTTATTAGGATAACATCTCCTTTAGTTAAAGTATCTATGTCATTTATGTCTATTGCATATATACTATTTTCTTCTAAGTATTTTACTACATCACCATTATGTATTAATGGACCCAATGTATATATTTTTTTATTAAATTGTTTTTGAGTTTTTATTGCTTCATCTACTGCTCGTTTAACTCCAAAACAAAAACCAGCATTTTCAGCTAATAACACTTTCATAAATTTTCTCCTATATCTTTAGTTTTTAAATGAAACTAACTACTTGTTCATTGTCTTTAAGAGTAACTTTGATTATAAAATCAAAAATTTATATTATCAATTAAATGTTATCTCCTAATCTATTGTAAAGCATTTTCTATAAAATTACAAATTATTTCAGTAACTTCAGTGATATTATAATTAGAACTATCGATTTCTATAGCATCATCAGCTTTTTTTAATGGATCAACAGCACGAGTACTATCAATATGATCTCTTTTTATTATATCTTCTAAAAGTTTATCATAATTAACATCTAAGCCTCTGTTTAAAAGCTCTGTATATCTTCTTCTTGCTCTTTCTTCTGGTGATGCTGTTAGGAAAAATTTAAATTTAGAATTTTTTAATACTACTGTCCCAATATCTCTACCATCCATAATTACATTGTATTTTTCAGACATTTTTCTTTGTAAAGTAACAAGTTTACTTCTTACTTCTGGAATAGAAGCGTAGTTAGAAACTATTTCGCTTATTTCTGGCATTGTAATTTCATTTTGAATGTTAACACCATCTAATATTAAATCATCATTTTCAAAATGCATTTCCATGTTATCTATCATTGTCATTAATGCATCGATATTAGTAGTATCAATACCATTTCTTTTAGCTAATAATGCTACTGCCCTATACATAGCTCCAGTATTTATATACATTAAATCAAACTTTTTACCTACTAATTTAGCGATTGTACTTTTCCCCGCACCAGCTGGTCCATCTATTGCTACAGATATTTTCATAATAATTTTTCCACCTTTCAAATAAAACCTCTATCTTACGTTCTTATTAATTATATAATTAAAATTAAAATATAACAATCGTTAAAGGAAAGTTACTACTTATTCTAATAATAATAATAAAAATGCACTATTTATACTTTCCAATAACAAAATTTCACTTTAGAATATTATTAAATATTACTTCCAGCAATATAGCCAGTTGATAATGCTATTTGAACATTATAACCACCAGTGAATGCATCCACATCTATAACTTCACCAGCAAATGATAAATTTGAAATCATTTTTGATTTCATAGTAGAGGGGTCAATTTCTAATGTATTAACACCACCAGCTGTAACTATTGCCTCTTCAATAGGTCTTAAACCTTTAATATTCATTTTTATATTTTTAATTATATGTACAAGTTTTTTTCTTTCTTCCTTAGTTATAACATTTACTTTTTTATCTTCTTGAATGCCACTTAATTTAATTATTAAAGGAATTATTCTTTGAGGTAATAAATCATTTAAAGAATTTTTAAACTCTTTATTTTGATACTTTAAAAAATCTTTTTGGATTCTTTTGTCAAGCTCATTAGTTTCTAATGCTGGCTTTAAATCAAGTAAAGCAATATAACTTGAATCATTCTTTATAAATCTTGAACCTTTTAAGACTAATGGACCAGATATACCAAAACTTGTGAATAGCATTTCACCTTGTTCTTTATATAAAACCTTATTATTTTTTAAAATACTTAATGAAATATTTTTAAGAGATAATCCCATTAATTCTTTCAGCCATCTTTCATTTAATTCAATAGGAACCAATGAAGGCTTTAAATCAACTATACTATGTCCAAGTTTTTTTGCAAACTCATAACCATCACCCTTAGACCCTGTAAGTGGATAAGAAGCACCACCAGTAGCTATAATAAAATGATCGCCCATTATTTTTTGAGAGTTATTTATTTCAACACCTAATATTTTATCATTTTTAGATAAAATATTAGTGACTTTAGAGTTAAGTTTAACTTGAACTTTATTCTCCTTTAATCCATTAGAAAGGCCTTTTATAATATCAGATGATTTATCAGACAATGGGAATATTCTTCCGCCACGCTCTGTTTTTAATTTGATTCCGTGGTTTTCAAAGAAGTTTATAGTATCTTCATTTGTAAAGGAGTAAAGTGAACTATATAGGAAATGAGGATTTCCATAAATATAATCAAAAAATTCACTTATATCTTTGGCATTTGTAACATTACATCTACCTTTACCTGTTATAAATAATTTTTTCCCAACTTTATCATTTCCATCTAAAAGAATAACTTCATGATTTTTAGATGCAGTAATTGCTGCCATTATTCCAGCAGGGCCAGCGCCTATTACAATGACTTTTGCCATTTAAAATCCTCCTAAATTTTTATTTATAATAACTAAAGGAATTAACATTTGTTAATTCCTTTTTATGAATAAAATATCTTAATCATCTCCGAAATTTCTATTATTATAGGAGTAGACATTGTATTCTTGCCATATTTCTTCAAGGCTATTAAATGTAGAAGAAATATTTTCTTTTTCTCTCATTCCAACTGCTATTATTAAAGCATTTATTACTGATAATGGTGCTACTAAAGAGTCAACAAAAGATGCCATATTGCTTTGAGCAATTAATGCATAATCAGATCTTGTTGCTAATGGAGATAAGAAACTATCTGTTACAGCTACTACTCTTGCACCTCTATCTTGAGCAAATGCTAAAGCATCAATAGTTCTACTAGCATAACGAGGGAAACCAATACCTATTACTAAATCTCCTTCGCCAACATTTATCATTTGTTCAAAGATATCAGAAATACCATAGCCAACAGTTTTTACATTTTGTAAAATTATATTTAAATAGAACCCTAAAAATTCAGCTAATGCCATTGAACTTCTAAGACCTATTATGTATATTCTCTTAGCAGTAAAAATATTATTAACAACATCTTCAAATGTATTATAATCTATTTTTTCCATTGTAGATCGAATATTTTCCATATCTGCTTTTAAAACACCTTTTAAAGCATGACCTTCAGTTATATAATCACTAGATAATTCTAATCTTTGGACTGTTGTTAATTTATTTTTTATTAACTCTTGAAGAGATTTTTGGAGTTTAGGATATCCTGAAAAACCTAATTCTATTGCAAACCTTACTACAGTTGATTCTGATACTCCAACTGAAGTTCCAAGTTTAGCTGCTGTCATAAATGCTGCTTTATCATAATTTTTTAATATGTATTCAGCAATTAATTTTTGACCCTTACTTAATCTAGGAAATCTAATTTGAATTAACTTCATTAAATCCTTTGATTCATCATTAATACTTCGTTCCATTATTGTACGCTCCTAATTTAATTAACTTCAATTATTTTAGCATTATTTATAAATTTAATCAATGTTAGCATATTAAAAGTTGCAAGATTTATAAATAATAATTCAAATAAAAACTATTTTTTCTCCACAATGACTAATAAGGGAGACTTATCAGATCTATTTATACATTCATGTAGCATAACTCCAAACTTATTCTTAGGTAAGTTTCTTAAGTATTGAAGAATGCAACTTTCTTCTTCTTTACCTTCATTATGTCCTCTATAAATAGCTATTGCCATTATTCCATTACTAGATAATAGATTTAAAGAAAGTTGTATGCTTTTAAGACTAGTTTCTGCTAAAGTTGTTATTTCCTTATTACCACCTGGTAAATATCCAAGATTGTAACATATACAGTTAATTTCTTCATTAACAAATTCATCTATTTTGTGGTGTGATTCATTTATTATTATTACATTATTATTCTTATCTATGTATTTTTCACAAGCCTCTTTTTGAATTTCAAAAGCATATACTTTTTTAAAGCAGGAAGATAGAAAGTCACAATCATATCCGTTTCCTAATGTTGCATCCACTGCAACATTTTTATTTTCTACATACTCATTAATAATATTATGTGCTAATATACTGACATCTGAAACATATTTAAACATAAGCAAACCCCTATAAACTTCTAATATAATCTAATTCGCTATCAGTTAAAGGTCTCCACTCACCTTTTTTTAGATAACCTAATTTTATATTTCCTATTGAAACTCTTTTAAGGCTTATAACTTCATGATTTAGAGAAGAACACATTCTTCTTATTTGTCTATTTTTACCTTCGTGTATTGAAATTTCAACAGTTGATAAGATTTCATCACAATTTTTTTTCTTGTTAAATCTCTTTTCTTCAGATATTACTTCAATATCTGCTTCAGCAGTAACATAACCACCAATATCTATTCCTTTTTTAAAACGCTTAAGATCATTTTCAGTAAATTTACCTCTACATACAGCAATATAATTTTTCTTTATAGATACTCTAGGATGAATTATATTATTATAAATACTACCATCATTTGTTAATATTAATAGGCCAGAACTATCATAGTCTAATCTACCTATAGGATATATTCTTTCTTCAACATTAACTATATCTAAAACCGTCTTTCTACCTTTTTCATCTTTAACAGAGGTTATATATCCTTCAGGTTTATTAAGCATTATGTAAACTTTCTTCTCTTCTACTTTTATAATGTTATTATTATATTCAACAATATCTTTTTCAGGATCAATTTTAGTTCCGACTTCGGTTATAACAGTACCATTTACTTTAATTTTTCCTTCTAGAATTATTTCTTCGCATTTTCTTCTTGAAGCAATACCACATCTAGCCATGTACTTTTGTAATCTTTCTTCCATCTTATCCACTCCGTCTCTTAATATTCAAAGTAATTATATAGTTTATATTTAATTAATACAACTAAATATTTATAGGTTTATATTATTAACATAAAATTATTTTGATTAATATTTATGAGTAAAGAATAGTTAATTAGATTAATTTGTTATATACAAGCTTTAAAATTACATTCGATAATTGTATATTTCTGTGATATTATATATATATTAGAAAATTTGATTAATGTTACATATGAAAAGGGAGGCTATATTATGTATTTAGAAAAAATTAAGGAAGCAAGAGAAAACATAAGTAATGTAATTACTAAAACACCATTATTATATAGTAATGTATTTAGTAAAAGTAGCAATAATCATGTATATATGAAGTGTGAGAATCTTCAATTAACAGGGGCATATAAAATTAGAGGTGCTTTAAATAAAATTATTTCCTTGTCTCAAGAAGAAAAAGCTAAAGGTGTTATTTGTTCATCTGCAGGAAATCATGCTCAAGGAGTTGCTTATGCATCATCATTAATGGGAGTAGAATCATGTATAGTAATGCCAGAAACTACCCCATACTTGAAGGTTGAATCAACTAAAAATTATGGTGGGAATATAGTGCTTTATGGGAAATGTTATGATGATGCCTTTATTAAAGCAAAAACTATTGAGGAAGAGGAAGGAAAAGTTTTTATACACCCTTTTAATGATATGGATGTGATTTATGGACAAGGTACAATTGCATTAGAAATATTTGAAGAAATTAATGATTTAGATTATATACTTGTTCCAATAGGTGGAGGTGGTTTAATATCAGGTATAAGCCTTGCTGCTAAAGCATTAAATCCAAATATAAAAATAGTTGGTGTACAAGCTGAGGGTGCACCTTCAATGGCACTAAGTATACAAAAAGATAAAATTTGTACATTAGACAGTGTTAATACTATTGCCGATGGTATTTCAGTAAAAACACCTGGTAATAAAACTTTTGAAATTGTTAGAGAGTATGTAGATGAAATTATAACAGTTTCAGAAAATGATATTGTAGAGTCATTCCTTTTATTAGTTGAGAAACATAAATTAGTAGCTGAAGCATCTGGAGTTGTAACTTTAGCTGCATTAAAAAAATTAAAAGTAAAAAATAAAAAAGTATGCTGTATATTAAGTGGTGGAAATATTGATATGCTTACAATATCAAAATTAATAAATAATGGACTTGTTTCAAAAGGAAGATTATTTTGTTTTTCTGTGGAGCTTAAAAATGTGCCAGGAGAGCTACTAAAAATATCTGAAATTTTAGCAAAAGAAAATGCAAATGTAGTAAAACTTGAACATAATCAATTTAAAGCTATTAATAGAATTCACAATGTATTGTTAGAAGTTACTGTAGAGACAAATGGACATGAACATATTGAGACGATAATTAATTCATTTGCAAGAGAAAAATATTCTATTAAGGTCATGTATTAAATAAAACTATAAAAATAATATAAGTCGGCAATTAAAATTGTCGACTTATATTATTTTATGCTTAAATTTTAAACTCCATATTTTTTGTAATATTCAGCTATAGCAGCTTTTATCTTATCATCAATATAGACAGTTCCATCAATTTCTCTATTATATAAGTATTCAACAACTTCAGCCATTGTAACTATAGGATAAGTTGTAATTCCAAATGCTTCTTTAATTTCAGCTTGAGCTGATTGTTCTCCTTTCCCCTTTTCCATTCTATCAACAGATATTACTAAGCCAGCAATTTCTACATCGCCTTGAGCTTTTAGTATTGGTGCTGTTTCATAAATTGAAGTTCCTGCAGTCATAACATCTTCAACTATAACTACTTTTTTTGTGTTATCTAATTTAGCTCCAAGTAAAATTCCACCTTCTCCATGGTCTTTAACTTCTTTTCTATTTGAACAATATTCAACATTTGCTCCATATAGTTTATTCATAGATATAGCAGTAGTAACAGTTAATGGAATACCTTTATAAGCTGGTCCGAATAATACATCTACGTCAGAGCCAATATGCTCATTAATAGTTTTAGCATAAAATTCACCTAATTTTTCAAGTTGTTCTCCTGTAGTATAGTTTCCTGTATTAATAAAAAATGGTGTTTGACGTCCACTTTTTGTAACAAATTCTCCAAATCTTAAAACATTACTTCTTACCATAAACTCAATAAATTCTTGTTTGTATTTTTGCATAGAAAACAACTCCTTTAATATGTATATTTTTCTTAAATATTGTAACATTATTCGAAAAAAAAAGCTAATAAATATTTCAAATAAAATTATATTTATGGTTAGTATATTTTGAATATGGCAATAATTAAAAAATAAAAGTACAATTCGAAAAAATTATACTTTGATATTTTACTTTTAGGAGATAGCCATGAAAATAAAAAAAAGATCATTAATTACTACAATTATTATTTTAATACTAGCTACTATTTTAGTTACTCACATAAAAAAAATAAAATTTTTGGTTGAAATTATAAGGTTAAGCAATAGTCTTCCTACTATTTCTAGCGATTTTTATAATGAACCAATTGAAAATATAACCTATAAAGATGTGGTATATAAAAAAAGAGGTAATAAAGAACTTACATTAGATATTTATACTAATAAAGAAGCAAAGGAAGCAACTCCAGTAATTATATATGTATTTGGAAATGGATGGATGTATGGTGATAAAGTAATTCCTTCCGCTATAGAATCTATTATTGACTTACTTAAAGATGAAGGCTATGCAGTAATTAGTACATCATATGAGTTAATGGAGGATGAAGTAATTTTAGAAGATCAGATATCAGATGTTAAAGATACAATTAGATGGATATATAAAAATAAAGATAAGTATAATTTTGATGTAAATAATATAGGAATAATAGGACCATCTGCAGGCGCTCAACTTTCAATGATGGCCGCCTTCTCTCAAGATGACGAGTTTATAGGGGATAAATCCTTAAAATCATATTCCTCTAAAGTAAAGTACATCATTGATTTATTTGGACCAGCTAGATTAAGCGAAGTAAATTTATCAGTTGGTCCAGAAGAGGTTGTTAAAAAGTTTAGTGATAATGACATAGAAAAACTATCTAAAGAATTTAGCCCAATTGAATATGTAAGAGAGGATTTACCTGATACACTTATAATTCACAGTTTAAAGGATAATATTGTACCATATGAAACTTCTGTAGAATTATATGAAACTGCATTAAAGTATAACAATAATTTTGAACTATATACCTTGCAAAACTGTACTCACTATCTAGAAAACTTATCAAACACTGAAGCGTTAAATTTATATATGAAAATTGTTGATTATATATTAACTCAAACTAATTAAATATAATTTACATAATATCAAAAAGTTCTGTTGTATATTATATGAGAAGTTGTTAGCTTTTAAATATATATTTTTGATTTATATAAAAGTTAACAACTTCTTATTTTTCACCCCATGTGCTGCGCAATATTATTCAAGGATTTTAATTTTTTTATTATTAGCATCAAGAAGTACTTTGGCTCCTAAAGGCAGAGTTAAAGTTGGAAGACAATGTCCACAAACTAGATTGCTTATAGTTGGTTTTTTTAATGGTAAAATAATTTCGTTAAAAACTTCTTGTAATGATAAGCTTTTTTTATTATTTGGAGCGATACAATTAGTAAATGCCCCTAAAATTATTCCATTTGCATCTTTTAATTTTCCAGATTGTTTTAAGTGAGTAAGCATTCTATCTATTTTATAAGGCACTTCCTCTACCTCTTCTAAAAATAAGATCTTATTTTTAGTATTTATTTCATATTTAGTTCCTAAAGAAGAGCAAATTAATGATAAGTTTCCACCAATAAGCTGTCCACTAGCTATACCACTATTAATAACTTCAAGATTATCTCCTTCAGGGTTAAATAATTCTTCTACTTTCTCATGCCCAAAAATAAATTTTTTGTAATAATCAGCACTATATTTATCTAATCCTTTTATTAGTTCAGTTGATATCATCGGACCATGATATGTTATAAGTTTGCTTTTTTGATTTATAGCAATATGAAGAGCTGTAATATCACTATAACCAATAAAAATTTTAGGATTTTTTTTGATTAGCTTAAAATCTATAAGGTCTAATAATCTAGCACAGCCATAGCCACCTCGAAGTGCAAAAATTCCCTTTATATTTTTATCTGCAAACATACAGTTTATGTCATTTGCTCTTACATCATCAGTTCCAGATAAAAATCCATGTTCTGATAGACAGCTTTCCCCTACTACTACCTTTAATCCTAACTCATTTAACGAAGATATACATTTATCAATTAAATTTTTATCAGAGGGACTTGCAGGTGCTATTATAGCTACGCTATCACCTTGTTGTAATGGTTTAGGTTTAATCACTTTTATCATCCTTTTACAATCAATATACTTTAATATATTACTTATAAATTATAATTAGTAACTATTGATGAGTATTTTGATGTAATTTTAAATTAGCATACTAATAGGTATTAAAAGCAAAGATTCTCCAGGAACTCTAAATCGAGGTTGTTCAGGCAAATATATACCTGCACTAGATATATTCTCCATAAGTGGAGAGCAACATCCTAAAAAGTTTTCATAAAAATTAGGTTGACCAGATTTTCTTAATAAATGAATACATTGATCTGAATCACATTTTCTAATAACTTTTCCAATTATGGTACATGGACAATCTGCACTATCGTAAATATTTGCATAGGTACTAATAAAATTACTATTATTAACTGTTAATACAACATCCATATTTCCGCACTTCACAATCATATCTTGACTATTATTAGTAGTTAAAAGTGATTTTAAGTAATTAACTTGTTTGTACATGGTATCATAATTTATAAATGAGCTATTATTGCTTTTAAAAGTTTTACAATATGAATTTAGATTATCTGTTCCAATACATGATAATAAATTAGATAAACTATCTATATAAGATACCATAGATTCACTAGATATTTGTCCACTTAATTTAACATAATCACCTGAATTTATATTAGATGTTGAATAACTACTGCTATCCAATTCTTTAATTAAATTTGATTGATTTAAACCTTGAATGAGTTGTTGATGTATTTCAAAGGTTGTAAATATTCTAGTTAACTCTTCTTCACGTCTAACAAATCTTCTACCTTCTAATGATTGATTTTCTCTATTTACTGTTGTTACTGTATCAGCTTCAGTGAAGTTTTTTCCTTTATATCCATCACGTTAATCTCTTATGCATCTATCTTCACCATAATGTTGGTTACTACCTTCAGCTCCTGTTTTGGCATTTAAGGTTCTATCTTCTATAAATCTAGAGGTCCTTTTTTCAATAAATCCATCTATAACTAGAGAATTTAAATTCTTGGTTAAGGCCTCATCAAGATAAATAAGTAAGTCAAGAGCATCACTCAAAAGATATTACCTCCTTATAGAGTTTTATAAAATAGTATAAATAAAGATTATTAGTCCTTTAAATTTATAATATTTAAATACAAGAGACTTATATATATTATTCTAAACACCATAATTAATTACTTCTTATTAATGAAAATAAAACACTGCTTAATAAAATAATAGCAATAACTAATAAAGATACTACTGTTGATATATTAATCCCCCAGAATGCAACAAATAATTTTATTCCTGTAAACATTAAAATAAATGCAACTCCATATTTTATATAACTAAACATACTATTTAATTTTGCTAATAAGAAATACATACTTCTTAAACCTAAAATAGCAAATATATTAGATGAATAAACTATATATGGATTAGTGGTAATAGAAAATATTGCAGGAATAGAATCTAATGCAAAGATAATATCAGAGCTTTCAATTAATACTAAAATCAATAATAATGGAGTTGCATATAATAATCCATTAATTTTAACAAAGAATTTTTCTTCATGTAATTCCTTTGTGACGGGAATAAAATGTTTCATAATATTTAAAACTTTACTTTTTGAAAAATCAGCCTCTTCTTCTTTATTTAATAATATTTTTAGACCGCTACAAAATAAGAAAAAACCGAAAATATATAAAACCCAATTAAATGTATTAATTATTGCAACACCTAAAAAAATAAACACAAATCGTAATATTACGGCACCTATTATACCATAAGTAAGTACTCTTTTTTGATATGAAATTGGAATGTTAAATGAGGTAAATATAATTAAAAATAAAAATAAGTTATCTACACTCAAACTTAATTCAATTATGTATCCACCTAAAAATTCAAGACCATAATCTGCTCCAAAAATAAAATAAATAAATACATTAACTACAAAGGCAAGGCTTGCCCACATTATAAAATTTCTTAATGCACTTCTTGCTCTCAAACTATTTCTCCTTCTATTAAATTGATTCACAGAATAATTATATGATTTAATATATAAATTTATTTGTAGTTAAGAAGAATAAAAAAGTAAGGTTAACTTTAATATTTTTGATTAATCTATATTATTTATACAAATATAATTATAAAGAAAATAACACTATAAAAATCTAGTTATAAATTTAGAGATTTTATAGTGTTATAAATAAAGATATTATTTATCAATTTTATTGCATAAAATCATTATTGAAAATGATTTTAATCTAGGAATTTCATTGAAATTAACTTTTTCTAATATGTTTAATCCAGCTACTTTATCATTGGCAATAATGTTCCAATAGCCAGTTCTTGAAATAGGAACATAGGGATTTACATCATAATTATCAATACTTGTAGCATTATAAATAACTACAGCTTCACCTTTATCATATTCGCTTAAATCAATATGACTAATTATAACTCCACTATTTTCATTATTATTAGCAAATATAAATTTTGCTTTATTTTTTATAATATCAGCATTTTCTATATTAAAATATGGTAAGTTTTTTCTGATATCTATTAATCCTTTAGTGTAGTTAAATATATCTATGAATTTATTTTTATCACTCCATTTAATTGAATTGATTTCGTCACTACTATTATAACTATTATGATTACCTTGCTTTGTTCTTAAAAACTCAGAACCATATTGAATAAATGGAATTCCTTGAGCAGTAAATAGTATTGATAAAGCTAATAAATCCTGTCTTACAAAATGATTGTCTAAAGGATAAATACTTATATTTTTTCTATAGTCACCTTGGGATAAAGATGGATTTTGACTTTTTTCTATTTGATCCCAAAGAGTATAATTATCATGTGCATCTGCATAGTTTATACTTTCATTTGGATTAGATGTTAAAGTATAAATAGAACCCTTCAATCCTTCAATTATACTCCAATTACAAGTACTACTATGCTGATTTCCATTTATAAAACCATTTGATGGATTATTATCTCCTCTTATAGCATCTCTAAAAGTATCATTAAAAACAGAAAAATTTTCATTTCTTTGAGATCCTTTAAATGTTCCATTCATTAAAGGTGAATTTCCTCCTTTCCAAGGTTCACCATAAATTAAAAAGTTTTTATCAAATTTAGATGATTTACGAACTATCTCTTTAGTTGTATCTATATCAATTAATTCCATTAAATCAAATCTAATTCCATCAATTTTATAATTTTTTATCCAATGCATACAAGAATCAACTACAAATTTTCTTACCATTGGCCTTTCAGTTGCAAGTTCATTTCCACAACCAGAACCATTTGTAAATCTTCCAAGATAATCAGTTCTAAAGTAATATCCTGGAACAATATTATCCATATTCATAGTCTCCATCATGTGATTATAAACCATATCCATGACTACTCTAATACCTTTTTCATGGAATTTCATAATCATTTCTCTTAATTCAATAATTCTTGTTATTGGATTGTAAGGATTTGTTGAGTAACTGCCTTCTGGAACATTAAAGTTTTTAGGATCGTACCCCCAATTTCTGTTATTTGATCCTGGGAAACGTTCATCTACAGATCCAAAATCAAAAACAGGCATTAAATGAACATGAGTTATACCTAGTTCTACTAAATGATCTAATCCAGTATTTACAGTTTTTCCACTATAAACATCTTTATATACCGTATTTTCTTGCACGGCTCCTAAGTAAGTCCCCCTGAGACTGTTATTTACACCTGAGCTTTCATCAATTGTAAAATCTCTTATATGCATTTCATAAATAATAGAATCGTCTTTTCTTTTTAGTTCAGGAATATTATGATTTGTAAAACCATAAGGTTTTGTGTTTTTATCATTTATGTCTAATACATATCCTTTATCACCATTTACACAAACAGATGTTGCATATGGATCTACCGCATAGGTAATTTTATCACAGAGCTCTCCACTTATATCAATATCTTTGAAATAAAGTTTATACAAATAATACATTCCATTTGCATCATCTTTATTTATAACAGTTGTATATACTCCTGTTTTATAATCATATACCATAGGATATTTAATTGATGATTCTTCTTGGTTAATATACCATTCTTTGTATAGCAATAATTCTACTTTATAACTTGTTGGAGCCCATAATTTAAAAGAAATAGCATTATTTAAATAGACTACTCCTAAATCTTCTTTTGAATAGTAGAATTTATCTAAGAAGTTCCTAAATAGTACTTTATATGGCTTATAGGCGTTAGAGGCGGAAACTAAAAGCAAATCATTAGCACGTATATTTTTAGGGATATTAGTTATTATAACTTCCTTTCCTTTTATTATAGAAGAGGTTCCTTCAACCTTTTCACCATTAAGATATAATTCAAAATCAACTCCTAATAATGGTTCACTTGAGAGATATAATTTTATTTTGTTATAATCATCCATAATAGCAAATTTTATATTAGTTTGAGTAGCAATTATAGCAGATTTAAGAGATGTATATCTTCTTGCATCGCCATAAATTATATATATATCCTTATAATTTCCCCTTAAATCATAAGTGTTAGTTTGTTCTGCCCAATAATTTATCCAATTATTACCCCATTGTTTTTTTCTAATAATTAAGTAGTCTTCTTTTATATATGATGCAAAACCATAATCAGTATTAAAATTGAAATCTCTTTCTTCACCATTGCAATTTTCACCAAATAACCAACAATTCCATATATAATCATGACCTTGATAGTTATTATCTTCTAAATAAAAATGTACCAATGTACCAGTATATTTATTGCTTTCAACCATTATTTTTTTTGTAGCTGTTAAATTTTTCTCAAGAGTTTTTCCACAAACAATAATTTCAGTTCCTTCTTTTACATTATTGTTAACTATTAAATATCCATTTTCTATTTTTACTCCATCAATTTCAGTTTCTAAATGCCATATGATTTTAGGAAGTGATATTCTACCATATAAACCTGTACATACGCCGATTAGTTCAACTGGCCTTTTATAAGTTACTATATTATTTGAAGAGTAAATTTTTAGTGTATCATTAATATTTTCCCAGATAAAACTAAAGCTATTTTTTTCACTTCCTTCAGAATCTATCCATATTTCATTTCCATCACAATCAATTAATATATATTTATATCTATATTTTCCTGGTTTAAGTCCTTTTGGAAAATTTATTTCTCTAATCATCTTAAGTACACCATCACTTGTATCTACTTGCCAATTTAATTTATATTCTTCGGACCTTTCCCATGCATTAAAATCACCTACTACATAAGCATAGATACAACCATCATATTTTGCTGTAAATCTTATTGTGTTAGATATAGGACATAAATCTACTGAATAGCTTCCCTTTTCTTTATCATTTATTTCGAATTTTTCAATATAATCTGTACTTTTCATAAAAACACCCCGCCATATAATTCTAGCCTAAAATTTAGATAATAATACATTAAAAGCAAATATATAAATATATATTTAACCATATTATACAATAATTGTAACATTTTTTATTTATTTTTCATATTAAAATTCATAAAAAAACAAGATAAGACATTTATCAAATGTCTTATCTTGTTTCATATTTAAAATAATTTTTTAAGAAATTTAAGAAATATGCGTTTGTCCTGTATTTCTATATTTTTTATTTCACTTTTTATTGTATCTATTGAATATTCAAAATTATGTTCGTAGAAAAGATTGATTATATCGTAATTATTAGTTAAAGCAGCATAATGAATAGGCATTAGATTACGATCATCTTTTATATAAAGGTTAGCTCCATTCTCTATAAGCAAATTACATAAATCAATATTATGTTCTAAAACAGCATAAAACAAAGCTGTTTTACCATCCTTATCTTTATAGTCTATATTACCATTTTTAAGTAGTGTCTCTACTAGCTTATAATC
This sequence comes from Clostridium cuniculi, assembly GCF_004353185.1. GTDB lineage: Bacteria > Bacillota > Clostridia > Clostridiales > Clostridiaceae > Clostridium > Clostridium cuniculi. Next base: position 20,316 of record NZ_SMUS01000030.1, on the reverse strand, counting down.
ATTATTTTGAGTTGCTTTAATAATATCACTTGTTTTTAATTTAAACACTTTAAAACATTCCTTTAATAATTTAATATATTACAAAAGTAATTTTAGATTTATTCAACTTGTGTTAATAATCTTCTCATTACATCTTTAAGCTTATTATATCCTAGTTCTTCATTAGCCATAACTAAAACAGCCTTTATATCATTATCAGAAGGCTCCCATTTATATGCTTTAAAATCTATTATAGAGTCTTCAGGTAAGTATTCCTCAAGTTCAAAACCTAATTCCTCTGTAGAAGCCATATATTCATCAAATAAAGAATCTTCGTCTAATTCATTAATATTAATACTTTCTTCAATTTCTTCATTTAATATATCTATACTTACACTTAAATTAAAGGCAACGATATCTTCTCTTTTAGAACCTTTACTCATATCCTTTATTACTTTAAACTCAGTATTTTCTTCAATTATATTTTTTATGTCCTTACTATCTAAAACTCTATTTCCAAATGCTATGTACATTATTATTTTTCCTCCTAGTTTTTTAATTTACCTTTTACAAAAAGGTATTTCACTTTTTGTAAAAGGTACTATGTCAAAAAAGCTTATTTATAATTTAACAAAATAAAGCATAAATATCAACAATAAATATTAATTAAATCTTATGATTCTTTTCAAAGATACATTTATTGCTTGGTAAAGAATAAATCCACCTATTGTATTTATTAAAAGCGCTGGAATTACTGTAGTTACAAAAAGTATTGAGAATTTGGCTGGTAATCCAACAATATATTGTGCTGACATCAAGAAAGCAGTTCCACTTATTAATGTTCCTAAGGGAAAGCTTATTATTACTAATAAGTTTTGTTTGATATTATTATTAATATTTATATATTCTAATATTTTATTTACAGTTAATAAAATAATATACATTAAATTTACAGTTATTAGTTTATCTATAATATTAGGGAGTTGACCACCAGGAAATTTAGTTGTTAAGGCAGTAAATACCCCTGTAATTATTGCAGAGATTAATGATGTTTTATAGTCATTATTATTAATTAACATAATAATAAAAAGCATTGCTAATGCAAAATCAGGTTGCATTGGTAAGCCTAGAGCTGGAGTTATTTGATGTAATATAGCACCTATAGCTAAAAGAAGAGCATTAATAACCATTTTTTTTGTATTCATATTTGTTTTCATTTTTATTCCTCCTGAATTTAAATAATAATTATAAATTTCAAAACTCAAATTTGATTTAGCTATTGTTCATACCATATTAATCACCTCCTTAAATTTATAAATAAAAAAACTCCGTCCTATTAATATAGGACGGAGTAAATAATCCGCGGTACCACCTAATTTATGAAAATTAAATAATAAATTTCATCACTTAAAATCAAGTACTAACATACTTGTCCTACTATAACGTGTAGGTTACGGTATCCGGTACTAAGAAAACTTTTCCCTTTACTTCTCTAAGGCCCATTCATATAACTCTTTCTTGTTAAGATCTCACCATCCTTAACTCTCTTTATTGAAGCTAAGATATACTACTATCCCTTGTCTAAGAATTTTAAATTTGTTGTTAATACTATTATATCCATAAAATGGATATAAGTCAATGCTATTTTTTTATATTATTTATTGATATATTTGATACTTGTGGAAATAAGTTTTCATAAAACTTATCAAAGCCATCATCAGCTAATAACACTTCCTCTTTATCATCAACATAAAATTTATTCATAGTGCTAATTACTAAATCAAATTTTTTAAGATTATTTTCTTCAAGTAATACTGTATAAAGGTAAGCTAAGTGATTTTGCATATATGATTGCATATTATTCATTTCTTCTTCTGAAATTTTTCCGGCTTTACACAATTCCTTGATTGGACCATTTTTAAATGCAAAGTAAGATGATGCCTTAGCTATATTAGCTATATATTCTTGTGGCTTTTTATTATCCATATTTATTTATTTCCTTTCATTTGTAAACTAATTAGATTTTATATAGAATATTTTATATTACTATTAATTTACTTACAATAGTAATATATTATATAAATCTAAAAATTTAAGTTTTCTTCAATTTCTTTTATATGATTTTCTATTATATATCTAAACCAATAAGTATATTTTTCAGGACTATTTTTCAAATCAATTTTTATCTCATTTATTGGCATCCATTTATAATCTTCAACCTCTAAGGGATTTATATAAATCTTATCTGAATATCTGCCAAAGTATACATGATCAAATTCATGTTCTATAAGATTATTGTCAAACTTAATATAGTACATAAAAGAAAATACTTCTTTTAAATCACAAGAAAATCCCATTTCCTCTTCTAAACGTCTTTTAGCAGCAGAATCTGTACTTTCGTTTTTATTAGGATGTGTACAACAAGTATTTGTCCAAAGACTAGGTGAATGATATTTTCCACTATATCTTTTCTGTAGAAGCAGTTCATTTTTCTCATTAAAAATAAATACTGATAATGCTCTATGAAGTATTCCTTTAATATGAGCATCCATTTTTTCAATATGCCCTATTTCATTGTCATTTTTATCAACACAAACTATAATTTCTTCCATTTTCAACCTCTCCTTAATAATTATTTATAATTAAATAGGCTTTTATAAGACCACTATCTTTATATAAAATAAGCGTCGTTAGTAATTTACGACGCCTATTTTAAATATTCATAAATACTTTATTTTCTTTTAAGCAATTTATACAAACCAATGAATCCTATTAAAGCACCTACTCCAGCCATAACTACAACTTTGGAATCCATATTTTTTATTTTATCCATTAATGAACACTCATCACAGCATTCACATGAACATTCAGAATCATCATTTACAGAGTCATCATAATCATCATCTAAATATCTAATATTATCATCATAATCAATATTATTATAATCAGAATCAGATTTATAAAAATTAATGAATTCTTCTTCGCAATTATCTGAATCCTTGTAATATGACCTTTGAGTAATAGCAGGAACTTTTATTCTTTTTGTAGCTGCATCTAAATTTTTGCTTAAGTTTATTCCTATACTTTGGTACATAAGTATCACCTCAACCTTAGTATAATCACTTTTTTAAAACTTAATGCAGATTTATAAATTTTCTATCTCTCTGATTTCTTTTATGTATATTTCGTTAGTGTTATCGGCATCATGTACTATGTGTAAATAGCTTAAAGCATCATCATATTGTTTTAAGGCTTTATAACACATTGCAATACCAAAATAGACATCAATTGTTCCCTCTTGTAAATCTATTGCTTTTTCATAATTTACTAATGCGCTATTATAATCTTCAATACTAAAATAGTATTCAGCTAATCCAATATATGCTCTACCAATATTTTTATCAAGTTCTAATGCTTTATTAAAATATTCTAGAGCTTTATCTTTATTGTTTAGATATTTTAAATTAATCCATCCTAGATTAACTAATATATATGCAGTATCATTTGAATCTAGTACATTAGAGTTTAATATATCTATGCCTAATTTAATAGCCTCTTCATATTTATTTAAATTAATATTTATATCAATTAGGTAAGCTGTAACAAAAAAGCTATTAGGATTTTCTAATTTTAAATTTTCGAATACTGATTTACTTTCTTCAAAATTATTTAAGTAAAATAAAGATTCTCCTAATAAACTTTTAGCATATGTGCTATTACTACAATTATTAGATAACCCTATTTTTAGAGTATTTACAGCTTTATCAAAATCATCTAATGACATATAACAATCAGCAATATAAGCATAGAAATCTGCATTGTTACTTTCTTTTAATGCATTTAATGAAAACTCTAGAGCTAATTCAACATCTTCATTCATTAAATCATTATATTTTTCTAAAAAATCTTTATTTAATTCCATTATAATACCTCTTTTTATTGGATTTTAGATAGGTTATTTAAATTATTTAAATAACCTTAATATTTCATCTTTTGCTAGATCAAAAATATTATTAGTGTTTAGAGAATTATCATCTAAAATTTTATTTATTAATTCCTTCTTTTCATTTTGGAGTTTAATAACTTTTTCTTCTACTGTATCTTTAGATATAAGTTTTATTACTTCAACTATATTTTTTTGACCTATTCTATGAGCTCTATCACTTGCTTGAGCTTCTACAGATGGATTCCACCATGGATCAAAGTGTATAACAACATCTGCACTTTGTAGATTTAAGCCAGTACCACCAGCTTTTAAACTTATTAGGAATATTGGAATATTACTTTTATTAAAGGCATCTACTTCCTCATTTCTCTTCTTATGTGAAAGTGTACCATCTAAATAACAATATTTCAAATTTTCTATTTCTAATCTTCTTTTTATACTCTGTAAAACAGAGGTAAATTGAGAAAAAACTAATATTTTATGACCTTCATCATTAGCTTGATGTAATAATTCAATTAAAGCATCTATTTTCCCACTTTCACCTTCATAATTTTCTAGTACAACACTTGGATCTAATGCTATTTGTCTTAATTTTGTTATATATGATAGTATTTCTATCTTACCTTTTGAAAACTCATCATCACGTATTTTCTTTTCAATTAAATCTATAACCTTATTATTATAAATACTATAGACTTTTTGTTGAGATTTAGGAAGCTCTACTTCAATAATTTTTTCAATTTTTGATGGAAGTTCTTTAAGAACATCTTTTTTTAATCTTCTTAATATAAATGGTTTTATTAAATTTTTAAATTCTATAGATAACTCATTATTATCCATAAATCTTCTATAATATTTAACTATAAAAGTATCTCTATCAAATAAGTATCTAGGCATTATAAAATCAAATATAGACCATAATTCTAATAAAGAATTTTCAATTGGGGTTCCTGTAAGAGCAAACTTACTTTTACTATTAAGTTGTTTTACATACATTGCATTTTGTGATGTATAGTTTTTTATATTTTGTGCTTCATCTAATATCACACAATTAAAATCAATATTTAAGTATTTATCTATATCATTTTTTAATAGTGAATATGTAGTTATTAAAACATCGTATTCTTGGATATTCTCTAAAGTTTTACTTCTATCCTCTTTTACACCTGTAACTAACTTAACATTCAGCTTAGGAGCAAACCTACTAAACTCTTGTTTCCAATTAAAAACTAATGAAGAGGGAGCTATAATTAAAGAAGTTTTATTTTTGATAGATGCTAAAAATGCAATAGTTTGTATAGTTTTACCTAACCCCATTTCATCTCCTAATATTCCACCAAATCCTAGATTATATAAAGTTTTTAAAAAGCAATATCCTGTATATTGATATTGTCTAAGATCTCCTAGAAACTCTCTTGGAAGCTCAAATTTTAATTTATTTATATTATTAAATTGAGATTTAAGTTTTCTTAGATATCCAATTCCTTTCATGAATTTTATATTATTTTCTTTTATAAATTCATTTGCGTATAAGCCTTTACTCTTATGAAATTCAATTGTGTTATTTTCTATATTGTTACAAGAATTAAGATTGTCTAATAGTTTTAGGAAGTTATTTAATTCTAAAGATTCTAAGTCTAAATATTCGCCATTTTCAAGTTTATAGTACTTTAAATTATCTCTAAAAGCTCTTAAAATATTACTTATTTCAAATTGAGGTATATCTTTTATATCAAATTTTAATTCAAAATAATCATATTTTCCTACAGATATATGTCCTATTATTCCTTTAGAATCTATCCTACGAATACCTTTAAAGTTTTCTGAATAATAAACTTCACCAAATTTTTGCAGCTCATGAATCTTATTTTTAAAGAAATTATATATATAATCGTCACCTAATGTTAAATAGTATTTATCATTAACATAATCAAAACCAAGTGATTTTAAGGCTGACATAACTTCTTGTTCTTTATTGAAGTCTCTATATATTATTTTTTCATCAAATTCACTAAATATATTAAATTCAAATTTATCATATTGAACTTTTAATGTCATTAGAACAAAGTCATTTTCTTTATTAAAATAAAAGTTGAATTTTGGTTTAGCTAAAACAACTTTTTCTTTAATATTTGAAGATAATATTAAATTATCACTTATATTATTAAGGGTTGGAATAAGATCTTTTAAGACTCTCTCCTCTTCATTTTTTGGAATAATAACATTATTATCTTTTTTGAAAATTTCAAAATAAGGCTTTATTTTATTAATGAAGTTTTTATCTGGTAAATATATAGTAGTACCTTTAAATAAAACATTGTAATTGTTGTTTAGTATCATAGGTAAATCAGACAGAAGCTGTAAGGTATATTCTTTATCTATATATTCTAAGTTCATTTCTATATATGGATTTCCTAATAGTATTTCACAGTCGACAGGTCTATTAAAGAAACCATCATTAAAGTAACTACGATGATCTTTTATAATATAAAATAATTCCTTAATTAAATATTTAGGCGGATATATGTATTTACCCTCAATCAATTTATCAGTAGATTTTAGATATTTAGATTTACTCCCTTCTATTTCTAGAAGTTCATAAATAAAATCAATCAAAGCAAGGTCCTTACTTGAAAAGTATTGCTTACTTATATCAAAGGTAAAATCATTACTATATTTTAGAGAGATATTATTTTCGTAATAAACTAAAAACTGTCTTATATCTCTTATTATATTTAATTTATTAGATGGTTTGTTTTTTAAACCAATTTTAAATTCTATAGAGAGTTGTCCTTTATAATCTATTTTATTTAAATACACTTCTATTTTTAATTCTTCTTTGTTTTTATTATTAAGAAGGATATCTAAAACATTTGAAGTTTTATTATTATACATATTACCCCTCCTTTACAAGTTTTAATTATAGCATAGATAAATGAGTATTTAGAAGTATCAATAATAGAAAAAAGTTGCACTACATATAGTACAACTTTTTTTCTTATTATTTTCTTTCAATTTTATCTAACTTTTTATTGTATAAAAACATATATAATGATACAGCAAATATAATTATGTATCCAATTACACTTAGATAATCTGGGATAACATTAAATAAAATTATACTTATTATTGCTGAGAATAGAATGTTGCTATAGTCAAATATAGATATTTCCTTTGCTTTCGCATATTTATAAGCAATAGTAATACCAAATTGTCCAATACTAGCAAAGATACCTGCTAAAATTAAATAAACAAATTGTAACATTGACATTTCTTTATATACTATTAGCATAAACGGTAATATAGCTATTGTAGAAAAGAATGAGAAGTAAAATACAATAGTGTAGTATTTTTCTTTTCCACCTAAAGCTCTTAAGCAAGTATAAGCTGCAGCTGCACATATAGCACCCAATACCCCAATCAATGACGGAATTATATCAAAATTAAATTGTGGTTTAATTATAAATAATGCTCCTATAAAAGCAACAATAATAGCTAGTCCTTGTTTTATATTTATTTTTTCTTTTAAGAAAAGAGCACTGAATATTATTACAAAGAATGGACTTAATTTATTTAACATATTAGCATCAGATAATACTAATTTATCTATTGAATAAAAGTTAAAAACTATCCCTAGTGTGCCAAATACTGATCGTAAAATTAAAGTTTTCTGATTTTCTAATTTTCCAAAGAAACTTTCTTTATTAACAATTATTAATATAAATGCAATTATACAAGATGTTATATTTCTAAAAAATGTCTTTTGAAATGATGGTAAATCTCCTGAAAGTTTAACAAACGCAGACATCATAGCAAAGCCAAATGCAGACATTATTATAAATAAAACACCTTTTGTTCTATTACTTAATGTTATTTTTTTCATATATCCTCCTAAAAAAACTTCTTTGTTATAGATTATCATAAATAATGATTATCATCTAGATGTAATTATCAATTATAAAGATAAATATATATATTATATTTAAATAAACAAAAAAAAGACCTAATTAATAGATCTTTTATTACTTATTTTAAAATTTAATGCTAGATACCTGTCTAACCATATTTAATTCATTTTCAGATTCAACTTGAATTAATGTTTCATTCCAATTCTTATCAAAAGCAATTTTGAATATTTCTACAGCGTTTTTATCATTTACTGGAGCCATTGCAACATATTCAGTTTTATTAATTAGTTTTTGCTCTAATATAGCATATTCCACCTTGTTTCCTGCATCATCTGTAAATTTCATAGTTTTTTCAGACATTTTAATCTCTCCTTATAACATTAATAATATTAGTATTATAAAAAGAAGAGGAAATTATTAAAGAAATTTATAAGAATACATTAAAGAACATATGTTTGCTGTTAATGAAATTGTCATTTCTATATTAAATTATTAATTAAGTTTATATATAATTAACACTTTGATTTTATATAGTGATATTTTGTGATATTTCAATTTTATCGTTATATATATGTTTATCAATAATTATCCCTGAATCCATTGATACAATTTTATTAGAAACAAGTTTTGCAAATTCCATATCATGGGTAATTATAAGCATAGACATACCCTTTTTGCTTAAACTTTTAATTAGTGTTGCAACATCTTTTGTTAATGATGGATCTAAAGCTGAAGTTGGTTCATCAAAACACATTAATTTTGGATTTAATGCTAATGCCCTACCAATAGCTACTCTTTGTTTTTGTCCACCGGATAGTTCACAAGGATAGTTCTTAGCTTTATCTGCTAATCCTAAGAATGTTAAAATTTCTATTGCATTTTCTATTGCACGTTCTTTCTTTTCACCTAAAACTCTAATAGGTGCTTCAATAATATTTTCTAATACAGATTTATGAGGAAAAAGGTTAAATCCTTGAAAAACAAGACCTATATTTTTTCTAATAGCATTAATTGATTTTTTATCAACATATTTCCCATTTTTACAAAGGACATCTCCTGCAATTTCTATAGTACCTTCTTCACAAGTTTCTAAACCAGTTATTATTCTAAGTAAAGTTGTTTTTCCACCACCAGATGGACCTACAATTACAACAATTTCACCTTCCATTATATCTAAATCTACACCTTTTAATACTGTATTATTACCAAAAGACTTCTTTAAACCTCTAATCTTTAACATAATTCACCTCTTAATTATAGTATTGATATTTTCTTTCAATCTTGTCTAGTATTTTAGTTAAAATTCCTATAAGAACTAAATAAACTATTCCGATAATTACTAATGGCAATAAGGATGAATCTCTATTACATGCTATTTTACCAACTCTTAATAGTTCGTCTATTCCTATAGCGTATACTAGGGCTGTATCTTTTACTAAAGTTACTATTTCATTTGCCACAGGTGGTAATACAGTTTTAAAAGCTTGTGGAAGGATTATCCTAAAGAATGTATCTTTTTTTGATAATCCTAATACATGAGAAGCTTCGTATTGACCAATGTCCACAGAAGATATTCCAGCTCTAAATATTTCTCCAAAATAAGCAGCATAGTTTAATGTAAATGCAATTATAGCTGCTGGAAACCTATCAATTACAATATTTAGATTAGGAAGTCCAAAAAATATAAATACTATTTGTAAAAGAAGAGGAGTTCCTCGCATTATTAAAACATAACAACTTGTTACTTTATTAATAACTTTTATTTTGGATAATTTACCTAATGCTACAATGATTCCTAAAGGAATAGATAGTATTAATGTTAAAATAAATAGCTCAAGTGTTACCTTTAATCCATCTAAAATTTGTGGTAATAAGGTAAAAAAATAATTTAAAAGTGTATTAAGTGTAGTTATTATATTGTCCAATTTACTTGCTCCTCTCTTTTTATTTATTCAATTTTTATTGTAATATCTTTATTAAACCATTTTTCAGATATTTCTTTTAATGTACCGTCTTCTTGCATTTCTTTATAAGCTTTGTTAAAGGAATCTACCATTTCCGTATCACCTTTTCTAATACCAACACCGTACTCTTCTTCGCCAAAGTTATCCTCTAAGATCTTAAATTTATCTTCTCCCTTTAAGCTTAAATAGTATCTTACAAGAATTTCATCTGCTACTACTGCATCAAGTCTACCAGCCTCTAAATCCATTAAAGCTTGGTTATTATCTTCAAAAGTAATAGCACCTCCATCGTTAAAACTACTATATAAATCTTCTTCTTTTTCCATTGCAGCAACAGCTGAAGATTCACTTTGAGCACCAACTTTTTTATTAGCTAAATCTGATTTTGAATTAATATTACTATCAGCTAGTGTTACTATGACTTGTTTATTTTTTAAATATGGAACTGAAAAATCAACTTTATTTTTTCTTTCATCTGTAATTGTATATCCATTCCATATCAAATCGATATTACCTGATTTCAATTCAGATTCTTTCATTGTCCAATCAATTGGTTGAAAAATTATTTTCTTATTTAACCTTTTAGCCAATTCTTTAGCTAAATCAATATCAAAGCCAGTTATTTCGCCAGATTCATCTTTAAATCCCAATGGAGCAAATGCATCATCTATTCCAACAATAAGTGTATCTTTATCTAATGTACTCTCAGAAGATTTATTAGAACATCCAACACATGTAATTGATAAAGTTAAAATACTTCCCACTAAAATTGTCTTTTTTATTAATTTACATAACTTCATAAGTATATCCCCCTCAGTTAACGCTTTTCTTATTTAATACTTTAGCACATTAAAGTATTGAAAGCAATAGTTTTCCAATTATTTTTTATAAAAATAAAAAGAATGATAAATAATATATTCATCATTCTAATTGTTTTTATAATATTAAAAATTAACCTAAAATATCAGTTAAATATTTTCTAAGTTCCATATCTAAGGAGTTATCTCTTAGGTACATTAATTTACTATTTATTTCTTCATCTTTATTATGTAAAGAGTAAAAACTTAAAGCTGCTTTAAGTCTTAAATCTTCAGCTACAGATGATAAATCAAATTCACCATTTTCATTCTTTAAAATTAATGATAATTCTAATACTTCATCACTAAGTGCTACTGCTTTTAAAAATATTAATTGTTCTCTTGTAAATGTTCCAACATTATTTATTATACTTAATGTAACATCATATGCTGATTCAATATTATTATCATAAATATACTTTTTAAAATAGATTTCTAGGGTTTTTAAAACTTTTGCATTATTTTTTACTTGTGATAAAAATCCTAATGTTGAAATTATATTTTCATCAGTAAAATTCTCCATTATATAAATGATAGAGTCTATAATTTTATCTTCTTCAATTCCTTTAGCGGCCATTTTACATAATAAGTTTACAGCTTTTATACTACTACTAGATTTATCATTAGCTATTTTTAATAGCTCATCAACACTATGTTCATTAAATGAATACAATATAGTTAATACAGCATTTTTTACAGCATTAGGCCATGCTCCTAACCCATTATATCTTCCTTTCAAAGCGGTAGGTTTAGAAATACCACCGTATAAATATTCTGTTAATGGTTGTATGTTTTCTATTCCTATTGCTTTTGCAGCTTCTTTAGCGTATATTTCCATTGAATCAAAGCTTTGAGATTTATCAACTACTTTTAATATTTCACCAGTTATTAAAGATTTTAATTCTTCTGGCGTAAGCTCATTTCTATTATGAAACTCTTCTATATGATCTATTACAAAATTATAGTTAAAGCTATCAGTTTCATTATTTGTAGTGTTTACACTATTCATGTTATTTATAGTACTATTATCTTCTTCTTTTATTTCTTTTATATCTAAAGCTTCTTCTAAATTAATATCTTCCTCAACATCTTTTTTTCGTTTAAAAAAATCAAATATCCCCATTTATGTTACCTCCTAATTCAAGTTCGCTTATTATATCAATAGATGATTCTTTTAATAATTGTGCTGTTAGACCCATACCTTTTATTTTAGTACCGTTAAAATTACCATCATATATATAATTAACACCACATGATGGGCTACCATCCTTTAGTATAGCTTTTTTGATATTTAGCTTTTTTGCAATTTGTAATGTTTCTTTTGCCCCTTTTATAAATTGTGGTGTTACATCATTACCATTTTTATCAATTACCGAACCATTATTATCATTTAATATATTTGAAGATTCTCCTATAATTTCACTTGGTATACGTGGTGTAGGTAGTCCCCCTAACTGCTCAGGACAAACTAAAATTGCTTTTCCAGAAGCAAGTAATTTATCACATATTTCGTTATAATTATTTAATCCATTGTATTTACAATTTACTCCACATAAACATGCGCTTATTAAATACATAAAACCCCTCCTTAGTATGCTTTAATTATAGCATACTAGGAAAGGGTTTCAAATGAATTTAATTTATTAATTTGACTCTATTTTAATTCTACAATTGTTACTCCATCGCCACCTTCACCATATACACCAAGTCTATATGATTTTACGTGTGGATGTCTTTTTAACATGTCATTAATAGCTTTTCTTAAAATTCCTGTTCCTTTTCCATGTACTATAGTAACTTCACCTAAGTTTCCTAAGTATGCTTCATCTAAATATTTATCAGTTCTATAACAAGCCTCTTCAGAGTCCATCCCCCTTAAATCAATCCTACTATCAACAGATTTCATATTTAGTTTAACTTCTCTTTTCTTTTTTTCTTTTTTCTTTGGTTCTTCTGGAACCTTTCTTAAATCTTTTAATTTAACATTAATTTTCATTATTCCTGCTTCTACCTGTACATCCCCTTTATTATCAGGGTTTGATACAACTATTACTCTTTGATTTAAAGATGGTAGGAATGCTTCCATACCAAGAGTAACTTTAGTAATAGCTTCGCCAGTATTTTCTCTAGACTTAATCATAGCTGCTTCTTTTTCTTCAAGACTAGCTTTAAGCTTTCTTCTTTCTTCTTCAAGTCTATTTCTACCACCCTCAGCTATTCCCATTTTTTCAAGCTCTCTCATTGCTTTAACTATTTCATCAGCCTCATCTTTTGCATTAGAAATAATTTGCTTAGCCTCTTGACGAGCTTCATCGTAAACTTTATCTCTAACTGTATCTAGCTTTTTAAGCTTTTCATTATACTTTTTCTTTAAGCTTTCTGCTTCTTCTTTGATTCTTTTAGCTTCTCTTGCATCACGATTAGCTATTATACTCTTTTCTTGAAGATCTCTAATTAGATCTTCAAATTGTAGATTTTCTTCAGACATAAAATCTTTAGCTTTTACTATAACATCTTCACTTAATCCAAGTCTTTTGGATATTTCAAAAGCATTAGATTTACCAGGAACACCTATCAATAATCTATATGTAGGTCTCAATGTTTCTACATCAAATTCAACAGAGGCATTTTCAACACCAGCTGTTTTTAAAGCGTATCCTTTTAATTCACTATAGTGTGTTGTAGCTATAATTCTACACCCTCTTTTATTTAAGGTTTCGATAATTGCCACAGCTAATGCAGCACCTTCAGTTGGGTCAGTTCCTGAGCCTAATTCATCAAATAATACTAATGAATCAAAAGAAGCAGCATCTAAAATTGTTACTATATTAGTCATATGTGATGAAAAGGTTGATAAAGATTGTTCTATACTTTGTTCATCACCTATATCAGCAAAAATATCTTTGAAGAAACCAATTGATGAGCCATCTTTTGCTGGTATTAATAAGCCGCTTAAGGCCATTAGATGTAATAACCCCACAGTTTTTAATGTTACAGTTTTACCTCCTGTGTTAGGACCTGTAATCATAAGTGTAGTAAAATCTTTACCTAAATATATATCAGAAGGAACTACTACTTTAGGATCAATTAAAGGGTGTTTTCCACCTAAGATATCAAAACTTCTATCTTTGCTAACAGTTGGCTTTATTGCATTTAATGAAGAAGCATATTTTCCTTTAGCAAATATAAAATCTAACTCTCTTAGAATATTAGAGTTACTTCTTAAAGCATCAATATTATCATGAACCTTTGCAGAAAGCTCACTTAATATTCGTTCTATTTCAGCTTTTTCTTTAAGCATTAATTCTTTAATTTCATTATTTAAATTAACTAGACTAATTGGCTCAATAAAAAGTGTTGCACCAGTAGAGCTTTGATCATGTACAAGACCAGGTACGGCACCTTTATATTCTGCTTTGACAGGAATTACATATCTATCTCCTCTCATTGTGTAAAGAGAATCTTGTAAATATTTTGAGTTAGCTCTAACAATAGAATTAATTTTTTCTCTAACAGATGAATTTTTTTCTTTTAGACTTCTTCTTATATTATATAAAGTTCCACTTGCTTTATCACTTATTTCATCTTCAGAAATAATAGCAGAATCAATGTCATTTTCAAGATTTTTAAGTGGCACTAAAATATAAGCTAAATCTTCAAGATGTTTATAACCTATTTCTTCTTCTTTTCTTGCAACGTATTCTTTGAATCTTCTAGAACATCTAAGCATTGATCCGATTTTCATTAATTGGCCTGGATTTAATGTACCACCTTTACCAGCTCTTTCGAGTTCTTCTTTTGTTTCGTGTAAACCTTCAAATGGTGGAGTCCCTTTTTTTATTAATATATCTAAAGCTTCATTAGTTTCTTCTAGTTTATTTTCAACTTCATAAATTGAATTGTAAGGAGAAAGAGCATCTATTAGCTCTTTCCCACCACTAGTTACGGCATAGCTTCTAAGTTTATCTTTTACTTTGTTAAATTCTAAAATTCTAAAAGTTCTTTCTTTCATAAATTTCTCCTATATAAACGCTAATTTTTTATATTTTTCTCTAATTTTTGGTTATTAATAACTAAGAATATTGTTACTATAACCCCTACAATTAATATTAATATATTAATTGTATTTTCATAATAATGAGTTTTCCCAATAAAAGAAGAAATTAAAATTAGCATTGCACAAACTATTATGGCAAGTAAAATAATACTTGTTTTCCAATTGCTTTTTATTTTAGAGGTTGTTTGAAGTTTTTCATTATAAGATAAACTTTTAAACCAGTCTGTTTTAATTATAGATGATGATTTTCTCATTTGAATGACACCAAATATAAATACAGCAATTAATAATAATAAATTTATTATTTTCATAGTTTACTCTCCTATTCTATTCCACTTCTAAATTGACCTTTAGTGTAATTACTCTTATCATCAACTTCACTATTTTTATACATATTAACTACTTTTTTTACTTCTTCATAGCTTTCATCTCTAAAATCAAATCTAAATGTCTTAATTCCAATTTCTTTTAAAGTACTAATTTCATCAAATAGATTTAATGGAACTGGATTTAAAATATAACTTCTGCAGAATAAATCAGTCATTACTCTATTTTTTTCATTTACTCTATCTATAAGCGTAAATTTATCTCTGGTACAAATAGCATTACACTCTACATTAGTTTTTCTACCACCAAAAGTACTTCCTATTGGACAATATTCACTAATCATAAGCTCTGGTTTACCATAAATAACATACGCATTATTTCCTTTATTCTTACGAGTTATTTCTTTAATTTCTGATCTATTTAATTCCATGCTTAATGTAGGAATTTCAAATTCATTTTGGTAAAATTCTAAACTTTGAGAATTCATTATATTAAGTTTATAGTCACCAATTATCATAAGTGAATCTTTATATACATTAATTAAGCCTATATTAGAAGTTATTATTCCTTTTATATAAGGTTTTGCTTTATCTATAAATTTACATACCTTATCAAATTCACCTTTAATTATAGAGGAAGTTTTAATATATAAATTTACCTCTTCATTTACTTTTTCAAATGTATCAATTAAGTCAGATACTCTAAGTGCACCTAATTCTCTACTAAATATGTCAAAGGCTATATTTTTAACTCTACAATCTAATAATGCATTAAGCTGATCTTTCGTAATACAACTATATATTTCAGGAATATCTATATTATTATTTATTGGAGTTGATAATTTTTTATTTTCTTTCTTTGGTCGTTTTCTTCTATATTCCTTACAAATGCTTTTAGTGATACCCTCTAAAGCATCTCTTCTTAAATTATTTAAATCAGCAATACGTAAGAATCCATCTTCAAATTCACTAAACTCAATAAAATCTAATTTAAATGGGATATCACCAGATTTTTTTAGTGCTTCTTCTATTCTTTCTTTATCTAAAGGTCTTTTTTCTGCTTTTTGTACAACTTCACCAGTAAAGTTATATTCCTTATTATTATGTATTATGTTTAACTCAATTGGAGAATTAACAACAAATTTAACTCTTGCATTTAAAGAAAGCTTCTTATTATATGGTTTAATGTAGTCTTCTAATTCATCAAAAAGTTGTTTATTTAAGCTCTTAAATAATTCATCACCTTTTTTATAATCTATAGGGAAAAGCTTAACAATATCCCCTCTTTTAGCATTTGAAACTTCTTTTCCATTTAATAAAATTTTACTTACTGAAAATCCTTTATCTCTATATCTAACTCCATCTCCTAAAGATAAACTCTCTTTAAGTTTAATTTCACCGGATTTTTCTACTACTCCTAATGGAACTCCAGCATTTTTAGGCGATTTAAAGCTCATCATATCTCTACCCGTATTACCTTTTAAATATGCGTTGGTAAATCCGCTTCTATTAAAGAGTTGCAATAACTGTCCTTTACCTTCTTGTTCATTGTATTTTTTCTTAAATAATACTTTATCTACTGCTTTTCTATAGTTATCTACTACTCCAGCTACATATTCTGGTCTTTTCATTCTTCCTTCTATTTTTAAAGAATGAGTTCCGCTTTCAACTATGTCTTTAATATCATCTATAGTACACATATCTTTTGGACTTAATAAATGTCCTTTTTGCTCACCTGATTTTTCTCCTTTTAATATATATTCCATTCTACAAGGTTGAGCACATCTTCCTCTGTTACCGCTTCTTCCACCTATTATTGAACTCATTAGACATTTCCCAGAATAACTAACACAAATTGCACCATGAACAAACATTTCAGTTTCTATCATTAAATCTGTAGATATATATTTAATTTCATCAATTGTCATCTCTCTGGACAAAACAACCCTATGAAAGCCTTTTTCTTTAAAATATATAGCAGCTTCTCCATTATGAATTGTCATTTGTGTAGAAGCATGAAGCTCAAAGTCAGGATACTCTTCTTTAATTCTTTTGAAAAGACCTAGGTCTTGAATTATTAAAGCATCAGCCCCTATTTCATATAAATATCCAACATATCTAACAGCTTCTTCAATTTCATTTTCTTTTAGTATTGTATTTATAGTTACATAAATTTTAACACCATAACTATGAGCATAATCAATAGCTTTTTGCATGTTTTCATTATCAAAATTTGATGCATAAGCTCTAGCAGAAAATTTGTTTCCACCAAGATAAACAGCATCGGCACCTTTATTTATAGCTGCGTATAGACTCTCCATACTTCCAGCTGGTGCTAGAACTTCTATTTTATTCATAAAAATCTCTCCTAATTTTAAAAAGTTAATGTAATCCTTTGTTTAAAATCTATAAATATTTACTATTAATTCTAATATAACTATTATAACTACTTATTGTTATAACATAATTATTATTGTTTTTCTATACTAATTAAGATAAGTCCGCTCAATGATGAGCAGACTTATCTTAATAATGGATTTTTATCTCTTTTTTCTACAGCTAGATTAAATTGAGTATCAATAAGTTTTTTTTCTAAATCTAAAACTTTATATTTATAGTTTTGTAGTTGGAAGTTAATATCTTTATTACGTAACCTATAAGTTTCCTTTTTCTTTAAGGCATCTTGTAATTCTATTTCTAATGAATTAATCTTTTTCTCCATAGTATTTTTTTCTTCTAAACTTTGTTTTTCGTTTAATGCTTTAAACTCTTCTAATTCAGCTTCTTTAAATTTTATTGTTTCTCTCAATTTATGTTCAGTTTCTTTTAACTCTGAATTTTCAATAGAATAATTATTAGCTTCATTTTGATATGTTGATACTCTTTCCTTAAGATCATCATTTTCGTCACTTAATATAAGATTAATTTTTTGTGTTTTTTCTAATTTTGTAATTACTTCTTCAAATTCAGAAATTGCTACTCTATTATTTATCTCATCAGTACAATTTTTAACTTTGTTTTTAAGTTCTTGATTTGTATTTTGCATTTCTAATAATTCTTTATTCAATTCTGAGATTTGAACTTCATTCTTATTATTTGTTTCAGTTAATGTTTTTACTTTTTCTGTTAACTCTTCACTTAATAGCTTATAGCTTTCTAATTCCTTAATTTTTGACTCCATGTCAAAGATAACAGATTTTAGGGATTCAACTTCTGATGCCCTTGCCTTTGCAGTTTCGTCTATTTCTACTTTAAGTTCCCTTAATCTTTCTTTTAATGTTAAATGACGTTCTTCAAGAGAATTTTTTTTCTTAGTAATATTTCCAATTTCTAAATCGCATTTAAAAAGTTCATCTGCAATGTTAACAGCAGTAAGAACAGCAGCAGAACTTGTACTTAATTTTTTATTGCTTCCTGAAATTTCTCTTATTTTATTATCTACATAAGCGGCAACTTCAGACAAATATCTTTCGTCTTCTTTTCCTCTCAAATTATATTCAATACCATTTATTATAACCGTTACCGTATTCATATTCTGCACCTCTCGAATTTTCATTATGCTACAATTATACCACAATTGACTTTAAATAACTATATGTTACATTAAATTGATTAATGTAATATATGCTGATATACTAATTTTTACGAGGTGTTTATATGGATTATATGAAATTGTTGGAAAATTGTACTTTATGCATGAGAAATTGCAATGTAAATAGAAATAATGGGGATAAAGGCGTATGTAATAGTACTAATACTATAAGGATTGCAAGGGCTGCTCTTCATTTCTGGGAAGAACCATGTATTTCAGGGAAAAGTGGTTCAGGAACTGTATTTTTTTCAAACTGCAATTTGAAATGTGTTTTTTGTCAAAACTATAAAATATCAAGTGAAGGCTTTGGAACAGAAATTACAATAGACAGATTATCAGAAATATTTTTAGAGTTACAAGATAAAGGAGCAAATAATATTAATTTGGTTACGCCAACTCACTTTGTGCCACAAATTATAGAAGCATTAAAAATAGCAAAGAATAAAGGACTTAATTTACCTATAATATATAATACTAACTCTATAGATTCATTAGATACAATAAAAGCTTTAAATGGATATATAGATATTTATTTACCTGACTTTAAGTATTTTGAAGATAAGTATGCCTTAAAATATTCAAAGATAAAAGGGTATTCAAAAAATGTAATAGAAGTTATAGAAGAAATGGTAAGACAAATAGGTGAACCTAAATTTAATAAAGAGGGAATAATTCTGAAAGGAGTTATTGTAAGGCATTTATTATTACCAGGATTATTATTTGACTCAAAAAAGATTATTGATGCAGTTTATGAAAAATTTGGAGATAGCGTGTATATATCATTAATGAATCAATATACTCCAATGTACAATGCAAAAATGTATCCTGAGATTAATAAAAGTATTAATGAAAAAACATATGATTCTCTTATCCATTATGCTCTTTCAATAGGAGTAAAAAATGGATTTATTCAAGAGTCTGGAACCAACTCAGAAGAGTTTGTACCTGATTTTAATAATGAAGGTGTGTAAAATAAAAAGGATAGTTTAATATTAAACTATCCCCATTTTGCTAATGACACCATCAATTATTTGTTTTCTTTTTTGACTTAAATATTCACTATAAAAAGATTCTTGTTCTTCTAGACTTAACTTCTCTAAAATTTCACTATTAATACTACTTAGCACTAATTTATTAATATCAAGTCTATATGTTTTTTTAATTCTATTAGTTATTTCATTATATTCTTCTAATGATCTACTCTTTTTATATTTTCTTATTAATGAGTCTAAAGATGTATCATACTTTTTAATTTTATAAACTATTGAGTTTAAAGTAGTTAATTTATTCTTAAGAAAATGAATTTCATAAGCTTGTTTACATTTAATTAATTCATTAATAGTATATTCAATATTATTTATATTAAATTTAACGACACCATCGCTAAAAGCTTTTTCTATAATATAGTTTAAAATTTCACTATTATCTTCTAATAATAAATTTGACTTACCACCAACTATTTCTAACCCTTTTTTTAATTGATTAATTTTTTCATTTAATCCTCTATCCTTTATTTCCATGTATCTCCCTCCAATATTATTTATAAAAGTTTTTTCTTTAGATTAATATAGCATAATTAAATTATTTTAGCACTGTTGATTATACAGGATTAAATATAGATTTGTAAAATATATTTATGAAAATCATAGATTTTCTTACTAAAAAAAGTAGTTAAATTTATGTAATA
>NZ_SMUS01000029.1 GCF_004353185.1 Clostridium cuniculi | reverse complement strand
CTCAAAGATCTGGTGATGATGGCGTAGAGGAAACACTCCTTCCCATTCCGAACAGGAAAGTTAAGCTCTACAGCGTCGATGGTACTGCACGGGAGACTGTGTGGGAGAGTAGAACGTTGCCAGGTAACGAGGATCTTTAGCTCAGTTGGTTAGAGCAACCGGCTCATAACCGGTCGGCCCGGGGTTCGAGTCCCTGAAGGTCCACCATTTCTGGGGGTATAGCTCAGTTGGGAGAGCACTTGCCTTGCACGCAAGGGGTCAAGGGTTCGAATCCCTTTACCTCCACCAAAAGCTACGATATAAATCGTAGCTTTTTTTGTTTTACAAAATTTAAAAAATTTAAGTTAATATTTTTAATATTAAAATGTAGAATTATAACTAAATAAAATAGATTTTTATATTTTTAATTTATTTATAATAGTGGTATTATAAATATGAATGTGTATTACAATATATGTTAAAGAACAAGGTGATAAGTAGATGTCTTTATATAGAGTGAAACAATTTGTTTGGGCATTAAAATCATTGTCCGAGGATATTGATACTGAATATGTAAATAAATTTCTCAATAAAAGAGAGAAAAATTTATTTAATAAATTGAAAAAAACAGATAAACAACATTGTATTAGAGTTAGTAAAGATGCTGTACATTTATCAAAGGGAAAAAATATAAATTTAAATAGAGTTGCCAAAGTAGGGCTATTGCATGATATAGGAAAAGGTGAATATGGACTTAATATTATTGAAAAATCTGTATTAGTAATATTAAATAAAATGACCAAGGGAAAATTAAAAAAATATGATGGTATTAAAGCTGTTGATTCTTATTATAATCATGCAGAAAAAGGTGCAAATTTATTAAAGCATTTTAATACATATGATAAAGAATTTTTGGATACTATTAGATATCATCATAGTAATAAGATACAAGGAAATAAACTACTAGATATAATAAAGGAAAGTGACAATAGAAATTAAGTTATGGGGTGAATTATGAAAGCTGATGAAAGAAGAAATAGCATTATTGAGATGTTAATGAGGGAAAAAAAGGCTATTAAAGGAACAACATTAGCTGAGAGCTTTAATGTAACAAGACAAATAATAGTTAAAGATATAGCTATTTTAAGAGCGAAAGGAAATAATATAATAGCAACTCCAGATGGATATATGATTAATGATGATAATAGTAGTAGGGTAAAATCAGTTATTGCAGTAAATCATAATAATGAGGATGTTATTAAAGAGCTTGAAATAGTTGTTAAGTATGGTGGAATAATAGAAGATGTTATAGTAGAACATCCCTTATACGGAGAGATAAAAGGGATATTAATGATAAAGAATCTTAATGATTTAAATAAATTTAAAAATGCGTTAAAAGAGATAAATGCAAAGCCATTATCTATATTAACTAATGGAGTACATCTCCATACTATTTCTGCTGACTCTATTGAAAATATGGAGTTAATAAAAGAAGAATTAAAAGAAAATGGTTTTATTTTATAAATTAGGGGAATTGAATTATGGATTATGATGTTTTAGTTTTAGGTGGTGGCATAATTGGATGTGCTGTTGCCTATGAATTATCTAAATATAATTTAAATATAGCTGTAATTGAAAAAGAATTTGATATAGCAGATGATATTTCATTTGTTAATACTTCCATTGTATATGATGGATCAGAAACATCTAATAATGTGATGGCTGGACTAGAGTATATAGGAAATATATTATTAGAGGACTTATGTGAGAAGTTTAATGTTCCATTTAGAAGAATAGGATCATTAAGAGTAGTTAATGATGATAATGGTGTAGTTAAATTAAAAGAAATGTATGAAAGAGCTATAAGGCGTGGAATTGATGGAGTATATTTAATAGATCCAGATGAGGTGTATGAAATAGAGCCTAATATTAATACGGAAGTAAAAAAAGGCTTATACTCTCAAAATGTTGCAATAGTTGCTCCATATGATTTAGCAATTGCATATGCTGAAGTTGCATTTGATAATGGGGTAAATTTTAGGTTAGAGGAAGAAGTTTTAACTATTCAAAATGTTACAAAAGGATTTAGAGTTGTAACTAATAAAAATAAGTTCTCTTGTAAGGTTGTTATAAATACAATTGCAAATGAAATATATATAAATGAAAAAGGTGTAGTTGAAGAAAAAGACTCTGAGGATGGAATAAATTCTTTCAAAAATATGAGTTATATTTTACTTGATGATAATTATGAAAATAAGTTACAAAGAATTGTTACAAAGACTTTTGATAAAGATACTTTTGTTGTTTCAACACCTGTTTTAAATGGAGGTTCTCTTATTGGAATAAAAAGTATTGAAAAAACTAGTTTAGATGATAATTTACAATATGCATCTAAATTATTAAAAGGATTAGATAAAAGTAATATAAATAACCTATTTAGGGAAAGTTATGATAAAGATTCTATTGTAGTAGATGATCAAAAAATCGATAAGGGGTATATTAGTGTTATAGGAACTCATTACGGAAAAGTTACATTAGCACCAGCTATAGCCAAAATGTTATGTGATACTATTAGTAGTAATTTAAATTGTAGATTAAAGAAGAATTTCATTGATAAAAGAAGAGAGTTCTATAGATTTAGAGAAATGGATAGAAATGAAATTAATGAGGTTATTAAGTTAGATAAACGTTATGGTAAGATAGTATGTATGTGCAACAATGTTTCAGAAGGTGAAATTGTTGATTCTATTAGAAGACCTTTAGGTGCTAGAACTGTTAAAGGGGTTAAAAGAAGAACAGGTGCTGGATTTGGAAATTGTCATGGAGCTTACTGTAATGAGAAAATAATTCAAATATTATCTAGAGAGTTAGATAGAAAATTTACTGATATAGTAGATGATTCAAAAAATTCAAATATAATTTCAGGCAGAATTAAAGAATTTAAAGATATATAATAGGAGTTGTAAGTATGGGTAAAAAGGATATTTTCACTTCTGTAGTTAGAGTTAAAGGTAGTGATAAATTTAAGGTTGTTCCTGTTAAAAGTAGTGATGAAGTTGATAAGGGATTATGGATAGAAATGTCTAAAGTTGTTAGTAGATTATATGTAAGTATTCCTATAAAAATGGGAAGTATTATATGTAAGAATATTTTAAATAGTGGAGTTGATATAATCTGTACTAGGGATATCCAAACTAAATAATCATTTAGAAGTGATTTTAAAATTTAAATTCATTCTTATTAAAGAGCTTTGCCCAAATAGGTATTTAAATGTATTGACAAAAAGTAGGAGCTTATAATATATTAAATATATTAATATCGTAAATATTTAATTAAACCGTTGAAGAGGCTAGTAATAAAGTAATTGTTTTAAGAGAGTCAGTGGCTGGTGAAAACTGATAACAATATTTTATGAATCCACCTTGGAGGGACTGTGATGAGCAGTACGGATAAACCCGTTAGTTTTATAAAGAGTGGATAATAAGTAAAAATTTATTATCAATTAGGGTGGCAACACGGAGTTCTTCGTCCCTTATATGGGAGGGAAGGGCTCTTTTTTTATATCAGAAAAATAATAAAATATACATGGAGGATATTATGTTAGATTTAAAATTTTTAAGAGAAAATCCAGAAATAGTTAAACAAAATATTAAAAACAAGTTTCAAGATCAAAAACTTCCTTTAGTTGATGAAGTAATTGCTTTAGATATCGAAAGCAGAGCTACTCAACAAGAAGCTGATTCATTAAGATCAAATAGAAAAACAATTTCTAAGCAAATTGGTGCACTAATGGGCCAAGGAAAGAGAGAAGAAGCTGAAGAGTTAAAAACTAAGGTTAATGAACAAGCAGCGCGTTTAGCAGAGTTAGAAGCTAAAGAATCTGAACTTGAAGAAAAAATAAGAAATATAATGTTAGTTATTCCTAACATCATTGATCCTAGTGTTCCAATTGGAAAAGATGATAGTGAAAATGTAGAAGTTGAAAAATTTGGTGAACCTTTTGTTCCAGAATTTGAAATTCCATACCATACAGAAATAATGGAAAAATTAAATGGAATAGATTTAGATAGCGCTAGAAAAGTAGCTGGTAATGGATTCTATTACTTAATGGGTAACATTGCAAGATTACAATCAGGAATACTTTCTTATGCTAGAGATTTCATGATTGATAAAGGATTTACTTACTGTATTCCTCCTTTCATGATTCGTAGCGATGTTGTTACTGGGGTAATGAGCTTTGCTGAAATGGAATCTATGATGTATAAAATAGAAGGTGAAGATTTATACCTAATAGGTACAAGTGAACATTCTATGATAGGTAAATTCATTGATACTATATTAAAGGAAGAGAGTCTTCCTCAAACTTTAACTAGTTATTCACCTTGCTTCAGAAAAGAAAAAGGAGCTCATGGAATAGAAGAGAGAGGAGTTTATAGAATACATCAATTCGAAAAACAAGAAATGATAGTAGTTTGTAAGCCAGAAGAAAGTAAAGAATGGTTTGAAAAGCTATGGAAGTACACTGTTGAATTATTCCGTTCTTTAGATGTTCCAGTTAGAACTTTAGAATGTTGTTCAGGAGATTTAGCAGATCTTAAAGTTAAATCTATTGACGTTGAAGCTTGGTCTCCAAGACAAAAGAAATACTTCGAAGTTGGAAGCTGCTCTAATTTAGGAGATGCTCAAGCTAGAAGATTAAAGATTCGTGTAAATGGAGAAAAAGGAAAATATTTTGCTCATACATTAAATAATACAGTTGTTGCTCCACCTAGAATGTTAATTGCATTCTTAGAAAACAACTTAAATGAAGATGGATCTATAAACATTCCAGAAGCTTTAAGACCTTATATGGGTGGAATGGATGTTATAAGATAATTTTAAATTGATTAAACCTAAGATATAAGAAAATTAATTATGATTTTCTTATATCTTTTTTTATAAGAAGTTATTGCAAATAATACAATAACAAATATTGACAAAAACAAGAAATATGATAAATTTAAAATGGGTGGTATTTTAATTAAACCGCACCTTATATATTTGAAAATTTAAAGATTAATAGAAATAGCTCATATCAATTTTGAATGGGACTTATTAGTATCACACTCTTTTGGAGGTGATAATTATAAAATTTGGATTTATTGGAGCAGGAAAAGTTGGCTTTTCCTTAGGAAAATATCTAAAAGAAAACAACATAGACATAAGTGGGTATTATAGTAAATCACAGCATTCATCTAAAGAAGCTGCAATTTTTACAAATACGCGACAATATAATAATTTAGAAGATTTAATAAAAAATAGTGATGCTATATTCATTACAACACCTGATAATCAAATTGCAGATGTATGGAATGAAGTAAAAAAGTTACCTATTAAAGAAAAATTAATTTGCCATTGTAGTGGCTCTATTTCTTCAGAAGTCTTTTCAAATATAAATAATCATGGTGCATATGGTTATTCTATTCATCCAATGTTCGCTATCTCGGACAAATATAATTCTTATAAAAATTTATCTCAAGCATTTATTACAATTGAAGGCCATGAAAAACATATTGAATATTTAAATATGTTATTTTTGAATTTAGGAAATGATGTAGCAATTATTAACAGAGAGAATAAGAGTTTATATCATGCAGCAGCAGTAACAGTTAGCAACTTAGTATTAGGATTAATTAATAATGGAATTAATTATCTAGAAGCATGCGGATTTACAAAGGAAATGGCAATTAAGGCTTTATATCCATTAATTGAAAACAACCTAAGAAATGTTAAGGAAAGAGGTACAGTTAATAGTTTGACTGGGCCTATAGAAAGAGGAGATTTAAGTACTGTTATTAATCATTTAAATGTAATACCTGAAGAGGATAAAGAATTATATAGGCTATTATCAAAAAATATTTTAAAGATAGCAAAAGTTAAAAATTTGGATAGAGATTATAAAAATTTAGAAGAGTATTTAGGAGATTAGTTATGAAAAATACAGCAGTCACATTTAAACAAGCCAAAGAGAAAAATGAAAAACTTACTATGCTTACAGCATATGATTATTCTACAGCAAAAATAATTGATGAAGCTGGAATAAACGGAATTTTAGTTGGAGATTCATTAGGAATGGTTTGTTTAGGATATGAAGATACGCTATCAGTTACTATGGAAGATATGATACATCATACTAGAGCTGTATCTAGAGGTGTAAAGAATACATTAGTTGTAGCAGATATGCCTTTTATGTCTTACCAAACATCAGTATATGATGCTGTAGTTAATGCAGGAAGATTAATTAAAGAAGGTAGAGCTCATGTAGTTAAGTTAGAAGGCGGAATTGAGGTTTGCGATAAGATAGAAGCTATAGTTAAAGCTTCAATACCAGTTATGGCTCATATTGGATTAACTCCTCAATCAGTTAATGCATTTGGTGGGTTTAAGGTTCAAGGTAAAGATGAAGAGGCAGCAAAGAATCTTATTGAAGCAGCTTTAGCTGTAGAAAAAGCCGGAGCATTCGCAGTTGTATTAGAATGTGTTCCTGCTAAGCTTGCAGCAATAATAACTGAAAAATTATCTATTCCTACAATCGGAATAGGTGCTGGAGCACAATGCGATGGTCAAATTATTGTTTATCAAGATATGTTAGGTATGTATAGTGATTTTACGCCTAAGTTTGTTAAGAAGTATGAAACTTTAGGTGAAAAAATGAATATAGCTTTTAAAAAGTATATAGAAGAAGTTAAGGATGGAATTTTCCCAGCAGAAGAGCATTCTTTTAAAATAAATGATGAAGTAATTGAAAAATTATATTAAAGGGGAAGATAAAATGAGAGTTGTAGAAAAGGTAAATGACGTAAGAGCTACAGTGAAGGAATGGAAAGCAAAAGGATTAAAAGTTGGATTTGTTCCTACTATGGGATATTTACATGAAGGTCATGAAAGTTTAATTAGAAAGGCCTCAGAAGAAAATGATAGAGTTGTTGTAAGCATATTTGTTAATCCAATTCAATTTGGACCTAAAGAGGATTTATCTACTTATCCTAGAGATTTAGCTAGAGATAGTAAAGTATGTGAGAGAGCAGGAGCAGATATTATATTCCATCCTGAAAATGAAGAAATGTATTTTGAAGACTTTTCTACTTTTGTTGATATGAATGGATTAACGGCTGGTTTATGTGGTAAAAGTAGACCGACTCATTTTAGAGGGGTTTGTACTGTTGTAACAAAATTATTTAATATAGTAGCACCAGATAGAGCTTATTTTGGAGAAAAGGATGCTCAGCAATTAGCAATTATAAAAAGAATGGTAAGAGATTTAAATATAGATATAGAAATTATAGGATGTCCTATAGTTAGAGAAAAAGATGGACTTGCTAAGAGCTCAAGAAACACTTATTTATCAGTAGAAGAAAGAAATGCTGCAACTATATTAAATAAAGCATTAACGTTAGCTAAAGAAAAAATTCAATCTGGTGAAAGAAATTCTAAAGTTATTATTAAATTAGTTGAAGAAATACTTAATTCAGAAAAGCTAGCTAGAGTTGACTATATTGAGGTTGTAGACAGTTTGTCTATGGAAGGAGTAGAAAGAATAGAAAAATCAGTATTAGTAGCAATAGCTGTATTTATAGGTAAAACAAGATTAATAGATAATTTCACATACGAGTTATAATAAGGAGCGAAGCAATAATGAAGGTAAATATGTTAAAAGGCAAGATACACAGAGCAACAGTAATACAAGCTGAACTAAATTATGTTGGAAGTATAACCGTAGATGAAGATTTACTAGATGCAGCAGGAATATATGAATATGAAAAAGTTCATATAGTTGATATTGATAATGGTGCAAGGTTTGAAACTTATACTATTGCTGGAGAAAGAGGGACAGGCATGATCTGCTTAAACGGAGCAGCAGCAAGATGTGTACAGGTTGGAGATAAAATTATATTAATGGCTTATTGTGATTTAGATATAGAAGAGGTAAAAGAGCATAAGCCAAAAGTTATTTTTGTTAATGAAGAAAACAAAATTAGTAGGATTACTAATTATGAAAAACATGGTCAACTTTCTGAATAATAAAATATTAAAGTAATTTTAGATAGGTATGATGAATTTAGAATGAGATTTTCATTCTAAATTCATCATTTTTTGTCAATAATATGATATAGTAGTATATAATTATCCAAATATTAATATAGATTTTGAGTTATTTTTAGATAGTTACAAAGCAGAAGCAAACGGAGAAAAATTAATTTAAAAAAATTTATAAAAAGTGTTGACATAATATTTTAGCACTGATATAATAACAATTGTTCCGAGGAGAGATGGTCGAGTTGGTTTAAGGCACCGGTCTTGAAAACCGGCGTGCGTGTGAGCGTACCCAGGGTTCGAATCCCTGTCTCTCCGCCAAAAGCTTCTAGCAAACGCTAGGAGCTTTTTTTATATATAAAGTTATAGTAATAGAAAAATATAAAATAAAATTTTTATAAGTTGGGGTATATTATGAATAAATTAGATGAAATATTAGAATACAATAAATTGTTTGTAGAAAATAAAGAATATGAACAATATAAAGCCACAAAATATCCAGGAAAGAAATTAGTAATATTATCTTGTATGGATACAAGACTAACAGAATTGTTACCAAAAGCACTTAATTTAAAAAATGGTGATGCTAAAATAGTAAAAAATGCAGGTGCTACTATAATGCATCCTTTTGGAAGTATTATAAGAAGTATTATAGTTGCCATTTATGAGTTCAATACTGATGAAGTACTAGTAATTGGTCATAAAAATTGTGGTATGAGCAATATTAATGGAGAAGAAATTATTAATAAGATAATTAGTAGAGGTGTTTCAAAAGAAACCATAGATACAATAAATAATTCAGGAATAAATATAGATAAATGGTTACATGGATTTGATTCTGTAGAGGATTCAGTAAAAGAAAGTGTAGATTTAATAAAAAAACATCCATTAATACCTAAA
This sequence comes from Clostridium cuniculi, assembly GCF_004353185.1. Taxonomy (GTDB): domain Bacteria; phylum Bacillota; class Clostridia; order Clostridiales; family Clostridiaceae; genus Clostridium; species Clostridium cuniculi. The sequence continues at coordinate 42,380 of NZ_SMUS01000029.1, read as the reverse complement.
GAAATAAAGGTACATGGATTAATAATGGATCCTGAAACAGGCAGTTTAGAAGTAATAATTAAAGATCAATAAAAAAATAAAAAAAAATAAAAAAAAATAAAAAAAATTTTAAAAATGTGTTGACATAATTAATTGTCATTGATATAATTAATCTTGTTTTGGAGAGATGGTCGAGTTGGTTTAAGGCACCGGTCTTGAAAACCGGCGTGCGTGTGAGCGTACCCAGGGTTCGAATCCCTGTCTCTCCGCCATAAGTGGAGAATTACTCAAGTGGCTAAAGAGGCTCCCCTGCTAAGGGAGTAGGCTGGATAAAACTGGTGCGAGGGTTCGAATCCCTTGTTCTCCGCCAAAAGCATCTAACATTAGTTAGATGCTTTTTTGGTATATAAAAGAAAGTGTAATTAATACTAGTACATTAATTTATAAATAAATGAATTAATTCCATATTTTCCATAATTAATAATTGTAAACGTAATTTTTAAATGGTATACTTTTAATAGTCAAAGTAGTATAACTTTTCAGTGGGAGGGTAATAAATGGAAAAGAAATATGTTGTAGGTGTTGATTTAGGTGGAACTAAAATTTACACTGCTTTAGTAGACTTAGAAGGAAATATTATAAAAGAAAAAACAGTTGAAACACTAGCTCATGAAGGTGAACAAGCTGTTATGGGAAGAATAATAGATACTATAAATTATGTTATAGATGGAACTGATAAAGATTTAATAAAATCAATTGGAATCGGTTCTCCAGGACCATTAGATGTAAAGAATGGTATTATAATTGAAAATTCAAACTTACCATTTAAAAACTTTGCAATAGTTAAAACTATAAAAGAAACATATGATTTACCAACTTATTTAGATAATGATGCTAATGTAGCAACATTAGGAGAGTTTATGTTTGGTGCAGGAAAAGGTACTGAAAACATGGTATTTATTACAGCAAGTACAGGAATCGGTGGAGGAGCTGTATTAAATGGTAAGTTATTTAGAGGGTCAACAGGAAACGCATTAGAAGTTGGACATATGACTGTTGCTACAGAAGGTCCAAGATGTGGATGCGGAAACTTAGGATGTGCAGAAGCTTTAGGGTCTGGTACAGCTATTGGTAAGAGAGCTAAAGAAGCTGTATTAAGTAATGTTGTAACTTCATTAAAGAACTATGAGAATGTTACAGCTAAAGAAGTATTTAAAGAAGCTGCAAATGGAGATAGAGTTGCTAAGAATATATTAAACACTTCATTAACTTATCTTGGAATTGCTGTAGCTAATACAATAACAAACTTTGATCCAGAAAAAGTTGTTGTTGGTGGTGGAGTAGTTAATGGTGGAGATATAGTTATTGAAACTATAAGAAATGTTGTTGAAGAAAGATGTATGGCTGCATTCGTTGAAAATTGTACAATTGAAAAGGCCGTATTAGGTGGAAAAGCAGGAGTATTAGGTGCTGCAGCTTTAGCTATTACTGAGAGATAATATAGATATATAATAAACTACAATATATGAAGAGAGAATCTTTATGTATTGTAGTTTTTTTATTTAAAAATTTATAATAATTAGCAATTAGAAAAACTTTCAAAATAATAGTATCATTAATTATGGGGAGGGATTAATGTGATTTATGGAGATAAAATATATTTGAGAGAGATATTAAAAGAAGATATTGATGAAGCTTATAATTTATGCTCAGATAGTGAAGTATTAAAATATAATGGTTATCAATATGGAGTATTATCAAAGAAATATATAATTGAACATTTAAAATATTTAAATATACCTTCAAAAAGAAGTTATGTAATAATTAATAAACAGGGAACTATAGTTGGAGTAATAAATTATTCAGAAGATAATTATTCAAGAAATGTTTATAGTATTAGTTTAACTATAGGTAAAAAGTATTGGAGAAAGGGGTATGGAACAGATTCAATAAAAGCTATTTTAAAGTATTTATTTTTCAAGAGAAAAGCTCATAAGGTTGAACTTGAAGTAGTTAGAAATAATGAAGCTGCAGTGCTATGCTATAAAAAATGTGGATTTGTTGAAGAAGGAATACGAAGGAAGCAATATTATTATAAAGGGGAATATTTAGATACCATTGTAATGGGGTTATTAAAAGAGGAATTTAAAGCTTAAGGAGTTGCATATGGGAATTAGATTTGTTTTTGGAAGAGCTGGTTCAGGAAAAAGCTATTATTGCTTAAATCAAATAAAGAAAAAGTTAACTAATGATAAGAATAATAAGTTAATAATGTTAGTACCTGATCAATATACATTTCAAACTGAAAAAAAGCTATTAGAATATATAGGGGAAAGGGCATTACTTAGAGCTGAAGTTTTAAGCTTCAAGAGAATGGCCACAAGAGTTTTTGATAAATGTGGTGGAAGAGCAATTAATGTAATAGAAGATTCAGGAAAGAATATGCTTATTTATAAACTATTAAAGGATAAAGGTGAAGAACTTCAATATTTTAATAGAATAAGTAAGCAACAAGGATTTGTTGGAATAGTATCAAAATCAATTACTGAATTTAAAAAATATAATATTTCCGAGGAAATATTAAAGGAAAAAGAATTAGAAATAGAAAATAAGGACTTAAAAGAAAAGATAAGTGATTTAGCTTCTATTTATGAAACCTTTAATGAAAGTTTGCATAAAGGATATATAGACTCTGAAGATATATTATCTATTTTAGCTAAAAAGTTAAAGGAATGTGATTTATATAATGATGCTGAAATTTGGGTAGATGAATTTACAACATTTACTCCACAGCAGTTAGAGGTACTAAAGGTATTAGCTAAACAATGTAAGAATGTAAACATTACTTTATGTAGTGATGGGGAGATTCAGTTTACTGAAGGTGAAACTGATATATTTGACGTAATAAAAAATACTGAAAATAGAATTTTAAAAATGATGCAGGAAAATAATATTTCCTATAAAGAGCCTGTAAATTTAAATAAGAAAAATATTTATAGATTTAAAGATAGTAAAGAGTTAGGGCATATAGAAAAATATTTCTTCAATTACCCTTTTAAAATATATAAAGATGATTGTAAAGATATAAGATTATATAAAGCAAATAATAATTATTCTGAAATAGAATGGGTAGCACAAGATATATTAAAGCTTGTTAGAGATAAAGGATATAGATATAAGGATATTGCTGTTGTTTGTAGAGAGATTGATAGTTACGATAAAATAACTTCAGTTATATTTAATGAGTATAATATTCCATATTTCCTAGATAAGAAAAGGGAAATATTAAGCAATCCATTAGTAGTATTAATAATATCAGTATTAGAAATATTAGTTACCAATTGGTCTTATGAAAGTGTATTTAAATATGTAAAAAGTGGACTTATAACATTAGAAACTAATTTTATTGATAAATTAGAAAATTATATTTTAGCTAATGGAATAAAGGGATATAAATGGACTAGAGATTTATTAACATCTCAAGATCAGGAGCTAACTCAAGAAGAAATTGAAATCTTTGAGTATATGGAAGAAATCAGGCGACCAATAATTAATTTATATAATAAGATAAAAGGTGATGTTACAGTAAGAAAGTATTGCACTGCTTTATATGAGTTTTTATTAGAAATAAATGCTTTTGAAACTATGGATAAATGGCTTGATGATTTTAATAATAAAGGAATGCAAGATAAAATTAAGGAATATACTCAAGTTCCAGCTATAGTAATGGATATGTTAGATCAAGCTGTAGAAGTATTAGGAGATGAAGTAGTTGATTTAAAGACTTTTTCTAAGATATTAATATCAGGATTTGAAGAAAAAGAAATTGGTGTAATTCCTATGGCTTTAGATCAAGTAAATATAGGTGATATAGCTAGAATAAAAGGTAGAGATGTAAAGGCACTTTATATAGTAGGAGCTAATGATGGGGTTTTACCATCGGCTAATAAAGATGAGGGTATATTATCTGATGAAGATAGAATTGAACTTAAGAGTATGGGAATCGAACTTGCTAGTGATACAAGAAGTAGAGTATTTGAAGAGCAGTTCATGGTTTATACGGCATTAACAATACCTTCAAATTATTTAATGATTACTTATCCAATGGCAGATTTCGAGGGAAAATCATTAAGACCTTCAATAATAATACCTAGATTAAAAAAGATTTTGCCTAGATTAAAGGAAGAAAGTGAAATATTTAATAATAATTTATTTAATGATAAATATCATAATATAACTGCACCAGTACCAACATTTAATGAACTTATAGAAGCATTAAGAAGAGAATATGAAAAGGAAGAAATTGAAGCATATTGGGTAGAAACATTTAAGTGGTTTGAAGAAAATGAAGAATTTAAAGATAGAACTAAGATTATCTTCAATGGATTAAACTATACTAATTTAGTTGAAAAGATACCAAGAGAAAAAATAAAAAGGCTGTATAGCAATGATAATGGAAGATTAATGTTTAGTGTTTCTAGAATAGAAAAATATGCGCAGTGTCCTTTTAGCTATTATGTTCAATATGGGTTAAAGGCTAAAGATAGAAAGGTATACGAGTTCACTGCACCAGATTTAGGTTCATTTATGCATGATATATTAGACCAATTTACAAATAAAATAAGAAAAGAAAATATATTATGGGGCGATTTAACAAAGGATAAATGTGCTGAAATAGTTAATGAGCTTGTTAATAGTAAGCTTAAAAATGAAACTAATTCTATATTAAATAGTAATAAAAAGTATCAATATTTCTCAGAAAGATTCAAAAAGACTATTACTAAATCTGTAACAGTAATATCAGAACAAATGAGAAAAGGTGAGTTTGATATATTCAAAAGTGAATTTGATTTTGGAGATTTTAAAGATTCAGATCCAATAAAATTAGAATTACCTTCAAAGGAAACAGTATATTTAAAAGGTAGAGTTGATAGAATTGATAAGGTTGATTTAAATGGAGAAACATATATAAGAATTGTTGACTATAAATCTGGCTCTAAGAGTTTTGATTTAAATGAGTTATATTATGGTCTTCAAATACAATTATTAGTTTACTTAGATGCCATACTAAAGAACTCAGAGCAAATTTTAAAAACACAATGTATGCCAGGTGGTATATTATATTTTAAAATTGATAATCCAATAATTAAGTCAAAGAAAGCCTTAACAGAGGAAGAGATTCAAGTTGAGGTATTAAAGAAGTTAAAAATGGATGGATTGTTATTAAAGAATGTGGAGCTTGTTAAATCAATGGATAGAGATATGGAAACATACTCACTTATTATTCCAGCTGCTTTTAAAAAGGATGGAGATTTTACAAGTACTAGTTCTGTAGTAACAGAATCACAGTTTGAATTATTAAGAAAATATGTTAATGATAAAATGATTGAAATATGCGAAGAAATGCTTAGTGGTGAGGTTAAGATAGAACCATGTAAATCATCAAAAGTAACATATTGTGATTACTGTGATTATTCATCAATATGTCAATTTGATACTTCAATAAAAGATAATAAATATAAAATAATATTAAAAAAGAAAAAAGATGATTTATGGAATGCAATGAGTAATAAAGTAAAAGTGGAGGAGGATGAATAGATATGGGAGCTACTAAATGGACTAATGAACAGCTTCAAGCTATAGAAACAAGAAGATGTAATTTGCTAGTAGCAGCTGCTGCAGGTTCAGGAAAAACAGCTGTTTTAGTTGAGAGAATTATAAGAATAATAACAGATGAAGAAAATCCAGTAGATATTGATAAGCTTTTAGTTGTTACATTTACTAGTGCAGCAGCATCAGAGATGAGAGAGAGAATAGCAGCAGCTATATCAAAGGCCTTAGAGAAAAGTCCTAACTCTAAAAATCTTCAAAGGCAACTTACCTTATTAGGTAGAGCTAATATTACTACTATGCACTCCTTTTGTTTAGATGTAATTAAAAATTATTTTTATACTATTGATTTAGATCCTAGCTTTAGAATAGGTGATGAAACAGAAGCAACTTTAATGAAAAATGAAATAATTGAAGAGCTTTTTGAAGAGTACTATGAAGAAGATAATGAAGAGTTTAAAGAACTAATAGAAGCATATAGTGGGTCTAAAGATGATGAAAAGTTAAAGGAAATGATACTTTCTTTATATAGATTTTCTATGAGTGGGCCTTGGCCAGAAAAATGGTTGATAGAGAAGGCTGAAGCTTTTAATATTAGCACTTTAGAAGAGCTTGATAAGAGTGAATGGGTAAAGGTGCTAAAGGAAAGTTTAAGAGTTGAATTAAATGGATTCTTAAATATGTATAGAAAAGCTATTGAAATAATTAATGATACTGATGGTTTAGAGCCATATTTAGATGCTTTTAATAGTGATTATGATAATTTATTAAGGGCTTATGAAAGCTTAGATAGTGGTTTAAATGATATTTATATTGCTTTAAATTCTATTTCATTTATTAAGTTAAAGACAGTTAAGAAGAATCAAGTTTCTGATGAAAATGCTCAAAATTCAGTTAAGAGTATAAGAGATTCAGTTAAGAAAAAAATAAAATCATTAATTGAAAGTACATTTGAATTTACTCCACAAGAGGCTTTAGATGGAATAATAGGTGTATATCCTTTTATGAAGACTTTAGCAACTATAACTCTTGAATTTTCAAAGAGATTTGATGAGAAGAAAAGAGAAAAAAATATACTGGATTTTAATGACTTAGAGCATCTTTGCTTAAAAATATTAATTGATAAGGACGAAAATAATAATATTGTACCATCTAAAGTTGCAGAACATTTTATGGAGTTCTTTGATGAAGTATTAGTAGATGAATATCAAGATTCTAATAATGTTCAAGAAACTATAATAGATTTAGTTTCAAGAAGAAGATATGAAGAATCTAACGTATTTATGGTTGGAGATGTTAAGCAAAGTATATATAGATTTAGACAGGCAAAACCAGAGTTATTTTTAGATAAATATAATAGATATTCTTTAGAGGATGGAAGTAAAGATAGGAAGATTCAATTATATAAAAATTTTAGAAGTAGGCAAGAGGTAATTGAAGGCGTAAACTATATATTTAAGATGGTTATGTCTAATACAGTAGGTGAACTTGAATATACTGATGAAGAAGCATTGAACTTAGGTGCAAGCTTTAAGGAATGTAATGATGAAGAAGCAATCGTAGGAGGCGAAATTGAGCTTCATATATTAGATAAGTCAGGTATTGTTAAGGAAGAAGAATTTATAGATGAAGATAGTGAAGATGGAAGTAAAGAAGAGGAAGAAGATATAGATGCTATTACTCTTGAAGCCAAAATAGTAGCAAAGAGAATACATGAGTTATTTGAAACTAGAGATGGCAAAAAGTTCAAGGTATTTGATAAGGATACTAATGAATATAGAGATGTTAGATATAAGGATATAGTTATTCTTTTAAGAGCAACAAAAAATTGGGCAGAAATATTTTTAGATGAATTAGGATCTGAAGGTATTCCTGTATATGCTGATACTGGTAGTGGATATTTTGAATCTATTGAAATTAGAACTATAATGTCTTTACTTAAGATAATAGATAATCCACTTCAAGATGTACCTATGATAGCAACTTTAAGATCACCTATATGTGGATTTACTGCTGAAGAATTAAGTGACTTAAGATTATTAAATAAAGATTTATATTTTTATGAAATAATAAAAGAAGTCCATGAAGGAAATTATGAAGTAAATGAGGAATTAAAGTTTAAATGTAATAATTTTATTGAAGACTTATCTAAGTGGAGAGAAAGAGCGATATATACTCCAATAGATGAATTCATATGGTATCTTTATATGGATACTGCATTTTATGGGTATGTTGGAGCAATGCCTAATGGAAAGCTTAGACAGGCAAATTTAAAAATTCTTTTCCAAAGAGCAAAACAATATGAAAGCACTAGTTTTAAGGGATTATTTAATTTTATAAACTTTATTAATAAATTAAGAAAGTCTTCAGGAGATATGGGAAGTGCGAAAGTCCTTGGAGAAAATGAAGATGTAGTAAGAATTATGAGTATTCATAAGAGTAAAGGGCTTGAGTTTCCAGTAGTATTTACTAGTGGAATGGGTAAGCAGTTTAATTTAATGGATTTATCAAATTCTATTTTATATCATGAAGAATTAGGTTTTGGACCTAGTTATGTTAACTTAGAAACTAGAAATTCATATTCAACTTTAGCAAAAGAGGCTATAAAGAAAAGAATAAGATTAGAAACTTTATCTGAAGAAATGAGAATACTTTATGTTGCATTTACTAGAGCAAAGGAAAAATTAATTATTACTGGAGCAACTAGTAATTTAGAAAAAGCAATTAATAGTTGGATATCATCAGCTTCATTAGATGATAATATAATTTTACCTTCTGAAGTTTTAAAAGGAAAATCCTATTTAGATTGGATTGCTATGGCTATGTGTAAACATACCTGTGGAGAAAAATTAAGAGAGGTTACCGGTGCTACTAGAGACTTAATCACAAGTGACTTTTCCACATGGAATATCAAATTCTGGACAAAAGACTTATTAACAGTGGATAAAAATTTAGAGCCTGTGGATAAAATTGAAGATGATAGTCTGTTTATAACTTCTAAAAATGTTGTTGTGGATAAAGAAATAAGCAGAAGGCTTGACTATAAATATAAATTTATAGAAGGTGCAATGCTACCAAGTAATATTTCTGTTTCCGATTTAAAGAAAAAAGAATTTACTTATGGTGATGAGGTGCATGACACTGTAGAAGTATTTAAAGAGAAAGAAGTTTTAAAACCTAAATTTTTAAAAGAAGAAAGGGGATTATCTGCAGCTGAAAGAGGAACTGTAATTCACTATGTTATGCAAAGATTGAATTATGATAGGGTAAGCACAATTGGTGAAATTAAAACACAAATAGAAGAAATGGTACTAGATAATTCACTAACAGAAAAGGAAGCTTCCTCTGTATGGTATAAGAAAATATATAATTTCTTTAACAGTAAATTAGGAGAGAGATTATTGAAAGCTTATAAAGAAGGTAGATTAGTAAGCAGAGAGCTACCTTTCTTTACTGAATTAAGTAGTGTAGAATATGATCCTGAATTAAATAAAGATATTTATATAGATGAAAAGATTAGACTTCAAGGAATAATGGATTGTTTCTTTGAGGAAGAGGATGGAATAGTCCTTTTAGACTATAAGACTGATTATGTTGAAGAAGGAAAAGTTGATGAAATAATTGAAAGATATAGAGCTCAACTTAAGTATTATAAGGATGCTTTAGAGAAGATAACAGAGAAAAGAGTAAAAGAAAGTTATCTTTACTTATTCGGAATAGATAGAGAAATTTTAGTGGAAATTTAACTTTTAAAATATTATATAGAGTATATTCACCTAAAGTCCAAGTAATTATATTATTGGACTTTAGGTGTTAAAATTCTAATTAGATTTTTATACATAATCTAAAGAAAGTTTTGAGCTATTTCTAAAAGGCTTTCTTTATTATTTAAATTTTTATCATCTAAAACACTTTCTAATAAAAATGTTAGTATTTCGCCAATAAGTTTTCCAGGTTTAATATTTAAATGTGTCATTAAATCAGAACCAGTAACAGCTAAATCTTTTATGTAAAGTGGTTCATTATTTTTAAGTATTAATTTTACTCTATCAGAGATATAATTAACTTTCTTTAAGAAAGGAACTGGGTCCCATAGTGAATTTATATCTGCTTTTTGAAGTTCAAAAAGTGTAAATATGTTTTCACTTCCAACACGTCTTAATAATCTTTTAATTTCACCATCTGTAGGCATATAATTTACATCTAAAACTAAATGATCATAAATAATTTTAGAAACCTTATCTATAGTAGTATTATCAAATTTAAGTCTTGATAATATTGGCTTACATATTATTGCACCTTCTTGAGCATGACCAGGGAAGTAACAATGACCATTAGGCAATTGTTTTAATGTATTAAGCTTACCAACATCATGGAAAAGAGCTGATAATCGTAAAATTAAGTCATTACTTGAGGTATTGTTTATTACATTTAATGTATGATTAAAAACATCTCTATTATGGTTATTACAAAGAGGTGTGTAACCAACTAAGCTATAAATTTCAGGAATAATTATTTCTAATATTCCTGTATCTTTAAGTAAGTTTAGACCATCACAAGGATTATTAGAAATTAATATTTTACATAATTCGTCTCTAATACGTTCAATACTAATGTTTTTTATTAACTTATAGTTTTCCTTTATAGCTAAATATGTTAATTCATCAATTTCAAAGCCTAATTGGCAGCTAAATCTAATTGCACGTAACATTCTTAAAGCGTCTTCTTGAAATCTTTTATTAGGATCTCCAACAGCTTTAATTATTTTATTTTTTATATCATCTATTCCATTAAAATAATCTATAAGACCTTCTTTATTATTATAAGCTAAAGCATTAACTGTAAAATCACGTCTTGATAAGTCTTCTTTTATATTTGAAACAAATTCAACAGATTCAGGATGACGATTATCTAAATAATTTCCTTCTGTTCTGTAAGTAGTAACTTCTAAATTTTCATTATCTAATACAACAGTAACTGTTCCATGTTTTATTCCAGTTGGGATTGTTTTTTCAAATAGTGATTCTGTTATATTAGGTAAAGCAGATGTTGTTATATCGTAATCTTTGGGTGTTAAACCAAGTAAGCAATCTCTAACGCATCCACCAACCATAAAAGCTTCATAATTGTTGTTATAAAATGTATCTATAATAAATTGAACATTATTAGGTATATTAATAAACATAAAAATCATCCTTTAAAAATAAGTATTATTAATATATTTTATCATAAAGATTATGTAAAAAGTTAATAGTAAAAAAATAAGGCTATATATCAAATCTATATTTAAATAAATTTGATATATAGCTTTTAGATTTAATTAATTATTACTTTTGTACCAGCTTCGATATTATCATAAATCCATTTAGCATCATTTGTTTTTAATCTAATACAACCATGAGAAGCTGGAGTACCTAAAGTATTATCTACAACCTCGCTTTGGTCCTCATTATAAGGAACAGAGTGGAACAAGTAATCACCATAGAATTGAACCCAATACTTTCCACCTTGTTGATACTTATCTGAAAAGAACCAATCTCCACGTTCACGAACATCAAAAATTCCAGTTGGTGTCTTTTCATCAGCTATGCCTGTAGAGCAAGTAAATGATTTAACCGTATCCCATTTATTCATAGTTCCTTTATAAACATATGTCATTTGTTCAGATAAGTTTACATATATTAAATATGGAGTTAAGCTTTCTATGTTTAAAGTGTTTATGTTACTACTAGTAATTGATTGAAGCAATTGATTAGAAGTTAAAGTTGAATTTTGACTATCATTAGCACCTATAGAAGCTAGATAATTTTCTTTAGCCTCAGCTATGGAATCAATTTTATTATTAATATCAGCATCATCTTCAGTGATTATAGAAGTATCAGCATTAGATAATAAATTTATAGCTTTAGTATAATAATCATCCTTAACCAAATCATCAGCTTCTTTGAATAAATTATCTTTATAATCAGTGATACATTTCTCTATGTAATTAGTTGCATCACTATAATATTTTGAAGAATCAGGTATTTTGTTTAATAAGTTAATAGCTATAGCAAAATCTCCATTATTATAATTATCTAAAGCTAAATCTAAAATTGCTTTATAATCAGAGTCACTTTCTGGAATATAGGTATCATCTAATGAAATTATTACTTTATTCAATGATGAACTCAATATATTATAACTCTTAATTTCATTTAAAACTACTAGAGCCTTGGATTTACTATCTTCATTATCCAAAACAGAATCGCACAAGTTTTTTACTACAGACGAAAAATAAGTATTTAAGTCTTTATTTAAAGTTTTCTTTTTTAATTTTAAATAAATATTATCATCTGTAATGACGTCTTTTGCAGCAGTAAAATCACAACTATTAAATTTCGAGAAAAAGTCATCTGTAATTAAAGAGTATTTGTAATTTATATAGTAATTAGCAGCGAATACTAGTAATAATCCAGCAAAAATAATTGTAATAAATTTAAAAACACTTTTTTTAGGTTTTCGAAATAAATTTCTCAATTAAATACCTCCTTATGCTTTATTATTAATAATTGACTACTTCTTTTATTTTTAAACCTATAGTAAGCAAATTTACAAAAAGTACATAAGAGAATTTAGAAAAATATGTTATAATCAAAGTATGAAAAGCTAACTTAATATTAAATTTAATAATAATTAATTAGATTTATGGAGGAGTAATGAAGGATAAATTAAAAATGAGAAATAAATTTATTTTTAGTATTAGCCCTAAGAAATATGTTTATTTATATAAAGAGAAAATAAGTAAGGCATTTTTATATGTATTAGTACTTTCTTTGATTATTGGAGTTATTCAAGGAGCCATGAGTGCTGTAATTATTTCAGGATTGGAAAAGACTACAAAAATGATTTTAAATCAAGATGAAGTTCAATTTGAAATGAAGGATGGATTATTAGACTTTAAGACATCTCCTATAAAAGAGGAGGAAGGTCAAGCGTTATTATATATAGATACGAATAAAGGAATAGGAGATTTAGAATCTTTGAGAAGTATTACAGTTCATAAAGAAATAGTAACTGTATTACTTAAAGACGGATTTATGATTAAGAGTGGATCAGAAGATATGGTATATAAATATTCTGATATAGGTTTAGATAAGATAGATTTTGATAATAGTTTCATAATCGCCACATTAGAAAAAGTTGATATAGTTAAATATATAGTTATTCCGATTATGATAATTGTTAGTTTTGTGCAATTAATAATATATGCATTAATAATATCATTAGTAGGATTATTAAGTAATCTAATTACAAATAGAAAGATGGAGTATGGAAAGTTGTTTAATCTTTCATTATATGCTGTTACATTACCTGCAATAATTAATTTAATATATCCAATTGGTGGATATTCTATTTTAGTTGGGGGCATTATATTAATGTTTGGATTAAATTATATATCTTTTTATAATGAAAATGGAAGTATAGAAAGTAATTAATTAAATGTAAAAAATTTTAATTGTTGATAAATTATAATTTTTGTGTTAACATAGTCTTGTTAACACTATGGAGCGTTAGTTAAACGGATATAACACGCCGCTACGGACGGCGCATTAAGGGTTCGATTCCTTTACGCTCTGCCATAAAAGAACTGTTGATTTTCAACAGTTCTTTTTTTGTTATTATAAAATTCTATGTTACTAGGAAAACTATCTTTATAGTTAAAATAAAGAGGTATAGATATATGATTGATATATTAATAAATCAAGTAGATGAGCATAATGAAAGTAATATCCTAGCAACTCAAGAGTTTAATCCAAGTGTAGTCTATTTTATAAAGGATAAAGACTCTGAAGAAAAGATGAAAACACTTAGATTATATTATGAAAAAAATTTTAGAAAAATTAAAATTGAAGAATTTCTTGTTGAAGAAGGAGATAAAGAAGAATTAGAAAAAATAATAAAAAGCATAAAAGATAAAAATATTCTACTTAATTTAACAGGGGGAAAAAGAATAAATTCTTTAATTTTGTTAGATTTATGTATAAAAGAAAAGCTTACAGCACTATATATAGATATTAAGAAGCAAATTATGTATGAATTTAAAGAAAATATAATAATATGTGAAAAAACTTTTGAAGATTTGGAGATTGATGATATTGTTAAGGCTTCAGGCGGAAAAATTGTTGAAGATTCTTCAGAATTATGTAATAAAAAGGATTTGATTTATTTTTCTGAAAAGATATCTAATAACTTAGAATTATGGCATAAGTATAAACAACAATTATATGAAGCGAGTATATTCCAGCATGATAGCAATGAACCGCAAAAAATTTATATTCATACACAAGCTTTAGAGAATGAAGAAATTAATTTATTAGATAAAATATTATCTAAATTTAAAGAAATGAATGAAATTAGTTATAGGAAAGAAAATGATAAAATAACTGTTAATTTTAATAATGATTATCTAAAGGCATTTATATTCAAAAGTGGAACATGGTTAGAAATAGAAACAAATAAATTGATTAACAGTATTGAAGAGGTGGATGAAGCAAAGAATGGCGTAATGTTTTTATGGAATGATGAAAATCAATCTGTTAGAAATGAGCTCGATGTTGTAGCAGTAAAGGATTCAGTTCCAATTTTTATTTCATGTAAAGATAGTGATAAATATAATGAAATGGCATTAAATGAATTAAATGTGTATGCTTCTAAATTTGGAGGAAAAAATTCTTATAAAATATTAGTAGCAACAAAAGAGCCAATAAAATCTCCAGTAAAAATAAGAGCAAAAGAAATGGGAATTCATTTAATTATTTTTGATGGAAATGAAGAAAAATTCGTTAAGGAAGTTAAGGATATAATAAATAACTAAAGTGCAAGGCACTTTAGTTAAATTTTTCTCCTATTTTTTCTCCCATATTAACTTTTGTTTCAAAGCCAAAGGATGATTGAATAAGGATATCATCATCTATGTTTACAGTGTTTGGTTTAAAGAAAAGAATAGTAGTAGAACCACCAAACTTAAAGTATGATTTTTCATCACCTCTAGCAACTTTTTTATTTGGTTCATAGCTTTGAACTATAGATCCAACACAAGTTGCACCTACTTCTATAAGAATTACATCGTCAAAGTTTTCGGAATGGAAAATAGACCATTCACGTTTATTTTGACAATATAATTTAGGAATTCTCTCTAAAGCTGTAGGATTAACAGAGTAATAATTCCCTTTAACTATATTTGATTTTTCTGCAACACCATTATCAATGAAATGTAGTCTATGATAGTCTGTAGGACATAACCTTAAAACTAAGCAAGTACCACCAACGTATTCATTTGCAATAGGATTATCTTCTATTAATTCAGATAGGCTATAAGTAATTCCTTTTACCTGAATTAAAGAATCTATATCAATATCAGTATAAGCTAATAAACGTCCATCACCAGGAGAGATTAAGATATTTTTATCTTTATTAATAGGCCTAGCTTCTGGAGTAAGTTTTCTAATAAAGAAGTCATTAAAACTTTTGAAATCAGATGGATCATTAGTTAATATATCAGTATCAATATTAAAGTTTTTAATAAAAGAATTAATTTTTTTGGTACTAAATTTACTATCGCAATAATTACCGTATAATTTAGAAAAAAACTTTCTTTTTATAAATAATTCAACAAAGCCTTTACCTAGGGGTGATTCATAAGCCCACTTTATGTATTTTTCGCCAGCGACATTCTCAGTATCATATTTATTTGTTTTTCTATTATAAACTTGTATCATAAATTTACCTCATATTAATTATTGTGATTAAGAAAACTGTTATTATTTATTATAAATGAAAATACAATAATATTCTTATAATATATTAACATATTTTCTTTTAATAGTTTATTAACATTAATATAATAGAAAAATTATTTGAAACTATAAAGGTAAAGCTATAGAATAAATCTATATGAAATAGTTTATTAGGTTATGGAGGATGATATGAGCTTGGAAATAAAAATAATAAATGCAACGATAGATATTTTTAGAGAAAAAGGCGTTAAATTTACGATGGATGATATTGCTAACAAATTAGGGGTTAGTAAAAGAACACTTTATGAAAATATAGATAGTAAGGAAACATTACTAAGTTTATTAGTTGATGAGGTATTTGATTCAATTAAGCAACAAGGACAAGAAATAATTAAAGATAATAGTATAGATGATTTAGACAAGTTAAAGGGATTATTAACAATAATTCCAACTTCTTATAATACTATTGATTATACAAAAATACATGAAATAAAGAAATTTTATCCTAATATCTATGAAAAAATAATTAATAGATTAGATATAGGCTGGAAACCAACAGAAATACTAGCGAATAAATGTATTGAAGAGGGATTGATTAAAAAAGTAAATTTATATCTTATGAAAAGTGTTTTAATTGGTAGTATTAGAATTTTAATTGAAGATGATAATTTACATAAGGAAAAGTTAGAGTATAAAGAGACCATGAAAAATATTGTAGATATAATGTTTGATGGTTTAGTAATTAAATAAAAGAGCCAGTATAGCTGGCTCTTTTATTATTCACCGAATTTTTCTAAGAATTCGTCATATGTCATAGTTCTATCAAAGATAGATCCGTCATCATTTACTCTTATAATTCTATTTGCAACTGTTTGAACGAATTGGTGGTCATGAGAAGCAAATAATACATTACTGTTATAATCTTTTAATCCGTTATTTACAGCTGTAATTGATTCAAGGTCTAAGTGGTTAGTAGGACCATCTAAAATTAATACATTTGCACTAGAAAGCATCATTCTAGAAAGCATACATCTAACTTTTTCTCCTCCAGATAATACGTTAGCTTGTTTTAAAGCTTCTTCTCCAGAGAATAACATTCTTCCTAAGAAACCTCTGATATAACTTTCAGATTTTTCTTCAGAGAATTGTCTTAACCAGTCAACTAAGCTTAATGTACAATCGTTAAAGAATTCAGAGTTATCTTTAGGGAAGTATGCTTTAGTTATAGTGATTCCCCATTTGTATTCACCAGCATCTGGTTCCATTTCTCCGTTTATTATCTTAAATAAAGTTGTAATTGCAATTTCATTTCCTACAAAAGCAATTTTTTCATCTTTATTTACTCTGAAGCTTACATTATCTAAAACTTTAACTCCATCAATAGTTTTAGATAATCCTTCAACTACTAATATATCATTACCAACTTCTCTTTCAGGTTTAAATCCAACGAATGGATATCTTCTGCTTGATGGTTGAATATCGTCTAAAGTAATTTTTTCTAATAACTTTTTACGAGATGTTGCTTGCTTTGACTTAGAAGCATTAGCACTAAATCTAGCGATAAAGTCTTGTAATTCCTTAATCTTTTCTTCTTTTTTCTTATTTTGGTCTTTAGCCATTTGAGTAGCTAATTGGCTTGATTCATACCAGAAATCATAGTTACCAACATATAGTTTAATCTTACCGAAGTCAACGTCAGCCATGTGAGTACAAACTTCATTTAAGAAATGTCTATCGTGTGATACAACTATAACTGTACCTTCAAAGTCACCTAAGAAAGATTGAAGCCATTTAATTGATTTAATATCTAAGTGGTTAGTAGGCTCGTCTAGGATTAATATTCCTGGGTTACCGAATAAAGCTTGAGCAAGTAATACTTTAACTTTCTCAGCACCAGTTAATTCTGACATTAATTTATAGTGTGCATCAGTTCCGATTCCTAAACCTTGTAATAAAGATGATGCTTCAGATTCAGCTTCCCAACCATTTAATTCAGCAAATTCACCTTCTAATTCAGCAGCTTTAATTCCATCTTCATCTGAAAAGTCTGGTTTAGCATATAAAGCATCTTTTTCTTTCATTATAGTATGTAATCTTTCATTACCCATTATAACTGTTTCTAAAACAGGGAATTCATCATATTTATAATGGTCCTGACTTAAAACAGACATTCTTGTATTTGGAGCAATTATAACTTCACCAGTATTTGGCTCAACTTCTCCAGATAATATTTTTAGGAATGTAGATTTTCCAGCTCCGTTAGCACCAATAACACCATAACAATTCCCAGGAGTAAATTTGATATTAACGTCTTCAAATAATTTACGAGACCCGTATCTTAAACTTACATTTAAAACATTTATCACTCAACATACCTCATTTCATTTCTTATTCTCCCGATATTATAACACAAAGTTTTTATATTTTCATGAAAATATGCAATATTGAGGGAGTGAATTAGTGTGAATTCTGCAAAAAAAATCATTGTAAAATTTTATATATCTAAATAATATTTTATTTGGAATATTAAAATACCTGCAATAATTATTTATTGCAGGTATTTTTAAGAAAAGATTAAACTAAATATTCATTTAAATCATTCATTATATAAATCTCTCATAAATAAAATTTAATTATATTACGTAAGTATATACACAAATAAAATGACTTAAACTGCCAAGCAATATAAAGATATGGAATATTTCATGAAACCCCCAATTTCCTATAGTTAGCCTCTTAGATTTAGTAGCATAAATAACTCCACCAATTGTATAAAGGATTCCACCAAGAACTAATAAAAATAAACTTATTCCAGGTAAAATAGCAGCTAAAGGTTTAATCATAAATAAAGCAGCCCATCCCATTCCAATATACATTGCACTATCAACCCAACAAGGGCAATTAAACCAATAAAGTTTAAATATAATTCCTGCAATAGCAAGAGTAATCATTATTAGAAACATTGTAATACCAAATTTGCCACCGATAGAAAGCAAGCAGAACGGAGCATAAGATCCAGCAATTAGAACAAAAATCATTGAGTGATCTAGTTTTTTAAAAGTAGAAATTACTTTTTCACTAGACATTATTCCATGATAGGTTCCTGAAGTTGTATATAAAAGAATTAAACTAATTCCAAAAATAGTCACAGATAATATTGCAATACTGGAAGAATTTGAGGATATAGCCTTAATTAACATTGCTATTAAAGCAAGTAAAGATAATCCAGCTCCAGCAAGATGAGTAATAGAGTTAATAGGTTCTCTTAATTTTTTATGCATATAGAAAAAACACCTCTCAATCTATCATGTAGTTTACAAAACTACGTGATATTATATTAATATTATTTATTATATATGCAAAATAGTCAAAGTTTATGATAGGTGATTTAAGGAAATTATCATCAATTAGATTAAATATTCTTGCAAATATTAGTAAATGCTATTATTATTAAATGTAGAGATGATATGATATAGTTTTTGAAACTACTTGGAGGATACTATGAATATACTAGATATATTAAATGATTTGAAATTAGAAAGTAATATAAAATTGGATGAAATACCGGAAATAGATTTATACATGGATCAAGTAATACAATTATTTGAATCAAAGTTAAGTGATCAAAAAAGAAATGAAGATGAGAAGATATTAACAAAAACCATGATTAATAATTATGCTAAAGGAAAGTTATTATTACCAATAAAAAATAAGAAATATTCAAAAGAACATATAATATTAATGTCTTTAATTTATAATTTAAAAGGGGCATTATCTATCAATGATATAAAGCTTTCTTTAGATGAAATTATAAATAAGCCAGAGGAAGATAATTATCCACTAAGAGAATTATACTCTTGCTTTTTAGATGAATGCGTAAATGATGAAAATAATTTTAGAGAAGATGTTATTAATAAAATTGAGAATATAAATAATAAAATTGATGAAAATAAAGTATTAAATAGTGAATTTGAAAAAAGATTTTTATTGTTATGTTCTTTAGTAAATATGAGTAATATGTATAGAAGAATGAGTGAGAAGTTAATCGATGAGTTCTTCACTGAACAGGAGTAGTATATGAAAAATTCAAGGGATTTAAAAAGAGAATTAGATAGAATCAATGGACGAGGATATAAGTCATATAAAGATTTAGAGGGTCAATATAAATTTGATAACTATGTATTAAGCATAGATCATGTTCAAGGAGATCCATTTGCATCACCATCAAGAGTTAGAGTAATAGTAGAAGATAATATTAATAAATTTCCAGGGCAATTATTTAATGAGAAATATAAGAAAATTGCACTATGTGATTTTTTAACTAGATTATTTAGTAAAAATATATATAAATATGGTGAAAAAATATTTGGATCAGGTAAGAGTGGGCTTTTAGAAATAAGTAGATGTCCACAACAAATATTAGAAAGAACCTCAATAATAATAGATAATGAAAAAATTGAAGCAAGATTTTATGTTGGTTTTCCGGCTAAAGGAAGAAGTGTATTATCATATGAATTAGAAAAGATATTATTTAATATTTTACCTAATATAGTAGAGAATACTTTAATTTACACTAATATAAATAATAAAGCTTTAAATGAAAGAATAAATTTAGTTCAAGATCAAGAGTTTATTAGAGGTGAACTTAAAAAGAGAAAATTAGTTGCCTTTGTAGCTAATAATTCTATTTTGCCAAGGGAAAGTGGAGTTTCACAAAAACCATTAAAAGATGCAAAGAAATTCATATCGCCTAAGGAGTTAGAAATAGAGTTTAATACACCAAATAGAGGAATTATAAAAGGAATGGGAATACCAGAAGGAATAACACTTATAGTTGGTGGTGGATATCATGGTAAATCAACATTACTTAGAGCATTAGAACTTGGTGTATATAATCATATTGAAGGTGATGGTAGAGAATTTGTTATTACTGATGATAGTGCTTTAAAAGTTAGAGCTGAAGATGGAAGAGCAATAACTAAAACTGATATATCATTATTTATAAATAATCTGCCTAATGGAAAAGATACAGTGAAGTTTTATACAGAGAATGCAAGTGGAAGTACATCTCAAGCAGCTAATATTGTTGAAGGAATTGAAAGTGGAACAAGAGTATTCTTAATTGATGAAGATACTTCAGCAACTAACTTCATGATTAGAGACACCATTATGCAGCAGCTTGTAGTAAAGGATAAAGAACCAATAACTCCATTTATTGATGTTGCAAGAAGTCTTTATAATAAAAAAGGTATATCAACTATATTAGTGGCTGGAAGTTCAGGAGATTTTTTTGATATTGCAGATCTAGTTATTCAAATGGATAATTATGAACCTTTTGAAGTTACAGAGAAGGCTAAATCTTTAAGTAAAAGTAATAAGAAATATAATAAAGACTTAGATATTAATATAAATTTTAATAGAATAATACTTAAAGGAACTATAGAATCTGGACCTAAAGGTGTTAAGATAAAAACTTTAGGAAAAGATGGACTTTCTATTAATAGAGATAATATAGATTTAAGGGCTGTTGAGCAGATTGTAGATACTGAACAATTAAATACTATAGGTGCCATAATGAAATATGTTGAAAATAAGTTAATGGGAAAAAATTTAACTTTAATTGAAATTACAGATAAAATGATTGAAGAAATAAATAATAATCTTATTAATATTGATAATACAAAAGGTGGATATGGAAGTCTCGCTACTGTCAGAAAACAGGAATTAATAAGTGCCTATAACAGATTTAGAAATCTAAAAATTAAAAATTAATATGGATAAATGAAAAAGGTTATTGAAAAAATATTTAAAAATTAAATATTTTTTTAAAAATGTAAAAAATAACTAGAATATTTTTATAAGATGTGGTAATATTAATATTGTAAAGTAAATAATTTACAATGGCTTGTTGGTCAAGAGGTCAAGACGTCACCCTCTCACGGTGAAATCAGGGGTTCGATTCCCCTACAGGTCACCATATCAAGGATTTAGGAGTTAAACATTATGTTTGCTCCTTTTTTATTTAAAATAAAATAAGCTGTCTTTAAAAGACAGCTTAAGTATTTTAATAAATGAAATTTGCAATTAAAACTATAACAGGTAAAGTTATTAATGTTCTTTCTATAAATATTACGATTAATTCTTTTATGTTTACTGGAATCTTTGATCCAAGTAAAACACCACCAACTTCAGACATATATACAAGTTGAGTTACAGATACTGCAGCAACTATAAATCTTGTCATTTCACTAGTTATTGTTGTTGAAGCAACAACTGAAGGTAATAGCATATCAGCAAACCCAACAACTAATGTTTGAGAAGCTTGAAGTGCTTCAGGTACTTGTAATAAATGTAGTATTGGAACAAATGGTAATCCTAAAATTTTAAATACTGGAGTATAAGTGGCTATTATAAGAGCTATTGTTGCCATACACATAACAACAGGAAGAACTCCAATCCACATCTCTAAAACATTTTTAGCACCATCAGCGAAGAATTCACCTACATTAGAATTTTTTCTTGCTTTTGTTATAGCCTGTTCATATCCCCATGATAAAGAAGTATATCCTTCAGGGATAGATTCATCTAATTTTTTAGTTTTACCATTGTAATAAGTATCTTTCTTTTTTGATAATGGATAAATTCTTGGAACTATTATTGCTGCAACTATACCAGCAAATGTAACAGTTAAATAGAATGGTACAAACATATTTCCAAGTCCAACAGTATTTATTACAACTAAACTAAATGTAATTGAAACTGCAGAGAATGTAGTACTTATAGTAGCAGCTTCTCTTTCAGTATAAAATCCATCTTCATATTGTTTGTTAGTTAGCATTATTCCTAAGGTACCATCACCTAACCAAGAAGTGATACAGTCGATTGATGAACGACCAGGTAACTTAAATACAGGTCTCATTACTTTTGTTAGTAAAGCACCAAAGAACTCTAGTAAGCCAAAGTTAAGTAATAGTGGTAAGAATAATCCTGCAAATAAAAATATAGAAAATAACACAGTTAAAAGATCATGCAATACAAATGAACCAGTATCTGCGCTTATTATCATTTCAGGTCCTATTTGAAATGCTGCAAGAACTCCAAATATTCCTCCAAGCACCCTAGATGTTAACCATAAAGGTGTAGTACTAAAAAGTGAGTTTAATAATTTATTATTAGTAATAAATTTAGGTTTAAATAATGTAGTTATTAAACTAAGTATAGCTGATATAGCTAATGTTCCAGTAATTATATATACTAAATATTCACCAAGAAAATCTACTAACATTCCAGAAAAAATAGCAATTGGAATTGTTACATCACCTTCGTATTTTATTGGAATCATAAATAATAAGACACCAATTATAGAAGGAACTATAAATTTTAAGTTATCTTTTAAGGTAACTTTATTATCATTAAATGGGTTAATTTTTGAAATCTCCATTTTATCTCCTTTATATTTATACAAATAAATTTTTATGATTATTCAGCTATGTTCATTGTAAATGCAAGAATATTAAAAATCAATAGTTTTTTATGCATAAAATCTTAGAAAAACCTTCTAAAATTTAATTTTTATGCAAAAATATTTAATTTTATAATATTTTTATTCAATTTTATAGTTATAAATCATTTTAAAAGGAATATGAGGGGATAAATGTAAGGGAAATTTTTATGGTAAATAGTAATAAAGATAATTATAATATAAAAATAACAAGCTAAGATTTGGGAGATGAGTGAAATGGATTATAGGGATCAAATAACAGAATGCAATAGAATAGTAGTTAAGGTAGGGACTTCTACTCTTACTTATGATAATGGAAATATAAATTTAACAAGAATCGAAAAATTAACAAGAGTTCTATCAGATTTAATGAATTCAGGAAAAGAAGTGGTACTTGTTACATCAGGAGCAGTTGGTGTTGGAGTTAATAAACTGAAATTAAAAGAAAAACCAACAAGTATAAAAGAAAAGCAGGCAGTAGCAGCAGTAGGACAATGTGAACTTATGCATATATATAGTAAATTCTTTGGAGAATACAGTCATGTTGTTGGTCAAGTTCTTTTAACAAGAGATGTTGTTGAAGATGATCATATAAGAGAAAATGTTGTTAATACATTTGAAACTTTATTAGAGAATGGAATAATACCAATAGTTAATGAAAATGATACTGTTGCCATAGATGAAATAGAAAACATAGTTAGATTTGGTGATAATGATAATTTATCTGCGATAGTTGCACAATTAGTATCAGCAGACTTGTTAATTATATTATCTGATATAGATGGATTCTATGATTCAGACCCAAGAAAGAATCCAAATTCTAAACTTATAAGAACTGTAGAAGAAATTACACCAGAATTAGAAGCATGCGCAGGTGGAGCTGGAAGTTCACTTGGAACAGGTGGAATGGCTACAAAATTAACAGCAGCGAAAAGAGCTATAAATGCAGGATGTAATATGATATTAGCTAATGGAGATAATCCATCAATATTATTAGATATTACTGAGGGAAAAGAAATTGGAACATTGTTTATAAGAAAATAATTATAAAAGGGGAGTTAAATATGAATGAGTGAATTAATTATTAAAGGAAAGAAATCTAAAGAAGTTTCTTTTATATTAGGGAATTTAAGTACTGATGAAAAAAATAAAGGCTTAAATACAATGGCTAATTTTTTAGTTAATAATAAGGAAGAAATTATTAATGCCAACAAAATAGATTTACAAGCAGCAGTGGAAAAAGGGACGTCTAAATCTATGCTTGATAGATTAAAATTAAATGAAGAAAGAATAGAAGGCATGGCTAATGGACTAAGACAGGTGGCATCACTTCCAGATCCTGTTGGAGAAGTTTTAGGAATGTGGAATAGACCTAACGGATTACAAATAGGACAAAAAAGAGTTCCTCTAGGAGTTATAGGAATAATATATGAAGCAAGACCAAATGTAACAAGTGATGCTGCAGGACTTTGTTTTAAAGCTGGAAATACAGTTATTTTAAGAGGCGGAAGTGAAGCTATTAATTCTAACAAGGCTATAGTTAAAGTTTTAAGAGCGGGACTTAAAGCTGTAAATCTTCCAGAGGATGCAATTCAATTGGTGGAAGATACTAGCAGAGAAGTTGCAACTGAAATGATGAAATTAAAAGAATATATAGATGTCTTAATTCCAAGAGGAGGAGCAGGGCTTATTCAAGCTGTAGTTAGAAATGCAACTGTACCTGTAATTGAAACTGGAACAGGTAACTGTCATATATATATTGATGAATATGCTGATTTTGAAATGGCTAAGAATATAGTATTAAATGCAAAAACTTCAAGACCATCTGTATGTAATGCTGCTGAAAAATTATTAGTTCATGAAAAGATAGCTAAGGAGTTTATGCCAATAATTTTAAAGGCTTTAAGAGAGAAAGAAGTTGAAGTTAGAGGAGATGAATCTTCTATTGCATATGATTCATCAATAATAAAGGCAAATGATGAAGAATGGTACAATGAATATTTAGATTATATAATTGGTGTTAAAGTAGTTAAGGATATAGATGAAGCTATTACTCTTATTAATCACTTTGGTTCAGGCCACTCAGAAGCTATAGTTACTAAAGATTATGCGAATTCACAAAAGTTCTTACAAAAGGTAGATGCAGCAGCAGTTTATGTAAATGCATCAACTAGATTTACAGATGGTGAAGAGTTTGGATTTGGAGCGGAAATAGGAATTAGTACTCAAAAGCTTCATGCAAGGGGGCCAATGGGGCTTAAAGAACTTACTACTATTAAATATATTATCTATGGAAATGGTCAAATAAGATAACTATGAGCGAAGCGAATAGAGAGTTTCATATAAAAAGGAGGGAAAGGTTATGAAGTTTGAAATAAAGAAGTTTAACGAATTAACAGTTGATGAAATGTATGAGATTGCAAAGTCAAGGTTCGAAGTTTTTGTTTGTGAACAAGAAATTACTGAAGAGCAAGACTTTGATGATAAAGATAAGCTATGTCATCATGTAATGTTAAAGGAAAATGGAAGAGTTGTTGCTTACAGTAGAATTGTACCTAGAGGAATTGGATATGAAAATATTTCAATCGGTAGGGTTTTAGTGCTTAATAGCCATAGAAGAAAGGGTATAGCACAAAATATGATGAAAGCATGTTTAGAATTTATTAAAAATAATTTAGATGAAAATGTAGTGGTACTATCTGCGCAGGAGTATGTAAAAGAAATGTATTCAAGTGTAGGATTCAAAGTTATATCTGATACTTATAATGAGGTAAACATTCCTCACGTTAAAATGAAAATAGAATTATAAAAAATAGTATACAAATACAAGAGTCAATACATATCATATAGTAGTAGAAATAGTCGAGAAGGAATAATATATGGCCTATGTATTGATTTTTTGTTTAATGATAGTGCTAATTGTTCTTGAGATTTTAGTAGTAATGGATAGATATGGACAAAAGTACATTTTAGACATGAAAGATCTTCCGATAGATTGCGATACAGTGATTGTTTTAGGAGCGGGAGTAAGGCAGGATGGAAATCCTTGTGATATATTAGTAGATAGGTTAGATACTGGTGCTAAAGTATATGTAAGAAGAATGAGTAAAACAATTTTATTAACTGGAGAGAATAGTGGAGAAAGTTATAATGAACTTAAGGCTATGAAAAATTGGATTATGAATAATTATACTGAAGTAAATGTAAGAGAACAGGATTTACTTATCGATAATTGTGGATTTTGTACATTTGATAGTATGTATAGAGCAAAAACTGTATTTAATATAAAAAGTGCAATAATATCAACAAATAGGTATCATTTACCTAGAGCTATATATATTGCAAGAAAATTAGGAATTGATGCTTATGGTATTGCTTCAGATATGAGGGAATATGATAGGATGAAAAAATATAAAAGAAGAGAATTATTAGCACAAATTAAAGATTTCTTTTTATGCCTTATAAAGATACATTAATATGTATCTTTATAAGGTTATTTTTAATAAATTTATTCTAACAGTAATATTTATAGCCGTTTCCAGCTCCAGTTTGAGCTTTTATTTCATGAAGATTAAGTTTTTTGTTGCTATTAAGTAATACAGAATTAATTATATGACTTTTATGAACAACAGTTTCAGTCATATAAGAATTATTTGAAGTAGCTACTTCTATATAATTCTTATATCCATTTCCAGCACCAGTTTTAGCTTTAATTTCGTGTAAGTTTAAAGCGTTGTTATATTTATTAATAACCTCGTAAATTTTGTTACTTTTATGTTTTTTCATAATAAGCCTCCTACAATTTAAAATTAATTTTTATCATTGGTTTATAATATATACAATAAGTTATGATTTTTCTAAAGTTCTTTTACAATACTAAATACAATTCTTATTTTTGTTTTAAGTACCTTTTTTATAAATATTTTTAAGTTGATTTACTTAATTACTGTTGTCATTACTAAATACAATGTATAATTTTATTTTA
Organism: Clostridium cuniculi; assembly: GCF_004353185.1. GTDB lineage: Bacteria > Bacillota > Clostridia > Clostridiales > Clostridiaceae > Clostridium > Clostridium cuniculi. The sequence continues at coordinate 15,526 of NZ_SMUS01000029.1, read as the reverse complement.
GGTACTTTTTATAAAAATAAAAAAATAAATAGGGGAATTAGGAGAACATTATGATAAATAATGAAATAAGATATACATTAATAACAGGTGCATCAACTGGAATCGGATATGAATTAGCTAAGTTATTTGCAAGGGATAAGAATAATTTAATCTTAGTTGCTAGAAATAAAATTAAATTAGAATCTGTAAAAAATGAATTGTCAAAATATAATGTAGATATAAAAATTTTAGCATTAGATTTATCAAAGAGTGAAGATATTCAAAATATATTTAATTATGTAGAAATAAATAAGGTAAATATAGATACTTTAGTTAACAATGCTGGTATAGGAACCTTTGGAGATTTTAATGATATTCATTGGAAAAAAGAAGAAGAATTAATAGATATAAATATAAAAGCATTAACAAGATTAACAAAATATTTTTTACCTAAAATAGTAGAATGTAAAAATGGTGGAATTTTAAATGTTGCTTCCACTGCAGCATTTTGCTCTGGACCAAGAATGGCTACATATTATGCATCAAAAGCTTATGTTCTTAACTTAACAGAAGCTATATATGAAGAATATAAAAATGCTGGAATAAAGATAGCATGTCTTTGCCCAGGTCCAGTTAAAACCAATTTTCAAGGTAAGGCTGGTATTAAAAAGAGCGAGGCTGCTAAAAAATATTTAATGGATGCAGAAGAAGTGGCAAGGGTTTGCTATAAAGATTTTAATAAAGGAAAACTTATTATAATTCCAGGAAAGAAAAATAAGTTATTAGTTATAGGAAATAAATTTTTACCCAGAAGTATTTCGAGAAAAATAGTACTAAAGACTAATAGAAAGTAAAGGAGAAAAATATGGGGACTTTTGATGGATATTTATTAGTTTCGGATATGGATGGAACTCTCTTAAATAGTAAGGGAAAATTATCAGAAGAGAATAAAAAAGCTATAGAGTATTTTGTAGATAATGGAGGAGAATTCACTTTAGCTACTGGGCGTATGTTACCTTCTATAAGAAGGCATATTCATAAAATGAAAGTTACACTTCCTGTTATTATGTACAATGGAACAAAAGTATATGATTTTAATAATGATAAAGTAATTTGGGAGAAGTTTTTAGAGGAAGATCGAAAAGAAATAATTAAAGTAGTTAAAGAAGTTAGTCCAAATGTGGGAATAGAAATATATAGTGATGAGGTAGTATATATTTATCAATCATGTAAAAGAACAGAAAGATTTAACAAATTAGGTTATGACGTAATTTATAATATTGATGATAGTATATGGAATAAAAAATGGACTAAAGCTTTAATTGTAGGGGAAAAGGAAGAATTAGATTTTGTTGAAACATATTTAAGGGAAAACTATGGAGATAAAGATATTGTAAGAAGTTCAGATGTATATTTAGAAATAATACCAAAGAGAATATCAAAAGGACAAGCTCTAAAGGAGTTAGTAATATATAAAGGTCTTGATGAATTTAAGATAATTTCTGTTGGAGACAACATGAATGATGTTGAACTATTAGAAGAGGCTCACTATGGATTTTGTATAGCTAATGGAAGTGAAGAACTAAAGAAAAAATCAAAATATATAGCACCAAGTAATGATGATAATCCAATAGAGTTCATAGTAAAATGGATTGGTCAATTAAAAGAAGATTTAATATAAATAATTTATTTTTATATGATTAAAAAGGGAGAGAAATTCTAAAAAAAGCATTGAATAAATATTCACAAATATGTATAATTATAGAAAATGCAGTTAAATATTTGAAATAAAGGTGCTAAATTAACTAATTATACAAAAAATTACGAATTGAACTATTTTATTCTTGACATTAATTCATGTGCCATATAGAATAATATACAAAGATATACAATAAATAAATTAATTAGTTAAAAAGTACACTTTAAATTGGTCCAGAGAGGCCAGAAAGGAGTATGTAGGTATGTTATACGTAAATAGCAATAGTTACATCGATTTATCAAAGAAATTTTCTAAAGTTGATTTTAAATATTATAAGGATAGTATGGAGAGATTACATAGTTAAATGTCTCCCTACTATCCTTTTCTGTTATTTTTATTAAAATATAATGAATTTAATAGATAAAATATATTTAAAATTAAAGAGCTTTTAGAAAGTGTATTTTTAGCTGTTATATACTTAATTTGCAGGAGGGCTAGGAATGAAAGCAAGGCTTATATTAGAAAATGGTATGACTTTTGAAGGTAAGGCATTTGGATATTTAAAAGATAGCGTAGGAGAGGTTGTATTTACAACAGGAATGACTGGTTATCAAGAAGTATTAACAGACCCATCATACTATGGGCAAATTGTAACTATGACATATCCTTTAATAGGAAACTACGGAATAAATTTAGAAGATAATGAATCACAATCACCAAAAGTAAAAGGATTCATAGTGAGAGAAAAATGTAGCTTCCCAAATAACTTTAGATGTGAAATTGGATTAGAAGATTACTTAAAACAAAATAAAATAATTGGATTAGAAGGAATAGATACAAGAGCTTTAACTAAAGTTTTAAGAAATAATGGAACTATGAAGGGGATTATTTCATTAGAACATGAAAATTTAGAAGAAGTAAAAGAAAAGATCAAAGCTTTTTCAAATAAAGAAGCAGTTAGTATAGTTTCAACAAAGGAAACTTATACAATTGAGGGAACTGGTAAACATGTTGCAATAATGGATTTTGGAATAAAATCTAATATAATAAGAAATTTCAAAAAGAGAAATTGTAAAATAACAGTTTTCCCAATGACAGCTACTGCAGATGAAGTATTATCAGTAAATCCTGATTTAGTATTTTTATCAAATGGCCCTGGGGACCCAGAGGATTTAGGAACTGTAATAGAAAATATTAAGAAGATTGTTGGAGTTAAACCTATAGTTGGTATTTGTTTAGGACATCAATTATTAGCATTAACTTTAGGTGGAAAAACAACTAAGTTAAAGTTTGGACACAGAGGATGTAACCATCCAGTAAAAGATTTAGAAAGAAATAGAGTTCATATTACTTCTCAAAATCATGGATATGTAGTTGACGAATTACCAGAAGGAGTTGTAGCAACTCATGTAAATATCAATGATGGAACAATAGAAGGTATGAAACATACTACTTTACCAATATATTCAGTTCAATTCCATCCAGAGGCTGCAGCAGGTCCAAAGGATAGTGAATATATATTTGACAGATTTATGGAATATGCACTATAGGAGGGTTTAGAAAATGCCATTAAATAAAGATATTAAAAAAGTTTTAGTTATAGGATCAGGACCAATAGTTATTGGGCAAGCTGCAGAGTTTGATTATTCAGGAACTCAAGCATGCCAAGCGTTAAAAGAAGAAGGAATAGAAGTTGTATTAGTTAACTCTAACCCAGCTACTATTATGACTGATAGAGAAGTTGCGGATAAAATTTATATAGAACCATTAACATTAGAATTTGTTGAAAAAGTAATAGCAAAAGAAAGACCAGATAGCTTACTTGCTGGTATGGGAGGACAGACAGGGCTTAATTTAGCAGTTGATTTACATGATGCAGGAATATTAGAAAAGTATGATGTTAAAGTTATAGGAACATCAATAGCTTCTATCAAGGAAGGTGAAGATAGAGAGTTATTTAGAGATATGATGCACAGAATTAACGAGCCAGTTATTACGTCTGAAATAGTAACTGATATGGAAACTGGTATGGCCTTTGCAAACAAAATTGGTTATCCAGTTATAGTAAGACCAGCTTACACATTAGGAGGAACTGGTGGTGGAATAGCTGAAAATGAAGAAGAATTAAGAACTATTCTTGCGTCAGGATTACAATTAAGTACTATAGGGCAAGTTTTACTAGAAAAATCAGTTAAAGGGTGGAAAGAAGTAGAGTACGAAGTAATGAGAGACTCTTATGGAAATTGTATAACTGTATGTAACATGGAAAACATTGACCCAGTAGGAATTCATACAGGAGATAGTATAGTTGTAGCTCCATCTCAAACTTTATCAGATAAAGAATATCAAATGCTTAGAACTGCATCAATTAATATAATTAATGCAGTAGGAATTGAAGGTGGATGTAACGTACAATTTGCTTTAAATCCAAATTCATTTGAATATGCAGTTATAGAAATCAACCCTAGAGTTTCAAGATCTTCAGCTTTAGCATCAAAAGCTACTGGATATCCAATAGCAAAACTTGCGGCTAAGATAGCTTTAGGATATGGATTAGATGAGATTAAAAATGCAGTAACTCAAAAAACTTATGCATGCTTTGAGCCAACGTTAGACTATGTAGTAGTTAAGATTCCAAAATGGCCTTTCGATAAATTCTTTACAGCTGATAGAGCTTTAGGAACAAAGATGATGGCAACTGGAGAAATAATGGCTATAGGTGCTAACTTAGAATCAGCATTATTAAAGGGTATCAGAAGTTTAGAAATAGGAAAGTATTCTTTAGATCATCCAAAGTTTAAAGAAATGAGTATACAAGAATTAAAAGAAGCTGTAATGAAGCCAGATGATGAAAGATTATTTGCTCTTACAGAAATGATAAGAAGAGATTATAGAATTGAAAGTATTGCTAAAATTACTGGAATAGATATATTCTTCTTAGAAAAATTCAAATGGATAGTTCATGAAGAAACTAGATTAAAGTTAAGCAAAATAGATGATTTAGATAAGGAATGGTTATTAAATCTTAAGAGAAAAGGATTCTCTGATAAGGCTATAGCTGATATGTTGAAGGTTAGTCCAGATGATATTTATAGATTAAGAAATATATGGAATATAAAACCAGCTTATAAGATGGTTGATACTTGCGGTGGAGAATTTGAAGCATTATCACCATATTATTACTCAACTTATGAACAGTATGATGAAGTTGAAGTATCAGATAAGAAAAAAGTTATAGTAATAGGTTCAGGACCAATCAGAATAGGGCAAGGTATAGAATTTGACTATGCATCAGTTCACTGTGTAATGGCATTAAAGAGAATGGGAATTGAAACTATAATAGTTAATAATAATCCAGAAACAGTAAGTACAGATTTTAATATATCAGATAAACTTTATTTTGAACCATTAACAGAAGAAGATGTATTAAATATCATTGAAAAAGAAAATCCATATGGAGTTATTCTTCAATTCGGTGGTCAAACAGCAATTAAGCTTGCAAACTTCTTAAAGGAAAAAGGAATTAAAACTTTAGGAACTACAGCAGATCAAATTGATATGGCTGAAGATAGAGAAAAATTTGAAGAATTACTTGAAAAGTTTGATATAGCAAGACCTAAAGGAAAAGGTGTTTGGACTCTAGAAGAAGGTATAGAGGAAGCAAGAAGATTAAAATTCCCGGTACTTGTTAGACCTTCATACGTTTTAGGTGGGCAAGGTATGGAAATAACTCATGATGAAGAAGAGTTAACATACTACTTAAAGAATGCATTTATGAAAGATAAGAAAAATCCAATTCTTATAGATAAGTACTTAATGGGTAGAGAAATTGAAGTAGATGCTATATCTGATGGAGAAAATGTATTAATACCTGGTATAATGGAGCATTTAGAAAGAGCTGGAGTTCACTCAGGAGACTCTGTAACAATGTATCCAAGTCAAAATATTAGTGATGAAATAAAAGCAAAAGTTTTAGATTATACTAAAAAGCTAGCTTTAGCTATAGGAATAAAAGGAATGATAAACATTCAATTCATAGAATTTGAAGGAAATCTTTATGTAATAGAAGTTAACCCAAGAGCTTCAAGAACAGTTCCTTATATCAGTAAGGTAAGTGGAGTTCCAATAGTAGATTTAGCTACTAAGGTTATGCTTGGAGAAAAATTAATTGACTTAGGATATGGAGTAGATGTTTATCCAGAACCAGAACTAGTATCTGTTAAGGTTCCAGTATTCTCAACACAAAAGTTACCAAAGGTTGAAGTATCTTTAGGACCTGAAATGAAATCTACTGGAGAAGTTTTAGGTGTAGGTAGAGATGTTAAGGAAGCTTTATATAAAGGATTTGTTGGTGGTGGAATGTATCCATCAATGGAAAAAGGAAAAATATTAGCAACAATAAATAAGCATGATAAAGCTGAATTCTTACCAATAGCTAAAGATTTAGCTAAGGTTGGTTATAAATTTATAGCAACAGAAGGTACTTGTAAATTATTAAGAGAAGCTGGTATTGATGCAGAAGAAGTAAGAAGACTTAATGAAAATGAACCAAACATATTAGATATTGTTAAGAATAAGGAAGTTGATCTAGTAGTTAATACACCAACTAAGGGTAATGACTCTAAGAGAGATGGATTCTTAATTAGAAGAGCTGCTATTGAGAGAAATATAGGAGTTATAACAGCATTAGATACATTAAGAGCAATTGCTGATGTTAAAGTATCTGAAATTGATAAGAGAGATTTAGAAGTATTTAATATAGCTGAATAATATAAAAAAGGAGCAAGAGATTTAAAAAGTTAAATTTCTTGTTCCTTTTTTTAGGTTATGGTAGAAATTTCTCTAAAAAGATAAAAAAATGTTGACTACGAACAAATGTTCTGGTATTATTTAGTTAAGAAATGAACATTTGTTCGGAGGTGCGGTATGAAAGGAAATAGAGGAATATTTGTAAAAGTTAATTATAAAAATATTGGAGAGCTTAATAGTTTTATTTATGATAGTATGAATGGAATAAATAAAAATAAAGATAAATATGTTATGTGCGCAGGAAAATATAATAAAGATGGATGGACAATGGTTTTTAAGGCTAAAAGTATAAGAGAAGCAGAAGAATTATTAAGTATAAATTCAGCTAAGAGAGAATTGGCTAAAAAGAAAGATTTGTTACACTCGCAAATAATTGAAAATGATAGAGTATCAATACCATCTTGGATGTGTAATAATTAATAACTTTTTGTTTAAAGAAAAATACACAATAATTTATATATTATAGTAAATGAAAGTAGATTTACTATTAATTAAGGTATAAAATAAAGTTAAGGAATATATAAATTGGAGTGAGATAACTTGGATAAGAAGGATTTACCAATAGGTTTTTTAGATTCAGGAGTAGGTGGCTTAAGTGTGATGAGAGAAGCCATAAAGATAATGCCTAATGAGAATTATATATATTTTGGAGATTCAAAAAATGCTCCATATGGTGTAAAACCTAAAAAAGAGATTAGAGATTTAACATTTAATGTAGTTGATTTTTTAATAGAAAAAGGAATAAAAGGACTTGTTGTTGCGTGTAATACTGCTACTAGTGCAGCGGTAAGTGAGCTCAGAAGAGTATATCCAGATATTCCTTTAGTTGGAATAGAGCCTGCAATAAAACCAGCAGTAGAATTAAATAGAGATGGTAAGATATTAATAATGGCAACCCCAATGACTATTAAACAAGAAAAATTTAATTTGTTACTTAATAAATATAAAGAAAAGGCTGAAATAATTCCAATACCATGTGCTGGACTTATGGAGTTTATTGAGAATGGAGTATTAAGTGGAAAAGAATTAGAGGAATATTTAGAGGAAAAATTAAGTTTATATAATAAAGATGATATTAGTTCTATAGTTCTTGGTTGTACACATTATCCATTTGTGAAAGATACAATAGCAAAAATTGTAGGAAGTAACGTTGCTATAATGGATGGTGGAGAAGGAACTGCTAGAGAAATTAAAAGAAGGTTAAAAGAAAAGGACTTATTAACAGATAGAAGGGAAACAGGAAACATAACTATATATAACTCATTAGATGATCAAAGGGTTATTGATTTAAGTTTAAAGTTAATTCAACAGTCATAAATAAAAAAGCGCCAAAGGGCGTTTTTTTTATTTGTAGGTATAATAAGAAAAAATTATTAAAAATAATTGTTAAATAGTTGACAATATTCTGAAATTTGTATATATTATTAGTATAGAAAGAATTTTCAGAATATTTAAAAAAGGAGATTGGGGTAATGAGTATGAATATAAAAATAAAAGAGTTTTTAGGAGAGAGTTATTCAATAGAGGATGCTATTTTATTAAGAGAAATAGTAAAGAATAATTTAGATACAGGTGTAACTTTAGACTTCGACGGTTTAGAGAGAATTCCATCGACTTTTTTAATATGTTTATTTACTGACTTAATAAATAAATTTGGACGAGACTATATTTTTAAACAAATTGATGTTAAAAATTTATCAAACTATAATGATTATTCAAGAGTAGTTTTAGGAACTGCATTTCAACAATAAATAAAAATTTTTCAACTTCATATAATATATTTTAAAGATTTCTATTTAGTAATTATAATTTTATTAGCTTCGATTTTCGAGGCTTTTTTTTTGAGTTTTCTTATTAAAAGTTATATATTAGTATTTATAATATAGTGTTATATCCTTAAAAAATAAAAAATTTACCTAAAACATTGAATTACTATATAGAAATATGATAATAATAAATTATACCAAAAAATGAAAGCGAGGTAATTATATGAAAAACCCTATAGTAACTATAGAAATGGAAAATGGAGATATAATGAAAGCTGAGTTATATCCAGAAATAGCTCCAAATACAGTTAAAAATTTTGTTGATTTAATAAATAGAGGATTTTATGATGGATTAATATTCCATAGAGTAATACCTGGATTTATGATTCAAGGTGGATGTCCAGAAGGAATGGGAATTGGAGGTCCTGGATATAGTATAAAAGGTGAATTCTCAAGAAACGGATTTGCAAATAACTTAAAACATACAAAAGGTGGTTTATCTATGGCTAGAGCAATGCACCCAGATTCTGCAGGTAGCCAATTCTTCATAATGGTTGAAGATGCACCACACTTAGATGGACAATATGCTTCATTTGGTAAATTAATAGAAGGATTAGATGTTGCTACAAAGATAGTTAACACTAAGAGAGATTATAGCGATAAGCCATATGAAGATCAAGTAATGAAAAAAGTAACAGTAGAAACTTTTGGTGAAAAGTTTGATGAGCCTGAAATAATAGAAGAATAATATTTCATTAGGGCTAAGACTTTAAGGGCTGTATTAAAATAAGTATGTGAATAACTCCGTATTGTTTTCACATTGAATTTTAATGCAGCCTTAAATTAAATTTATATGTATATGTTGGGGTGAGTGTTATGATTGATAATAATAAGTGTATTTTAGTATATGGATTATCTAATATAGAGTTATTGAATTTAAAGGAGTTAGGGTATAAAATAATAGAAATAACTCCTGAAATGTGTGATATGACATTAATGGATATATTACTTGGTATGCGATTAGAAATATTTAATAATAATCCAATTAAAGAAAAGGTAATACTATACAATAATTTATCTGAATATGAGCTTAGAAAAGCTATAATGGATACTAGGCAAAATATTAAAGATGGAATATTGGCTGTAGTGACACAGCAATCTATTAATTGGAAGGTGAATGACCTTATTAAGCATTTAATAGAGGAAAAAGAATGGTATTCAAAAGTTAGAAAGGAAGAGGGCAATGAGTAGAGTTGGTGAAAAGATAAAAGAAGCTAGATTAAAATCTGGTATGACACAAAAGGTACTTGCGAAGAAGTTAGGTGTTGCAGAAAAATTTATAAACGAAGTTGAAACAGGTAGAAGGATTGTACAAGAATCATTTATAGATAAGGCAGCTAAGATTTTAAATGCAGATTTAAATGATGTAAGTATGGTTGTAACAGATGAAGCTTTAATGGAAGAAAGAAAAACTTATGCTACAGTAAATAAAAAGCCAGCAAAGATAGAAACAGAAGAAGTATGGGATAATGCATTTTCATCTGTTTTAAAGAATGTTCCAATTTATGATTATAGTTTAAAAAATATTAAAGGAAAAATAGAATTACCTATTCATTCAAATAAAGTAGAAGGATTTCCACAAGATAAAGTTATGTATTTAGAAATTCAGGATAATGAAATGTCTGGTTTTAGAATGATGCAAGGAGATTTAGCTTTTGCTCATTTAGTAAAGGAAATAAGTAATAATGGAATATTCTTAGTTGATTATAAAGGAAGTAGAAAAATAAGACAAATAAAGAGTCTAGGAAACTCAAAGTTACTTCTTGTAAGCAACGGGGGAGCTCTTATGACAGAAACTGTAGAATCTAGAGAAATATCAGTAATTGCAAAGTTAGAAAGAATAGAAATCAAATTATAATAAAGTGCTTAAGGGCACTTTTTTTAATACAAAAATTAATAGATAAGCATATACTATATAAATCAATTTTATATGGGGATGATATTTATAGAAACTAATTATTCGAATCAAAACTATTTAGGATTATTAAAAAACTTTCCCATTGAAGTTTTAGGAAAACTAAATATATCAAATAGTTTCATGTTAAAAAATGTTGAACAAGAAATAGAGGTTACTATAATCTCTGGGGATAGTGTGGATAAAGTAGCTGAATCTGTGGATAAGTTAGGAGGAAAATATGAAGATTTGGGATATAATTTTGGAATTGTAACAATTCCTGTGGATAAATTAATAGATTTAGCATTAAATCCTAGTATTCAATATATAGAACTTCCTAAAAGTTTATATACAACAGACTCGGAAGCTAATAGAGTATCGTGTATTCCACAAGCTGTGAGTTCATATGATTTAGATGGTGAAGGAATTTTAGTTGGATTTATAGATACTGGAATAGATTATACTCATCCTGCATTTATAAATGATGATGGAACTACTAGAATTAAATATATTTATGATTTAGAGCAGGGTGGAAAAATATATGATAGTGAGACTATAAATAAAGCATTACAGTCAGCAAATCCATCTTCGGTAGTAAATTCTGTAGATTTAGTTGGTCATGGAACTCATGTAGCAGGTATTGCTTGTGCTGGAGGGAAAATAGATAAAAAATTTTATGGAGTAGCACCTAAAAGCTCCATAGCTATGGTTAAAGCTGCAAGAACCAGATTTGCACTTAGTACTCAAATAATGAGAGGACTTAAATTTTTAAATGATAAATCAAAAGAATTAGGACTACCACTAGTTGTAAATATGAGTCTAAGTACTAATGATGGTGCACATAATGGGAGTAGTTTATTAGAGAGATATATAAGTATAACGGCAGCTTTAGAGAGACAAACTATAGTAATAGCAGCTGGAAATGAGGGAGAGGCTGCACATCATATTTCTGGTACATTAAATCCTGAGAATAATGTGTATTTTAATGTTGGTGATGCAGAAACCATTATAGCGTTAAACATATATAAATCTATTTTACCGAGAATTAGCATAGAGATTATAAGTCCTTCAGGAATAAGTAGTGGTGAGATATTTTTAGCAGAGGGTTTTAGATCCGGTAGAATAGGGGAGAGTATTTACGAAATATATGATACAGGACCGAAACCATTTGATATTAGCGGAGAAATTGGAATAATGCTTAGAGGTGTCAACGCTTTTGTATCATCTGGACAATGGAAATTGACTATTAGAAGAATTAATGATTATAAGGGGAATTTTAATATATGGTTACCAATATCAGAAGGATTAAATGTAACTACAAAATTTTTAGATCCAACCATAAATAATACATTAGGAATTCCGGCAACAGTAATCAACATTATTTCAGTTGGAAGTTATAATTATTTAACTAATAATATATCTCCATTTAGTGGTAGAGGAGAAGCGTTTATTGGACAGTATATTAAGCCAGATATAGTGGCTCCAGGTGAGAATATTTATTCTACAATTCCTGAGAAGTCTTATGATAGAAAGACAGGTACATCAATGGCAACACCTAATGTTACAGGAATATGTGCATTAATGATGCAATGGGGAATAGTAAAGAAAAACGATCCTTATCTGTATGGAGAAAGATTAAAATATTATTTAATTATTGGGGCTAAAAAGGAAAGAAGAGATATAAGTTATCCTGATTCAGCATGGGGATACGGTGAAGTTTGTGCATATAATAGCCTTAGAGCCACAATGGAAGCGTTAGGAGCTAGAATTGATGTAGGAATTAGACAAGATGATCCAGCAACGAATATAAATGCAACAACCACAACTGAATCTAATCAAGGAAGTGCAAGTAACCAAAGTGGTATAGGTATTAATGGAATTGAGAATGATGGACACTCTATAGTTCTATTAATCGAAGTTCCTAACAGGGAAACACTTAATGAAATTTTAAAAATTCCCGGTGTGGCAGGAGTAATGATATCTGAAACTTTTGCAATAGTAATAGTTCCAAAGGATGAGGTTAGTGAAGTAGAGAAATTAGCTAATAGTATAGTTGATCTTGATTTACAACCAATAATGACATTAAGTGATATATCTCCGGTTGAGGCTAGTGGTGCCCCTACATTTAATAATAATCCATATTTAAGGTTAAATGGAAGAGGGGTACTGGTGGGAATAATTGATACTGGAATAGACTATTTAAGTGAGGAATTTCAAAGAGAGGATGGAACATCCAGAGTATTTAGAATATGGGATCAAACATTACCTGCAACTGAAAATGTATATGGAATTAAATATGGAAGGGAATATACTGAAGAACAAATAACAGAAGCTATATCAGCTAAAGCAAAGGGTCAAGATCCATATTCTATAGTTCCATCAAAAGATGAAATCGGTCATGGAACTATGGTAGCAGGTATTGTTGGAGCTAGAGGAATTAATCCAGAGTTGAAGGGTGCAGCACCAGATTGTGAATTTGTAGTAGTAAAGCTTGCAAGGGCAAGTGAGGATGAATTACTTAATTCCTATATAGATCCTAAAAAAATTGGGTATACACCTTGGAGTATACTTTTAGCACTAAGATATACAGTTGCCATAGGAAATGAAGTTAATAGACCAATAGTTATATATATACCACTTGGTACTAATATGTCATCACATTCGGGTGAGGGAATTTTAGAGAGACCTATAGAAAATTTTTCAAGACAAGTTGGAACTTTAATAGTAACTAATACTGGTAATCAGGGAAATACAGAAACACATGTTGAAGGAGTAATTAATAATACTGGTGATGTTAAAGATATAGAGCTTAGAGTAGGAAAAAATCAAAATATATTACCTGTACAAATATATATAAATAAACCTAATATTGTTGTATTGTCAATAGTATCACCATCAGGAGAGATAATAGATAATTTAACATCAAAAATATCTAGAAATCAAAAAATAAAATTCACTTATGAAGGAACAGAAATGATTGTAAATTTTATTAGTCCTGATTATATAACAGGTGATTCATTAATTATTATAAAGGCAAGTAATTTAAGAGAAGGTATATGGAAGTTTAGATTGAAAGGAAAATATATAGTAGATGGAAAGTATTATGTGTGGATACCACAAAGAGAATTATTAGATGAAGAAACTAAGTTATTAAATTCGACATCAAACACAACATTGACAGTTCCTAGTACATCTTCTGGTTCAATTAGTGTATCATATTATAATCAAAATAATAATTCAGTTGTAAGTGAATCTGGTAGAGGATATACAAGAGATAATAGAATAAAACCTGATATAGCAGCAGGAGGTATAAATGCAACTGTTATTAAACCAGGAGGAGGAACAGGGTTAGCAACTGGAGGATCAGTAGCTGGAGCTGTAGTAGCAGGTGGATGCGCTTTAATTTTACAATGGGCAGTAGTTAATAAAAACCAGCAAGCAATATATACTCCACAGGTGAGGGCGTATATTATTGCAGGAGCTAATACAAGAAGTGGAGATATTTATCCAAATAGAGAATGGGGATATGGAACTTTTAATTTGCAAGGGATATTTGATACTATAAGTGAGGTTTATGAGGAGAAGACTAGAACTAACAAAGTTGAGAGTAATGATCGATATGAAGAGTATAATATAGGAAATTTATTTGTTAGAAAGCCAAAAGAGATATAGCTTTAGTAACTAAAGCTGTATAAAAAGCATATTAATATTAATGGATTAATATATTGAGGAGTAATTATGGCTGAGAAAGGTAGATTAAAAGTACAATGCTTTGTAGGTGATACTTATATACCAGTAGATGGAAGTAAGGCAGTATTAGTGCCATCATCAGGCCAAACAGGAGAGAGTAAGGAAGTAAATTTAGTAACAAATTCATCAGGAGAATCCCAAACAATAGAGTTAGATGCACCTCCATTAGAATATTCACAAGAGCCTTCACAACCAACACCTTACAGTTTGTATGATTTACGAGTTGAAAGAGAAGGGTTTCAGGTACTTGTTATAAATGGAATACAAATTTTCCCAGGGCAAACAGCTATACAAAAATGTCAGTTGATAAAAAATACTAGTAGTAGAAATTTTAGGGCAGATGTAATAAACATAAATCCTAACACACTAAATGGTAATTTCCCAGCAAAAATTCCAGAGGAAGTAGATAAGCCATTACCACCACCAACTAGTGGTGTAGTACTTCCTAAACCTGTAGTTCCAGAATTTATAACTGTTCATGCAGGTACACCAAGTAATACTTCAGCACCAAATTACACAGTAGCATATAAAGATTATATTAAAAATGTAGCATCTTGCGAGATTTATTCAACTTGGCCAGAGAGTACAATAAGAGCTAATATTTATGCAATAATATCATTTACCTTAAATAGAATTTATACAGAATGGTATAGGGGAAAAGGTAAAGACTATGATATTACAAATTCAACAGCATATGATCATGCTTTTAATTATGGAAGAAATATATATGATAGCATAAGCGTAGTTGTTGATGATATTTTTTCAAGTTATGTAAGAAGAATAGGTAGAAAGCAACCTTTATTAACTCAGTATTGTGATGGAAAAAATGTTAAGTGTCCAGGATGGATGACTCAGTGGGGAAGTAAATATCTTGGAGATGAAGGAAAAACTCCGTATGAGATTTTGACTACTTATTATGGAAATGATATTGAGTTAGTTACGGCAGAGGTTGTAAAAGGAAGTCCAAGTTCTTATCCAGGATATGATTTAACTGTAGGTTCTACAGGAACTGAAGTTGAAACAATTCAAGATCAATTGAATAGAATAGCTCAAAACTATCCATTAATACCTAAGTCTGCAGTTGATGGAGTATATGGTCCAAGGACAGAAGAAGCAGTTAAGGTATTTCAAAGTGTATTCAACTTACCTCAAACAGGGGTTGTAGATTATGCAACATGGTATAGAATATCTGATGTTTATGTTGGAGTAACAAGAATTGCAGAATTAAGATCATCTATCAAACAAAGAACATTTGTCCCACCATTATCATTTGATATCTTAAACTCAAAACAAGTACCAAAAATAAACTACTTCGACGACTAATTGAATAATATTGCGAACTAAAGCGTTAATGCCGTGATGCCGAAAATTAATGATATAACCTCCATTAAGTCATATAATTTCGCTAAGAATTTATATTATTATTTCCATAAAATTAGCTAAAGCTTCGAAGTTCGCTATCGCTTACCTCAGCTTCTTAACGCTAATTTTATTACAATAATAATTAAATTCTAAAGCTTATTATATAATACTTTCTTCCGGTTATATCATTAATTTTTCTCTATCACT